>NZ_FUXU01000194.1 GCF_900167155.1 Enterovibrio nigricans DSM 22720 | reverse complement strand
ATTCTTCTGGATAGCGTTTTCCGCTCATAGCAACACCTCATAGTTTGTTCAATTATATAGCTATTGAGTGTCTAGAGAAGCGGGGTCTTACCACCCCAAATATCTTTTATTGTTTCTGTCATACCTAAAACCCTCCAACAAACGTATCGACAAACCCTTTGAAATCATCGGCAAACATGTTTCCACGAAGGGAATGCGCGATTTTCCAAAGCTGTTTCTTTAGCTCTTTTTGATGTTGTTCGACCATGGGAGTTCAGTTACATACAGTTGAGTTGACGATATTGTAACTGAATTGAGGGGGTAACTAGAGTGCAGAGATCATTTTAAACTATGAAGTGGCTAGAAAGGCTGAAATTACGCGCTGCTTGAAAGCTCCTAATCGGAGTTCATCGAGCGTGCTATAAGACCCTGCAGATTGAGTATCATTACTAATAGCATTGCTCCAGTTCAATTTTGAACTCACTTTATCTCGCTCTTCTAAGAGGCTATCAACACTTGAGTAAGCGCGGTGAAACCCTAACTCAAACTCCATCGAGCTATCTATTTTTGCAAACATGCGAGACTCTGGAATGTCTTGTTCAATCCGCTCCGAAAACTCTATCAGGCTTTGCTCTGCAAAAGTGAACAGCCACGCTTGTTGGTTTATCAATCCGTTTACTCTAAGGATTCGTCCAAGTACCTGCCTAAAATACAGCTCAGTTTTAACAGAACTCATGTGACAACAAACTTGAAGGCGAGGGATATCCGTGCCTTCGCTAATCATTCCAACGCTTACAATCCATTGAGCATTACTTTGACGATAGCGTTCTATTTCTGCTAAAGGTTCTTCGTGGCGGTAAGTGACGATTGAGACTGTTTGAGCATACTTTTGAGATAGTATCTCTTTAATTGTTTGCGCATGCTTAACTGATGAAGCCACAACCAATCCTCCCGCAGTTGCTGACAGTGTACGTATCTCTGCCAGCTTTTTACAACCGAGCCCAAGCAGGTACTCCATCGCTTCTTGGTTGTTTATGATACTTTGATAAGACGTTTTGGTCTGCTTAATCATTTCGGGTATAGAAGAAAATGATTCAACCTTTTCAGCACTGGTCACTGATAGGTGCTCACTATCAACTAGAACCAAATATGGAGATCGACAAACTTTGTCAGCAATGGCTTGTTTCAACGTATATTGGTAATCAACGAGAAGTTGCCCGTTAGGTGTGCTGTATTCCCCCATAACTATAGGTAATGCATCTGAACGCCACGGAGTTCCTGACATGGCAAGTGTATAGGTAGCGAGCCCTTGAATCTTAGTGAGTACTTGTTGACCCCAAACATTAGCGTTTTCTATATCTGAACCCGAGCAGTGATGAATCTCATCAAAGACAGCAAACACTCGATGGTTACGGAGGGTTTGCCAAAAATCATTATTAAGAAACTGAATTGATTGATATGTTAGGGATTGCCCGATAGAACCAAGACCACCGTTAAAGGTGCAATTCAGGGTATGTGAAAAGGTTCTTTTTATACCGTCTGAAACCGTTAATGACGGTGAAAAACACAAGACAAGATCGACCATATCATTTTGCAATAATCTCGAAGCTACCGTTGCTGCAAGTACAGTTTTCCCTGCTCCTGGTGTTGCTTGGCAAAAGAAGTGAGGTTGGTTCGATTTAAATTTTGCCAAATGCTCTTTCTGAGCACTCTTGCTGCCATTTTCTTAGCACGTATATTGGCCTTCAGAGATGGTTTTGAGCACATTCGTTAAACCATTCACCTTTCCAAGCAACTGGGCAGAACGCTCTTTTGCTTGGTCAAGAAGTGGAATCAGCTTTGGCTCTAATTCTGGAAAGCGGCAATTAAGGGATTGGTACTCTTCAATCTCTCCAAGAACAATCTCCAACTCACATTTGTACTGATCACGCTCATGGCTTAATACTGAATAGTCAGGAGTCAAAGCTATATCAACGTCAACAGAATCTTGCCTCGGTTTAACCAGAAGGGTTTTAAAAAGGCCTGTCTGAAAGTACTTTTTTTGTCGGCCACTCCCTTCATTACGTAACCAATTGTTCTTCATAAAGCGTAAGATTTGTCGGTAAATCCTTCGACGAGCGTCATCTTGTCAACGCCGACTTAAAACTGATCCACTTAGCGACGCTATCGCCGAAGTAAAATTGACCC
>NZ_FUXU01000223.1 GCF_900167155.1 Enterovibrio nigricans DSM 22720 | reverse complement strand
TGTTACTCAAGGCTTTCAGGGTTTGGCGTAACACATCCTGACTGGCTAACTGAATGGAGTAGGTGCAATCCAATCGGCAAATCTCCCCTAACCCGGTATCTAACAGGTCAAACAGTACAGGTTGTGCTTTTGCCAGCGCATCCAACATGTATTCAATGCCTAGGCGCAAGCTTTCAGAGCCGTAGACATTGTGCCCTTGCATGACCTTTGCGGGAGAAGCCTTTATCTCGAAGTAAGGCCAAAACACGTTAGCGCGTGGGTCAGAATTAAACGCTTTACAGGCAATATCGGTAAAGGATGACGGGATGGTTTGATACGGGCAGTAGAGGTCGCTGACTTCGGTGTTGTTGTCGCCAGACAGGGCGAAACCAATTTCACCGGCAGAGATTTTTAGGCCGGTTTTCTTTGCTAGCGTTTCGAAATCCAAAAAGCCGCAGTTCGTCATTTCAAGGACGACCTCTCGCTTAAATGGAAATTTCATTGCTAGCATATCAAGCACTGCGAAAACCCTGTCAATACATTTTATGGCACTATCTGAGTGCCTATATTTGCACGCTGTATCATTTTGAGTCAATAAAAAATGGCACTGATATAGTTCCGAAAGTGGCACTATGAAAGGTATGGATAAAACTATGGTGTAAAATGGCTAAGGTATTAAATATTAAGAGATAAGAATGTGTCTGTAGAAAAGAGAGCTGAACAATTTAAGAGAGCAATTCTAAGGAAAGGAGCAACTTATGAGATCATTAGTGACATCACAGGTATCAGCTCAAGAACATTAAAAAGAATTGCTTCTGGTGAAACTGACCCTCGTTTCTCTGATGTTATAAAGATCAGCGAGGCAACCGGAGTTGATATTTATCAGCTTGCTTGTTCTGATGTTGACATGAACAAATATGCCTCCATGGAGCCTCATATAGGTTCGACCATCATAAGCCTTTCTCGTTTAGTTGATCTTATTAGCTTGATGCTGATAACTAACCAACAACAAGTTGAGCATTCGTTGAGTAAGCAAACCCGTCATCTCACAGAAAAAGAAATGCAAGAACAAGCACCTGCATTGCTTTTACACGTCAAGAAAGACATTGAAGATAAGCTAAAGAAAAGTGAAGAAATGATTCGAAATGTCGAAGCAATGCGAGAAATTACAATGAAAGGTTTCGATCAAATTCAAATAGAAACTGAGTCTAGAAAAGAGGTGCTATCTAGAATGGTAATCGACGGTTTGATTACAGAAAAAGAGAAAAACATTTCTCTTGAAATGAGTAGCGAAAAACCGATGAGCACAACATCAGACATAATGCTCAATAACGCAACAAAACGGTATAGAAACAAGGAATAGTATTATATTGAGACCAAAAGCCGCTATTAGAGCATGCG
>NZ_FUXU01000193.1 GCF_900167155.1 Enterovibrio nigricans DSM 22720 | reverse complement strand
GCCTGAAACTCAGTATATTGCTTAAGAACCGAACAACTTTAGGCTGCCATGTCTTCCAACCGAATTAAGCAACAAAGCCTTTCCAATTTGAGGATCTCGTTATAATCCGAGTCCTGATATTTTTCACATTCAGCCCAACGCTGCACGTTATAGAGCGAAACTACTCCATGAAAATTAAACACCTTTTGCTACCTTTACTTGCGGCCATCACTCTGACAGCTTGCAGTGATGAGCCGAAAGACACGCCCAAATACACCACGCTTGAAACGCCTGTGACCGTGACAAATGTTCCCTCAATCAACGAAATTTTCAGCCTATCCTGTAGCGCATGCCGTGCGATGGAAGATGCGATTCCTGCGATTGAACAAGCTGTTGGAGAAAAAGTCGGTAAATCTCACGTCACCTTCAATGAAAGCTCAACATTCGCTGCCTTGATTTACTATTCTGCTATTTCTCAAACCAATGGCAATCCGCCGGAAGCACTGGTTAAAGATTTATTCAAATACGTCCAAGAACAGCAAACTGAATCTGTGGAAGAAAACAAAACCATTTTGTCGGCTCTCTTTGCAAAATATGGTTTGACGAGTCCTTATGATTTGGACGAGGCCCAACAAGAGAAAATGTTTGCTGAAATCGAACGCGCGGATCAAATTACCGTGGAATCAGGCATTACATCCGTGCCCGCATTTTTGGTAAATGGCAAATACCTCGTCCACACCAACGCACATGAAAGTGCGGCTGATTTGGCTTCAACCTTGAAAACCTTGCTAAACAAAGATAAGTAAAACAAACCGAGTAACAACAAAAAACGGCACCTCGAAAGGTGCCGTTTTTTTTACGCCTTACAAAGAAGTGAAGACTACGTTAGCCGCGCAAATCCCGCTTCCAAGTCTTCAATCAAATCTTCTACGTCTTCCAAGCCGATATGCAATCTAACCAATGTGCCTTCAAAATCAACCGGCCCAACAGGGCGAATTGCATTAAGCTCTTCTGGTTGATTTGTCAGGATCAATGATTCATAGCCACCCCAAGAGTAAGTCATGCTGAAATGGACAAAATTATCTAAATAGTGGGCAATCTGTTCTGGGGTTAATTTTTCTTTCAATACAAAAGAGAACAGCCCGCAACTTCCTGAAAAGTCTCGTTGATAATTTGCATGTCCTTTCGACTCAGGCAAAGCAGGGTGATTCACCCTCGCCACTTCAGACCGCTGGCTCAACCATTTGGCGACAGCGACACCGTTCTCATGGTGTTGTTTGAGTCGAATGCCCATGGTGCGTAATCCACGAGCTGCCATATAGGCGGTGTCTGCATCCACCATTTGCCCCATCAAGTATGAACGCTCTCGTAACCGTTCCCAACATTTGGTATTGGCCACAGCAGTACCAATCATCGCATCAGAGTGGCCCACGATATACTTGGTTCCGGCCTGTATAGAGATGTCGATATCATGCTCTAGTGCCTTAAACAACACACCTGCCGCCCACGTGTTATCTATCATGACAATAACGTCAGGATTGACGTGACGCACAGCCTTAACAATCGCAGGAACGTCGGGCACTTCCATTGTGATAGAACTTGGCGACTCAAGAAAAACGACGGCCGTTTCAGGAGCCATTAGGCTCGCTATGTCCGCCCCCATCATGGGGTCGTAATAAGTTGTGGAAACACCCATGTCATTCAAAATGGTGTCACAAAACGCCTGTGTAGGCTCGTAAGCCCCACCCGTCATTAATACGTTGTCGCCTGTTTTGACAAATGACAATATCGAATTTGCAATTGCCGCCGCTCCACAAGGATACAGAACGCAACCTGCGCCGCCTTCCAACTCTGTCATCGCATCTTGAAATGAAAAGTGAGTCAGCGTTCCGCGTCGCCCATAAAACAGTTCGCGTTCGCCTCGGTGTTTTGTCGCAAATTTCTTTTGCTCTACAGAGTCAAAAACAAGCGAAGAAGCGCGTTGGATTACACTGTTTACGCCACCTTTGCAGTATTTGTCTTTTCTACCCGCGTTTACCAACAAGGTACTCAGTTTATCGGATGACATGAATTTCCTTTTCAATTTAGTCGGAATACTGAAACGAACTCTCTAGCAGAATTCTTTTAATTAACGTTAATTCAACCATGGTACCCCAGCTTTTAGTAAAAAACAGCGAAAGAACACTTGCTTCGGCTCCGTTGCAAAGTTAGTAGAAGGCCGCTGAGACCCTAGGTTATCC
>NZ_FUXU01000189.1 GCF_900167155.1 Enterovibrio nigricans DSM 22720 | reverse complement strand
CATGAGACTACGACGATTGATGGGTGTAGCCGATCAGATCGTAGCTTCTAGATTTAGTTCCATCGATTTAAGCAACAAAGCCGGGTGACAGTAAACGCCTCCAAATCTAGCTCTTGTTCATCATCATTTTCTACATCGTGAATAATATCTTGGTAGGGAGTGACTGGAACAAGTCTCAGCTCCGAGCTATCTCGATACCCGCTGACGATCGGAATAATGTGCACATCATTGAATGGCTTCGAGTGAATTTCAGTTACATAACCAATGTAGATTTTTCTATCAGACATAGTAAATAGTATTGGCAGTCCATACTCGTAAGACCTAAAAAACAACTGGGTAAACTCTGGACTCTCTCCATCTTGAGCAAACTCTTCTAAGAAACAAATGTATTGCCTATCTATGCTGAATCTGTAAAAAACAACGGGGATAGCTAAACACAAGATAACAGTAATTGCACATACGTCAAAAAGGGAAACGCTGTTGCTAGGGGCATCGTAAGCAAGAATGTTATTTAGAACAATATCGCCAAGGGAAAAATGCCAGTTTAAAGCTCTCAATCCGCAATCAGCTATTGCATAAACAACGATAGCGACCCCGCATACAGCAAAGCCAGCCGTCGCAGAACTTAAGAAAGTGTGGTAACCGTTGCTTCTCTTCAAGGGATAGTGGAAGCGGTGAAGCTTGTTGAGTAAATAATATCCCGCAAGACACAGCACTAAAATAAAGAGTAGTGAGGTTGGTTTTGGCACGTAAATTTTCCCGAATAGTAGACACAAAAAAGAGGTGCTATATGCACCTCTCAAAAATCCAGCAAATAAAATTAAGCTCGAACAGAATCTTTAGCCGCACTGACTTGAGCTCGCACCTTGCGGCTTTTTCTAAATGAGTTGTAATCCATGACAACGAGATCAAGATTTTTCATTTTAGGACGAATGTTGTAGCTTTGGGTTTTGCTCTCTCCCTTCGCTTTTGGCAAGCCAAAAATCATCCGAAATATATTACCCATGATAAGACTCCATTTCATATTCCCTCCTTAGCGTATCAGTTGTCGCTTGTAGGGATAGCGGTTTAGTCCAGTGCGCGGATGCTACCAAACGAAGCAAAAGACTACAATAACATAATGGTATCATTTGGAACTCCGTGTCCAGTAAACACGCATTTTTTGTTAATTTTCGTTACTGCAAGCCTATGAAGCTGTTGATCAACAATCTGTCTTTGTGCACATCATACGTCATCTTTAGCTACTACGTTTTATCATTAAATACATTTGTTTAAGTATCATCGAAATCCTAGGGTTATCTCACACACCAACCACTAACATTATTGCACAATGATCATGTAACCATTTGATTATATTTACTTTCACAAACCATTAACGGAGATATAATTATGCCAACAACAGGTGAGAAGCCAGGAAAATGCCCTTACACTTGTAAGAAGTGTGATCAACGTGTTGTTCTAGATGACTATACAGATACACTGCCTCCTTGCCCCAAGTGCTCCCATACCGAATATCGTAAAGGATAAGATATGGCAAAAAGCACGCATGTCGTTCCAAACTCAGATGGCGGTTGGGACATAAAGCAAAGTGGTGGCCAAAGATCATCAGGTCACTTTGATACTAAGCAAGAAGCGGTTAAGCGAGCAAGAGTGATCAGCCAAAACCAGCAAACAGAATTAGTAATTCATAACAAAGATGGAAAGATTGCAATTAAAGACAGTCATGGTAACGATCCATTTCCACCAAAGGGATAAAACTAAGATAGACTCGCAGCATGTTATTCGCTACGCAAAAAGCCGCTCTATGGAGCGGCTTTCTATTTCTATTCATCAGCTTTTATCTTGGGGAGGTTAGCAGGGGCTTGTAAGAGCTTGGCGAGACCCACACCTCCAAACAGAAAAGCGACACCTTTTATAATCTCGTCAACGTATTGTGCGTTATTGGTCAAGAAGGCAGCCAAGCATAACGAGACGAGACAAACAACACTTAAAACGATAAGCGCAATCACACGTTTGTGCTTTTTATCTTCCAGCTGAATATTTTTGCTCTGGATTTCAAAATCCATCTTTGCCTGCTCAAGAGTCACTTTTGTTCGCTCTTTATTCTCATTCTCGTATGCTTCTATACCTGCGTGTCCGAGAGCAAGGATCCCTTGTAACGTTTCGTTAATGCTCTCTATTCGCTCAACAACCTGCCCTTCAGATCTTACCTCTATATCTTCTGACATTTGAAGTCCTTTTTTTAGGCGCGCGAAAGCCCGCTCAACTGAGCGGGCTTTTTTTTTACATAGCTATGCAGAATAAGGTGGCAGGGGTGGAGAGATTCGAACTCCCAACACGCG
>NZ_FUXU01000074.1 GCF_900167155.1 Enterovibrio nigricans DSM 22720 | reverse complement strand
GGGAGAGAAGAAGCAAACTTGTTCTTCAATGTCATCGCAAAACGATATGAACAGGGCAGCGTGGTTGTCACAAGCAATTTACCGTTCTCACAATGGTCAAATGCGTTCGCTGATGACACCACACTCACGGCTGCACTGCTGGATCGACTGCTTCATCACTCTCACATCATTCAGATAAGTGGAGAGAGTTATCGGCTAAAAGGGAAAAGGGCGTTAGGGACAGTGCCAACCGTTCTACAAAATGAATCGGAGAGGCAGGGATAACTACCATGGGTGGGTCAATTTTACTTCGGCGATAGCGTCGCTAAGTGGATCAGTTTTAAGTCGGCGTTGACACCGGGTAGCATTGGATTTGAGCCTTATTAATAAAAAATAAAATCGCGATGAGAGTATCAATCGCGATTCAATTTGGTCAATCTATGTTCGACAAATTAAGTCTAAAATCCGCAGTTATTTATAATGTCATTGAGTTGGTGCCTGAAATCTGACTCATTGAGGTTAGACAGTTCGTATAGCGCTTCTGCGCCAGCAAGCGTGATCTCGACTTCATGATCATCAATATCCTCGTCGTTGGCTCTAAACATCAACAGATGGTTGGCCATACGGGCGATATCGAGATAGCTGATGTCTTTATTGGTTGTTCGAACGCGTTTGTTGATACTGACTTCTTCAAAGTCTTCATCAAATCCCCAGCTTTCAAGGATAAAGCGGCTTGTTTCTTTGCTTAAGCTGAAAAACACATGGCTGGCGATGTCGAAGTCTAAATAGTTTCCTTCATCGGTGTATTGCTGATAAGCCTTGACGGCACTGTAAATACCGATATCTGCCAATAAGCCAATAAGTAGCGCTTTTTCAACCTCTAGCCAATGATTTTCATCATCATAGGCTCTGACCTTTTGGCAAAGTAATGCCATGGTGGATGCAAATTCACGAGAAGAGACTGCGCTTTTTCTCAGAATAGCATTGCAGTTCACATCAAATGTTGATTCGTTCTTCAGCATTTGAATGGAATGCGCTGTCGCAATACCCAGCACACGTTTAATGCCCAAACGCGATACAGCCATATTTATGTCTAAGCATGGTCGGTTTGTACGAGGGCTGAATACTGCCGAGTTTGCAGAGCGAATAACTGCAGCCGTAAGAGTTGCGTCGTCTAGCAGCACGCCAGATACATCTCGGATTGTGGTATAGGGGTCATTGCAAATTCGCTGAAGTTTTACGACTACCTCCGGGATTGGAGGTAACGCAAGCGTCCCTTTTTTAACGGATTGATAAATGCGTTGGAAAAATTCCGTTTCAATCGCTTTTAGGTGCTTATTGCGGTCAGGAGAGACCCAAAATAGAGAAAGGTGATCCATCGTGAAAGGCCTAATAACTGTCTCATTGCATAGTAAAGCTCTCTTGTAATTAAAGAAATACATTTCCCCCTAATTTTGAACGAAAACACCTATTTTCATTGGGGTGTCTAAATAACTTGTCACTGATTTTCGGTGATACACCTATTAATTAACAAAACGCAAGTTTCACAAGGAATTGACGCGATTTTTTGAAGGAAATTAACGTTTGATGAGACAAATTAGTGCAAAAAAACGAAGGTGTTGCGAGTGCTAAGCGACATTTAACATGACTGAAACACAAAAATTACACCTTTTTACCGTGACGCATGTGGCGTTTTTGGTACGCCGTTCCGTGTTGGGTGATCTAGTGCATGGTTTTCTGTGCCCTAATCAGTCATCATTATTTCGCGTTGAGAATTTAGAAGTTTTTGCCGAGGAATTGGCTTTTGGGGAGAAAGGAGGCACCTGTGTTGGAAGTAAAAAGCGGCTTTGTCGATTACTTGTCTCAGTTTGGTGAGACAGAAAAACGTTCAATGTTCGGTGGAACGGGCTTCTTTGTGAGTGGTGCAATGTTCGCACTCGTTAAAGAAGATCGTATTTACCTACGTGGAGGCGCTCAGCTCACAGATAAATTAATCGCAAAAGAATGCAAAAAATTCGTACACGTTAAAAAGAGTTCTACCGCGATTGTAAACTATTACGATATTACCGAGCTGTATGATGGGGAGGATGACTGCCTAGACGCGATGGTAAAAAAGTCCGTAGAGAACTCTGTAGCAGAGAAAGAGTATCGCGACTCCAAGCTTAACAAGCGTCTGCGCGATCTACCCAACCTTCGTTTAACCATTGAGCGCATGCTGAAAAAAGCAGGTGTTGAAGATGTTGATACATTTTTCTCTATGAGCCCTGAAGAACTTTTCCGTAAAGTGCAGGAAGCTCATGGCTACGATGTAGATATCAAACTGCTGTGGATGTTTGCTGGTGCTCAAACTGGCATACATTGGACGCTGCTTAGTGAAGAAACAAAACAACAGTTACTGCGCGCGATCTAAGACAACAGTTACAATATATAAAGGGCCGCTATTGCGGCTCTTTTTCTTTCTACTTTCGCGTCGCGTGAGCAGTAAATATATCCTTACCGGATCAACCATCATCGGATATCAAGTGGTGAGCCCTCGATTCGGCGCGAATCCGCTCTATACCCAAAGGATCTGACGACATCATCTTCAGGTTGCTTGAGCTTATGCTGTTTTAATTCAACGCCTTTGCTGATAACGTTTCTTCTTTCATCTGTATTGGCTTTAGCTATGAAACTACCGCAATTATCTTCTTCCCTGCTTGCTGGGCTTCATTGTTTCTCCATTGTTGCTGAAACAATGAGCTTTACGCGAGCCGCAGAGGAACTGCATCTGACACAGAGTGCGGTAAGCCATCGAATTAAAAAGCTAGAGCAAAGACTGAATATGCAGCTCTTTGTCAGAAGGCCAAGAAACCTGACATTGACCAGTGAGGGAGAGCAGCTAAAGCAGGTCGTCGCTGAACAGTTTTCCAGCCTTAGCTTAAAGTTATTGCAGCTGAACAGCCATCAGCCTTTTGGTGATCTCGTTATATCAACACCACCTACCTACGCCCAACGTTGGCTTTTGCCCAGACTTCATGAGTTTTCTAAGGCATACCCTGACGTCACCTTGCACCTTAGAACGCGTAACGACCTCGTGGACTTTAAAGCGGAAGCATTTGATTGTGCTATTTACTTTGGCCACGGGAAGTACAGTGGATTGACAAGTTATCATCTAATGGACGATGCATTAATACCCGTTTGCAGTCCAGAATATGCCGAATCTCATGGGCTGTATAATAGTCCCGAAAAACTGGCCGATTGCCAGCTACTGCATGATGCTGCGCCCTGGGCAAGCGCAAGCATGAGCGATGAATGGCTATATTGGGCCAATGCAAACGGTATCTCCTTGGATGGCCAAAATCATAGTTTCGATCGTGCTGATTTGGCTTTGGATGCTGCAGCGTCAGGTATGGGCGTAGCAATGGGGCGTATGATTTATATCAAAGGGTTACTGGAAGCGGGCAGGTTGGTTGCTCCCATAGAAAAACCTGTGAAGTCACCTTTTAGCTATTTTTTCGTTTTTCGAGAAGAACAAGCGGGAAATGCAAAAATTCTGGTATTTAAAAATTGGCTATTGAGTCAGCTAATTTGACGTTCCAAGGTGGTCAAGGTAGTGAGTTGCGAAGTAATACATGTGAAAATGTGATTTCTGCAATCAAAGGTAACATTATTGTTTTGTATGTTCTCTCTGTGAGAGTATAAGATACAAGGTACTTTAAAAATTTAAAATTTGACCATGGCAAAAAATACCAAAGAAGGCGCATTGCAGACAGAGCTGTTGGTTTACCAGACCATCGTAGACATTTTTATGGAAAATGGCTGGGATGCGGTGACCTATGGGAGCATCGCAAAAAGAACGGGTTTGAGTCGCAGTGGTATACAACGCATTGTTCCGACCAAAGAGTCAATGATCACCGCTTTCCAAGGTCAGCTTTTTGCGTATGTCACCAACAAAATCGACGCTTCTTCTGATGAGTCCATTAGGCAGTCATGGCGGAATGCGCTATTGGAAGCCCAGTTTGCGAATTGCATACGCTACTTAATTGGGGCGATAAGTTCGGATGAGGAAGGGCGTTATAAGGCTGCAATGGGCTTTCAAAAGCTTTGCTCTTTGTATGGCGAAAAGCTAGTCATAGAATTAATCGGCACATCGGTGGCCTACTTGCTGGGTGCCAAGTTGAAGGATATTGAGTAGTTTTCCGTTAAATAGGAATGCAATTAATGAGAAAGATGGCGTTAAAAATAGCTTTGTTGGCAGGGATGGTCGCAGGAATTACGTCATGCGCTATCAAGCAGCCTCAAACAACGGAAGTGTATATACCCCAAGGTGCAATTCAGTGTGAAACGCAGGGAATGACGTTGGCAGACAGTACGCGCCGTTTGGCATCTGTGGGTGTAACCTCTGGGTCAGCACAATGCGCAGAAATGACGGGTATGATGTTCAGCACAGTCTGTGGGGCAGAAACGGGCGGAATCATTCTGCATACTATTCCAACCAAAGAAGTACTGCTTGCTGAAAAGGCAGGTTATAAGAACGCCGAAGGATTAAAATCAGCCAGTGATGGGGTCGGCTATGCAGTTATCAACTGCCAATAGCATTCTTACATCGGGTGACATATTGAGAAGAAAATAAAGGCCTCTTTCGAGGCCTTTATTTTTAGTATTTGAATCGTGTGGTGAACATGAACTGGTCGCCGTAGATTTCGTTGAAACGGATTTGAGAGCCGATTGCGAACAGTTCGGTCGCATGAAAACGCGCATAAACTGAGCCGAAGACATCGTCGTCTTCGTGAATAGAAAGGTGACCGAGCTCACCACCGACTTCCAATTGTGGACCCAACCATTGGCGCACGCCAATATTCACTTCTACACCAAACTCAGTGTCGTGATTGTAAAGGCCAGGGTTTCTTACTGTGCGCAATCCAACTTCACCGTAAATATCTGCCCAGTTGTTCACAGGTGCGTGAAAACCGATTGCCGCGGTTGCGTCATAATCAGATTCGAACTCACTATCAATTTCAGCGCGGATGTGTGCATTTGGGTGAATGGATGTGCTAAAGCCTGCGCCATAAGTAACAGGGCTTACACCCACTCTAGCTTCGAAATAATCGTAGCTGAAGTTACTCATAGACATATCTTGGGCTGAAGCAGCAGCCGAGAATGCAGCAGAAGAAGCAGCTGCCAGAAAAATACCAGCAATCTTAGTTTTGCGCATGGGAGTTCTCGTGGTGAATATAAAAAGTTATCGTATTTTAATAGATTTGGCTTTTGCGAAACAACATCATAGCCCCCGAATTGGGGGAATATGATGTCAAAATTAAGCAAAAAATGGTCAAACAGTGAGCAGGGTCTTTGGTTTGCTTTCAAATTACGGAATGCAAGAGAAAAATCCCGTAGTTTTAGCAATCAGAAAAACTTAATCTGTTATCGCTAATGGCCTGCATAATTCGTTCCGCGTCCAAGATGCTCACCCATTGGAGTAGATTGTTATCGTTTTCGATAACGTATGCTGTCAATTGATCGCGCACGACTTGTTTTAAGTTTTCGCCGCTCCATGGTTTAGAAATGAAATAATCCAAACTGTTATTATTTACCGCCTGAACGGTTTCTTCTAAACCTGCTTGGCCTGTTAACAGCACTTTTTTCGCGGCAGAGGTGAGTTCATCGCGATTCAATTCAATGAGAAAATCCACACCCAAATCATCGGGCATAATATGGTCACATAATACGAGCGCGAGTTTAACGTCGTCTGAAACCGCGTCTGCCAAAATGTCTCTTGCTTCAGCAACGGACTCGGCGGCTTCGATAACAAAATGTTCTTCCAATTCGTCCAAATCATTTAAGACGCTATCTAGTACGTCTCTTTCATCATCAACACAAAGAATCAGATATTTGCTCATTTGCCCTCCATGGACGGCGTGATAATGGGTGAGTAGGGGAGAGTGACAATCATTTCGGTATAAAGTCCTGCCGATGAGCTGACATTTATCGTACCGCCATGCTGCTCGACAATTTGGCGGCTGACGGACAAACCAATACCCAGACCAAAGTGTCCCTCTCGTTTGGTGGTATAGTTGAGTTCGAAAATTTTGTTTTTGATTGACTCGGGAATACCGCTACCGTTGTCGCGAACACTGATTCTTACAGCTTTACGGCTTCTAAAAACGGTTTCACGTGTCTTGACGATAATTTCTCCATCTTGCCCTATGGCATCTAAAGCATTAGAAATTAGATTTGTCCAAACTTGTTGTAACGCAATAGGCATACATCGAATGGGTCGAAGGTCGCCATAGTCTTTCGTTAATTGAATGCGTTTCAGCTGATTTTCAAACATCACTAACGTGTCTTCAATGCCTTCGTGAATATCCACTTCAAGCAGGGTTTCGTCATCTTGTCGCGCATAGGTTTTGAGGCTTTTTACCATGTCTGCGATGCGTCGTGCGCATACGTTGGTCGATCGTAGCAAGCTCCCAGCCTGATAAAACATGTCCCATTGGTTCAATGTTGGGACGAACGTTTTATCCAGCTTTTGCATCCAATATTGAACGTCATTTGGCTGGGAAAGGCCCATGTTGACCGCTTTTCTAGCAAGATTCCTACTCCCGAGTATCGGTTCTATGCCTTTGGCGGTGGAGCGCGCGTCGGCTGTTGACATAGGCCTAGAAAGCAAAGCATCTGCCATGATTTGATTGGCTTTTTCTCTCGCGACCGGACTGAGCTCCGTATTAATAAGCTCGCCAATGTTGTCTTTCAGCGTATCGCTGTTGCGGATTATTGCGGCGACAGGGTTGTTCAATTCATGGGCCACCCCGGCAACAAGCTGGCCCAGCATCGCCATCTTTTCTTTTTCTATCAGCTGCTTATGTGCCAGTTCCAATGATTGCAATGTCTGCTGGAGCTTTACTTCTGTATTGATACTGCGTTTCAAACGACGATTGAAGTGGCGGAGTAAGTAGCTCGTAAAGAGCGGAAGAAGATCATTTCTCGCTTGTATCACCTGAGAAAATAATGCGCGATTAAGTTTGATAACTTTTGTGGGTTCGAGTGTGATGCCAGTGGAAAAGGATACGTCCCCTGTTACGAAAGACATGCCGCCAATGATGCTACCTTGGCCGAGCCTTGCGACTTCATGAGAGACGCCGGTTTCATCGCGTTTTAACAAGGCAACCTGGCCTTCAACAACGAACCAAAGAAATGAATTGGGTGTTCCTTCGTGAGTCAGCAAGTGGTCATCGCTGTAGCTTCTGCAAACGTTCTTATCATTCCCTTCATCGAAATGTTCGTAAAGCCCTTCTATCAACTGTTGGGCTAGTTCTTCGTCAGAAATGGAAAGCGCCGATTCAATAAATCCTGTTCGATAACTGGCAAGTTTGTTTTCAATATGCGCTTCAAGCAGTTTTTTTTGGTCAAGGACCCCGCAAAAGCGCAGCAGATCATCACTGTTGTAAGTGAGGACAAATTGGGTCAGTTCTTTGCGGGCTGCGAAAGTCAGATCTCCGTCATTCCAAGGACGGGTCAAACAGTAGTTTAACCGGCCTTCATTGACGGCTTGCATGATCACTTCAATATTCGGTTGGTCATTGAGAAGAACGGTACGCGCACCAAAGGTTGCAGGATGATTATCAACGTTAATCAATAGGCTAATACCCTGATCTTCACCCAGAGAGTGGTCTGAAATAAACAGCGCAACACGTCGTCCTGCGGATGCCAAACTTTCCAGGGTCTCTTGCGCTGCGTGACTTGTACTGGCACAAACGATGTCAAACAAACTGGCAAATGGTGCAAGTTCTTTTTCGAGCAATTCAAGTACGGCAGGATCATCATCGAGACACAAGATGACGTTTGAATTCATAGGGCTACCAAAAACAGTATTTTTTGTAAGTGTAATTGTTTCGCCGTCGCTAAGCTGAGAAGGACGCTGCAATCTGGCACATATCTTAAATAATGTACGGCTCAACATGGGTATCAATGTCGCTTTCGTTTACACTGGAGCGAGACAACTACCGGATTAAACGGGGAAAAGAATGATCTTTGGAAAATACGCGGCGATTGGTGGTGCTGTTTCACTGGCTTTGATTTGGCCATTTGCATCCGGGCATGTGGGCGAATCTGTTTATGACCGAGAAGTACAAAACCTGCAATCACCCTATGTGTCGATCGAGAAAGTGACCTATGACAGAGGGTACCTTTCTTCTCAGGTGAAAACGTTGGTTAATTTGAAAGGCCAAATCAAAGATGACTTTGAAGCTGAAGGCCTACCAACCACCTATATTTTTGACAGTGAAGTTAGCCATGGATTTTTAAGCCTTGGTACTACAACCACGTTAGAGATGACACCGGAAATCAAAGCGGTAACAGACTTGCTTTGGCCTATGGGCGAATCACCTGTTGAATTTAAAACTGAAACGTCTGTGTTTGGCGACACGGAGTACAGTGCCAACCTAAAAGCTATTAAAGCGAGTGACGATGACTTCTCGTTAACCACGACACCGTTAGCGATGGCAGGTACCGTAGATAAAGATGGGAATAATGTCTTTTCTATGAGCTGGCCTTCGGTTGATATGGCGAGTGATGATTCGGGTGAGAAGCTTTCTATTAAAGATGTTACGGGCACCGGTACTGGCTATATGCTTGACGGTGAAGTGTGGATTGGTAAGCAGACGTTCAACGTGGCTACGGCATTATTTGATGATGCACTCGGTACTGTTATTACGCTGAACAATATCAGTGCGGATATGGGTAGCAACGTGTCTGCAGATACTGAGAAAAGCGCTGACGCTGATAGTGAAAATGTACGTCGACTCGATAACAAAAGCCTAGTTTCAGTCGGTAAGCTAACGGTTTCTGATGTTTTTACCATTGATAATTTTAAGCTCGGTGTAAGTATCAATGACCTTGATTACCATTCCATACTCTCGTTGAGCACAATGTCGAACACGATGGGCGACGAACCGACAGACCAAGAAATAGCGGATATGGCTGCTGCGCTGGATACTTTGGTTGAACGTGGTCTTGGTCTTGAAATTCAACCTCTGGAGTTGGATGCGCCGGAAGGGCACGTGGATGCAAGCTTTGATTTGACACTGGCGCCAGGTGCAGCGAATGCGACGCAAGATATTGGTGCAATGATTAATAAGCTAACAGGCAACCTGAATATAACAGTGCCAAGTGCTTATGTAGAAGCTGCGCCGCAACTTGCTCCCATGATCAATAACCTTGAAGAGTACGGGTTCATCAGCCAAGGGAATGAAGGCGTTAAACTGAGTGCAAAAATTGAAGGTGAAGAAGCTGTGTCTCCGAGTGGAGAACGCATGCCACTGGGCTTCCTTATGATGATGTTTATGTAATCTAACGCGTTGAAGTTAAAAAGCCAGCCCGTTTTACGTGGCTGGCTTTTTTATTGTGTGGAGCGTAACCCATGCGTTCGTGTTGCAAAGATGTTTGCGCATTTGTGACAAGTCTTAAAAATGTTCAGGTAAACGCTAGTAATTTCGTCAACTTGTTCGACACTGTAGAGTAAGACCCAAAGAGATCCAAATTGATAGTTGTGCTTGTCGATATGACGTTTAGAGATTGTTTGGGGATATGGGTACAGAGATTTATTCCCTGTTTCTAATAATGTTTCAACACAAAAAGGGGGATGCATGGAATCTATCAAAGTTGGTGATTACATGAACAAACGACCCGTGACCTTCAAGGCGTCAATGAATCTGTCAATGGCATTGGAAAAAATGCTAAACGCGCATCAAACAGGGGGGCCTGTGGTTGATGAGAACAAACATGTTGTAGGGTTCTTGTCGGAACAAGACATGATTCATAAGCTGCTGAAAGTCGGATACTACTGCCAAGACACCAATACGGTTGGTGATTGTATGCACAAAGAGGTAGCAGCAGTAACGCGCGACGAAAGCGTCATCAAGCTCGCTGAAGAGATGTTGCCAGGTAAACCAAAGGTTTACCCTGTGATTGACGAGAACGAACGCCTCGTTGGTGTGATATCTCGCCGTGATATTCTCAGAGCCATTGCCGCTCAAATCGACGATTGTTTTTTACACCCTGTATAACAACGTCAATTTTTTCGAATAAGATAAGTTAAAAAAGGTGCTTGAGGCACCTTTTTTTCGTGTCATCATAGTTATTGTTTAACAACATAATATTTTCTGACAATCTCTGTCACCCATCTCTCATTGTTCGAATTCACCGCAAACTACAATCAGGACGTAGCATGCCACAGCAACAAGCCAAATTTTTAACGGGTTCCATCATGCGCCACATTGCCGTGATGTCGTCGTCAGGTGCTGTGGGTTTAATGGCATTGTTTACCGTTGATTTGGCAGACATGTTTTTCATCAGTTTGCTAGGTCAGGTAGAACTGGCAGCCGCTATTGGATTTGCGGGAACCATCGTTTTTTTCTCTACATCTGTGTCTATCGGCACCGCCATTGCGATGGGCGCGTTAATCAGCAGGGCGATTGGAGCGGGTAAGCGAGACGAAGCCAAAGCGATAACGGGCAGCGTGATGATATTCTCGGGTGTTGTGAGCGCGCTAACCGTCTTTGCCATTTTCATATCGCTCGACCCTATTTTGGCGATGATCGGCGCGGAAGGCATTACCGCAGAAAAAGCCAAAAGCTTTCTCACTATTCTATTACCCAGCGCACCTCTGATGGCGATGGGGATGGCGGGTGGTGCTGCGCTTCGAGGGGTTGGGGATGCAAAACGTTCAATGTCAGCGACGCTCGCAGCGGGTGCCGCCAATGCAGTGTTAGACCCCATTTTCATCTTTTCACTTTCCATGGGTATCGAAGGTGCAGCGTTTGCTTCGATGCTGTCTCGTTTTGTGTTGTTTGGCGTCGCGTTTCACGCGGTGCGTTATAAACATGACCTTATCGCTATGCCAAGTTTTGATGACTTGAAGCGGCACTTTCGCGCCATCACGAATATTGCGTTACCTGCAATAGTGACGAACACGGCAACGCCCATCGGCAATGTGATTGTGACCGCGCAAATCGCGAAGTTTGGCGATGACTTTGTTGCGGGATACGCCGTCATAGGCCGCTTGTTACCCGTATCCTTCGCATTGATATTTTCTCTTTCTGGTGCGGTGGGACCTATTTTGGGGCAAAACTTTGGGGCGGAGAGATTCGATAGAGTGCGTCGCACATTGAGTGACTCCATTAAGTTTGTCACGGCGTATTGTGTCGTGGTGGCAATTATTCTGTATTTTGCGCAAAACCTAATAAGCAATGCGTTTAGTCTGAATGGTGATGCAGCTAAAATGGTGTCTCTCTTTTGTACTTACCTTGCCATTACGTTTGTGTTTAATAGTGCTTTGTTTGTCTCCAATGCGGCATTTAACAACCTTAACCGTCCAACGTGGTCGACAATTCTGAATGTTGGGAAGGCAACCGTTGGCACTATCCCTTTCGTCTATGTTGGTGGACACGTAGCGGGTGCGGAAGGTGTGTTAATCGGACAGGCTATTGGTTCGGTAATATTTGGTATTGCGGGCTATTTCCTTGTAAAACGCCTCATTGCCACGTTGGCGATCGATCAGGAAATCAAAATGGATTCTACACCCGTTGAGCCTTCTGTGCCGATTTCTGCATTTACCAGTTGTCGAGAAGTGATGGTTGAGGAAGGGGAGGATTTGTTGGACAGACCTGCGAAAGATAACGCTTCAAGGTAGCGGCGGATTGTCATCGCAAGAAGACCATAGATTATCACTGTGCAACTTGAATACATTTCGCTCCATTTTATTGATCTAATTCAGTAAAGGCTTGGCGCATTAAGCGCAGAATAATCCCGTTGTCCATGCGTAGTGGACGTTTTTAGCTTTAAGGGATTACAAGCGATTATGCGCATTCAAGCGAAATATATTCTGCTTATATTGGTTCCCCTGGTCGTACTGCTACTTCCAGCGTCTGCCTTTCCTTTTGAAACCATTACCGTCATGCAGCAACGTGCAATTGCGCTGTTTTTGCTGGCAGCGTTATGCTGGGTGTTAGAGCCTATGCCTATTTATGCAACGTCTGTAGTGGTGATTGTTCTTGAGCTTCTTTTCTTATCCGATAAAGGAATAATCTGGTTTAGAGCAGACGCCAACACGCCTGAATTTGGCGATTTGCTCCATTACACCGACATTATGTCGACGTTTGCCAGCCCCATTATCATGCTATTTCTTGGTGGATTCTTTCTTGCAATGGCCGCAACGAAGTATCGACTGGACGTGAACTTGGCCCGTGTGCTTTTGAAACCGTTTGGGCAAAAACCTCAAATGGTCATGGCGGGGCTGATGTTGATCACTGCTGTTTTCTCCATGTTTATGTCAAACACCGCGACGACAGCGATGATGCTCGCGATTTTGACACCTATTCTTGCAGTGTTTAAACCGAATGACCCAGGCAAAATTGCGTTTGCGCTCTCTATTCCAGTGGCTGCAAATATTGGTGGTATCGGTACGCCAATCGGTACGCCACCCAATGCGATCGCATTGAAATATCTGACCGGTGAAAACTTGATTACCTTTGGCGAATGGATGGCTTTCTCTGTGCCATTTGTTGTTGTCATGTTGTTGCTGGCATGGGTGTTGTTGTCAGTCATGTTTAAATCGGATGAAGCGACCATTTCACTCGACATCAAAGGCAAGTTTTTGAAAACGCCTAAGGCGTACACAGTTTACGCCACGTTCACTATTACCGTACTCCTTTGGTTGATGGGCTCTAGCCATGGCATGAACTCCTACACCGTGGCATTGATTCCCGTCGCCGTGTTCTCAATGACTGGCATCATCAATAAAGAAGACCTGAAGAAAATTTCATGGGATGTGCTTTGGCTAGTCTCCGGTGGTTTCGCACTGGGTTTGGCGCTGGATAAAACCGGTCTTGCGCGTTTGCTGGTGAACAGCATTCCTTTTGAAAATTACGCGCCAGAAATCGTCCTCATTGGTGCGGCAGCTTTGTGTTTGCTGATGGCAAACTTTATGTCTCACACCGCGACGGCGAACTTGCTGATGCCAATCATGGCTGCGCTCGGAGTGTCCATGACATCGCTAACACCTATGGGTGGTGAAACCACACTGATTTTGGTTGTGACATTTGCTGCGTCTCTGGGGATGTCCTTGCCTATCAGTACACCGCCGAATGCGCTGGCTCATGCAACAGGCCATGTTACCAGTAACCAAATGGCAAAAGTGGGCGTGATCATTGGTATTGTGGGTGTCGCGCTAAGTTTTGTCATGGTCTGGATACTTCGACTCGTGAACTTTTTATAACGCAAAGTAAAGCAATTAACAGGGGATAGAGATGGAAAAGGTAAACATTATCTGTGTTGATGACCAACGCGAAGTGCTCAGTGCCGTTTTAAAGGATCTTGCACCCCTTTCTGGCACCTTCCATATCGAAGATTGTGAGTCTGCCGATGAAGCATTGGCATTGATGGACGATTTGGATGCAGATGGCGAATTCATCGCACTGGTGATTTCAGACCACGTGATGCCAGAAAAAACGGGTGTTGAACTATTAAGCGAAATTGCACTCGATCCGCGTTTTCGATATACCCGTAAAGTGCTTTTGACTGGACAAGCGACACATTCCGATACCATTGAAGCGATAAACAATGCGTCTATTGAGCGTTACTTTGAGAAGCCTTGGCAGGCAGAATTGTTGATTGATGCAGCGAGAAAGTTGGTGACACAGTTCATTTTTGATAAGGGTCTGGATTATCGCGATTATCAAGATGCTTTGGATACGCAAGTAATATTGGATCGCCTAAAGTAAAAGACACCAAAACGTTAAATTACGTCTTGACCTTGGAGGTGACTCCAAGGTTTAGACTTAGGGAAACTCAAGAAAAGGAGATCCCTATGTGTAACTCTTGTCACTCTGCCAAATGCCAAAATCATACACACCAACATACCAAGCATGAAGCTGTTCCCTCGGAGTCATGCTGTTCAACCTCGTCAAAGAGCACGCCATCATGTGCGAGCACAGAAATAGCCGCAGAGGATACTGACGATCCGGCGGCCAAAGGCTGTTGCGATTCCTCTTGTAGCAGCCTCGAAAAAAGTGTCGAACCAGTTCGACAAGAAACATCGTCCAACGCCAGTCATACTTGGCGCGTCACCAACATGGATTGCCCTAGCTGTGCAGGTAAGCTTGAAAAAGCCATTTCGTCCATTTCAGGCGTGTTGACGGCTAACGTCTTGTTCGCCACAGAAAAATTGGTTGTGACAACAGAGACTTCAAAAGATCTCACACAACAGATTATGCGACAGGCTGAGAAAACGGGCTTCCCACTTCAAGAGCTGTCTACGCCGAAGCATAAAGAGCAGCCGAAAAGTCTCGTTGAACGGATAAAAGAAGAAGGCGTTCTCGTTTCTCTGATTAGCACCATGGCTGTTGCGGGTATCGCATCAAACTGGTATCCGGAGTTTGCGAGCTTATTGTTTACCTTTGCAACGGTGTTGGGACTCGTACCCATCGTTAAAAAAGCCTTCATCCTATCGAAAAGTGGTTCACCTTTTTCAATCGAAATGCTGATGTCTATTGCAGCGTTTGGTGCGCTGTATTTAGGTGAGACGGTTGAAGCCGCCATGGTCCTTGTTCTTTTCTTGATTGGAGAACGGCTCGAAGGATACGCCTCTCAACGTGCGAGAGCGGGCATTCAAGCTCTTATGGCATTGGTGCCGGAAAACATCGTTAGAGTGGGTAAAGACGGTAAACGAGAAGACGTTGCCGTGTCTTCTTTGCAACCGGGAGACACGATAGAAATTTCACCGGGTGGGCGTTTACCTGCAGACGCGATACTCAAAGGTGATGCTGCGAGTTTTGATTTGAGCGCACTAACGGGTGAGTCAATCCCTGTTGAACGACAGCCAGGTGAAAAATTGCCTGCAGGTGCGATTGCTGTAGATCGTTTAGTGCTTATGGATGTGGTTTCCAAGCAGGGTGAAAGTGCGATAGACCGTATTCTTAACCTGATTGAAGAAGCAGAATCACGCAGGGCACCAGTAGAAAGGTTTATCGATAAATTCAGTCGCTGGTATACCCCGCTTATGATCCTTGTCGCTGCGTTAGTGGTGACGATTCCTCCTCTGATGTTTGGAGAAAGTTGGGACACTTGGGTATATCGAGGTCTCGCATTGTTGCTTATCGCTTGTCCTTGCGCCCTTGTTATTTCGACACCAGCAGCCATGACATCGGGTTTAGCCGCTGCAGCACGCCAAGGGGCGTTAATTAAAGGTGGCGCGGCGCTTGAAGCATTGAGCAAAGTTGAGTGGGTTGCGTTTGATAAAACGGGCACCCTGACAGAAGGCAAACCGGTTGTCACCGATATCCTAAGCTGGCAAGGCGATGACGCGAGTTTGTTATCGCATGCAGCTGCGGTCGAAAAAGGTTCGCACCACCCATTGGCAAAAGCGCTTGTTGAGAAAGCAACAGAAAATAGTGTCGCAGAGCTCGAAGCGACCAATATCGCGGCTCAAGTCGGGAAAGGAGTCTCAGGCAATGTGAATGGGTCACGTATTACGTTGATAGCATTAGATAAATTGGGAGAAAGAACGCTGGTGCAGTCATTTTCTGATGACGCGCAACGTTTAGCGGAAGAAGGAAAAACCGTCGCGGTTGTGTTTTCTGACGATAACGCTATCGGCGCTATAGCGTGGCGCGATGAGTTGAGGTCAACGGCCAAACTTGCGGTAGAAGGACTGAGTACGTTAGGTATCCGCTCTCTGATGTTGACCGGTGACAACGAGAAGGCTGCATCGGGCCTTGCCGCTAATTTACAGATGGATTATCGCGCGGGCTTAATGCCAGAAGATAAAGTCGAAGAGGTCAACACGCTTGCCCAGTCATCAAGAGTCGCCATGGTAGGGGATGGGATTAATGATGCACCGGCAATGAAAGCGGCAACCATTGGTATTGCAATGGGCAGCGGCACGGATGTCGCGTTGGAAACGGCAGACATAGCGCTCAGCCATAATCGCATAGAGAGTGTCGTCGATGTTGTTCGATTGGCCAAAGCCACAATGAACAATGTTCACCAAAACGTGGCGCTAGCCATAGGGCTAAAGGCGGTATTTTTAGTTACCACAGTGCTTGGTTTTACTGGGCTGTGGGTTGCAGTTCTTGCCGACAGTGGCGCGACGGCGATAGTGACATTGAATGCGTTACGGTTGCTCCGATATGGTAAGAATCCGCCTGTAGAGGAAAAATCGCATCTGGATACTGAACGACACGAAATTGCACAATAAAAGTGATCGGTATCACTTAAGACTGTAATTATGTGAAACCATGTTGCTTTAAGTGTGATCGCAAGCACTTTAAATTTCACCGAAAACGCTATGGTGGTAGAGAAATTCATCGCCGCCATCGCGTTTTTCTTCGTTGAAAAACAGTCACGTTTTGGTTGTTAGGCGAGATACTTTTTAGGAGAGGATCATGACTGAGCAAACCGTTTTTCATTTGGGTGTGACACAAGCAGATTTAGAAGGTGCAAAACTCGCAATTATCCCGGGTGATCCTGCGCGTGTAGAAAAAATTGCCGCACTGATGGACTCTCCGAAGTTTCTTGCCAGCCATCGTGAGTACACGGTTTATCTTGCAAAACTGGATGGTGAATCTGTTGTCGTTTGTTCAACGGGTATCGGTGGCCCTTCGACGTCGATCGCGGTTGAAGAATTGGCACAGTTAGGTGTCCGTACTTTCCTGCGTGTCGGCACAACAGGCGCAATCCAGCCACATATCAATGTAGGCGATATGATTGTCACCACGGGTTCAGTAAGGCTGGATGGCGCAAGCCTGCACTTTGCACCGATGGAGTTCCCAGCAGTCGCTGACTTTGATGTTGCTACCGCGATGAAAGCTGCGGCAGAAGAATCGGGTGCAGCCGTGCACACTGGTGTAACCGCTTCAAGTGATACTTTCTACCCAGGTCAAGAGCGTTATGACACCTTCAGTGGCCGCGTTGTACGTCGTTTCCAAGGCTCAATGCAGGAATGGCAAGACATGGGTGTGCTGAACTTTGAAATGGAATCAGCAACCTTGCTGACCATGTGTGCAAGCTCTGGCTTGAAAGCGGGTTGTGTGGCTGGCGTTATCATCAACCGTACCCAGAAAGAAATCCCTGATGAGGCGTCGTTAGTCGCAGCTGAAAAACGCTCGATCAGTGTTGTTGTAGAAACGGCACGTAAACTGATGAAAAGCTAATCAAATCCTAGCACTATCACGTAATGTGCGTTGCGCGAACGGGGTAGTGGATGAAACTGATAAGAACGGCCCTAAATTGGGGCCGTTTTTTTATAACAAATCAAATTTAAAAGGTTGAGCTGACTTGTTTCCACGAGGTCTCAAGGTGATTGAGCAATGCCTGTTCTGCAGCATCAGGATCGCGCTCCAAGATGGCTAAATAGATGGCTTCGTGGGCGAGATAGTTCATTTGATTGCGTTCAGCGTCTCTTTCCATCATGTCCCAATGCGGTGCAAGCCAAGAGGTAAAACCTTGGTGGATAGCAGGGAGGATAGGATTATCTGCAATGGTGTAAAGCGTGTAGTGGAACGCTTTGTCGGTATGATAGAAGGAGAGCGAATCGTTAATCGCTGCTTTGTTCGCTGCCAGTGCCGCTTTCAGCGCTTGAATGTCTTCTTTCGTGGCGTTGGCTGCTGCATCTCTCACCAGAGTACGTTCAACGAAAACCCGCATATCATAAAGATGCTTTATATCAGGCTTGGTTGACAGGAAGTGTTTAACAATGCCGCCAACAGCATCAAGAGCAGTATGGTAATCCGGTTTGCGTACGATAGGGCGATAACGCGCTCTGTTAATGATCAATCCACGATTCTCAAGCGCGACAATGGCTTCCCGAATAACCGTTCTGCTTGCATTGAACATTTCCATCAACGCGCGCTCAGAAGGTAAGGGTGCATTATTTTCCAGTTTGCCGCTAACAATCTGCCTTTCGAGCGACTCAATGATGTCATCGGCTGCACGGCCTTTGTTTTGGGCGTTCTCGCTATGCTCTACATTCGTGTCGATTGCTTTGACCATATGCTATGTCACTCTTCTACTGCCTTGTAAATAAACCCACTCAGTGTACATCGTCATGTACCGATACCCAATTAACTTGAAGATGCAGGATTTATCGCGCCATCCAGCCGCCATCCACAGTCAAAATGGTGCCGTGGACATAATTGGATGCCGCAGAGGAAAGGAACACCACTGGGCCTCCGAAATCCTCTGGGGCACCCCAACGTCCTGCTGGAATGCGTTGTAGAATTGACGAAGAACGTGTCGGGTCATCTCGCAGTGCCTGTGTGTTATCCGTGGCGATATAGCCCGGTGCGATGGCATTCACGTTAACACCATGGCTTGCCCACTCGCTGGCGAAAGCTTTGGTGAGCTGACCAATACCGCCTTTTGACGCAGCGTAACCCGGTACGGTAATGCCGCCCTGAAAGGTCAGCAAAGACGCGGTGAAAATGATTTTCCCTTGGCCTCGTGCGACCATGTTTTTGCCTATTTCGCGAGTCACCAGAAACTGCGCGTTTAAGTGGCTTTGTTGCTTAAATCGATGGAACTAAATCTAGAAGCTACGATCTGATCGGCTACACCCATCAATCGTCGTAGTCTCATGTCTAAACCTCGTTACAAAACAACTAACTGGAAGCAGTACAACAAAGCCTTAATCAACCGTGGTTCTCTGACCTTTTGGATTGATGAGGAAACGATAGCTGAGTGGAAACAAAACAAACAAGGCAAGCGTGGTAGACCTCGCCGATTCAGCGACTTAGCCATTACTACCGCACTGATGGTGAAACGCATTTTCTCTATGCCATTGAGAGCGCTACAAGGTTTTCTAGACTCTGTTTTTAAGCTGGC
>NZ_FUXU01000186.1 GCF_900167155.1 Enterovibrio nigricans DSM 22720 | reverse complement strand
GCCTGAAACTCAGTATATTGCTTAAGAACCGAACAACTTTAGGCTGCCATGTCTTCCAACCGAATTAAGCAACAAAGCCGCTAGAAAGCCTCAAGGCTACGAAAGCTTAGCGTTAGCGGGATTTTTTGCACTAGATACCCCCGCGACTCAGTGCGCATTATTTATCTTATGTTAAATATGATATACCGATACGTGAAATCTGCTTCTCTTCTGTCTGTAATGACCCTCTTTCTTCTATCAAATCAGTCTATTGAACGTAATTGGCTATTTACCATAAAGTATATAATTACCAGCTTATTAATAAGCAGCCACTAAACATGGTTTCCTGTCTGCTTCTTCATCTTCTGACAATTATGGGCTTAGGATTGGCGGCAATCTTGGGATGGTTGAAATGCTGAGATGTTTTAAGCGTGGTTTGTAAAAAGCCCCGGCAATCCGAGGCTTTTTATTTATTTTGTAGTATCAATCAGTACTTTTCTGCGATCGCTTCTTTGATGTCCAAGATATCGCGATAGTAATTATCGTGGGCAATCTCAGTAGCGACTGTAATCAAATCCGCTGTGCCATCGAATGACTCCCGCGAAGACAGCATTTGAATTTCATCTTTATTCAAATAGTTAGTTAGTCTTGCAACGTACTTGCTTTCTTCAGTATCGAGAACAACGATTTGGAACGTATCGTCAGTGATCAAGCCATCGGTGTTCAGATTACCTTCATCATCAATATCCGTAAATTTTGTCGCCTTCTCAAGGTCTTTGCGCGCCAGGCCTTCTAGTGCCGGCAATGCATTTCTTGCGCTAAAAACATGGTACTCTTTTTCAAATGAGAATTGAGGTAAACCATCTTTCTCTTTTAGCTCACCAATAATATCGCTGAGTTTAGATTGCGCTCGGCTAATAATATTGTCCTTAACAGGTTCCCATTCTTTATGGCGAGCTTCATAAGCACCGTTAGTCTGACGGTCCAACCTATTGTGTGCGTTGTAAACGGTTGAGTTCAACTGATATTCAGTTCCACCATATTTGTTAGCCGCCAAAAGCTCAGATTTCTTCAATTCACGCTTGGCGATGCTTACTAATTCGCGTGCTTCGCTAAGCTTGCGGGCAACATCGTTCATGGTTTTCTGGTGTTTAGTCAAGATAGCTTCATAAGCCGTAACTTGCGACTCAGAGAAACGGTACATGTCATCTGTACTGTTAACGGTTTTTACGTAGTGGCACTGTTTTGTGCTTTCGAGGTAAACACCATAGTCAGCGTATTTTGACCCTTCAATTTTTTTACAAGAACCGTCTTTTTGTGGTGCACTTTCACGATAAGATGTAAAGAAACGCACTTCTTTGAGCGGCAATACAATCTCGTTGTCGATAACAAACTGCTTCGCTTCGGCTTCCAGAATAGCGTATTTTGCACGGAAGTTTTCCACACTTTTAGTCACGTGCTCGTTTGCGTTTTCTAGTTTCAATTTAGACGGAGATACAGCTTCTTTGTACTGTGCCAACTGGGTCTCAGCATCTTTAATGCCTTTGATTATTTCCGGGTATTTCTCTGCTGCATATTGATCCAGCTTTGTGTCATACAACGATGTGTAGAATTCAATAAACTGATTGTGTGTTTGGGTCGCTTTTTCAATCGCGGCTAAATACGTTGTTTTTTCTTCACTCGTAAGAGCCAAAGATTCGATGCCAACTTTCATCGCATTTAATTGCTCGATCGCTTTTTTTGATTCTTCAACACTATAAGACACCATAAATTCGGTTTCTGTTGTGAGTGTTTGCGCAACCTTCTTAAAATGGTCGGGATCGAACATTGTATCTTTTACATCGGTAAAGACATAAAGTGTTGAATCCTCGTAGTTAAAGTCTTTGTAACCCATTGCAAATGTCCACCCCGCGACGAAGTACATAAATGTATGCCCAAATTCTCTCGCATAAGCACCTAATGCAGCTGCACAAGGCGTGTAAAGCAGTACAAAAAGAAGATAGGCAAAGGCGGCACTTCCTGTCACAAAGTACGATTCTAGATTGCCGAAGATCGTGGTATCTACACCTTGATCATCAGCAACAGTGGCTTTATCCGTTAAGTCGCCAACGTTTAGCCCCATCGGATCGCCATAACTCATGCCTGCTAAGTTGTCAGGAATTGTCATGACCGCCTCTTTAAGGCTTGCCATCAAATCATACTCGCCGCCTTCTTCCCCCGTTTCTGCCGTTGAGTAAAGGCTGTTTAGTGTGCCAATAACGGCCTCTTTTGCAAACAAGCCCGTGATAATCCCCACCGTCGCTTGCCAGTTTTCTTCCTGCACGCCAATTGGTGCGAAAATAGGTGTCACGATTTGAGATGCTTTAGACAGCACAGAGTTGTTCGAATCTTCATTCCCAAACGGCTTTGTTGCTTAATTCGGTTGGAAGACATGGCAGCCTAAAGTTGTTCGGTTCTTAAGCAATATACTGAGTTTCAGGCATACCCAG
>NZ_FUXU01000076.1 GCF_900167155.1 Enterovibrio nigricans DSM 22720 | reverse complement strand
AACGGTGGCAGGTATCCAATGTGGCTTTGCTGCTTCAATGCGACCAAGTAAATAATCGTAATAGGGGTCTAGCTTCGACGGGCGTGACTGACGTTCGGGGTACACAGGAAGTCTGTCTTTATTCCTAAGGTAAACTCTCACCGTGTTTCTAGATACACCCAACGTCTTTGCGATACGGCGGATGCTTTGGCCCTGTTGATGTAAAACGTGTATATCCACTAGTTGCTCCTGATTGATCATAGTCCGCCGTTTTATCCATGAAACGAACAGACATTTTGTCTCAGGTGGGTCAATTTTAAATCGACGTTAGTGGGTCATTTTTACATCGGCGGTAACAAAGTAACTCCTTCCTAGAAAGGTTGTTGAACGAAGTGCCATCCAATTATCTATGTTTCCAGAATCATTATAGAATGATAAAGCTGAAGCAATATCTGAATGAGCAATAATTGCCCCTTCTATACATTCAGAAAATTCTTTAGAGTTTTCATCTCTTAGTGAGTCATAAGCAGAACCGACAAAACTATTAACAATATTTGCGAGACTCAGCTTTTTTAGGTGTTCAGATTCACCAAACGAGAAAGCACATTTTATAAGGATTTCAACTATTGGATTTATCTTAAATCCCTTATATTTGACAATATTGCATTTACCCTCATTAAAGCTGGGAACAACGATCAACTCGGCACTATTTATACTCTTATTTTTCAAAATGTAAGTCTGTAACCAAATGGCAAAATTAATCAGACTGTAATTTATATTTTTTATGTCATTCTTATTCCCCACATTACAAACTACTCGAGGACATTTGGAGTTTCTATCATCGAACACATATTTCATTACATCCAATATTGCAGAATCAAATGACTTTATTAAATTATATTCCACAGGATAATTAATTAGATTCCGTTTAATTCTCTCTCGAACATCAATTTCACATAACTCTAATATTGTATATCTAAGAACAATCTTTTCACGAGAACTATCATCCATAACTCTAAAAGTTTGCACAAAGAACCACGATGTAAGTACAGTATTAAACAACATCCATAATGCTGAACTAATACATATTGCGGAGTAGGCATTTTCAGGAATATACGGTTTTATTAAATAGCTTAAAACTATAAAACCAGACAGGGATAAGCCACTTAAGCCCGCATACATAAAACCTGAATAAATTTGGAAAATTGGAAAGGTAGCCTTTTTCTCAGATTTATTTTGAAATAATATACTAACTAAACCAATAACCAGAGGGTATACAACACCCACAACGGTCAATTGACCTGAGAGAAATGTATCTTGCCAATCACTAATGCCTTCCCATTTTGGATATAAACCCAATAGATATGGCCTTGCGTATGGCAAAATCATAAAAACCAACACTGCAATCAATGAAAAAGCCAAGAAAGTCAACGGTATATACTTTGAATAGTTAGAAGACCAAAGAACAATATTTCGCTCCCAGTATCCCCAGCGATCCTTGAGGAACCGTCTATTCTTATACAAAGTATCTTTGATATCTTTGTCTACACGATCTGTTAGTAAATCAAATATAAATGACATGTTCACTTCTTAGTTTGTAAAGGATCGCTCTTCCGTTCATAGAAGCCATTATATATACGAAATATAAATATATCTTCAATAAAAACAAAAGATTTGATTGTGCTCATATTGTTACCAAAAATTACATAAAATATTTACTTCGCTGATACAGCATCGAATTTAAAAACAATTGGTTGGATATATGGCATAGTGATTAACTAGCACTAGCTATGCATGATTTTTATTATAAGAAAGGATGACAAGTCAAAAGGAATGAGTGTGTTTTACTCAGTAATAATGAGAGGAGAACAATCTACCAGTTCAGATAGGAATCGTGATATATGAACTGGTAGATTGAGTTCGGAGTGGGACAAGACAATAAGACTTATAACTTTGCTGCCTTGATAAAGTACCTATCTACTAAACCCAGAGAGTCCATAACTTCACTTTTTGTTTTGATAGCATTGGTTATTTCATCAACAGATGACTCATCAATACCCTTCAACATCTCTCTTATAGCTTTAAGCGTTTGGTAAGGAACACCCATCTCATGAATTGCAGCATAACCTACGGTCAGCTTTTGGAACTCCATGTCATTGATCAGCTGAGTATAATCAAAAGTTAACTTGTTGTTATGCTTGAAATTTAAGAAGAACAATATTCCTGAAAATAGTGAAAGGAAATTCGGAAAACTGAATCCGTATACGTTAGCAATGATCTTTAACTCATCATCAATAACTCCGGACATCTGCTCATCCATATCCTCTTTATTTATCGCCTCTTCTGTAAGTTTTTCTAACTTCCATTCCATTTGTTTCTTTAGATAATCACTTACTGATTCAGCACCAATGTATGCGCGAAACTTCCCGCAGATTGATACCACTGGATCCTTGCCATCTTTTGATGTGACCGAAAATCCATTCCTTGTTAGAACTTTTTGTCTTACATCAATGAAGCGCTCTATAATGAAATAGAGTGCATCTGTATTTGGGTAACCATAGAAATTCAATTGTTCATACAACTCGGGTTGCATTATTCGAGTTCTATCTATTGATGCAAACAACGACTCTATTTTGTCCACCTCAAAAGAGGAATTATTTCGTATTATCTCAACTGGAACTATGGTTTCATCCCTGAACTTTTCCCATCTTTCTTGTCCTGAAGATGATAAATGATCTGCGTCAATTGAACCCAGTAAATTTAGTGGGCAGTCAATATCATCATCCCCAATTGGCACCACTAACTCATCAGATGAATCTTCTTCTGGTTGAGACTGCAAACAATAAACCCTGCCGACAAAATGGTTGTACATCCTGCCAGCTCTACCTTTGATATTATTGTGGGTAAACTTATCTACACCCTCAGTGCCATTGTAGTTTTCATAGATAATGACATTTTTTGCACTTGTATTAACGCCTTCAATAATTGTGGACGTACAGATAAGAACATTGTGTTGTCTAGAGCGCTTAAAAATATCAATTGAAAAGTGTTGTAATGCCCTAGGAAGAACACCATGATGCAGAACAATTCCGCGCGTCAATGATTTACAATAATTCCATCTAGGATCATATGCTTCTGACAGCCAATCAATAAATTGGCCTTTTAAGTTTTGTTTGAATCTTTCCTCTTCCATTAGGAATCGCGCTAATTTGTTGGCGGAGTTTGGAGAGCGACAGTAAATTATTGTTTTCTCATCTTTATTTTCATTAAGGATTTCTACAAGAACCTTGTTTTTTCTTTCTTTATCCGACGCGTTAATATCATATTCTATAACATCTACTGAAACAGTTCGGAAGTCGCTACAAATAAAGGTAAAGTCCCCAACCAAGTTTGACAATCCTTTAACACTTGTGATGTTTGGACCAATAAAAAACCATTGCTTAGATATTTTTAATAACTTAGATAGTGAAATATTTAAAGAGATTGCTCTCTCATCATATTTGAGAAACCCGTTCCTGTCATACTTAAATCCGAGCTTGTAGAATTCATCTATTATAAAGATATCAACATTTTGCAGGTCTGTTCTCTGAATGACTCGTTCTTGTGTCAATACAAAAACAGTTGGAATTTCTGGGTCATATGGCTGGCTATTATGATGAATTATTTTGTATTGGTCACTTAATGACTCAGATAATTTCTTTCTTGTCTCATCAATTAATGCGATCGTGGGCACTATAAGAACTGCTGTGTGATATTTATCCGTTGTTAGGAGATTGGATAGTATCGCACTCTTACCCATACTTGTCGGCGCACTTAAAACAACATTTTTACCACTTAGTAGCTGATTAAAAACTCGTGTTTGGGTTGAATGAAATACGATATCTTTATCGTTTTTTGGTCTGTTTGCTTCAATTGTTACGACATCATCAATATCGTGTTCATCAAACTCGCTATTTAGATATGGAAACAAACCAGCTTTCTTAACTAAATGCTTAAGGATTTGATCATAAGTCTTGTATTTTTCTCTTTCATCTAGTGCGCGAATTATCATATCACGACCACTAGCTGCACTTACTGGATTTGATAGATAATCAGAAGCCAACTTCAAATAATCTAGTGATTGTACTTCATCAGTGGACTCTGTATTCATAGTGAAATCTTATCTTTTAATTTGTTTAAAATTGTATCGTTACACGGTGTAGGAAAGACGTAAAATCCGAGACGAACTTGAGCGAAGAATGGGTTCTTACTAACCATCAAATTATACATATGATCGATCTTGTTTTTTATGTCGGTCATCAAATCGCTTTCGCTTGTAAGATGGTCATATGAATCCATCTTATATGAAATGAAAACCACAAATTTGAACCTTTCAAGGTTTGATTCAAAGCTACTGGAAGTGTCTAAAATCGAGTCTATGTCATGCTTGAATAGGTATTTGTCGTCTTTAGCCTCCAAAATGATCCTGCGATCCTTGTCCATATCAAGGAAAATCAAGTCAGAAATTTTGTCAGACAATCTTTGCATTACATCAAATATGACATCGCTATTTTCTATGAACTCAGTAACACCAACCCACAACTCATTTATATTCTGCTCCCCTAGAACGATGTGAACAGAGTCAAATTTAAGGCATTTATTGCCATTAGCAGCAAACATGACCATCGGTATGGGTTGTGATTGTTGATTTTGCTTTCTTAAAATGCTGTTTAGTATCGTTCTCGCAGTGACTGTCTTCAGATCTAACCCTGCAATTCTCTCCCTAATCTCCTGAGCTTTGCCAAAAGTTTGAGAGCCACCAACAATCTCAGACGGTCTCAAAAACACCTCGTCAACCCAGTCAATCAACATGTCTACTACATGGTCATACCTATAGGCACCGAAGTTAAATCCTTGGGTGAATCCTCTTTTCCGACGCTTATCTTCACTTTCTTCGAATAATGGAGTTACGATTTCAGGTAGATTCTTATTTGAGTATGCTTTAGGAGCGAGTGTGTTATTGGTTGCGAATTGCCTAAGAAGACTTTGCGCTTCATCTCTTGTCAGGGTCTTATCAACTACGTCGCCTGTCTTCTTTGAAATCTGACTTTTCGCGTAGATTCTATTGCAAAGAATTTCGCCTAATTGTCGGATCCCTTCATTAGAGAGTGTGCAATTGAGCAATTCCTCACAAGCAGACCTTAGATTGTGCTCAACTTTTAGAATCACAAACTCTATGTCGCTAAATACACGCCATATCGTGTTATCTACCCAGTAGCCTCCACCGTTACCGTTTCCTGATTTGAACCCGTTTTTCAAGCCAAGATCAATAGACTTAACTAGAGCATCCCTTCCAGTTTTTAGTGATCGCTTGTCTAGAGGAATTTCGAGAAAACTCAATGACGATGCTACGGGCTTGTCCGTAACCAGCATAAATTTGCTTGTAACAGTAGGATCTTTATCAAGCTCTAGGCTCTTATGTAGTATCGATGAGTTCGGATCTTTAACTGCGCCAGAATTTCTAGGAGCCCTCAACTGAGTCAAGTTCCAATCCTTATCAACCGTACCAGTTTTAACCTGTACGTGTGTCACACTGTCATCTGAATGAAAAACATCAATGTCATCGCCCACTTCGCAACCAATACCTCGTACTCGATTATCGAGTAACATTTCAGAGGCTAGCAATGTCGCCACATGGTCTTGAAAGTAGAAACCAGCTTTAGCTCCCACACCACCACTATTATTTTCATCCATCTGATACATCAGCGTATTCTTCTATGTCTTTCCAGTTCGGACAGTCTATCCCCTACATACATTATGTCTATAGTTAGATACATACTTATTCTGTTGTATCTCATACCTTGGGCGATTTTGAATAACTTCTAATCAACTTTGACGCAGTTCTCTATGTAAACAGAGCATCAGTTTCGACCGAAATAATTTGTCAAATTTCCACGTTGTGTGCTCCTGCACTCCTTGTATTTAGGGGAAGCTGGAATGATGGCAATTGTCTATAGATAGGTTGATGGCAGTCCACTATAAGACATTGATTTTCTGGTGAAATTAGTCATTTTTCGAGATGGGAATTGCGAGGTATGGTATTGGCTCACTAGCAAACACCGGAGGAGATAGAGAAATGAGAATTGTGTGGTTATTTTTGTTGATGACAGTTTTGTGGGTTTCGCCTTGCCTAGCAGCAGACACCACTGAGTATCGATATCACAACAAGGTTGGAAAGCCATCAACGGCGCGGGTCACTGAAGGTAGCGTGAATCAAGCAACGGGTTGTCGTGTGGTCACCGTTCAATATCATGATGATAACGGCAAGCCCCGCACCAAAATCACAACTGTTTGTGATTAGAATTTGAAGAACAAAATGGCCTAGACAATATCATCGACTAGGCCACCCATTCCAAATCACACTGTTCCAGTGAACCAGAATACTCTGTGCGCTTGCTGCTCAACAGGCACCACATAGTCTTCATATGGACTCACTGCGGTCATGTCAGCATTTCGCAACGCTTCCAAGTCAGTCCAAGTTAATTTGATCACATCATTCTCAAGCTCAACGAATGTATAGCTGTCGTTTGGCTCAAGCCACATCGGATCGATGTTGCCACATAGGTAGCGAACATTATCCAGAACCATCTCATCTTTTTCCATGCCTTCAAAAACATTACTCATCTCATCACTCCCTTCCATCAATCAAAATATCTTATCGTCATAATAAAATACATTGTATTTTATTTCAATAAACTATGTGATCTGGGTTTACTTAGTGACAACGTCACATCATGATCAACTTAACTAAATTGTTGTTTTAAGAGGATTATAATGATGAAAATGATTAGCAACCAAGAGCGTCATGAAGATATATTGTTTAACCCTAACCTAAACGTCTCACAAAATAGGAAATACAAGACGAGAACGCACTTCATTGAGAAATTATTCGTGGACGGGGAGCTACGGCATCAACTTGAGGTCACCGAAAATGGTTCGGTGTATACGGCGTTTAGCTAAAACAAAACGGAGCACAGCTAGGTGCTCCGTTCTTTTCCCACTTCTATCTTCCCTTCTTCGTGTTCACTACCCCAACTCTTCTTCTTCTTCCTCATAACCAATCCCAGCTTCCACATTATCATCGAAAAATATGACTTGCGCTCTGCCTCCAGAACGGAGTGAGATGTGAGGTCTGGGTGAGTTGTTGAGATTGAAACGAAGGTAGTCCAACCTGTCACGCAAGGCCTGATTCAACTTCATCCGACTTTCTGCATCGCTGCTTAGATTCTCAGCCAGCTGTTTGATATCGTGTTGATTAGTCTTTGACCGTTTATATAGTTCAGCGCGTAGAAGGTTCTTATGATGATTAAGGTTCTCGTCATATGCCGATAAATCGCCCTGTAGCTCTTCCAGTTTAGCGATTAACGCTGTATTGCCAGTGCTGGCGATAGCTAAGACTAAGTTATCAATCTGTCCTTGAGTCGTCTTCTTGGATTCCTCAATTTCGGCAATTTTGAGTTCAATGGTTTTGGTCTCATCCTTGGTGCTGTCACCATCGAATATCGACCAGTCGATTTCGCGGCAGAATTTGATGAATGATTTTTCTATGCCATCATATTTCATCTGTCGTGAGCAGCCGTTGGCGCAATATAGATAGATCCTCTGAGAGCCGTTTTTCCTCGCCCCACAATTCTTTATCCACATCGTATGACCACACATCACACCGTTCTCCACTACCCCACACCGCCCCAGATTCGAAAACAAATTCCTGAAGGTTGTGCCACCGTTGGTGCGTGATTTTGAATTCGTTCTTTTTGATAGGTGTTGGTTCAGTATGATGTGTTCATCTTTGGTGATGGCGGCTGGAAAGTAGTTTTGGACAATGCCAATACCCTTCACATCGCCATCCCCTGATAAATGTTTATTCCTCACGATTGTCTTCACATGAGAGGCAGTCCACCGAGTCTCACCATCTTTGTTGACATACTTAGATTTGATCCAGCATGGAATACCTTCATCAGTGAGTCGTTTGGCTATTGCACTGGCTCCAAGGAATGAAGCCAACTCAACCATATACCTAACCACTTCGACACGTTCTGGGATTAGGTGATATGAGAGCTTGTCATCACTACGACGAATCCATGAAGGTGTCATGTACGACAGAGGCTGCCCATCCACGCCTTCGACTTGACGTTTTCTTGCAAGCAGCTTCCCACGGCTCGACCTTTCGGACAGTTGTTTTGAGTATTGATGAGCTTTGTCGGCGTCGATTAGCGACATGATCGTTTCACTGATGTCATTATCGGTGATTGTACGATTTTGACTTGTGCTGATCAGCGTAACTCCCAGAGCATCCAGCTTCCAAATTAATGTCAACGTCTCCTTATAATGTCTACGCGACAAGCGGTCGACCTGCTCCACTAGAATCACGTCACCTGACTTCACGGTCGAAAGTAACAGCTGAAGTTGTGGGCGTTCGTCAAATTCCGTTCTACTGCCAGAAACGGCTTCGTCGCTGAAGGTGTGGGATAGAGCGGCGTTATTTTGAGTACACCACTCTTGAGCAAGTTCGATTTGGCGGGTTGTTGATGATTCATTTTGTTGTGATGAGCTGTAACGGGTGTACGCGTAATAGGCCATGATTCATTCCATTTCTCATGCTGGATGCATCAATATTGAATGTGAGAAGAATGGAAGTAAAGGTTTTCGTACACCGTTCGAACCCCGCTACGAAATACGGGTTATGATGGCGCACTAACTGATGTCCGAATTACCACACGCTATGATGAAGAAGATTTCACCTCAGCCATCATGGGCGTCATTCACGAAACTGGCCATGCCCGCTATGAACAGGGATTGCCAAAGCACCTAGCCGGGCATCCTGCGTCTGAAGCTCGCTCTATGGGTATTCACGAAAGCCAGAGCCTTTTCTTTGAAATGCAGATTGCACGTTCACCTGAATTTGTCGCTCATATCGCCAAAATGGCAGCCGAAACATTTGACCGAGAAACCGATCCCGCTTTCTCACTCTACAACATGAACACACTCTACAAACGTGTTCAACCTGGTTTTATTCGCGTTGACGCAGATGAGGTCACCTACCCCGCACACATTATTCTTCGCTATGAAATCGAGCGAGGCTTGATTGAAGGCTCCATCGAAGTGGAAGATATTCCCGCCCTCTGGAACCAAAAAATGCAGGAATTTTTGGGTATTGATACCGAAGGGAATTTCACCAACGGTTGCATGCAAGATATTCACTGGACCGACGGAAGTTTCGGCTATTTTCCAAGCTATACGCTGGGCGCCATGTATGCAGCCCAATTTATGGCTGCAATGCGTAAAGACGTTGATGTCGACACCTGCATTCGCAATCTAGACATGAAGCCAATCAGTGCTTGGTTAGAAGCAAAAGTCTGGTCGAAAGGTTCAACATTGACCACAGAAGAAATGATCTTAGAAGCGACGGGCGAATCATTGAACCCTGAATACTTCAAACAGCATTTGATTGAGCGTTATTTGAATGACTAATTAAACCACTCAGCGCGGCCATTGGCTGCGCTGTGGTTTGTGAAAGAATAGAGCATGTTACAATCTACGGCCTATTTTTTGGTTATGAATTTCAATCAAAAAGAATCTTTGGATTTTCCATTATTTTTTTTAATTAAAAACCCTCCCAAAATAAGGAGGGTTTTCATTTCAGTTGGAACTAATCAATGGTTAACTCAAAGAAGATCGTCTCGCCGTCCTTTGCACTTGTATCTACGATAAAGTGATCATCTTCAACGCTTACTATGTTTTGATACATAGGCTCTAATATCAGGTTGCTCTCTTTTGGAAATAACAAGCTGACTTGATTGTGTGACCGCGTAGGTTCAGAAAGCCATACTTTGATTTTATTCAATTTTTTTTCAAAAACCACAGCCGATTGAGTGGATACTTCCAATATATCATTGACATAACCATCTTCAGAAAAAACGTTCGCAGCAATTAAACCTGATTCTGGAACAGAAATAACATGCGCATCGCCCGATACCATTAAAACGTCAACACCTACTTTATCGCTTACTGCTAACTTACTATTAAATTCAGCCAAGCTAATAGACGGTATTACGATATAGGCATACTTGTCATAAACGCTTCCTCCAACACCATGCATGATGTCGATATCAACCGTATTGTATTCCATATATGGGTTCGACATACGCTCTTCATTCACCGTATTGACTTCAATCCAGTTCCCAGCTTGGTCTATATTTTTCTCAAACTTAACGTTATCGTTAGCCAAGAATACATAGCCTCTCGACGAACTCACAATGTCACCTTCCAAAAATATAGACTTGGGATTGCCACTATAGTCAATCGGCGTCAAACCGGATGGATGTCTTACACCATCAATATATATCTTGTTACCTGCGGAGCTTTTAATCTTCCTAAACTCAACAGCAGTTTTCGTCGAATCATATTCGGATGAGGTCAAAAGCAATAATATAAAGATGCCGCGTGCGGCATCTTTGATTAAATTAACATTCAAGGTAAGACCTTGGCGTTCGCTCTAATTAAAATTCGATTTCAGAATCAATAAACTTACTATCACTTTATTCGAATGTCATTACGAACAGCGACAAACGTGTACTTGAAAAATTTCGTCGAATCGATATCAACTCAAAGCATTTGATGACGCCAATATACCTATTGAGTGTTAAATTGAAAAGTAAGATGATTCCTACAGGAGGGCGTGAATTTACCAACATTAGTACTTTCTGGTACTGTTGGATGGTAGCAATAGATATTTATTACTGATTCAAACTCCGTTTAAGTGAAAGCAAAACTTTGGTTTTGAAAACACTAAGTTCCTCATCGTCCCAGATTGGAATGGCAAGGTTCTTTTTCTCTGATTCTGAATAATCCACGACGACAACTACCATATGATAAGGAACTACATGTCCGTAAAAACAATGATCTGGCTTCAGATATTTAAACTGAACCATAACTTGCTTCGTTGCTTTGTCCATGTTTTCCAAAGAACGCTCCACATCAGATTTTGAAAAAGGAACAACAATCTCTTTCATAAAAGAAGCAAAATAGCGCCTTGTTAGCTCGTCTAATTCTGACAAGTCATTCCCGAGTTTTTTCAATTTTTTAATTGCAATAGAGTCCATGATAAATACCAATCAATTTTAGAAAAAGAATGATCCAGACATGGCGACTGGAAAATTTGACAAAAAGGCGTATGACTGATGATTATTGACACCGTCCACAATGATGTCTCCTTTATGTCTTTTACATAAATAAATTAGGCAGTCCGTCAAAAATTTCCTATCACCTTTAAATGTTTCTAAAAAGAAGTTGTTAGAGAGTTTCACCCCATCACAAAGTTCCAGTACATGGTCAGGTATAATCATTAACCCCATGCCCGCGCTGACGTACACGCGAGAAAAGCCAGATTCCTTAAGTCTCTTGCAAGATTCGAAAAGCATACCGTTTTCGATACAATGAGCATCAACATCTAAAAAGATATCGATGTCAAATTTTTTCGTGAAATTCTTCACGTTTTGGGGACTTATACTACCTACATTATGAATTGCATCTATTGAGAGTTTAGAATTAACACCGAACCTTAAAGTCCTGCACATATCTCGATTTACTTTTCTTGCCGCTTTGTAGGTGCGTAATATATAACCGCAGATCATATCTACTGATTCATCAAAATTTGGCGAAAATAGATTCGGCAACACCATTTGGTAATCATAACCAATGATGGCGTGATGAGTAACTCTTTTATAAAATAGACCCTTGCTAGAATTAGTCATTGATTTACCCGTTTTGCTTTCTTTGCAAGCACATGAAAATAGGAATATTTACACATAATAATAATTTTAGATTAAATATGAAAGCTGTTTTGTTGTAGGAATATTCGTACGTAATATTAAATATTAAGAGAAATCAACGATAATAATTTACACCAATAAAAATGAGAGCGTAAAACTTATCACATGGCTCTGCTCTACACTTTTAAAGCGCAGTGATTTATACTAGGTAAAATCGACATCAAGATTTATAGGGAGATCTATTGTGGTTGATTTCAAAAAACCTGTAGTTTGCAAAAGAACCATTTGTCTAATATGTTAGTGGTGTAGTTAAGTACAATTAAAAATAAAGCATATTCTGAGGATCACTGCCGTACACAAGATCACAAAAATACCTTTTACTCTTATATATCAATGGCTTTTGTGTACTAAACTCAAACACCACCACGGAAATATCACATGGTTACACAGCATCAAAAGGCTTCTTTTTTCAATATACTTATGATGTTGTGCACGTTACTGGCTCCTGTACTGTATATAGCATCACCATCCTCCCTAGCTTCTGCTGTCGACGATACTGATACGATCGACAAGACTAAAAAGTTTCATTTTGGTGTACTAAAAAGCGACTACAACTCGTCCCGCTCAAGAGGCTCGTCTTTAAATATCGATATCCTCGAAGATTTTGGGAGCACACTAGGCGTAGACTATAACATTACAGAATACGACAGTATTTCATCGCTCGAAGAGGCGATACAAAATGGAAAACTTGACGCCGCGCTCAGCAATCAGGGGATTTTCAACGCGATGTCTGCAATAACGCATCTGTATACGACAGAGCCTGTCTACACAGAACTACGTATTATATTCCTCTCTGACAATACAAAGTACGACGGTAACATTTCTCTCAGTCAACAGCGATGGATCTGTGTAAAAAACAGCATCGCCTGTGATCTCATTCAAAGCAAAGGCTATAGCAACATACAGTTGAGCAATAGCTATGAAGAGATGTTCAAGACACTGAAAAATGGTGGAGCTGATGCGACTATCACCACACCAATTTCGCTGCTAACAAACTTAAGCAATAAAGATCTAAGTCGTGGATTAACCATCTTCGATATTGGCTTGGGTCTAAACAAAAAAACGATCGCGACCAGTGATGAGAAACTGGCTTTAGCACTCAATGGCCTTATAAAGGACATAAAATCTGATAGTACTGACGGTAACTTCAAATCCTTAAAAATATTTAGTTTCAGCGAAACCAGTTACCTAAAGCTTCTCAAGTTTCCAAATGTCAAAACAGAAGTGAGGTATTCCCTTCCCGAGGGGCTATTTCCAATATCTTACAAGAACAACAGGTCTTCAAAAATGGGCGGCTACGTAAGAGAGTTCCTTGAGGACATTGAGGATGTAAGTATCGTAAAGTTTACATACGTGCCTTCTGACGGAAGAAATATCGATCTTATGCTTTCACAAGGCGTGATCGATCTCATTCCCGTCTATTTCAGCAACAAACTCGACGATCACGGTTTTTTGGTAACCAAGCCCTACCATGGTTTAGATCTCATCAAAATCACACTCGAAGGTAACGAGAACAACGCAACTGTTGGGATCCCGATGATCTTCGATTCGATAAGAAAACCTAGCGAAAGCACCGTGCTGTTTACCAGCTACTTCGAAACAATAAGAGCGCTCGAACAAGGCGTCATTGGCTCTGCAATCGTCGACAGCGACCTGATTAAACAAGATATTTCTGAAAAAACGGTTTTCATTGATAACAGTTTAACTCCGATCGGCGTCACGATTGCTATGGCGACAAGGAAAAACAATGAAAACCTGCTTGAATACCTCTCAACCATACTCAGTGGTTACAGCCAAGTGTACTTCGACAGGCTTAAAGGAAACGAGACTCTACCAGAAGTCCAATACGGTGTAGATGAAAAGACGCTACTGCGTTATGTCCTTATTATTGTGACCTTTTTGCTTATTGTTTCAATTGTCGTCATCATTCGTATAAGAATGCTCAATAAGCTAGTAATAGATTCTAGCAACGAGGTAAAAACCACCAAAACGGTGATGGCTTCAAGAAGTGAATTCTTAGCCATCGTCTCCCACGAGTTGAGAACCCCCATTTCCGCCATGATTGGGCTTCTAGAATTGCTCATCAGTCGAGTGTCTGAAAAAGAAGATAAACTTTTAATTCGTAACGCAACCATTTCAGCTGAAAAGCTTGAACGTCATGTTAATGACATCCTGGATTTTTCCAAAATTGAGGCTGGGAAACTGCAATTAGAAAGTAGAACAGCCAATATTTATGAAGAGCTTAGCGTAGTATTTCGGCCATTTGACGCTCAAGCAAAGAAAAAGCACATTGATTTTATCATCAAGTGGGAAGAAACATCCTACCTACTTTTTGACATTGATATGTTTCGGGTTGGGCAAATCGCCACGAATATTCTATCGAATGCCATGAAGTTTACAGATGAAGGCCGCATCGTTGTTTCTGTAAACGCAGAACAAGATGGTATCAACGTCACGGTTAAAGATACTGGCTGTGGCATAGAAAAAAGCAAGCTCAGTCAGATGTTTCAGCCATACGTGCAAGCAAACAGCTCCATATCACGAAAGTATGGAGGTACTGGCTTAGGAATGACGATTGTTGCCAACTTGGTGAAGTTAATGAACGGCACTATCGAAATTGAAAGTGAGCCAGATCATGGGACCAAAGTGTCATTTTATATCCCTGCCACTGGTAACAAGCTTGATAAGTATGAACACGCAACTATCCACCTTCCTATAGCTAACAAAAAGGAGCTTGCGTGGGCCAAAGTACTAGGTTTAACGATCACGTGCGACACAATTAGCGAGCCTGAAGCCAATAATAACTTCTATCTTGATGGATTTTTCCAGCTCTTGGAGAATAAAGAAAACACTACGGGTTCAGTCGGCACTAAGAACATAGGAAAGCTTCAAGGAAACGCATTAGTCGCCGAGGATGATCCAATCAATAGGATGCTAATGAAACGGCAGCTTGTAGAGTTGGGTTTTGATGTCACCTTGTCAAAAAATGGCTACGAAGCCCTCAACAAAATAAAGGACAGCCCGGACGCTTACGATTTCCTAATAACGGATTATCGAATGCCTATTATGGATGGCGTAACACTTTCAAAAGAAATTCGCACTAACATTTCGGCTTTCAAAAAGAAGCCAATCCTACTTTGTACGGCTGAGGACTCAAGGCTTACAAACTTGCATTCAGGCTTGCAAAATTTTGACGGCTTCATCTACAAGCCGGTTAGGCTCGCTTCTCTCTATAACGCATTGGCCAAATACAACAGTGTGAACGACAAGCTGATCATCATCGAAAAGAAGAACACTGAGAAAAACGAAATAATGCCTGAAAACAGTTATATAGCAGCCATTTCACAAGCATTTAATGATGTGGACGTGTTGGAGATCGTAAAGGTATCTCATCTCACTTTTGTAGACGAGTTAGCTAAGATTGAAAATAGCGAATTTGCTGAAATGAAAGAGCATGCACACAAGCTGAAAGGCTCAGCAAAAGCGCTGAATTTAAATCAGTTAGCAGAGCATGCTGACAGTGTATTGAACAGTAAATCAACCGAACTAGAAAAAGAAAACATGCTACGGCTTAAAAATGAATTGATAAATATTATTGAATGTTTCCAAAAGTGGCTTGATCAGGGGTATGACGATGAAAGTGCTAATAGTAGAAGACGATAAAATACAAGCCACACGACTAAAGATGCAATTGTCCCACTTGTCAGTGTCGGACATTTACTTTGCGGAGGATGGGCTTGAAGCCATCGATGTTTGTAGAAAGTTCGACATCGACCTTTTGTTTTGTGACATCCAAATGCCAAGGATGGACGGTGTATCGTTTCTTTCAAAGCTAAACAAGATCTCTCCTGATGTGAGTGTGGTAATTTTTAGTTCAGTCGAAGACGCTATTCTTAAGATCACATTCGACATGTGTAGCATGGCAGGATTCGATTTTGTTCGCGCTATCCAAAAACCGATATCAGATTCAGTGTTAGAAGATATCGTACTCGAACACTCAAATTTTTTGAGTAAGAAGACAGCACACTCTGTATCTCAGATCCAAATCGGCTCTCACGATGTGTTTGAAGGGTTCGAAAATGACCGCTTCTTCTGCTTCTATCAGCCTCAGTTTGATCTCTCAAATGGTAACTTATCGGGCGTTGAAAGCTTGGTACGCTTATCTCACCCAGAATATGGTGTGCTTGGGCCATATCACTTTATAGATCTTATTGGTGACCTTGGATGTAAAAACCAACTCTTTGAGATTGTGTTGGAGAAATCAGTGAAACTCATGGCTTCAATGAGCAAAGAGTTGAAGCTTTCAGTTAACTTCTCTCAGGAGTGCCTGGAAACAGATGTCTACGATTTCGTGATGGCAGTCTGCAAAAAATATGACTTTCCGGTCAACAAACTCACACTGGAAATGACAGAAGAAGATGTCTACCAATGCTCAATAGATTCCTTGGCTAACTTGGCCCGTTTAAGAGTGGCCGGTGTTGGGTTAGCCATAGATGATTTTGGTACTGGGTTTGCATCATTGAGTCAGCTCGTACAGTTGCCTTTTACCGAGCTAAAAATTGACAAAGCCTTTCTAGAAAACATACACAGCAACTACAAGAATAAGCAGATCACTGAAATCTGTCTTTTACTCGCGCATTCTCTGGGGCTTCATTGTGTTGTTGAAGGTATCGAGAATGAAGAAGCCTACTTGTTCGCCAAAAGAATAGGGATAGATACATGCCAAGGCTACTACACATCCAAACCGATTGGGGCGCCGGATCTTTATTCGTTGTACCAAAAACATAAGTGCGCTGAATTGGGGAATCAGTTCCCACAAAGCAAGAGTTTGAAATCGGTTTATTTTGATGTAGACAACCAGCGCTCTACCCCGCTTGTTAAGTTAATTAAAAAACATGATGAGCTGATAGATACGATTCAAGTGAATACAATGGACGAAGTCTCAACTCAACTGAGAGACAATGCTATTCAATCCTTAATCATTGAAAGTGAGGGATTGTCGAACCCAGAAATTTCTGACGTCGTCACCCACGCCAAGGAATTTTATCATGGGCCAATTTTCGTACTGTCACCTTTTTACGAATTAGAATCTTACGAGGATAAAGATGAAGATAACGACATCTTATACATCAGGAAATCTCGGACAGTGACAGAAACGGCTAACACCATTTACAGCGCGATGACTGACACCTATGCGTCTTCATCAAATTTAACAGCACTTTTTTCAAAACTATCCAGCCGAGAAGCAACCGTTGCGAAGTACATTTTGGAAGGATATACCAATAAGAAAATCTCAAACGAACTGGATATTAGTCAAAAAACAGTGAGCACCTACAAAACGAGAATACTTAGCAAACTGAACATAAATTCAATGTTTGAACTCGTCAAGATTTTCAATACTGTGAACTAACATTAGATAAAATCTGAAAGCGTAAAAATGGCCTCAATCAGTGAGGTCATTTTTTATTTGGCAAAAGAGGAAACAAAGATAAAGCTACAAAGTTATAGAGCATCCATTGAGTCAATATCAATATTAAGAATCACACCACTTCCACTTCCACTTTCATATTCATTCCACCTGAACCCTGTATTAGCATTTCCACCCAACTGTGCTGATTGCTTTCGTACTAAAAAGAAACTTTTTGGCTACTAATTACCTGAAAATAGTTGCGGATATCTAATCGATGTTCAAGAACTGTAAAGATAAAAATCACTCACAGGAGGTGAAGCCAAGTGAGTCTTAAACTAACGAGAAATATTATGGGCATGATGATGCTCTCTCTTTTCGCCAACAATTCGATGGCGGTAGAGTACGTATTTCTATCTAGCACAGCACCATTCCAAGCACTTGTGGAAGGTCTCAGCCCCAGAGGAAATAACCACAATATAATGAGTGCCGCCAGACGTGAGAATCCCTCAAGCGTTCTAGTTGGTGTTGTTCCATCTGATGAAGAAAGAATGATTCAATCTTTCCCGCCAAGAGCGAACAATGGCCACCTTACAACCGTGCGAGTAAATTTTAGTAACAGTTTACAAAGTTCAGCTGAATCATATCGCTTTGCTTATGAGCAGCGAACAGCGTCTCTCATCGCGATGAAAGCCCAATTTGCAGCAGTTGCGGGACTCCTGAGTATAGACAACATCAGAACGCCACAAGCCACTGCGTTCACACAATCTATATTAGGTGTTGCCGACTATAGCCCACGTTTAATGGCAGCTCAGTTGACGCTATTAGAATTGCTCGAACTAGAGGAAGCTTATCGACGCGCACTAGCGAGACCATATACCACATTTATGTATTCTCACATTTATCGTGAATCTGTAATTCAAGTTTCTCAATGGGTATGGAACCGTGAACACTTTACATGTCAACGCCGACTTAAAACTGATCCACTTAGCGACGCTATCGCCGAAGTAAAATTGACCCACCCATGGTAGTTATCCCTGCCTCTCCGATTCATTTTGTAGAACGGTTGGCACTGTCCCTAACGCCCTTTTCCCTTTTAGCCGATAACTCTCTCCACTTATCTGAATGATGTGAGAGTGATGAAGCAGTCGATCCAGCAGTGCAGCCGTGAGTGTGGTGTCATCAGCGAACGCATTTGACCATTGTGAGAACGGTAAATTGCTTGTGACAACCACGCTGCCCT
>NZ_FUXU01000231.1 GCF_900167155.1 Enterovibrio nigricans DSM 22720 | reverse complement strand
CAGGACTGGGTATGCCTGAAACTCAGTATATTGCTTAAGAACCGAACAACTTTAGGCTGCCATGTCTTCCAACCGAATTAAGCAACAAAGCCTTGGGAGTGATCAAATACGACAACCCCGTGGAAGAGGTGCGCCAGTTTAAAGAGAGGGAGGGGGAGCTTCGTTTTTTAAGCCATGATGAAATTTCAACATTGTTGAGTGCTTGCCGACGTTCGTCTAACCCCTCGCTTGTTGATGTGGTGAAAATCTGCTTGGCGACGGGGGCGCGTTGGAGCGAGGCGGAATCACTGAAAGCCAGTCAAATCGTGGGCGGTAAAATTACCTTTCTGAATACTAAGTCAGGAAAAAACAGGACTGTGCCTATTAATGATATTTTGCATGAGACGTTAAAATCGTTGAATAAAACAGGCGACGAGCGATTATTTCTATCCTGTTTGAATGCGTTTAGAAAAGCGGTGACAAAGGCGCAAATCAGCCTACCCCGAGGCCAAATGTCTCATGTTCTGAGGCATACCTTTGCCAGCCACTTTGTTATGCAAGGAGGGAACATTATTGTATTGCGGGATATTCTGGGGCACAGTGAAATCACTACTACAATGCGCTACGCACACCTTGCACCCAATCATTTAAAAGAGGCCGTGCGTCTCAATCCGCTAAATCAACATTTAGGCGGGAATTTTTAATAGCGCTGCCAGTAGCCCAAACCCAATTACCATCATACCCCCTAGGCGTATAGTGAGCTGTAGACCTAGTTTGTCAATTTTATTATCCAGTTCATTACGCAAGTCTTGCAAATCTCGCTTGGTCGAATTTTGTAAGTCTTGTAAATCACGCTTAGTGGCAAGCTCTAAAGCTTCATGGGATTCCTGAAAGGCCGTTGAGATAGCCTTTGCTTGCTCTTTAGGAATTCCTGCCTTTTCAAGCGATTCTACAAATTTTAACGTATCAAACGTAACCTGACTCATAATCCCTCAATAGCTATTCAATGCCGAGATGGGGAGACTATAGCATTGTCTTTGCTTTTTCACGAATCCCCCTGCATGGTTAACACACGTTACGAGCGATAAAAATACATGTGCCAAATTCGTAATGGTTAACAGGTTGAAATATTGTGTCAACGCCGACTTAAAACTGATCCACTTAGCGACGCTATCGCCGAAGTAAAATTGACCC
>NZ_FUXU01000184.1 GCF_900167155.1 Enterovibrio nigricans DSM 22720 | reverse complement strand
CCGCCGTTTTATCCATGAAACGAACAGACATTTTGTCTCAGGTGGGTCAATTTTAAATCGACGTTAGTGGGTCATTTTTACATCGGCGGTAACACAGCAATGGGCTAGAAAGAATAATGTTGATTTGCGACAGATCTAAATCCATTGCGAACACCACCACGATGCCAAGCACTGCAACGGAAATATACTGGTACAACATGGACACAACGGAGCCGTATTTCTCTGCAAGACTTGCACGAAGGTGTGCAGTCCATGCAAGAGAAAGCATTGAGCAGGTCACAAACACATAGCCCAGCATTGGCGTTCCACCTTCAATTTCTCCTCTGGATACTCCTGCCGCCCAGTATGCGAATGAACTAGCTATAATATCAGCTACTTGTATTTGCTTATGTTTCTTAGAGTCAGCGAACTTTAGAGACTTACCTTTTAGCGGTAGGCCAAACTTGCGGCGATCATAACCTAGCTCAACGCTGTCCTGAGTCCAATCCATGAACATACCAAACATTTCTCTTTGTTTTTCAATGCTATGAGAGTCATCGTGAACTAGATGGAAACCTTTTGGATATTCCTGTCCCCACTGAATACATTGCGCAAATAAAGCAGGAATAGACGGGTCAAGCGCAGATTTATCTAAGTCTGCCAATGCACTATCAATTACCTGCTTGGTTTCGAGAATTTGGTTTAAGTCCGACTTGAAGCCATCACTAGAAGATGATGCCTTGACCGATTCAACTGCGGTATAAAATACCTCGATTGATTCTGGTGTCTGTTCTTTGATCATTTGAACAAATAGCTTGTACATTTCATCGACCAACTCTTCATCACAAAATGATTGCAGGCAAATAAAGAGCATATTTGATAACGCAATATTTTGACCATTGACATATAAATCGACACCTTTGAGATGCAACATATGTTCAATAAGTAGGTCTACGATTTTTGAGGTAACCATAAAACGTTTTAAGAAAACATTAATTTTAACGCTATTTGGATTGATTGCTGAATCGCTCAATAAGCGAACAATACCATCTTGACCAGCCCTGTTTCGTTTAAGTCTCTTAAAGTGCAACTCGCTTTCTGCACGAGAACCCACCAACTCAAGAAGTCTTTCGGCTTCTTTGTAAGAAAGATCACAGCTAGCTAATGTAAATACAGGCTGATTATTGTCCAATAAATTTGAACCTGTGTTGCCTGACTCATCAAAATATATGGTAGGAATTAAGTTCTGCTTCTTACGAATATTTTCAGACTTTTGGTTTGCGACTTTTTGCGCTTTAGCTCGTTTTTTTTGTCTTTTATGTTTACTATTTTTGCTCATTTTTCATTCTGCCATTTAACGCTTACTATACGACTATAAGCCGTTCACTATCCTGCTATGATGCCGTCTTTCATTTGTCATTTCAATTGAAAATCAATAGTTTAGAGAGAAAAAGTGGAGACTCAGGTTGGTAAATGGAGCACAGGTTATACGTATATTGGTAAAAGGCCCCTTTCAGATAAGTTTTGATAGGGTAAATGTGTATTAACATGATGTGTCTGAGCTTTTATTCTAACCAATATTGGGGCATTTTTGATTTGAAAAGGGCTAGCTTTAACAGTTACCTGAACGGACTTTGGGTAGATAAAAGGGGCTTTAACTGATTGCCATATCAAAAATAAGCTCTAGAAATGATACGTCACCAAGATATCCTTGTACGTTGGCTTCAATCCATTGTTCTTTTGGAATCTCAGGCCAATTAAGCTCATATCCAGCCACAAAAACAAGCTCTTCAAAGAAAAACCGTGTGGTCCTACCATTTCCTTCTCGAAAAGGATGAATGATATTAATTTCACAAAAAATATCTGCGACTAGTCGAATAAATTCAACACGATCTGAGCATTCACGAAGTTGGGGGATACGTTCTAGCTGCCGTATAAGCTCTCTTTCAATAAAAGAGCAATGGCAAAAGCGCGTGTTGCCTTTACTGATATCAACATCACGTTCTTCTCCAGCCCATCCATACAGATCCTGAAAAAGCACCCAATGAAGATGTCTAAAGTGACCTATATCGAAGTCTTCTAAATCTGAGACAAGACTCGAATATTCAATATATCGATATTCAGAGAATGCGACTTCAGCTTCATCCAGTTTTTCGCTATCACGAATATTAAGTAGATTTATAAGTGTATTAGAGTGAGGATAGCAATAATGGTCCTGAGCGACTCCGTACTTATCTCGCATATTGCCGTTTTAACGCTTCCAGTGATTGAAATTTACTTTTTGCAGTAAGCCCTTCATAAGACGTGCTCACTTTAAAGTTTTTCGCTTTAGGAACAAATTGACGATTAGTCTTGGAGCTGTTCGCTTCAGCCTTGACGTACTTCATAAGCTTTCTCTACTAAGGTGTCTGACATTATCATTTTAACTGCCAACCTACTAACTATCAAACTCAATTGGCCAAACTGTCTTGAATTGAATGTTTGAAGTCAAATTGAATAACTTTTTATAGGGCAAACTCGCATTAACAGGATGTGAATGAGTCACTACTCTAAACGGTTTCGGGGCATTTTCAATTTAGAGGGCGGTTTGAATATCGAACATCACCGTACGTTAATGTTCGGTTACGTACACTACGTTTACATCCTGTCCAAAACT
>NZ_FUXU01000183.1 GCF_900167155.1 Enterovibrio nigricans DSM 22720 | reverse complement strand
TTTAGACATGAGACTACGACGATTGATGGGTGTAGCCGATCAGATCGTAGCTTCTAGATTTAGTTCCATCGATTTAAGCAACAAAGCCTCGTCAAATGTACTCAATACTTTTGGGTGAATTTTGGTTTTCGGGAGAGTTAAAGTTATTGAATTAACAATAGTGCAACAACGTTGCGGGTTCATGAGGTAAGTCGCGGCATCTTATGATTGTGTTAATCCTTGTACTTAATGCTGGTCTAATTGTCTTGCTTTCTGGTCTCTTTTGAGGCCGAGCATCATTTAAACAATAATAAGGTAAAGGAAGACAATGCGAGTATTTAAACATGTATCAACGGCTCTGCTGGCTGTTGGTCTAAGTACGAGCGCGACCATGGCTTGGAGCCAATCGAACAATTCGAATATTGACGTTGCTGACCATATCGCGCTGGAAAAATTGATTGATGAACAGGGGCTGAGAGGGAACCCGGCAGAAGGAAGGGTACTTCCAGCCATTGATGACCCGTTAGCACAACTCGGTAAAAAACTCTTTTTCACCAAAGGCCTCAGCGGCGACAAAGACGTTGCTTGTGTGAGCTGTCACCACCCCATGCTGGGAGGGTCCGATGAATTGAGTCTGCCTGTGGGTGTCAATGCGGCAAGACCTGAAGTCTTAGGCGTAGGACGCATCGATGGAGATTCATTGCCAGATGTTCCGCGAAATAGCCCAACTGTATTTAATTTAGGGCTTTGGGATACCACTTTGTTTTGGGATTCGCGTCTGGAAAGCTTAGGCCAAGAGCCTGGACAAAATGGTGCGGCTTCACCCATCAGTACGCCAGATTCAGGACTCGGTATCGCTGATCCTCTCGCAGGGCCCAATCTCGCAACGGCACAAGCGCGATTTCCTGTGACCTCCCAAGCCGAAATGCGCGACACGACATTTGAAGCAGGGAGCCGGAACGAAGCGGTGCGTCAGCACTTAGCGGCCCGGTTAGGCGACTACGGTATCGGGCAAGGTGAGCTCGCAGTGAATCATTGGCTGGCAGAATTTCAGCAAGCATTCAATCTGGTTGCAGATGCAGAAACTCTGATCACCTATGAGAATATTGCGTTGGCGATTGGGGAGTATGAGCGATCCATGGTGTTCGTTAACTCGCCTTGGCAGCAGTATGTCGATGGCAATAGAGATGCGCTGAATGCGGACCAAGTTGCGGGTGCAACGATGTTCTTAACACGCTCAGAGATGGGCGGGGGAGGGTGCACAAATTGCCACTCGGGCACGTTTTTTACCGATGGTGAAACGCATGCTATTGGCTTTCCGCAAATCGGTGTGGGTAAAGGCGTTGTCAACGACGATGATTTTGGCCGGGAAATGGCGACAGGGAATAGTGACGATCGCTACCGCTTCCGAACGCCGGGTTTGCTAAACGTGGAAGTAACCAAGCCATATGGACATGCTGGCGCCTACCAGTCTTTGAAGGAGGTCGTTGACCACCATGTCAATCCGACCGAAGCTGTGAAGGCGTACTTTGCCAAAGGCGGATGGTGTGCGTTGCCGCAATTCGACGGACTTGCTGACTGTGAGAACGTCTATCCTCATGCTGTCGAAAACACAAAGCTCGCGGTGGAAAAAACGGAGCTTGAAAGGGCATACGCCACTTCCAAACTGCCGTACATCTGGCTAAGTGAAAAAGAGCGTTGGCAGTTGGTCGCTTTCCTTGAAGCATTGACCGACCCCTGTGTGAAAGATCGTGCTTGTATGTCTCCTTGGATTGCCGACCAAAGCGATAATGTCGATAACCTTTTGCTTATCGCAACAGATGTGAATGGTACGCCGCTCTAAATTGCCCGTTAGGGTATTGGCAATGGAAACGGCATAGGACGCCAATACCTGAATGAAAATGTAAGGCGCGGATGGCAAGCTCCTACGGCTATCTGCGCCTTTTGCTTTTCTGCTTCGGTCATGGGTCTCGCCTTGAAGGGTAATGCACTTTCTTGATGGAATATCTCGTCGATTATGCCAACATCTGATGGTAATACATCAATGTAGCGTTGAACCGTCTCTTTGGGGAGCGCGCCAGTCCCTCGTCCATTTTGAAGCCATACCTGCACCCCTGTTTGCTGAACAGAAGCGATCCAAGTAGAGAAGGCGTCAGGTGGCATGGCGCCATTGATAAAGACACTGATCGCCACTGGGCGGTTAACTTCTTGCTTAAATGCACGCAATGCACCGTTTAAGTGGCGTTGGGCGTCTTTGCTTAGAAAGTAGTAATCAGAGAGTTCAAAAGGAATATACAGTCCAGCAATGCTTTTCTCGTGTGCGTCCAGCCAAGGCTTCCACGCTAAGAGTGTCGCTTTGTTTTTTTGAAGCAGTCTGTCGAGGTAGGTTTTTTGTTCGCTCGGCGGCGCGTCAATATGAGAAAAGTAGTCAGGGTCTGAATAAAGTCCAAACCAAAGTGGGTTTTGCTTCATCCATATTGCCATGCGAGAAGCGAGCCATCCAGACTCGCCCCCAAAGGTTTCGCTGCCATATTGTGTCCATTGCACAACGCCGGCAGACACGCCCTGCTGACGTAAATACTGCGTGTTTGCTTTCCATGTGATATTGCTTAGGCGCTGATCCATGTTAAGCGGTTGGTAGGGGGTTGTTGCAAAAAATTCAATCGGGCGGATTTCACCCCGCCGCTTCCTGAAATTACGTGTAAATTACCTCGACATTAAAGAGTCGATTC
>NZ_FUXU01000191.1 GCF_900167155.1 Enterovibrio nigricans DSM 22720 | reverse complement strand
GGACTGGGTATGCCTGAAACTCAGTATATTGCTTAAGAACCGAACAACTTTAGGCTGCCATGTCTTCCAACCGAATTAAGCAACAAAGCCTATTGAGTTGTCTTTGTGTGTTTTTTGCCGTCCTTAAGCATGGCTTCTGATTCTTGCAAATGGTAACTGTTATACCTTCTTGTTACAGAACTAAGTACCGTTTTACCATCAGAACTCATTAGGTCAGCGGTGGATCCATATTGATAGTCACTGAGTAAGATATTCAGCATCCCATCGGTGTCTGGTTGCCACTGGTTTAGCCCAGCGTTATTCCCGAGATAGTTGTTTTTTGTCCAAGTCCACTGAGTGACGCTTTTGGCTTGTCCGCCTCCTGGGCTCACCGTGTGTCTTTGAACACAGGGAAGTGCTGGCAGTTTGGCAATATCAGGAAAGGCCATGCCCTCTTCGGAATAGTAACGAACTTGTTCAATCAGGCCTGTTGGTGCCGCCACTGTCGTGATCGCTCGGCAGCCTTTTTTCGGCCCTACATCGTCATAGTCAAATGTCCAAACTAATGCGGGCTCAACCATATGGCAGGTCACTTTCACCAGATGTTCATTGGTGAACTTAAAAATGGTGTCGTAACTACGCTCATTATCGTCAGGCAAGACTGTAAATGTTGTGGTTGCGTATGATTCGTCGGGGTATGCCATAGAACACAATACTGTGCCATCACCATCAGAGACTTGTGTGAGCCGAGCGGGTGTATATTTTGAGCTCCATCTAAGGTTTAGGCTGCGACCACAAGGCCCGGAAATACGTGAAGGAACAAACACTGACTTATGCAGTGACAAGTGCTCAATCAGGCCAGATTTATATACAATCTGGCAATTGGCGTCATCCAACTTTTTGAAAGCAAAATTATTCAGCTTTTTTTGCTTAACGATCTTCCCGCTACTACTAACCCGGTACTCTTCACCCGTGGATAATAATAGCTTTCCGGTATGGGTGTCGTAACTTGATAGGTTGAGCTCAAAACCTATCCCGAAACCATTATTGATCGTGGACAGGGGGGAGTAGTGTAGTGCGAGAGAAAGAGGCGGACCCGCCAGTGAGCCAGAAAGAAGTTTTATCAAAGGAAGAGAGATATTAAAAAGTCCTGTTCGAGGATCAACTCCCCCCACTTCTGCGCCAGAAAAGTTACTAGCACTTGAATAGAATGACGTCATAAAAAACTCCAAAGATTGTGAAAAAATTCAAAGCATTTTTGTCAGATGCTCTATTCGATGATATATCCTTCAATAGAACCACCTGAGGGAAATAAGAATTTTCAGCATGGTAGATAGTTGACTTATTTTGAGCCACTGAACCTTTATTTCTCTAAAAGATGGTTCATAAATTCAGTGGCTCTAGTGTGAAAATATTATTTCATTTTTATGTGAATTTTTGAATTTAAATATGGAACGTGTAACATGAGATTGTCACACGGTTTCCATCTTAAATTCATCATTTTCTCTTTCATGGTCATGATTGACACTGACTTTGGCTCCCGTGGAAATGGAACCGTCTTCATTGTTTTCGAAAATAATGGAAAATGTGCCGGAGTTTCCATATTCATCAGTAATGCTCGCGTGTATGGGGTCGGCTGTTTGATTTTCAGGTTTGCAATGAAGCCCCCAGTAGAGAGGCGTATCCTCAGGTATATGCAGTTGATAAACATACACCGAAACTTCGTTTTCCTCTGATTTTTCGTGGTACCAAATTTTATCTGTAACAATTAACGGCCAGTATAACCAGTTTCTATGAACGTCCCAACCATCAGGGTCATTACAAAAATACGGCTCTGGAAAGCCTTTGTGGCTTAGACTGCCATAGTCGTAATTCATGTATTGTTTATAACCAATGCGACTACTTCCATCAGGCTCAATGAACCAACTATTTAAATACGCCCCTCCTGAATCTGAGCTGCAAAGTAAAAGAGCATGTGGTGATTTATCTTCGTACCATTTTGTTTCTGGCGCACATTGTTTAGTCTCTTCCGCAGATTTATGAATGATTTTATAATCATTATTAGTTGTAATGGCGAAACGCTTTCGTTGAAACCATCCGTCGGTATGTTTATAAGTTTTGTGTATGGCGGGGTCTCCCCCTTTTTGATCATAAAACGTGATATCGGGTACATCTCTTTTCCAACCAGTCTCTGAGATCTTCAGATTGGCTTTGTTGCTTAATTCGGTTGGAAGACATGGCAGCCTAAAGTTGTTCGGTTCTTAAGCAATATACTGAGTTTCAGGC
>NZ_FUXU01000177.1 GCF_900167155.1 Enterovibrio nigricans DSM 22720 | reverse complement strand
GGGCGAAGTGTGCCTGATTGAAAATCAGTTCACTTTTTAACTCAGGATAACCTAGGGTCTCAGCGGCCTTCTACTAACTTTGCAACGGAGCCGAACGGATAGACGTTGATGGGAAAACAGCTTGCGAGCGTTTCTACACGTTCGCAGGGTAATGGTGTCTGGAGATAAACTCTGTGACATGCCAATCAATCTTTGCGACAAAACCTTAATAATCAGTAAATCTATTAGGTGAGTCATTTGATCAACGATACCGATCAAAACTACAGATTTCAGCCTCTACTTAAAATACTAATTAATTTCGAAACGTTTGTTTTTTAAGTAGCATTGACATTAAAAACAATGCCAATGCCAGGATGAGTTCGTTACTTATCTAATAGATAGAGCTAAAAAGATATGGATATTTAAAGCTGTTAAATAATAACGGAGGAATTACGATTGTGTTAACGGTGTTGTTGCTATTTTCAAATCCTCGATAAACCCACGGCAGCTTGTTAAACGAAGGGGATGAGCTATCGTCATATGACAATTCGTAATTAAAATCTGATTGTTTTGTTGGGTTATATGTATCTGGGTATTCTTTTTCAGTAATAACTATGCCTCTTCCCGTGTTAGTAATTGACGAGTATGATTTTATATCGTATAGCTCTACTTTATCACTAAAAGCATATAGTTTATCCTCATTGATTTCCATAAGTATTTTTTCACTTATAGGTATTCTTTTATCGTCTTCATTGTGTTTAAGTGCTGTTTTATACATATTATATGTGTAATTTGAAAAGTGAGCCTCATATATGTAAACCGTTTGACCAATATATAACGAGGATGATAAATGGTTTGAAATAATCACCTTCATATCGCCTTCATTGGCAAGCCCAGAGAGAAATCCGGAGTCCTCTCCACTTCTATACAATACATTAAATGCCGAGTTTAATGTGTCAGAAACGTTTAAAACACTTCCTTTGGGAGATAATCCATTGTTATTTTTAACTTGTTCAAAAGGAAGTTGTGATGCTATAAATATGCTTCTTTTCGGGTTTTCATATGATGCAGTTTTATCTTCTTCTGAAGATAAACAATTTTTTAATATTTCATCTTTTAATGGGGTAAGGGATACATAAATGTCTTCAGTGGTTGTTCCTGATGTAAGAACTCCAATAGCTAAATTATCATGCTGTACTAAAGCACCTCCGCTAGAACCATTAGATATACCACCTGCTCCATGACTAATATCAAATTCGTGATTTATGGGCTCAATATTTACCGAATCACTGTAAAGTGTTTGATTTTGAGGCCATCCGTTTGCATGATGATGAGTTATTAATCCATCCATACTAATTTCTACACTATCTTCTAAAAATTTATAACCCAACTCTGTATAGTTATATGTACCTACGGGAAAGCCTGAAAATGGCATTAACATAAGAGATATATCAGTTCCGTTTTGATTGTTAATAGATCGAACTACGTCAAAATTAACAGATGGGGAATGAAATAGCCTAAACTTAATTTCATGGTCATCATATACTCTTTTATAATGTAATCCGATATCAAAGGTGGCAGAAGTATTCGATAAGTCATGATAACTATCGGAGATCGTATGTCCAGTAGATATTACACACAATTTACCATCATCTCTTTTTGTTCTAATGAAGAATCCAGTAAACTGTTTGTGAGTATCTGTATTCTCCATAAATAACGTTGCTTTAAATTTATTATTGTAATTTGATATGTTATCTTCTCGATAATAAAAATATGGAGGATGCTCAAAATCAATATTAGCATCAGGCCATTCGTAAATTATATTTCTCGATACCTCTGAAAATCTACCATTCAATCCTTGACCGTCATCATATAAGGATAAGTGAGAACCAGGATAATTATTGGCGTATGCACAAAATCCCACTAGACCGCCTAGTAAAAAAATATACGTTTTTTTCTTAATATTCATAATTTACCTTTTAAGGTTGTCATTCATATACTCAATCAACTTGAACATTTTTGAATTCATTGCGCCTAAGTGCTTCAAGGTATTTAACCAGAAATAGTGATTCTATTTTTAGAGAGGTTAACGAAGAAGTGAGCATGTTGAAACCCTCCCTTCTGGTGAATTTGATGAGTCCTGCATGTGCAAGATGATTGGGTATGCATTTATAATGCATGTAAATCCATTAATAATTAAAATAAAGCAATATAATTAATTATATTGCTTTTAGATATTTAATTATGTGCTAAAAATGGAAATATAGTAATTGGTTGAATTGATTATTTTTATTATCGCGGTGATGGGTGCTCAGGTCCAAAACATTTCCCATCAGAGCCGGAGCAAGACGAAAGCCCTGTAATCACATACGAACTATAGGCTGAAACAAAAGGCTGATACTTCCATATATCTGATCTTGTAACCATTTTAATCTTCTGCCCCGTGCTATAAAAAAACAGAGCTTGTTTATATAAAGTATCGTAACTTTTACCCCAAATACCACCATTTGATTTCCCTGAACAGGCCTTTTGATTTACAGCTTCAATCCTATCTATCTCTATACAAAAATAAGAGAAACCATCTATCTGGCCAACGCTAATATCCTTTATCACTCCTCTAAAGGATACTGTATCTTTGCTATCATCACTCCATTCTGCATAAGAGCAGAATGAGGTAATAGATATTATAAAAAGTAAAAAATTTCTCATGGCTTAATCCTTATATTAACTTACTTAGCCTATGATAATAGTATGTATCATTTGTATTTCCGCAAAATAAAATGTAAGAAAAAACCTACAAGAATGGAGCGACCTGAATTAATAGCTAGCCATTGACTGCCGTTTGTTTGTGAATTTGAAAAGTATTCTTCTGCATATTTTAATATGAAACAGTGAGTACTTAATGGGGTTTGAAGTCCAATGGAACGAAAACGTAGGATCCGTTGCAAAGTTTTAAGTTTCAGGCAATCTAGTGTCACCTTCCTCGTCGT
>NZ_FUXU01000176.1 GCF_900167155.1 Enterovibrio nigricans DSM 22720 | reverse complement strand
CTGGGTATGCCTGAAACTCAGTATATTGCTTAAGAACCGAACAACTTTAGGCTGCCATGTCTTCCAACCGAATTAAGCAACAAAGCCATTTTAAATGTGCTATTTTTATCTCACTCGAGTAACAGTGGTTTTTTGTAAAAGATAGAGATTTGTGGGAATTAATTTGTTTGTTTTTCGTTTGCATGGCGGTTAATGTATGGGTTTCTGCGTTAAAACATTATTAGCAGTTTTACAGGTGACGAAATGTCAAAGTGTTTCTAAGTAGATAAGCTAAATCTAAGATAAAATCATGGCTGTTAGTATCTTTTAAGTAATCCGCAGGTGCACCTTTCAGGTCATCATCATATGATGTTAGCCAAAAGTAGACGGATAAGTCGTTTAAACCACATAGCGCGGTACATAGTTGAGGGATGATAGGCAAGACTCCGTGGCTGTTACTATGGAATTGAAACTTTGGTAGTAACAGGTAGCCATCGTTTGCTAAGTTGAAAACCAAAAGACGGTTTTTATTTTTTTCCTTCTGAAAAAACTCATTAGGGTCTCCAATGTTATCTATTGCTCGAATCTCATTTAATGCCTCCTCTGGTGATATCAATGGGTAGGATAAAATTCGTCTTTCTAGTCTTTTCTTGAGAATTACGGGGATTACATCTAGTTCATTCATGAGTCACACTCATAGAGGTCGTTTATAGTAGAACACTACCAAACTTCATTTGGTAGTGTTCTACTAGCATACAATGTTTAGAGGAATTCTACGAATGAAATCTTTAGATAACCTACAAGGTGAGACATTAGATTAGAATCTAAAGATCTGCTCAGATGATTTTACTTCTGTAATATTAGTAATGAGACTCCCAATATTGATCGAAATTTAAAAGTTATTTTCCATTTATAAGAGGTTAATGTCTCATGGCGGTTATGGTTAAGGAGTTGAATACATGAAATATTTTGATCGAATTCGGATCTTGAAATAGCTGACATAACGCCAGCACTCCTAGAATTTAAAGTCAAAAAAACTTCTTGATTTTGACCTTTTCTTCTTTGATTTTTTGTCTTCTGTTTTATTTATGCCAAATCGTTCAAGAAGATCATCTCTATTGCCAATATACAAAGAAATGAAAATATTCAAATGGTCTGTGACGCTTACAGGAATAAATCGACCCACATCTGGATTTCTTTTAGTAGCATCTTTTAGCTGAGTTTTTTCATCAAAGCTAATATTGTCATTTGTTATTCTTGATTTTATTTGAAAGTAGGCATCAATAACTACATCTATAAAGGTGTCTATTTCTGAGCTCTTTGTTAGGTCTAACACCTTACAAAGTATTTCTGTGCTTTTGGAACTATTGAAGTAAAGGTGTTCTATCAGAAGGATATTGACTCCAAGTGTGTCAGGGAAGTATATATTAAGGAATAAAGCGTCTGATAACTCTTTATTGACTTCATGATTTTGAATGTAATTTAAAACTGTATGTTTATTTGAAGATATTATATCACTGTAAAGTTTAATCTTTTGATGATTTGAGTTTATTATAAGTGGGATGGATAGTTTGGGATTTATATCATGAATAATGCTAGGCATGTCTAATAGAGTGCTTGCATTTTCTAGTGATTTGCTATTATTTGCAAGAGAGATGATGTCTTCCCTATTATCTATTGCATTAATAAGCAGGTTGCTTATTTGAGTGCCTGATTTAATTAGGAGGCTTGTAGGGATTTTTGACTCCGAGTATAATTTTATGATTAACTCGTGAGGGAGTGAGTTAATTACTCCTGAAATAAAGTCAACCACTAAATCAGCATTTGTATCTATCACTTTGTAAAAAAGTGAACTATTTAATGTGAAAACTAACTGACCAACTTTTTCTGAAACAGAGTCCTTTAAGTGGTCTCTTTCTATAAATAATAAGAACGCACAAAATAAAGATGCAAAGTTTGTAGTGACACTATCTTCACTTACACTGTATATGACATTTCTAACTAAGTCTAAAGGTGCGCCTTTCCATCGCAAAAGGAAATGGCACAGTTCATTGATAGCATTGCTTTCTATTAGACTAAAACAGATTGATAGGTTTTTTATATTGCTTCTATTTGTGTTTTTACCATATTCAAAAAAGAAATGTTTTGCGCTTTCCTTATTTAAAAAGATAGGGTTTGCCCAATCACTTTCGTCGTCAAGATGCTCAACATGGTTATTTAATGCTAGTGAGAACCTATTAAAGTTGGTGCTTTTTTCTATGTGTCTTGGAGTCCATGTTTTAAAAGAAAAACTTTCCCTCTCCTTTGGCCATAGCATATCGATGAATATAAGAATGTCATAGATAGATAAGTATGATGATAAAGCAATCTTTTTACTGTTTGTAGAAAAGACCCTTGTGAACTTAAAAGCAATGTCTCTACTGAAATTCATATCCGTATTGTTTTCTCCATGTAGAGAAATTGGCTCTACAAGATCAAAATTATCTAATACATTAGACTTATCATCATGGAATAAGTCTATAGGGTTGAAGAATTCAAATGGATTTATTTCCTCTAGAAGTGAATATGGCAATAATAAGCTATGGGTCCATACACAACCAGGTCTTGATATCTCACTCGCAACCCAAGTTTTAGATATAACATAGATCTCATCCTCAGGGATTGAGTATCCAGAATAGCAACAAACATTATCATAGTGAAAATCTTCTCCTGGTGAGTCAGACTCTTTCAACATAATACTCTTAGCTTTATTACTAAGCATTGTGCTAGATGAGATCAAGCGGTGCCCATCTAGGTAACCATGTAATGTTTGGTGTATTATCATATTATTAGTCATTAACAATCCAGGATAGCACGGACGTCAGGTCTTCTCCAACATAGCCTGATTTGTCGAAAACTTTAATTCTTCTACTGGGTTCGTCTAAAGTAAGTAGTCGCGTGGCTTTGTTGCTTAATTCGGTTGGAAGACATGGCAGCCTAAAGTTGTTCGGTTCTTAAGCAATATA
>NZ_FUXU01000174.1 GCF_900167155.1 Enterovibrio nigricans DSM 22720 | reverse complement strand
GGCTCCTAGGTTCATCTGGTGATACAGATGGTTCACTCGTTGAGCGGTGAACAGCGCTTCATACGACTTCACGTCGCACGCCCCAAAGTGAGTTATTACTGACAGAAGGTCCATTAAAAGAGACCTGGTTTTGCAATACTTAACCTAATGAAGGAAAGCGCAAAACCAGATACTATTGTTGTTTTTGATATCCTCTTCATGATGGCTAACCCATCCATATGAACATCACGGTCACCCAGCTCTACTGCATACTATAGGCTACTTTTACAAAGCTTCTTTCGCCAATAGCTGCATGTTGAGTGAACTTGTTTTCAAGCCCGCTCTGTCGAACCGGTACCGCATATAGGCAGAAATATCATCCTCATGCGAGGAGACAATCAACTGGCAATGCTTGAGTTCGCAACGGAGTAAATCGGTTAAGGATGCAACGTTGATTTCATCCAGAGACTGCGACGGATCATCTATCAAGATAAGAGGTACCTTAGCATAGACCTTATTGAGTGAAAGAAAGAAGGCAAGGCCAAGAGCGCTCACCTGACCGGAACTCATGGACATGACTGCGTCGTGTTCTGACTTCTCTGCAGTCAGAAATCTCAATTGTGTACCTTCGCGACTCTCGATAAATAGGCCCAAACCACGTTGGTAGTTTTGGATCAGTCGTCCACTGTAGATATGGAATATGAGCTCAATAGCCGAAATTGTCTGGTCGGTATACCTTTGCTCTGTCTCCTTCAGTGTGTCTCGGAGCTTTTTGATTTTACTTTGCGCTTTTTTCGCGGCTAAGGTTTCTTTTTCGATAAGTTTAAGGCCGGAAATACAGGTTTGGAGCCTGACATTTTGAGCCTCGTTAGCTTTAATCGATATATACTGCTCTTTATTCCTCAAGTCCTCAGCTGTGATTATGTAGAAATCCTGCAGGTCTTTGAAGGTGATGCTTATTGTGTCTCGCCAGTCCTCAGGCAGAGCTAAAGCATCCGATTCAACCTCTTTTTTATTTCTTAGAATCTCCTTTAGCTTTTCCAGTCGCTCCACCACTACATCATCAATTTCCGTAAATGAGTCAGTGAATTGAATGTTTTCGTTTTGCAGCTTCTCCTTCAACTGAATTATAGCCGGGAGCTGAAGCCTAACTTTTGTAAGTGCTGCATAAAGATTTGGTTCAAATTTTGGCCTGATAACTTTCAGCCTATCTTGTACATGGGTGTCGATGAGCTTCAGCTCTGCGTCCATGGCTGCGATAAGGTTAAGTAAATCTTTGCCGTCTTGAGATAGCGAATTAGAGATCTGCTTGCTTCTTGCTTCAATGGCATCCACCATTGATCTGTGAACCTCCCAATCAGCTCCACAGAGAGGGCACATCTGATCATCGGGATAAGACTTCTTATGCTCCTCAAGCAGTTGCCTTTTTAGGTGTTCCAATTCAGCAGCGACTTTCGCGTTGGCACTACTTTTTTCTCGTAGGCTATTTCGGGTTTCAATTTTTGACTCAAACCACTCAAGACGCCCTTCCCCCCAGTTTGGCAGTGATTGGGCTTCTTCGGCCTTGATCATCGAGGCCCCTCGCTTGATGATGGTCGCTGAGCGCTCCAATTCATCAATCCCCTTCTTGATTGCTTCGAGCTCATCAAGTTTGCCAAGGTCTTTACCGAACTGAGCCAAGCTCCTCAGAGATTCTTCGTTACGTTGAATGTCGGCATCGATTGTCTCATTGTGAACCCTGGTTTTGATCGTGGCTTTGAGCGGTAAAAGGGCATTAATTCTACGAACTGATTCCAGGTATGCAGCATGGTCGACCGCTGAGTACGTTGAGAACAAGATCTCCTTGTCCCATCCTGGTTGGATATCAGTCGTTGAGAGCTTTTTGTACTCAACGATCCCAGCCTCTGCCTGTAATGTGCTTTGTAGGGTGGCTATCTCATCTTTAAGTGATAAAACTTTTGCCGCGCGTTCAGGATTGTTGATGTACCTTGTGAACTTATTGTATGTGGTATTGCAGTTTTCAATCTCAGCTTCAATATCGCTGATATTAAAGAGGTTTCCTAGTTTTTCCTTGCGTTCGTCTACCCGCGTATGTAACAGCCGGTTTTGTCCTTGTTCCAGATAGTTAAGGAAAGAAAAGTTTTCCCTAAAATTTTTCCCAAAAACTTCGTCAAGGAAGTTATCATCGCGCTGATTGGCTTTCGTGAAGGCAGATGATTCAAACTCTGGTAGCTCGTAAAGCTTGAAGTTTTCGTATTTGTCAGCACGATTGTATGCTGGTTTCTTGAACATCGCTGCTTGGCAATGTCTGGCTAAAACAAGCTTTTGACCATCATTAATAAATTCAATTTTAATCAATAGGTCATTTTCACCAGAGCGACTGTTCCAAAAGAGGTTGTCCGCATAGTCTCTCTTTTTCTTGGTTAATAATGTAGAGAACAGGTTTTGTATTCGATTGATTTGGCCAGTGAGCAGCAGTTCAATGGCGTCGAATATGCTGGTCTTACCATAACCGTTCGGTCCATCAAGAGTTAGCAAGGACGACTCGCCAAGATCCAAGTAGATATGCTTGAATGCTTTGAAGCTAGAGACTTCAATCTTGGATATTTGCCAGTTCATTTTTAATCATTTCCTTAATTATTTCGTCGGCGTTTGCGTCCGTGACTTGCTGAATAGTCGAATACGTATCGTTCAGGCCGGCTTCTGCAACGGCCTCAGTTGCTTGCTGTCTCAAGGAGACAAGGTTTCCTTGGTGACTAGGTAGCTCCAAGAAAGGAAGCTTAATAAAGGTCTTCGCAGCGAAGCTGTATTGTGAAGCTACAAGAGGATTTTCTTTGTAATCAATAAATTCCTTTTTGTCAGCAATCACGGATACGAGTTTGTCGTAGGTAAAGTCAGTGAGAGCGCTTTCTTCAGCAATACTGTAGTAGAGGACATATTTTTTATAAAAATGCGGGTCTTCCTCGATATCGAAGATTCCTTCTTCGTACTGTTTGAACTCAGCCAAAACGTCAAGGCGATAAATACAAATCAAGTCACAGTTTTTCTTGAAGCTTGGGTTTCTGAGAAATTCCTCAGGAGCAAGCTGATTGATCTGGCTATTCAACTCGGCTGGTGTAATGAGTTCGTCAAGGGGCTTTGTTGCTTAATTCGGTTGGAAGACATGGCAGCCTAAAGTTGTTCGGTTCTTAAGCAATATACTGAGTTTCAGGC
>NZ_FUXU01000094.1:8029-12509 GCF_900167155.1 Enterovibrio nigricans DSM 22720 | reverse complement strand
CAATGTCATCGCAAAACGATATGAACAGGGCAGCGTGGTTGTCACAAGCAATTTACCGTTCTCACAATGGTCAAATGCGTTCGCTGATGACACCACACTCACGGCTGCACTGCTGGATCGACTGCTTCATCACTCTCACATCATTCAGATAAGTGGAGAGAGTTATCGGCTAAAAGGGAAAAGGGCGTTAGGGACAGTGCCAACCGTTCTACAAAATGAATCGGAGAGGCAGGGATAACTACCATGGGTGGGTCAATTTTACTTCGGCGATAGCGTCGCTAAGTGGATCAGTTTTAAGTCGGCGTTGACACCAATGGTGCGGCAAGGATGCAGGTTATTACTTGAGAGTCAAAACATCATTGTCGTTGCTGAAGCAGAGAGCGGAGAAGAAGCCTTCCGCTACCTCAACGATATTACACCCGATGTTGCCGTGGTTGATTTAAGCATGGAAAACATGGGAGGGCTAGAAGTGATCTCGCGTATGCATACGCGAAATCCGGAGACAAAAATCATCGTGTTTTCTATGCATGATGATCCTTTCTTTACCCAGCGTGCATTTAAAAATGGCGCATCTGGATACGTGTCTAAATCCAACCCACCCGAGACGCTCGTCGATGCTATTGGACATATAATGAAAGGCGGGCAATTTATCAGCCCAGATATCGCGAAAAAGCTCGCGTTTGATCAATACTTCGAAGCCACCACACACCCTTTGAAAAAACTGACAAGTCGAGAGATAGACATTTTTCACCGCATGGGGCAAGGAAAAAGCAGTGCTCAGATAGCGGAAGATTTGTCGTTATCTCGAAAGTCCGTTTCAAATTATGTTGGAGGACTAAAGAAAAAGCTTAACGCGGATTCCACGGCAAGCCTGATTAAGATTGCAGTAACAACGTTTAAGGAGTCATAGCGGGCTACTCTGAGCCCCTACCAAATATCGAAGCACTGAAAACTAGAAATTTCTGATTTCTTGATGCCATTCCCGAAACTGGATCGGCATTAAATTTCCTAGTGATGAATGAGGGCAAAATTCATTGTATTCGATTCGCCAGCCTTCGCGTCGAAGCAAAATATGAATACGCTGATAATCATAACGAACTCGCGTGGCTGCGATATCTTTAATATGTGCCCTTAGTGCCGTGTCCGGGCCTTTTATCGAACGGTAGCAATAGGCCGACATGCTCGACGTAGTGAAGTACGGTAAGCCACTCCAAGGTAATCGACGAACTCTCGGCGTTTCGCTGGCTTTAGAGCTTCTTTGACAGGATATCTTGCAACATTTGCTTATCAAGGCTCAAATCTGCTACAAACCGTTTAAAGCGCTGGATCTCCCCTTCCAACTGCTTTAAACAACGAAGTTCAAAGGCACCAAGACCATCATACTTCTTCCAATTGTAAAAGGTCGCTTCAGAAATGCCCACTTTACGGCACACTTCAGCCACGCTAGTTCCGGTCTCTGCCTGCCTTAAGGCAAAAGCAATCTGTTGTTCGGTATATTTGGTTTTCTTCATAGCAATTCAGCTCCCATGACTTCCTGATATTGCCAAATTCCTCTAGTTTAGACCGATACGATTTTTAGGGAGGAGGTCATGAACACTACCAATAAACTTGCCATACAAATTATGCTACTCAGATAACTCCTTTGAAGAACAACATTTCAACCTTATTTTTAATCCGCCATTATAAGAGTGCTATTTTTTACTTCATAAACAACATCACAAGCATTAAGGATCGAGTCATTATGACTTGCAAGGATGACAATAGCATCTTTTGTGTACTCCTTCATCAACAGTAGACACCTTACAATATCATCTTTAGACAAATTAACTAATACCTCATCAAATACATAAAGTTCGGACTTATCTAGTAGTGACAACATAAACAAGAGCTTGCGTCTTTGTCCTGTAGACATCGGAATACTCTCGATATCGTCGACATGCATTGTTTGATAATCAAAAACCCTTGAACCAAAGCACTCCTTTAACACTAAATTAATTATTTTTTTAGAGTTGCAGTTTCGAATAAGAAAATTATCCTCTAAAGAGCCAGAAAAAAACTGGTTCTCCGATGCATTAAGATAGTTAACATTAGCAGAGAAAAAGCTAGAATCAATTGAATTTAAATCAACCCCATCATACTCTATTTTTCCATTATACTCTCTACTTGCGCCAACAATAGATTTTAACAAGGTTGACTTTCCTGAACCAACAGAGCCTTTTATACCATAGAGAACACCCTTGTGAAATTTAGCGCTTATGTTTTTAAGTATAACCTTTGAGTTTATAACAACTGAAAGGTCTTTTATTTTTATCTTTTGTAAATCATTCAAAACAACACCAGGCTTATCTATTTCCTTAATGTCTAATAATTCATCACTTATCAGAGAATCTAGTGATTTATCAAGGTGGAAAATAGCAGCCTTCAAGTATGATGCTCTCGTTACTATTTGAACAATAGAAGACGAGAGACGTGAGCCAATTATAAAAAGGACAATCATGTAAGCTGGATTCACATCTGAAGTTTTTATACCAAAAAAAACAACAATAAAAAGTAAAAACAAAGCAAGAAATGAGACGAATTTTGCAAGCTCATCCCAATAAAAATTAAAATTCGCTATCTTATCTTCATAAAACTGAGAACCATTATACATAGCTAAATATTTAGAGAACAAGATGTTTTTATTTATATATGGTATATTAATTTTAGATGCCGTATTTGACACCCTGAATTTCAAAACATCATTTGATGAACTTTCTAACTCTATTAAATATTTATACAACCTACTTCTATACGCATAAAACACCAAGGCTATAATAATATAGAAAATCAAGAAGTACACACTCAACCAAGAAATAAACAATGAAAGAGTCACAAATAAAATCACAAACGTTAGTATGTCTGACAATATTGTTGGAATAAAATCCCAAACCATTTTCCTATATTGTTCTATTGTCTTTACGTTATGAACTGAAGAGAACCCCTTGTAATATGGTGTGAGTTTCAACACATAACGTTCAAAAATCAAAGAAGATTTATGATTTAAGGCCAAACATTTTTTCTTTATCTGTTTTTTTGATAAAAACTCGAATACATAAGCAGATAAAAACACAATACTAACAATTATTAATGTTGAAACGTTGTTGGAGTGTATTATGCGAGTATTAAATATATTAGTATATAAAGGAGTCACCAGCGCAAAAGGTGTTAGCAAAAGCAGTAGCATTGACCAAACCGGAGTGAAATTAACAATTTCATGCATAATTTCCTTGGGTGCTGATACCTTAACCACCTCTCTAATCAAAAAATATCTACAACCTTCAAAGCTACTAATATCAACAAAGCCTTCATTACTATAGTAATGCCCATTAACGCATTTTATAAACTTATGTTTATTATCATGAACCACCACAAAAGAAGATAATATTTGACTTTTAGATGAAACTCTACCAAACATAATTTTGTATCTGAACAAATTACTTTCACATTCAGATTCAAATGCTTTAATCACTAAATCTTCATTGTCTCCAATTTCTTTTAGTTTATTTAAAAATCCTGTCTTTGTATTTATCCCATAATCATATAGTAAAGGTAAAAATGCGTTAATCATATTATATCCTTGAAAACACAAGGCCGATAATATCGACCTTGTGTTGATTTTGTCGTTTTTATAGTTGGTCTTTTTCAGTTATCGTGGATAAAGATAGCACATCCACCATAGGCTGACTTTCTCCGACTGCAACAACAGCTTGTGCAGAAGAGTGGTCTGAAACTTCTTGAGTTGGTGCTTCTACCCCATTGGTATTATCACCTATATCGGGATCTGATGTTATTGAAATATTGCGGACGGATATATTCCCTGGCTCAATAACCTCATGTCCATTCTCACCTGTATAACTTAATTGATACGAGTATTCTCCTGCTTGATCGAATTCGACTTTAATTGACCAATCACCATCTTCATCAGCATGGGTCGTATACTTTTCTCCCTCAACAGTTAATTTGACCTCCGAATTTTCCTTCGCTTCCCCTTGGAATACCTTTGTCTCAAGTATCTTTGCAGGAGCTTCTCTAGACTCTAATGATTCCAGCGAGTGTTCTTCTTCTTGATGACTGACTCCTGACCTAGATGAACTAGACGGGCTACTAGCTAGTGTAAATGAGCTACCAGAAGCTAATTCCTTTGTGTTATCAGCCGTATCGGTTGCTTTCGCTACCCATGTGTACGTCCCGTCAGCCACTCCAGTTGCTGTCGCCGTCCAGCTTCCATTTGAACCGACCGTCGCATTCACTATTTGCTTAGCACTTGTCGCTGTGTCGATTAGCTCAACAACTACCGTAGAGCCCACTTCCACTGTTCCACTGAATACCGGTGCACTGTTTACAAAACCATCGTTGTCTGCATCCGTCAGCGATCCCGTTAACAGCGTTACCTCGGTATCTAGCTTGAAGCCCTCTGCTGCTGTCGCTTTTTGGTTACCTG
>NZ_FUXU01000094.1:0-7399 GCF_900167155.1 Enterovibrio nigricans DSM 22720 | reverse complement strand
GTTGGTTAGCTCAACAACTACCGTAGAGCCCACCTCCACTGTTCCACTGAATACCGGTGCACTGTTTACAACGCCATCGTTGTCTGCGTCTGTCAACGACGCCGTTAACAGTGGTGCCTCAGTATCTAGTGTAAAGACACCTTGCGAGTCAGTCGCTTTACTATTACCAGCAGCATCTGTTGCTTTCATTATCCAATTATAACGTCCATCAGCTAGCCCATCAGTCGCTGCAGTCCAATTACCATTTTCATTTACGGATGCATTCAATTTAGTTATCTGACCAGTCGCCTCACTTGTTATCTCCACTGTCACACTAGCGCCAATTTCGACTTGTCCAGAGAAGGCAATTGAATTAACTAAATTGTCATTATTTGTATCAACCAAAACACCACTCAATAGTTCAACCGAAAGATCTCTATCTATAGTGATACTCCGATCTTCTGTATTTCCAGCAGCATCCTGAACTTTTATAACAATAGTATTGTCGCCTTCAACAAGCCCTTGAACAGTTATATTCCACTCACCTAGCGTGGCATCTCCTTTAGTAAAGGTTGCCGCTTGACCATTGAGCAACACAGCAACAATTGATGAGCCAACTTCGATACGTCCATTCAGGTTTACTGTTGAACCTTTGATATAACTCGTATCATCAATAACTTGATATCCGTCACCTTGAATACCGTCAACAGTAATAATTGGAGCAATAGTATCGATAACAGCGTTAAATGTTACAGTTTTCTCATTACCTGCAATATCTGTAAAGTTAATAACAATTCTATTTGATCCCTCTTCCAACGTCAGCGTTGAATTCCATGAGGTACCATCCCCAACAGATTGACTAACTGTTTTCTTGCCATTCACTAAAATAGTGTAACTCGAGCCTGCATCTATGTTACCTGCAAGTACAACCTGGCCATTTTTATTGTTACTTAGAACATCCATGACATTAGAAAGGTTTTCGACATCATGCTCGTCTATGTTTAGAGTTAAAACATCAAAACCTTTTTTAACTTCTATCCTGTCACTGAACGTAGTTCTATTTCCTGCCGAATCATAGGCTGTAATAGTAAAATTATTAATACCGTCCGATAGTGCCACACCAGGGAACAACCAACCACCAGATGATCTCATCGCATTGTAGTTTGTTCCATTGGCAGTTATATCTACGCTGTAGTACCCATGGTCCACAAGATTCATAGAGACTAAAGATGAATTAATAACCACTTTGCCATCATTCGGATCAAACACCTTACCTTCAATAGATAGATCGTTAACATCGAGAGCATCAATTGTTGTATCTAATCTGACATTAACACCCCGGTTTGCAGTATTACCTGCAGGGTCAACAAACGACCAGGAAAAAGAGTAATCCCCATCACTTTCCAGTGCTGCAGGCATAGTCCAACTACTTGACGTGCTTATGTTCTGATAACTTTGTGAGAAGCCACCAGGCCCTGTCACTTGCACACTTGCAATTACGCCACTATCTGTACTGTAGCCTTGAGATGCAAAGTTGAAAGTCATGGATTTTATATTCGTCACATTGTCATAATTAACAGCCCCACTATCTGAGCCAGCAGAAAGATCAACAAAAGTCTTAATGGTTCTATCAATAGTTACAGAGCCTGTTTGAACAGATTTATTACCCGCTATATCTTCAAAAGTAAGAGTATATGCGTGTTCTTGTTCAACAATATGCCCTACATTTAAACTCCAATTTCCTGCTCCAGATAAGACTTGCTCAAACTTCTGGTTATTGATTTCCAATATTACTTTGCCAGCTTCAGACGTTGTGCCGTTAAAAATAAGATCTTCTTGTGAACCATTAACATATTGCACCCCATCATTGTCAACCACACCGGTAATGTCATATGTGACAGTGGGAACACCTGTATCTATAGCAAAGTTAACAGTGACTGACTCACTAGTATTCCCGGCTAGATCTTTCGAATAAATAGTCGCGACATGACCGCCATCTGAAAGAGTTACAGGGAAACGGAACTCCCAGCGACCGTCTGACGCCACGGCCGCCTCGAATTGACGTTCACCAATGGTGACATATATCTTTGCTCCAGCCTCACCAGATCCAGAGAAATTTGGTTGACCGTAATTGATATTGTTATCTGAAGCAATACCTGCTTCATCTACTAGAGACGCAGAGAAAGAAGTATAAACATTATCGACAACGATATCATTCAACACTCTTTCTAAGCTGTTTCCGGCATCATCTGTTACATGTGCCACGACTGAATAAGTACTGTCGGATAAGTTGTCAAAGCTCGCACTCCAAAGCCCTGAAGCTCCAACTACAACTCTAACTTCTTCAGCAGCTCCTGATAGCCCAGTTAACACTAAGCGAATGTTATCACCAACACCACCGCTACCTCCGAGCCTGATCTCATGTCCACTAATGATTTTATCTGACAAATACAGACCATTATCGTTTTCAAGATTCATGAGAAAGTTTATCGATGTCTTGATAACAACAATGCCTTGAGTAGTTGTAATATTTCCTGCCACATCAGCAGCTGTCACAGTGAAATTATTAAAACCTTCATGCAGATCAAATGATTTTGACCACGTGCCATTGGATTGTATTTCGACATTATATTGCACACCATTAATAGTAATTGTTACGCTATCAGCACCTACTGCTGTGCCAGAGAATTCGTGTGAAATCTCGTTAGATACAATCTTTCCTACATCAGATCTATCATCAATATTTACAGTTAGTGTCGGTGCAGTTCTATCAACCGTGATTGAAACTTCCTGTGTGTTTTCATTTCCTGCAGGATCTCTCAGCTCTACAATAAAAGTATGCAAACCCTCACTCAATCCAGAGAATAGATAACCCCACCCACCATCAACTGCCGTTAGCTCTGTAACAACTTCTGAAGTTGATTTGTCTTTAATAACAATACGAGCTCCAGGCTCAGAAACACCTTGTAAATAGATGTTCTGCGCATTTGTTATAAAGTCTCCTTTTTCTCCAGAGTCTGAATCCCCATCCAAAGAGAATGAAGTTAATACCGAAGTGTCAACGATAAACGTGTAATCAACTGCAGGAGGTACAACGTTTCCAGAAGCATCTTTTACTACAAAATTAACTCGCTGCGGACCTTCCGTAAGAGTTGCTCCAATGTTGATAGACCAAGCACCTGTAATACCCGCTACTGCACGATACGTAACACCCCCTAAAGTCGCTTCTACAGTGTAACCTGGCGTAGCTGTTCCAGAAAGCGTAGGGCTTGTAACGTTAGTTACGTTATCGTTTTTAATACCGCTATCACTATCACTATCTAATCCATATACAAACGGAAGAGAATCTGGAGTTATAGTTAGGTGCTGTTCCACTTGGAAACTATTGCCCGCAACATCCGTAGCTGTAATGGTTAATTGATAATTTCCAAATGAAAGATCAGGCAGTTCAACACTAAAACGGCCATCGGGGCCTGCTATAACCGAAACTGGCTCTGGCTGACCAGAAATTAAGATTGTAACTTTAGCTCCGTTAACAGTAAGGCCATTAATACTTACCTGAGTGTCCTTCGTAATCCAATCGCCTTTCACACCAGTATCATCATCTGAATCTAATGTAATAGCGGCCAATGGAGGTGGAGTTCGATCAACTTCAACATTTACTTCTTTAACTTGCGTATTACCTGCAACATCTGTTGCCGATACAGAGAATTTATAGCTCCCTTCAGGTAAAACTACAGGAATAGTGAAAGACCATTGCCCAGTCGAAGAACTAACTGTTGGGTTATAGGAATACAGTTCAACATTATCTGCACTAAGAACAGACAGTGTCACCGTTGCATCCGAATCTGTTTGCCCTCTGAACTCTAAGTTGTCAGCATTAGTAATGTTGTCAGAATCAGAGCTGCCAGTATCATTATACAATTTAAATGTATTCAGTAATTGCGTATCAATTACCAATGACTTTTCTGATTGGAACGTATTACCCGCTGCATCTGTTGAGGTTACAATGACAGTATAAGTACCATCTGTTAACTCATTAGCGTATTCATAAACCCATCGACCATTACTAGGTACTATTGATTGCTGATTGATTACAGATTGACCAGCCTTCAATGTTACCTCGACATTAGACGTAGTATCACTCGTACCTGAAACTTCAAGTGAAGTATTTTTAGTTATCCAATCGTCGCTATTCCCCGTATCCCCAGCAAGGTCATAAGTTACTACTGGTGCATGAGTATCTAGCGTATATTGCCCAGCCTTAACAAGAAGATTTCCCGCAGTATCTTGTGCAGTTAAAGTCCAACTATAATCACCGTCAACTTGCAGTGCTTGCCCTTCAGGTACTGTCAATATAAACGATCCATTCTCGCCAGCAGTAGTGGCAATATTAACAACTTCATTATTAGACAAAACCATTGTAAGAGTCACTCGAGCATGAGGCTCCGTGGCACCGGTGAAAGTAGGTGTTCGATCATTTGAGATTGAATCAGAATCACTTGTGCCAGAATCAGAATCAGGATCTAACCCAGTACTTTGAGAAAATGCGTCAACCACTGTGTCTACAACTACATTCCCTGCTTTTTGTGTCTGATTTCCAGCCGCATCAATGGCTATCAATTTCCATTGATAGCTTCCATCAACAGGTGCTACCACATCAAAGGTAAAGTCTGAACCACCTGAAACTTGTTTTACAAGCACAGGATCTTTTTCTGCTCCAACACGATAGAATTCAAACCGCAATTCTACTTGACGGCTACCTTCGCCACTGACGCTACCTTTAAACTCAAGTTGTCGATCTTTCGTAATATTATCTGACTGAGAGGTTCCTGTATCTGAATCAGCATCTAAGCCAAACACAATAGAAGGGGCTACTGTGTCAACTACGACATCTCCCCTCTGAGATGACTGATTACCTGCAATATCTTCAGCAATGATTTCCCATGTATAGTTACCATCAGCCAATTCTGAGCCAACTGAAATAGACCAACTCGCGTTAGACATTACGGGGCCATAGGTCTCGCCAACTTGAACATCACCGTCATATAGTTTCAGTACAATCCTAGATTGCTCACTTACAGTACCAACGAAGGTCGGTGTTTTATCATTTGTAATACCGTCGTTGCTAGTTCCTGAGTCGCTATCCGAATCTAATGCTGCAGTTAAAATAGGCTGTGCCGTATCAAGAGTTACACTTCCGCTACGAACTAAGCTATTACCTGCTGTATCAACTAATTTAACAGTATATGAATATTCACCATCGCCAAGGTTTAAAGCAGGTAAAGACAGTGACCAAATTCCATTAGCAACATTCACTGCGGCAATGCTTGAAACATCAATTACCGTCCCGTTCTTAGCTAAAGAAACTAGCGAAACTTTTGAATTATTCTCACCATTACCTGTTAACGACACACTCGTTTTATTTGTGATGTTGTCATTATTCTCGAATCCTGTGTCATCTCTGTCAGAAAGTCTTACATCAAATTGAGATACCTGTGTATCGACAGTAATTTCTCCTGTTGCAGCTGCAGAAACATTCCCGGCTATGTCCGTTGCTGTGATGCGCCAGCTATACTCTCCATCCTCAATTTCGTTATCAACAGATAAAGTCCAAGAGCCGTCTACGTTACTAACTACTGTAGTCCAAGGGCCAAGTTGATTATCTCCACGGCTAAGAACCAAAGATATAGTTGCTCCAGCTTCGGAATTTCCTTCAAATTGTGGCGTTTTATCTTTAGTCACGGAATCGGAAGAACTGATTCCTGAATCAGAGCCTTCAGATAGACGGACACCCGTCAAAGGAGGTGCCGCTGTATCTATTTCCAAGTTGGATATAGAACTTTCTTTTGTGTTTCCAGCTACATCAGTGACGACAAATTTAACCTCGTAACTTCCATCATTTAGCGTATTAACTAACTGATAACTAAAGGTTCCATCGTTACCTACTTGAACAGATGTTGGTGTTACTCCTTGCTCAACCCCGTTTCGGGTAAGAATCATCGTGACTTGAGTTCCAGCCTCTGCTCTACCTGAGAACAATGGTGTATTGTCATTGGTAATCCAATCATCAGTATTTGATCCAGAATCGGTTTCCAAATCAATATCAGATATGGTTGGGGCAACAGTATCAATAACCAGTGTCTGAACTTCAGATTCCGTTACATTCCCAGCTATATCTGTCAACGTAACTCGCCAAACATAGCGTCCATCCTCTAGTGGCGATGCTTCAGGATAAGCAAGATTTAATACTCCTGAGTTCGTTATAACTAACTCTGATGAAGTCCACTTTGCTTGACCTACCGCTGAATTACCAGACCACAGCTGAAGAACTGCCTTAGCTCCTGTTTCACCTTGAATTAGGAAGTTTGGCGATGTATCGCGAGTAACTCCATCACTATCACTAAGGCCTGTATCAGAAGAAGATTCAACACCTACTGATATCAACACAGGGTCTGTAGTATCAAGAACGAAGGAACCTCTTATAGGCGCTTGAGTATTACCTGCCGCGTCTTGAGCAGTTACGACCCAACTATAAGTGCCATCAGTAGTCAAACCTGAACTATTCAAGCTCCAAACACTAGACGATAGGGTAGTAGAAAGCTCTGTATTAAAACCATTAGGTCCAGTCAAGATGACCGAAACTCTATCTCCTAGCGCCCCGCTCCCGGTAAACTCCGGAGTCACATCATTAGTGAAAATAACGTCATCGGAATGACCCGTCTCTGATGCAAATCTAGCAGTAATATTTATCGTTCTATCGACCTCTAGTGTATTTTCAACATCTTTAACATTGCCTGCTAGATCAACATAATGAACTGTGTAAGTGTAAGTGCCTTCCCCTAAAAGAGGGAGCGTTAGTTCCCAGCGCCCTTGTGCATTCGATACCACACTTCCAACAGCTGAAATATCCACTGAAGTTCCATCACTATTACGCAGAGACGCAATATTCACCCGAGTGCCTGCCTCAACAGTACCTGAAATAGAGAGATCAGTATCTTTGGTTACTTGGTCCCCTTTAGTTCCACTATCACTTGATTCTGTCAAACCAAATGTATCTGCACCACCACCAACAACTGTAAAATCAATATCAATGCTGCCTGCAACCGCTGGCCCGGTATTGCCCGCCTTATCCGTTGCGCTCACGCTGACGTCATAGTGACCTTGAGGCAGATTGCCGGTCGCCGGGATTGTCCACGCACCGCTAACCGCCGCGCCCGTTGTGTACTCAAAGCGTGTTCCATCGCTGTCGGTTAACACAACCGTCACCGTCGCTGATTCGCTCACCGTGCCCGTAAATACCGGGCGCGGATCTTTGGTGATGCCATCAGTGTCTGAGCTGCCAGTGTCTGTTGCTGCACTTAAGCCCGAGTACACCACGGTTGGCAACACGGTATCCATGTGGAAGGTGCCTTCTCGT
>NZ_FUXU01000170.1 GCF_900167155.1 Enterovibrio nigricans DSM 22720 | reverse complement strand
TTTTTAACTCAGGATAACCTAGGGTCTCAGCGGCCTTCTACTAACTTTGCAACGGAGCCACCGAGTTGTATTCAACATTCACGGCAATAAGTATCGACTCATCGTGGCGGTGAACTACAAATTTTCGACGGCGTATATACGGTTCGTTGGGACTCATGCGCAGTACGATAAAGTTGATGCGGCAACCATCTAGAGGATTGATCATGCACATTAAGCCAATCAAAACCGTTGAAGACAACGAAGCGGCCTTGGCGCGTATCGAGCAGCTTTGGGACGCTGAACCTAGCAGCCCAGAAGGGGATGAACTGGAAGTGTTGGCGACACTGGTTCATGCCTTTGAAGAAGAACACTACCCAATTGATGCGCCCGATCCTATTGAGGCCATCAAGTTTCGGATGGAGCAACAGGGCTTAGAGCCGGAAGACATGGTGAAGTTTTTGGGTACGCGCAGTCGTGTTACCGAGGTGCTGAAACGTCAACGCCGTCTGACTATCAACATGATACGCAAGCTGAACGAAGGGCTTCATATCCCATTGGATTGCCTTGTGAAAGATTACCAACTTATCAAGTAAGGGCACCAAATGAAGAGTCTTTTGAAAGAGATACACTACAATGACATTTATTTTGCGGAATATTCCAGCCAGTAATTCGCCACCGTCATTTTTGATAGAAGCGAAGACTCGGAGACGGTTCAAATTACCGTTTTGAGAAGCGGTAAAATTAATCAGTTTGACGGTGATAATCGTTTCAATCCTTCGGATTTGCGTATACGTTCGTGAGGAATGGGACGATTGGCAAGTGATAAAAATATGTACCATCCAACATAATGGGAATACGTTAGTGGAAATCCATCGAGTAACTAACGAAGAACTATTGTATTTGTTTAAAACCAGTAACTATTGGGCTGCTAGCCAAAGAGTTTCAGCTAGGTGAAGCCGCGATCTATCGAGCATTAAAAGCCATATATTCCAATCTGCCACCTGATTAAATACCAAAATTTACAGATTTTGGGGTTCTTCCACAGGATCCGTAATTGATTACACAAAAACATGGGCGCAGACTAAGCTGTACCCATGATGTGCTTATGAATAATTATTTATCCCTGTTTTTTTAAAATTTTTATGGAGCTGATTTTCTTATAAAAACCGTCTGCATTATTTTGACCGGCCCCGCGGGTATAGTATCTTCCTCGGTAATTTACATCTTCATAGAAACGGATTTTCCAACCATGTGGAATGAACCATGAAGACATTTTGTCATTAAATTTATATGTAAATAAAGAAGGTATATCTTTACTTACATTAAGCTCATGTCCTTGTTGATTTTTATCTTCATAAATAACAACCACTGGGTTGTCTGATTTAGTAAAAAAATTATAAATGAATTTTGGGTTTTTGATTTTAGATGAAGTGGTTAACCAAGCTCCATTCCAGGTGACTAGGATATTATTGTTTGCATTTGTTATTATATTACTTCCATCTTTGTTTTTTTCAAAAAACCACTTTTGAGAGGTTGATGTTTTTGAACATTCACTCCAAGACACCGAATTAATCCCGGGCCCTTTTATACTATCTTCTTGTAGACATAATATTGAATCTCCGAATTTTTGTTTAATTTGGTCGGAGCCTGTGTCGTGAAAGTTTCTTTGGCTATTATTTGTGCTATCTATTGTTCCAGAATCATTCGATTTTGGATACCAAACCTGCCCATCTTTTTGATAATTTATATTTATTTCCTCTTGACGAAAATAAGGTGTCGTTCCAAATTTAATATTACCTTGTTTCTTAAAAGAAAAATCGTATCCATAATATCCTGGTTTTGCGGCTATCAAATACCATTCCCATATTTGAACTTTCACCCCTGAAATTACACTTGTTAGCTCAAAAGAATTAGGGTCTAGTTTGAACTTTTGATAATCATTATTTATATCGCAAAGATCTATTCTTAGATAATCCCATGTGAAATTAGATGATTCTACATTTGATGGCATAGTTACACACCAAGCAATATTATTACTGTTTTCATCATTAAATTGAATTTGTCCTTCTGAAGTAAAACGTCCCATAGGAGTATATTCACAATAATCAACATAAAAATAAGAATTTGGCTTTAAGCAATATTGCCTGCCATAATAATTAATTTTTAAATCGGAATTTCTTGCTGATACATTATTCAATAATGTATCAGCCTGATGGCGAGTGACAATATGAGGTGGTTTTTTAATTGCACTACAATTACCAGTATTATTAATTCGTCGTGAGCTATTTATGTCACACAGCATAAAAGATGCAGGTGTAGAGTCACCGAAATTAGCGACCCCAGCAATTGAGTTATCGCTAGTTTCATCATAAATCCTCCCTAACTCCATTAATGGGTCTAATGTTGCGAAGCTAGGAATACCAGAATCGAATGCAGCATTAATTTCCGTTTCACCATATACGATATCACCATCTTCATCAATTGTAATTGGAATTGCACTAGATATATAATTGCTTGGGATATGACTCCTAACTAGCCACTCTCCCATATTAAAATAAGTTGAGAATGTGTTTAAGGCTTCTAGTTCTGCATTGTTGAAATTTTGCTCACCTCGATGGTATCGTGCTAATGCCTCCTCGACTGTAATTTCAAATGAATAACTTCCAGAAGGAGGAGTGAACTCATATAGCCAATAAGTTCCAGGTTGGAACATTCCAGACTCTATCCTATCTCTCAAATAACTGATTGAACGCTCTTCAGATAGACTTGATGAAATCCATCCATCATTGGGTGGACGTCCATCTAATGATGAAACAATATTTGATTGACCATAAGTATGTTGGTAAAAATTAAAATTATCTCCATGAGAAATAAAACCAGTCTGAAAAATAGCGTGGGATGTTCTAGAATCAATTCTAAATAATGATTCTGGAGGAGTGGTTGGCGGATTTGCCTGCACGTTATATGAAATTATGTATATATGCATAATTCCAATAAACATTTTGAAGTATTTAAGCACTTTTATCTCCTTTGTTTTACATTAAAGACACAATGAAATTTAATTATGCCTTATTTGAAATATCTAACGTTATGTTTTTATATGGCAGTATTTACGGCTCCGTTGCAAAGTTTTAGGTTTCAGGCAATCTAGTGTCACCTTGGGGTTGTTGCAAAAAATTCAATCGGGCGAATTTCACCCCGCCGCTTCCTGAAATTACGTGTAAATTACCTCGACATTAAAGAGTCGATTCATG
>NZ_FUXU01000087.1 GCF_900167155.1 Enterovibrio nigricans DSM 22720 | reverse complement strand
CTCGCAATTTAGCAGTAGGTTGTCAAAAGCTCTACGGCTCCAACAAGAAGTGGAAAAAGCGGTATGGCTATCACAAGCGCTCACTATCAGAGACAGCAATGTACCGAGTAAAACAGCTGCTAGGTGGGAAATTAAGCCTAAGAAATTACAATGCTCAGGTTGGCGAGACTTACGCTATGATCAAAGCGCTGAACAAGCTTACAGGACTGGGTATGCCTGAAACTCAGTATATTGCTTAAGAACCGAACAACTTTAGGCTGCCATGTCTTCCAACCGAATTAAGCAACAAAGCCCCGTTACTGACATCGTGAAAAAGACAGACTTCCAAAGCCATGCCGTATTGTTTCCGGACAATATGTTGGAAGGGCTGATTCCGGGGGCGTCAGTGGCACATAATGGATGTTGTCTCACTGTCACTAAAGTGGATGGGAATACAATTTGGTTCGATTTGATGCACGCCACGTTAAATCTGACGAACTTGGGATTGCTCGTCGTCGGCGATAAAATCAACCTTGAGCGAGCGGCAAAGTTTGGTGATGAAATTGGTGGTCATGCTATGTCGGGCCATATTATGTGTGTCGCCCGTGTTGTTGATGTCATTGATTCGGAAAACAATCGTCAAGTTTGGATTGAAGCCCCTGAAAAAATCGCCAAGTACCTTTTTGACAAAGGATATGTCGGTATTGATGGAATTAGCTTGACCATTGGCGAAGTGAGAAACAATCGTTTTTGCGTCAATCTAATTCCAGAAACACTTCAGCGAACCAATATGGGTTGGCGTGAAGTGGGGGATGAAGTCAATATTGAAGTTGACCCTCAAACGCAAGCGGTAGTGGATACTGTCGAGCGTGTTTTAGCCGCAAAAAATACAACTCTATGATAACAAATACAAAAGCCAGCAATCGCTGGCTTTTTCTATTTATTACCGGTTAAAAAATTTGTTCGTCGTCTGCGTCTACAAACAGATTGATAGTTTTATGTAACGAATCGATTTTCAGGTTTAGATGAATAGCGTTACAACACGCGGGGCAATCATCATAAAACTCCTGATCACCGCTGCTTGTATCCAAAGTAATGCGAATCCTGTGACCACAATGAGGGCAATCGATTCCTCTCTCTGTAAAGTTTTGCATGTTCTACTCCCTTTCTGAACTGCGAGCCAGCAACATGACGGCGTAAAGATAGCTGTTTCCCCAACCATTCATGTGTATTCATTGTAAGAACTCAAGAAGGTTCGCTCAGTGAAATAAGGGAAAAACTTGAGTTCAGGCAAGAAAATATTGGGAAATATTCCTCTCGTTGATGACTGCAATAAAATTCATTCGTTCCGTAAAGACTCATAAGTAACAAATGATTTCAATGGGTTATAAAATATACAAATAACGTGATACTGCTTCAACGTAATGAGCGGATGTGGCGATATTGTCCGAATAACTGCACAAATTTGCACGTTTATGGTGCTAAATTATGGGCACTTAATTCGTTTAGCGTTCGAAGTTTAATGTCACTGATCACCCACAGCTCTTTTGTGGCGGCGTTGTGCTCTGGTACTACGATGGTTTTCATCTGTGCTGATTTTGCAGCGAGTAAGCCAGCAAAAAAATCTTCAAACGCGATGCACTCTTTGGGGTCAAGGCCTAAGCCCTCAGCAGCATTCAGGTAAACTTCCGGGTGTGGCTTTCCATATTTAAGGTGTTCGGCCGAATAACGCTGCTCAAACCACTCCTCAATGTCCAGTGCTTTTAAGGTTGCATCAATGAGTCGCATAGGAGAAGAAGATGCTAACGCGATTTTCAGGTTGGCTTCTTTGCAAAGACGGAGCGCGTGGAGTACGCCCGGCATCATTGGTTTGTTGATACCCACAAGCTCGATGACTTTATCTAAGATCATTTCGCAAACTTGTTCGCAAGTGGGGCCTTGCCAGCATTGTGTTTTATAGTAGTTCTTAACGATTTGGTCGATACGAATGCCTGTGGTGTCGATCGTGTCTTGACGGGAAATTTTGACGCCAAGCTCTTGGAGAACGAGAAGCTGAGCATCTTGCCAAAAAGGCTCTGAATCGACGAGTAGGCCATCCATGTCGAAAATAGCAGCTTTAATCATAAAAATAGCGTCCTTAATACTTAGACGAAAAAAAGGGGTGCACTAGCACCCCTGGTATTTTGATGATTTTGCCGATAGACGGCAATTGACTTTGATTAAGCGAGCTCTAGTTTATTGATCAAAGTGGCAGTTTGTTCGATGTAATGACCACCAAAGAGGTTGCTGTGGTTCAGCAAATGGTAAAGGTTGTAGAGATCTTTACGTTCTTCAAAGCCTTCATCCATCGGCCATACCTCGTTGTAACCCGCATAGAACTCTTCTGGAAACCTCCCAAACAGTTGTGTCATTGCGACATCAACTTCTCGGTCTCCCCAGTAACTGGCAGGGTCATAAACCACAGGCCCAATAACTGTCATCGACGCATTGCCTTTCCAAAGGTCACCGTGGACGAGGCTTGCTTTAGGTTGATGACCATGCAGTTTATCTTTCACAGTATTGACGATGGTTTCGATATCTCCGAACGACATCCCTTTCTCTTCAGCAAGCTTGAGCTGCCAGCCTATACGATGGTCTGCGAAAAAAGAGGACCATTTACGGTGCCAACTATTGCGCTGCTCACTGGCACCAATATAGTTGTCAATATCAAAGCCGTACTCTAATTGTTCACCCCACTGATGCAGGCGTGCCAGTTCTTTTCCAAGTACATAGGCGTTTTCGGCATCGAGGGGTTTCATTGGGATGTAATCAAGAACGAGGACGGCTTTCTCTTTGATAACACCAATATAAATCACGCGAGGAACCGATATTTCACAACTGATGGCGAGATGTCTAAGACTCTCGGCTTCTGCTTCATAGATTGGTAACGTCTCTTTCGCATTGATTTTCACGAAGAACCGAATCTCGCCACAGCTAATGGCATAGCATTCGTTAATATCACCACCTTCGACCGGCATTTTTTCTTCAACTTCGAACTGTTGGCCGAGCGCAAGAGAAAGTTGCACAGAGAGGGAGTGCCACATAGGTATACCTCTATGATCTGATCAGCAAAATTGACGTTATAACAAAATAGTAGCGCAATATGGCGATTCTGATGTGTGTCAGAAGCCACATTCCAAGAAGGTATGAAAAATAATTTGTTAATCTGGCCTCATAGTTCGACAACCTCTATGCACTCTCTTTTAAATACTGGGTAGTAGCCGGTCAGGGACGAATTTGTTGTGGCTTGCCGTTGCCAGATGGCTCGCGGCTTTTTCTATATCTGGTGCAAAGTACCTGTCTTTATCGTAAAAACTGACATGCCCTCGAAGCTCGGCTTTGATTTGCTCAAGGTGAGATGACGTTTTCAATGGTGCCCGAAAATCGATACCTTGGCAGGCGGCGAGCATTTCGACAGCGAGTATTCCGCGCGTGTTTTCCGCCATTTCGCCTAATCGCCTTCCTGCAAATGTCGCCATGGAAACATGGTCTTCTTGATTCGCGGATGTTGGAAGGCTGTCGACGGAAGCCGGATGTGCCAAGGTTTTATTTTCGCTGGCGAGTGCTGCTGCTGTCACCTGCGCGATCATAAATCCGCTGTTTACTCCACCATTGTCGACAAGAAAAGGGGGCAACTTACTCAATGAGCTGTCGATGAGTAATGCCATTCGACGCTCAGATAGGCTCCCAATTTCTGCAATCGCCAGTGCGAGATTGTCTGCCGCCATGGCTACAGGCTCTGCATGGAAATTTCCGCCTGAGAGAATGTCACCCTCTTCATAAAAAACGATGGGGTTGTCAGAGATTGCATTGGCTTCTGTTTCTAACACTGCGGCGGCACTACGAATTTGTTGAAGACATGCCCCCATCACTTGAGGCTGACATCGCAGAGAGTAGGGGTCTTGAACTTTTTCGCAGGCTTGATGACTGTCGCCGATCTCACTCTGATTTTGAAGCAAGTGACGAAAAGCCGCCGCAGTGTCGATTTGCGCCTGATGGCCACGAAGTGCATGGATACGGTCATCAAAAGGTTTTCGGCTGCCTAGCGCTGCTTCGACGGAAAGTGCCCCCGTCGCGATGGCAGAAGCAAATAAATCTTCGGCGTGAAATAGGCCCTCAAGTGCGAAAGCCGTTGATGCTTGTGTTCCATTTAACAAAGCTAATCCTTCTTTGGGGCCTAACTGCAAGGCTTCCAACCCCGCTATTTTCAACGCCATAGCACCGGAGATAATTTCATTATTATGCCTTGCCAACCCTTCGCCCAGCAGTAATGTACTCATATGCGCGAGTGGTGCGAGGTCACCGGATGCGCCCACAGACCCTTTTTTAGGAATGCAGGGGTAAACTTCCGCGTTCAGTAAGGAAATGAGTGCTTCAACGATGGAATAGCGAATGCCTGAGTATCCACGTGCAAGGCTATTGATTTTAAGCGCCATCATTAGGCGCACCGTGTTATCGGCCATAAAATCGCCGATGCCAGCGGCATGGGAAAGAACAATAGAGCGCTGAAGCGTCTCTAGATCGTCACGTTCAATGCGGGTATTAGCGAGTAAGCCAAAGCCTGTATTTATGCCATAGACAACCCGCCCTTGGTCAAGTACATCATCGACCGTTCGTACGCTTTTTTCCATGAGACTTTCGGTGCCCGCTTCAAGGGTAATATTTACGGGCGCTCTGCTAATTTGGCGAAGTGAGCTCAGGGATAAGTTTCCGGGATTTATTGTCAATTTGTGCATGGTTAACCTCACTTCTTAACCGGTGTGTTGGGTAGTTGGAGCAAAGGCAAATCCAGATGCTGCTCCTTAGCGCAATTGATGGCGATACCATATCCCGCATCTGCATGGCGCATAACGCCAGTCGCGGGATCGTTGTGCAGAACACGAGCAATACGTTTGTCTGCATCTTTTGTTCCGTCACAAACAATGACAACACCAGAGTGTTGGGAGAAGCCCATACCGACTCCGCCGCCGTGATGTAAAGAAACCCAAGTCGCGCCAGAGGCTGTATTTAGAAGTGCATTCAGGAGTGGCCAATCAGATACGGCATCGGAGCCATCCATCATGCCTTCAGTTTCACGATTTGGACTGGCAACAGAGCCAGAATCCAGATGGTCTCTACCGATTACAATGGGTGCTTTCAATTCCCCGTTTCTGACCATTTCATTAAAGGCCAAACCCAGGCGGGCTCGGTCTTTTAGCCCTACCCAGCAAATGCGAGCAGGTAATCCTTGAAACTGAATGCGCTCTCTCGCCATATCAAGCCATTGATGTAGATGCGGATTGTCGGGTATCAATTCTTTTACTTTTTGGTCTGTTTTGTATATGTCTTCAGGATCGCCTGATAGCGCTACCCAGCGGAATGGGCCGATACCCTGGCAAAATAACGGGCGAATGTAGGCCGGTACAAATCCGGGGAAATCAAATGCGTTTTTTATGCCTTTTTCGAGTGCCATTTGGCGAATGTTATTCCCATAATCTAGGGTGGCTGCGCCGCGCTGTTGCAGTGTGAGCATGGATGACACTTGCTCAGCCATAGAGGATTTTGCTGCTTCGATAACACCCGCTTCATCAACTTTGCGTTTTTCGGCAGCGTCTTCCAGTGTCCAGCCACTGGGCAAATAGCCATTTAAAGGGTCATGCGCGGAAGTTTGATCAGTGACAACGTCGGGCGTGATATTCCGCGTGACCATTTCACTAAAAACATCCGCGGCATTTCCAAGAAGACCTATAGATATTGCTGAATTTTGGTCGAGTGCTTTGTGTAGAAGAGCAAGGGCCTCGTCTAAGTTGGTCGCCTTTTTGTCGAGATAACCGGTTCGCAGGCGGTAGTCAATGCGGCTTTCATCGCACTCTACAGCAATCATTGAAAATCCTGCCATGGTTGCAGCCAGTGGTTGTGCTCCCCCCATTCCCCCTAAACCACCAGTCAACACCCAGCGTCCTTTTGCATTACCGGCAAAATGTTTTTTTGCTACGGCCACAAATGTTTCATAAGTACCTTGAACGATTCCCTGTGAGCCGATGTAAATCCAGCTACCAGCTGTCATTTGCCCATACATCATCAGGCCTTGACGATCGAGTTCGTTAAAGTGTTCCCAGTTTGCCCAATGTGGAACAAGGTTGGAGTTGGCTATCAATACTCTTGGCGCGTCTTTATGGGTGGTAAAAACGCCAACAGGCTTGCCCGATTGAACGAGGAGTGTTTGGTCGTCTTCAAGGCGTTTTAGAACATCGATGATCTTATCGAAGCACTGCCAGTTTCTCGCTGCTCGACCAATACCGCCGTAGACAACAAGCGCATGAGGATGTTCTGCTACGTCAGGGTGAAGGTTATTCATCAGCATTCTGAGAGGAGCTTCTGTTAGCCATGACTTTGCATTTAGCGTCAAGCCCGTTGGCGCTGCAATTGCTCTATCGAGATCCATTCTTGGGTCAGTCATGATGACACTCCTTGTTCTTTAGGCTTAGTGGTTGATGCTTTTGATGATCAATGTAGTTTGTGATTGTCCAAACTAAACGTGCAGCTATACGCGCAGTTTGGTCGTCAATGTCAAAGCGAGGATTAAGCTCTGCAATATCTGCGAGTTTTAGCTTGCTGTTGTTTCTCTCGTCTTTTGCTTGCACAACATCCCGAACAAGCAACTCAATCGTGGGATAATCGACGCCATGTGTTGCAGGTGCGCTCACGCCTGGAGCGACGGCTGCAGGTAGAACGTCCAAATCAATGGTCAGATAGATGGCATCTACGCGATCAATAAAGCTCCGCAGCTTTTCACGCAGGGCAAAGCGAGATTCGGTATGTAGTTCTGTGTCTTCAATGCTGAAGACGGAGAGTGCGCTGGCTTTATCAAACAGAGCCTGTGTATTACTGGTTCTGCTTACGCCAATACATGCATAGTGAAACGGCCAATGGTGATTAGTACAGAACTCTGCGATTTGAGCGAAGGGTGTGCCTGAACTGCCGTGGAGGCTTTCATTATGGGGCGTGCGTAAATCAAAGTGAGCATCAAAATTAATGATGCCAATATTTGGTGGAGAGTGATGGCCTTTTTGTTGAAAGTGATTCGCTAAACCTTGAAAAGAGCCCCATGCTACCTCGTGTCCACCACCTAAAACGATGGGGATGTGTTTTTGCTTGATGGCTGCACTGATCGTGTCTGCCAGTTGCTTTTGGGCCTTGCATAAATCGTGATCATCGCAACAAACATTGCCAACATCATAAAGAGGCACTGCTTTGTGAGAAGGCAGGTTAGCCAATGCACGTCGAATTTTATTCGGACCTGCATATGCACCAGTACGTCCTTTGTTTCTTGATACACCTTCATCACACGCAAAGCCAATAAGCATGATGCCAGGTTCATCTGCAGTCTCTGCGGATTGCACCCGTTGATGAAATCTCTGTCCTAAATCACCGTCTTCGTCATCAACTCTGCCACTCCAAATTTTCATATCAACAGTCATTGGCAAATTCTCCTTTCAAGTATCTAGAATGAAGGGGAGATAGGCCAATTTGGTAGCTAAGTTGTGCCGGTGACGTTAAGTCCCAAACGGAAAAATCCGCATCGAAACCCGGTTGTATTTGACCAATATTTGTTGTGCCAAGTGCGCGGGCTGCGTGATTTGTCACCCCGAAGAAGGTCTCTTTAGGTGTTAGGCCAAACAGTGTAGAAGCCATATTCATCATGAGAGTCAAGCTGGCAAACGGCGAAGTGCCGGGGTTGAAATCTGTTGCCACCGCCATAGGAACACCGTGTTTGCGGAGAAGATTGACGGGCGGTTTTTGCGTTTCGTTTAAGAAATAAAACGCGCCAGGCAACAAAGTAGCAATCGTGCCGTTAGCAGCCAGCGACTCAATACTTTTCAAGTTGATGTATTCGATATGGTCAACGGATAACGCGCCCATATTGGCGGCACACTCGCTACCACCTAAGTCTGACAACTGTTCAGTGTGGCCCTTTATCGCTAAGCCATGAATCAGCGCTGATTCAAATACTCTCTCCATTTGTATTCGAGTGAAGCCAATACCTTCACAAAAAACATCCACAGCATCAGCGAGCCCCATGGATGCGACTTCTGGGATCATCTCGTTGCAAATCGTATCGACATACGCTTCTGGTGAATCGCGAAATTCAGGGGGCACTGTGTGAGCGGCTAACAGGGTGGTTTTGACATTGATGGGTAACTCTTTCTGCAAGCGTTTAGCTACCCGCAGCATTTTGATTTCATCACCCATGGTCAGGCCGTAGCCGCTTTTTATTTCCACGGTTGTTACACCGTCACTAATTAGCGCCTTTGCACGTGGAATAGCAAGGTCTAATAGCGTATCGGCACTTGCTTTTCTCGTTGCGCTTACCGTCGCGAGTATGCCGCCACCGTTAGCAAGAATATGCGCATATGACATGCCATTGAGGCGTTGTTCTCTCTCTTTGGCACGATCACCTGCAAAAACAAGGTGAGTATGACAATCGATGAGCCCAGGGGTCACAAGACGGTTTTCAAGCGAAATAAGGTCAAAACCATCCGTTGGAAGGTCTTTCCCAATTGCAGTAATGACACCGTTTTCTACGGCGATCATCATGCTTTTCTGAACGTCATAGCCTGAAGATTGTGACACACAGCCTTCTGCACTCACTAAGTGGCAGTCTGTGAATATCCGTTTCATCGAACGCACCATTCTATTATGTCTATACAAATGTATAGACAAATAATAAAGGTAACGCAAAAAAATATTCTTTATTTTTTATCGAAGGGTGTAAAACCTAAGGGACAAAACCTTGGCAGGCCAGATTTTTAAACGTGTGCAGTTGCGCTCAGCTTGTATCTGTTTCCCGGATGATAGAGCAGGGCGGCGCTGACCAGTTGATTATCGCTCCATGTTCTGCGGTGAAGTAACAGGCAAGGCTGGGCATTGTCTATTTGTAATAAATCGGCGATAGAGGGTGGGGGTAAAATAGCTTCAACTGTGTGCTCAATAGTGCTTAATGGACAGGTTTCCACAAGGTATTGATTCGGTGTGACGTAGGAGAAATCCTGCTCTAAATAGTCAGGAGCATGTTTCGGGCTGACCCAGCGGAGCTCAACCTGAATGGGCGTTTCGTCAGCGTAGTGCACAATATCACTTTTAAATACATCGCTGCCAAGCATTATGCCAAGACGCATTGCAACGTCTTCTGGTGCGGTGATCCGTGAAAGATGAATGACTTCACTGTGGTAGGTTTGCCCTCGTGAACGGATTTCGTCTGCAATGTTTTTTATGTCCATGAGCGGACTTTCAGCTTTTCGCTGGCAGACAAACGTTCCAAGACGTGGTGTACGTTCTAGCCAACCTTCGTTGACAAGGTCACGCACTGCTTTATTGACCGTCATTCGGCTGACAGAAAACTGTTCACACAATTCCGCTTCAGTCGGAATACGTGCGCCAACGGGCCATTTTCCGGATGTCATTTTTTGCTCAAGAAATAGCTTAATTTGTTTGAAGCGTGGTGGGTTAGCCATGATATGCCGAGTGTGAAATTAATTGTGTATACAAATAATATGAGATATGGCTTGAAATTAATCAAGTGCTAATGAAATACAACGTAAAGGCTGAACGATCGTATATGACATAGCGCTTAGGGATAAGTAGATGTTTTCGTGTCTATTTGCCGGTTATTGTTTTAATAAATGCCGCAGAAAAATTCTACGGCATTGACCTTATTTGAAGAGGTTAGAGAGTTACACCCACATGAACTCGTCAGCTGCCGCAGGCATAGTTGTGTCGCCACAACCACAGCTTGAACCATGGCCTGCACCGTGGCCTGCACCGTGACCTGTTTCGTGGCCAGTTAACCAGCCCATGCCCATATCCGCTGGATAGAGGTTGTCGACAACGTTTCCAAACACCTCGTTGTTATGGTTTTCCCACGCTTCTAAGGCTGGTTTGACGACGCCATCATGAATAACGGTGTCAAACACAAAGCTTTGGCAATCATCTAGAAGAAGTGGGGCTTGAGAAATTTCATTGCAGCCGATTACGCCAGTGAGCAGTTCACTTGAGGCTTCCGCGACAATTTCAAGTGGAATCGTCAGGAGATCGATATCGTGTTCAAGGTGCATCGCGAGGTGCTCTTCTGCGGTTTCAATAATTTCGCCAACGCCTTCTTTGATGATCTCTGGCACACATTCAGCATTGCCTTCACATACAGCATCAACCACTTCGCCAGTTGTTGAAACAACCGTCCCTACAGCTTGGCCTGCTTGAGCAACATTCATCATGAAGTGATGAGTGACGATCTCTGCAGCATCAGTAACACCGTCTACCACTGTAGCGCACGCTGCGGTTATGCCGTTGATTATGGGTATATCAACGGTGACCTCTGCGACTTTATCGGCAGCGATGCTGATGCATTCTTCAACGACACTGACAGCAGTACTAACCACGTTTGTTGCACCGGTTACAACGTCAGAGATTGCATCACCTACAGCGCTTATTGCATCGCCAATTCCTTTGAAAATATTCGTAAACCATCCCATGATGTTTCTTCCTTTATATTGTGAAGTTATGTTCACGTTCCATAAATGTCCCGTCGTGCTAAATCGAGACAGCGTCAATGCAATCCGTCAAAATGCGCCTATCTTGCTGATGTGAAGATATCTAAACGTATTGCAAACCCCTTTTACCTAGCGGCTGAGTTCCTGTTGTATCGATGGCAATATAGAGAGTCGTTCTTTTTATTACGTCGTCACACTATGTTGGGTTTAAGCCTTACTACCTAGGTATGTTATTTAGCATTTGCTAAATAGCAATTTCGTTGCCTGTTGACTGAGTGCTTAATTCGAATGTCACTCTCTTTATTTAGTGGGAGGGTAAAATCAGGCATTCGTACTAATTACGGTATGTATTTATCGTTAAGTCAGGGGAATTGAAGTGGTGGTTTTGTATGTTATCTAATTTGGCTGTGAGGGCTGCAGTTGCGACCTGACAGGGTGAGAGCGCAGTAAATACGTGAAAGTTCTTTAGATTGGTTGTGTTATCAGATAACACGGTTACAATTCAATCCTGCTCTCGTACGTCCATTTTGATTTGTACCAAAAAATGTACCAAATGAGCAAAAACAACTAAGCCCTAAACTTAACTGGCTGTTATTTATAGGGAAAAACAACAACAAGTGTTACTGCGTATGTAACACCACTGTAAATAGGACATAAAGATGCCTGTAATTACCCTTCCTGACGGTAGTCAACGTTCTTTTGACAACCCAGTTTCTACTCTTGATGTAGCACTAGACATCGGCCCTGGTCTTGCGAAAGCATGTATCGCTGGTCGTGTTGATGGCAAACGCGTTGATGCGTGCGATCTGATCGAACAAGATGCGAACTTGGAAATCATCACAGCGAAAGACGAAGACGGTCTTGAAATCATTCGCCACTCATGTGCTCACTTGTTAGGTCACGCGATCAAGCAACTGTTCCCTGATGTGAAAATGGCGATCGGTCCAACAATCGATAGTGGTTTCTACTATGACGTCGATTTAGACCGTTCTATTACGCAAGAAGATCTTGATGCGATCGAAAAGCGCATGAAAGACCTTGCTAAGACCAAATACCAGGTCATTAAGAAGAATGTAAGCTGGCAAGAAGCACGTGACACGTTTGAGTCACGTGGTGAAACTTACAAGATTGAAATCTTGGATGAGAACGTATCGCGCGAAGATCGTCCAGGTTTGTACCATCACGAAGAATACATCGACATGTGTCGTGGTCCACACGTGCCAAACATGAGCTTCTGTCAGAACTTTAAAATTCTGAACGTAGCGGGTGCATACTGGCGTGGCAACAGCGACAACAAGATGCTACAACGTATTTACGGTACTGCGTTTTACGACAAGAAAGAGCTGAAAGCTCACCTTGTTCGCCTTGAAGAAGCGGCAAAGCGCGACCACCGTAAACTGGGTAAGCAACTTGATCTGTACCACATGCAGCAAGAAGCACCAGGCATGGTATTTTGGCACCATAATGGTTGGACTGTATTCCGTGAGCTTGAAGTGTTCATTCGTGAAAAACTGAATGAATACGAATATCAGGAAGTAAAAGGCCCATTGATCATGGACCGCGTCCTATGGGAACGTTCAGGTCACTGGGACAAATATGCGGATTACATGTTCACGACGCATTCTGAAAGCCGTGAATATGCATTGAAGCCAATGAACTGTCCTGGCCACGTTCAGATTTTCAACCAAGGTTTGAAGTCATACCGCGATCTGCCATTGCGTATGGCAGAGTTCGGTAGCTGTCACCGCAACGAGCCGTCAGGTGCGCTGCATGGTCTGATGCGTGTCCGTGGTTTTACTCAGGATGATGCACACATCTTCTGTACTCCTGAACAGGTTCAGAAAGAAGTGACGTCGTGTATCGAGATGGTATACGACACATACAAGACATTCGGCTTTGACGAAATCGTAGTTAAGCTGTCTACTCGCCCTGAAATGCGTGTAGGTTCGGATGAAATGTGGGATCGCGCGGAGACTGCTTTGGCAGAAGCTCTCGATGCCATGAATATTAAGTTCGAAATCTTGGATGGCGAAGGCGCATTCTACGGTCCTAAGATTGAATTTACTTTGCATGATTGTTTGGATCGTGCGTGGCAGTGTGGTACTGTGCAGCTCGATTTTGCTCTACCTGAGCGATTGGGCGCGACTTACGTTGGTGAAGACAACGAACGTCACACTCCGGTAATGATTCACCGTGCGGTTCTAGGTTCATTGGAACGTTTTATCGGTATTTTGATCGAAGAATACGCGGGTCATTTCCCAACCTGGCTGGCGCCGCAACAAGCGGTTGTGATGAATATCACCGACAATCAGGCGGAATATGTTCAGGAAGTAGCGAAAAAACTGCAAAAAGCAGGATTTAGAGCGTCAGCGGACTTGAGAAACGAGAAGATTGGCTTTAAAATCCGCGAACATACTTTGAAGCGCGTACCTTATATGTTGGTTTGCGGCGACCAAGAAATGGAAGCCGGTGAAATCGCAGTACGTACACGCAAAGGTAAAGATTTGGGTAAATTCAAGATTGAAGATTTCGTTTCTCTGCTCGAGAAAGAAGTTCGTACCCGAATGCTCAATATTTTGGAGGAATAAGGTATTAAAGGCGCAAGAAAAGCCCCGGTTAAACAAAATGCTCATCGTTTGAACGACGAAATTCGCGGTATCGCTGAAGTTCGTTTGACTGGTCTTGACGGTGAGGCTATTGGCGTTGTTTCAATCCAAGAAGCTCTTAAAACCGCTGAAGATGCGGGAGTAGATTTGGTCGAAATCAGCCCTAATGCCGAGCCGCCAGTTTGTCGAGTTATGGACTACGGCAAATTCCTCTATGAAAAGAGCAAGGCTACGAAAGAGCAGAAGAAAAAACAAAAGGTTATTCAGGTTAAGGAAATCAAATTCCGTCCTGGTACCGATATTGGCGACTATCAGGTAAAACTACGCAACCTGATTCGCTTTATTGAAGAGGGTAACAAGGTCAAGGTCACAATCCGTTTCCGCGGGCGCGAAATGGCGCACCAGGATATCGGTGTTGACGTTTTGAATCGTTTGAAGGAAGACACTGCTGAACTTTGTTTGGTAGAAAGCTTCCCGACTCGAATCGAAGGTCGTCAAATGATCATGGTTCTTGCCCCTAAAAAGAAGTAATTTCGGCATACAAGTAACCTAGAGGTTTAGCACTGTCTCACTTGAGCAGGGCTAAGTCTCTTTGTTCGCCAAATTACACTGTTATTAATGCATACAATGCGGAGTTATTCATCATGCCTAAGATGAAAGCAAACAAAGGTGCTTCTAAGCGTTTCAAGAAAACTGCTGGTGGCTTCAAGTTTAAGCGTGCTACTAAGCGCCACATCCTGACTAAGCGTTCTACTAAGAACAAACGTCAACTGCGTCCAAACTCACTTCTGCCTAAGTGCGAAGTGGCTGCAGTTGCTCGTATGCTTCCATACGCATAATTTTTCTTAGTTTATTAACGATTTAGTTTAGGAGAGAGTCCATGGCTCGCGTAAAACGTGGTGTACAAGCTCGTGCACGTCATAAGAAAGTTCTAAAACAAGCTAAAGGTTACTACGGTGCACGTTCACGTGTTTACCGCGTAGCTTTCCAAGCAGTTACCAAAGCTGGTCAATACGCTTACCGTGACCGTCGTCAGAAGAAACGTCAATTCCGTCAACTGTGGATTGCACGTATCAATGCTGCGGCTCGTCAAAATGGTATGTCTTACAGCCGTTTCATCAACGGTCTGAAGAAAGCGTCTATCGAAATCGATCGTAAGATCCTGGCTGATATCGCAGTATTCGACAAAGCAACATTTGCTGTACTTGTTGAGAAAGCGAAAGCTGCTCTGTAATTAATTACAGATTAGAATTTGCAAGAAAAGGGGAGCTTCGGCTCCCCTTTTTCTTTATCTAGATCTGTGCCTCTGGCATTTTCAAAGGGGTGGGGTGTTCCATCCATTCAATGAGTGTGTTTAAGTTTATAAAACGAACCTCTGGCTTGGTTAACGCATACTTAATAAAGTGAACTAGGGCGGTGCGCCTATCTTCGACAGATGATTCAGGGGTAATAAACAAAGGTTGTTGACTTAAATCGGCATAATATTCGGAATGAAGCCCCAGTATCAGTGGTGCTCTGTTGCCTTTTAGTCGCAAGTCTAAATTATGCGCGTAGATTGCGAAAACGTCTCTACCAGATAATCCATAGCCTCCCCCAGAAGAGTTGTTATACAAATTACAGTCAAAGTTGTCGCCCTTGCCTTTCTCTGTATCAAACCAATCTACTCTGTCGGCAATTTTCTCTCTTAACGAGTACTTTAATCCGTATTTTTCTGACTCGCTGCCCGGCGGGACTATAAGGTTATGCGTAGGGATTTCCCAAAGACCTGGAAAGTTAGATATTTTCGGTTTCCAGCCATTTTCCACCGCAATGTTATGTTCAGGACTGCCGTTATCCAATGTGTAAGGCCAATAATTGTTTGTACCGTCATGAGAGGGTGTATTGCCAGCAGGAAAGCTGGAGTCATATTTAATACCATTGTCTAACAAGGCTTGTAGTAAGTTGTCGTCATAGCACATGAATGGAGCTCGAAATCCCGAGACAGTATCGATGTTAACACCACCGTTTTCGGTATCGAGAGTGAGAAAGTCATTGCACAGTCTGACTTGATGCTGCCAACACTCTGGTTGAACATCGTTATCGAGAGGGTTCCCAAAGAGGTGTGCATCGGTGTGATTGCCGAGATCATGCTTTTGTGCATGGGCTTTCCGCCACAACGTTAGCATCTCTTCTCTGTCCGAAGAAAGTGCGCTTTGTACAAAAAATGTAGCTGATATTGCTTTGTTTGAATGCTCATCATGCCCGCTGGGGTTTTGGAAAAACTCTAGCATTTGAAGTACCCAGGTCAGGCCGTTTAAATCATAGTTGTCATCAAATGACAAACAGACAAACAGACAAACAGACAAACAGACAAACAGACAAACAGACAAACAGACAAACATAGGCGTGTCTTCAATATTAATTGGGGATGTTTGGAGAGCTAAACGAGGCTTTGTTGCTTAATTCGGTTGGAAGACATGGCAGCCTAAAGTTGTTCGGTTCTTAAGCAATATACTGAGTTTCAGGCATACCCAGTCCTGTAAG
>NZ_FUXU01000207.1 GCF_900167155.1 Enterovibrio nigricans DSM 22720 | reverse complement strand
CAAGCGCGCATTGATGCGGCCAACCAAACCGCCAGAGAAGACAAACAGGCCGCGCAGCGTCAACGGCTTTACCTCGTTGGCGGCGGTGCACTGGTGGTGCTGATTGCGCTGTTCATCATTTTCAAGAAATAAGGAGACGCGGATGCCTTTGTTATTTCTCGGTCTAGGCGGCCTCATTGCAGGCGCATGGTGGACAAAGGATGCGGTAGCGCTGGGCGCGACGGCCAGTCAGCCTAGCCGCCCACCCTACACCACGCTCATTCTTGTGGTGGTTGTCCTGTTTATTCTTTGGCGTAAAGGGTGGCTCTCATGATACCCGGTATTGGCGGCGGCATTGATACGGGTGGCGGGGGGATCAGTGGGGGCCCTTCGTCTGCCAAGAACGGCGACTTTCACGGCGGCAGTGCAGGAGGAAGCGTCACCTTTAACAACAACCAAGGGGCGAGCGGCAGCAATACGGCGTTGTACGTCATTGCCGCTGTGGTGCTGATATTGGGGGTGGTATGGCTCAAGCAAAAATAAACCCCGTTCGCTTGAACTGGACACAGGAGCACGTTGCGCGGTTTACCCAGGCAGGCTTTACCCCTGCCATCGTTCAAGAGCTAACCAGCCTTGGCGAGCTGTGGCGGTTTGACGGTCTCGATATTGTTATACGCAGCGAAGGCACGGAGCTGGTTTGGATGGCGACCCTTGGCAAGGGGGCGAAACACCATCTTGACCACATTCTGGCTACCGCCAAACGCGCAGGCGCAAAGACGGTGCGGTTTCATGTGGCAGATGTCGAAAAAGCCATTGTGCGCTTTTGGCGTCCCTATCACCCTGTGGAAATACACGGTGAAGGGTTTGACAACGGTGCCTTTCGGGTGAAGTTGGAGGCGTTGCCATGAGTCGTTCTAAAAGCTCGCAACGAAGCAGCACCACCAATACCAACATCAACAATGTGCTTGATGGTGGGGCGATTAAGCAAAGTTTTGACTTTGCTGCAGGTGTCGCAGATGAAGCGTTCGACAGCGTTGATACGGCCATTAAGACAGTGGAAGGCACCACGGCCAAGGCGTTAAGCGTCAATGCAGGTGTGGTCGATGAAGCCTTTGACACCTATAGCACCTTAGCGGATACGGCAATGGAGGCGTTCAGTGCACAAAATAACCGTGCCCTTGACGCTATCACAGAGCAAAGCAACCGCTCGCTCGATACCTTGTCAGGCCTACAAGGTCAGCAAGCCAGTAACAACGTTAAGCTACTGGAAGGCATTCAAAAGACCATCCGCAACGATAACACGGGCGGTGTCAGTGAGTTCCTTGACAGTCAAGTGGTGCTGTATGGCGTGATAGGTGTCGTGATAGTGGCCTTAATCCTCATTTTGGGAAGGAGATAAACCGTGCTGATTGAACTGCATTTGCCCCAGGGACAGACCCAACGCATTCAAGCTATCGGGCGTTACCTGATGCTCAAAGAGGGCAAAGAGGTCTCTGTGATTGTGGGTGAGACCTCGGTGTTTCTCCCGCGTGGCTATGTCTTTGACATGGGCACAGAGTTTATTGCCCTGACCGTCACGAATCCGTCTGATGTGGAAGACATTGTGCTTTTCACCTCGGTTATCCCTTTTGTGGCAGGCGTTGACGGCTCCTTGCTGCACATCGGGGCTGACTTAAAAGTCAGCGGGGTGACCGTGGACTTTAACGGGGCGCAACC
>NZ_FUXU01000169.1 GCF_900167155.1 Enterovibrio nigricans DSM 22720 | reverse complement strand
CTTTTTAACTCAGGATAACCTAGGGTCTCAGCGGCCTTCTACTAACTTTGCAACGGAGCCCGTTTGCGCCTTTCCTTGTTCTAACGTCGGGAGATGCAAGCGCAACATACGTTCAAGATCCGCCTTACTAACGGGTTTCGCGATATAGTCGTCCATACCCGATTTTAAACACTCTTCCCTGTCTTTTGCGGTGGCATTCGCCGTTAACGCAACAATGGGGGCATGATCTGCTAAATGGTGCTCTCTTATTAAGCGGGACGCTTGGAAACCATCCATTATTGGCATCTGGCAATCCATAAAGATCAGATTAAAGGCGTCATTTTCGCAGTATTCAACCGCAATTTTCCCGTTCTCCGCAATCACAACCTCTACCCCTAATTTAGTGAGCATGGCTTGCGTGACACGCTGATTTACTTTCGTGTCTTCCACCACCAATATGCGCCCTACAAAATGAGACGACGAGCCTGAAAGTTGGCTAACTTCTCCAGCATTCGACTGATGCAGTTCTGAAATCACCCCCAATTGAGGCTGCTGGCCTCTTAACACGCGGAGAATTGTGTTTTTTAAGTCACTGAATTTATAGGGGCGAGAGAGATAACCTTCGATGCCGAGCGTGCCCAATTTGACATTGTCATGCACTTCGGGGGCTGCGGTAATCATCATTAAACTAGGGCACCGGTTTCCAAACCGTTTTCTCAACTGAGACGCTACCGAGAACCCATCCACACTCGGCATCAACTTATCTAAGATAACGAGTTTGTAGGGCTTCGCGGTATCAATACGCTCCGCAATCATCTCCTCGGCGTCTTCAGGACGGACACAACACGTGATATGACACCCGAGGTTTCCGAGCTGAATACTGGTAATGCGCATATTGAGTCTGCTGTCGTCAACCAACAACATCTCCGTATCCGCAAACAAAAGGGTATCAATCGGCGTAGCTTCAGGCTCTTGCGCTCGCTCAAAAGTTACCGTAAAGAAGAAGCGGCTGCCTTTATTTTCCTGACTTTCAACGGTCAACTCACCGCCCATCAGTTCCACAATTTGTTTCGAGATAGCCAACCCTAACCCTGTCCCGCCAAAATTGCGAGTCGTGCTACCATCTGCTTGCTCAAACTTTTCAAAGATGGTTTCTAGCTTCTCTTGGGGAATACCGATGCCTGAATCAAACACTTCAAACAGCACGGTACAAAAATCACCGCGTTCACCCACATTTTGAAAATTAACCCTGACATTGCCTTTTTCTGTAAATTTGACCGCATTCCCCACCAAATTAATCATGACCTGACGAAGCCTTGGTGCATCCCCCATCAACAATGGCGTTAGGTCTGGATCCACATGGCATTCAAAATCAATACTCTTTTCTTTCGTGCGAAGCTTAAACATCTGCTCGATGTCTTTGTTCAGCTCAAACACGTTGAGTTCAACGGTGTCCAGTTCCAGCTTGCCCGCTTCGATTTTTGAAAAGTCGAGGATGTCATTGATGATATCAAGCAAGGTGAGGGACGACGTTTCAAGCATGTCGATAAATTCACGCTGCTCCTCATCAAGCTTGGTGCCTTTAAGCAGCGAAGCCATGCCGATAATGCCATTCATAGGCGTCCGAATTTCATGACTCATATTGGCAAGAAATTCACTTTTCTTCTTGTTTGCTCGTTCCGCGACGCGTTTGGATTCTTTCAACTCTTGACTGTTGTTCCGCATTCTCTCTACGGTATTGTTGTATTGGGTGTAGAGCCTTATCAGCTCCTCCCCCATGCCTTTATGAGGCGGCTCTATGGGTTCGGGCATGTTGTCGACATCAAACTTGGTTACGCCTTTAGATACCCAAATCAGGGGGCGAACTACCTCAACGTAAACAATCAAAAATACCAACCCACCGAGCACCAGCGTGGCTGCCCCCAAAAAGAGAAGCAACGTGATAAACCTTTCGGTCAGGCTGTTGTAGAGATGCTGAAGACTGACGTCGACTCTGATGTAACCCAGCTCGAACTCTGACCCGAACTGTGCGTATTTAATCGGCCATTGGTAAGTTAATTTTGGCTCTGACGGTGGCTGTCCGGCTTCCGCCAATACACGGTTCTGATCGTAAACAACCACATACGCCACATCCGGATTTCGGAAAATACCGTCAGTGACCACGTTGAGCTGCTCAACATCCTCCTGCCACACACTGCTGGCCACTGCGGGTAGGTCTGTCTTTTGAATCAGCTCCGCATTCTCACGCGATTGTTCATAGCGTGCCTGATAATCAAGGTACAGCGCGAATGCTGCTACAAGAAAAGCAAGTAACGTACATACCAGCAAAATTCGCCCAACCAACCTCGCAGCCATGCTCACAGGTGGTCGTAAACTCTCGTTTTGATTCAACATAGTCTAGGCTTAAAAGTGTCTTAAAAGTGTCTTAAAAAAGGAACATACATTTTTAATGATAGCGTTGTTTCACAAAATGAGAGTGCCGATAATATGCGCCAACCAAAAGCCCGATTAACAAAGCATGTCTACCCCGTTCTTTCCGCTGTCTTCTCTGTTGTTTTCAGCACATCCGTCTTTGCTGCCTCACTGGATTATTACGTCATTCAAAACCAGTCAGAGCCATTGCAAATACAAGACAGTGGTGAAAATCACCGTGGTATCGTGACTGAAATAGTGCAAAGGGCACTCAAGGGGTCAAAATACGAACTGGAGATTCATACCTACCCGTTTAACCGCATGATTGCAGAGCTAAGCAAAAATCAAAACGCGAATTGGATTACCTATGGCAGCCCTCTTTGGGGAGACATGCAAGCCGCCAATTTGTCGAAATCTCCCATATTAGAAGTTGAACACAGTATTTTAAGCGGGGCGAAGTCAGAGTTTAATTATAAAGATACCGACGATCTTGAAGACAAAGTCGCTATTTTACTTTTCGGTTTTGATTATCCGGGATTAGATAAGAAAATTAAAAAAGGGGATGTCAGTGAAATCCGCGTCAAGAACTATGACTCTGCACTGCGTGTCGTGGATAGACTCAAAGGTGCCGGCGGTTTTGTCGAAATGGATCTTAGGCTGCAATACCACCTAAAACGTCTCGGCTTTACCCCTGAAGATTATAAGCTTCAAAAAATCAATAACATGATCCCAAACTACCAAATTCATCTCGCGTACTCCCCGGGCATTGATCCAGAAATGCAAGCCTACATCGATGCGAGAATTGAAGAAATGAAAGCCAATAACGAACTGCAAGAGATTGTGGCTAGTTACCTGGGCTCCGTTGCAAAGTTTTAAGTTTCAGGCAATCTAGTGTCACCTTCCTCGTCGT
>NZ_FUXU01000026.1 GCF_900167155.1 Enterovibrio nigricans DSM 22720 | reverse complement strand
ATTGATGGGTGTAGCCGATCAGATCGTAGCTTCTAGATTTAGTTCCATCGATTTAAGCAACAAAGCCTAATTTTGCAGCAGAATTATCCAGCCCCTCCTGTGTTATGCTTTGTGCTGAATGGGTTATGCGATTGAAGTTCACTTCGCTAGTTGTGACCCAGGGTATGTCGCCATCTTCCCAGTAGTTGCTTTTTTTACGAGATGGGGTGCCACCACTTGTAATACTCGCTATTGAGCCAAGTGTATTTACTTTCCAGCCAATTGGCAGTCGGTTAGCTTGAAACTCATTATGAGGTTGCCAGTTACCATTTGAATCTTGAACACCTACGCCTTCTGAAAATAGCTTTTGCATCAGTCCAGTTTTGAGCTTTTCGGTTTCAGCTATCTTTTGGTCAATGAGGTCAATCTTCTTATCAACAGTTGATAGGACTTCTGCGATTTTTTGTTGTTCTGTCAAAGAAGGCAAAGGAAACTCATATTTTGAGACTACCTTCCAATCTGCACGAGGCATTTTTGTGCCACATGACTTATTTGCTTGATCTAGAAAAGAATCAGTTTGAACCAGATAATATAAGAAGGTTTTTTCTATAAGCTTATTTGGAGACAGTACCCAGATTTCAGAGCTGCACACACCATTGAATGGTGCTAGTGCAAACTTTTTTAAATAAGGACGTAATTTGCCAAACAACACGTCACCTTTAGAAATTACATTCTTAGTGCTAGTGCTTTCTAAAGTATTGGAGCACCCAATTATTCGACCAGACTGTTGCTCAATATGTTCTAGCTCTATACACTTTCTTTCATCACTTTGAGATTTTGGATCGAATTTTGGGCACTTGATTGAGACTAATGTACCTAGCTCTACAGATGCCCAATCTACAACGGCATTAGTCATTGTTAGTGACCTCTAATCCCAAGTATTTAAGATGATGAGATAACTTTACTTCACATTCTGTAATCTCAGACTCTATTGTTTTTAAGCGATCTAAAACTAACGATAGATCAATAGCTTCCTCTTCCTCAGAGGTATCAATATAACGGCTTATATTGAGGTTAAAGTCATTCTGCTTAATCTCTTCGATATCGACCACTCGTAGGTATTTATCAATAGCGACGGAATCCAATAGCTCTGAAAACTTATCTTCTGTTTGCTCCCCTGCGTCTACAAGTGTTTGCTTCGCCTTATTGTATTCAGTCGTAATACGTTTGATATCGGCTTCACGTAGGAAGTTCATCGCTTTGCCTTCACCAAACTCAGCAGAAGCATCAACGAAGATAACCTTGTTCTTTAACGCCGTAGGCTTGTTTTTGTTGATAATCAACACTGCCGCCGCGATACCCGTGTTGAAGAAAAGTGCTGGCGGCAAACCAACCACACCCTCAATCAAGTCGCCTTTAAAATCATCTTTGCCAACTAGCATGCCTTTACGGATTTTTCCCTCATCACCTTCACGAAAAAGCACTCCGTGGGGCACAACCACACCGATGCGACCATCGTCTTTGGTTGATGCAATCATATGCTGAACAAAAGCCAGATCCGCTTTGGTACGTGGAGCAATGCCTAGACCAAAACGACCAAATTTGTCTTTTAGTTCAGTCGAGTATTTTGGCGCGATTTCGGTTTCTTTACCGTTTTTATCGATCTTGGTCTTTTTGTTTACTTCTAGTGGTTCCCACCATTCTTTGATTGAAAACGGAGGGTTTGCGATTACTCGGTCAAAGGTTTGTAAGCCTTCGCCACTTTTGTGTAATGGGTTAACCAAGGTATCACCACGCTTGATGTCCCCATCAAGGTTATGCAAGAACATGTTCAGCTTGGCAATAGCCCACGTACCTAGATTTTTCTCTTGACCGTATAACTTACAGTTTGGTTTCCCCATCACTGTACCGTTGGCGTAGTTCTCTTTGATATGACGCGCTGACTCAACCAGCATGCCGCCACATCCTCATGTAAGGTCATAGATTTCATGCCCTGGTTGTGGGTCAATCAGTTTTACGATCAGCTCTACTACTTCGTGCGGGGTATAGAACTCGCCACCTTTTTTGCCAGCATCATCGGCGAATTTACCAATCAGGTATTCGTAAGCATCACCAAGCAAGTCAGCCTTGTAAAGGTTCTTGTTGCCCAGTTTATGTTGGTTGAAGTGGCGAAGCAGGCGCATGAGAAGCTCGTTGCTGAGCTTTTCTTTGTCACCGAATTGGATCGCTGTTAGCACTTTTTCTAAGGTTGGGTTTTGTTCTTCAATTTTGGCAAACGCTTCATCGATAGATTCGCCAACGTTTTCCGATTTCTTGGTGAAATTTGCCCAACGCGCATCCACTGGCACGAATTGCTCTGGGTTATCTTCTAGGATAATTTCCATTGCTACGTCAGCACTGCAATCTTCTTCATCCATCACGGCTTGTACGCGCTCGTCAAACACATCAGAAAGGCGCTTAAGGAAAATAAGACCAAAGATATAGTTTTTGAAGTCTGAGCTGTCTACAGTGCCGCGCATGATGTTTGCGCTGCCCCAAAGCCATGTCTTAAGCTCTTCTAAGCTGATCTTGTCTGCTGTTTCGACAGTGGTGGTATTGTTTGTCATCTGGATCTCTTTAGCGTTCACGGCTTGCCTTGTTGGTTAGTCGGCAAAGAACAAAATTTGCGGGCATTATAGCGCAACATAGAGCAATTGAGAGACAAAGGTCATGATATTTGAGACTCGCACGGAAACGTGCGTTTAGGAGCTTATACCCTGCCACCTTTGCTTAGGTTGTAACTGTATAAGCAGTAGCTATAGGTAGCAGGGATAGAGATTTAAGCTGCGATGTCCACTGGGATATAGTAGTTGGCATCCATTTCTGCATATGTCGCAGCATGCTTGTGAAGGGTTACGCGTGCTTTATTGGTGTTGCCGCTGAACCTTGCCATTTCAAAGCCGAGCGAGGAGAGCAATTTTTTCAGGTACGATGTTGCTTTATTTAATTTGGCTTCTTTGTGCAAAGGTTTCGTGATGTGCAGTGCTTCATCTAAAACCCAATTCAAATGTGTTCTTTGGTTGTAGCAGTGCTCAACTATGATACGAACGTCATCTTTATGAATAGACAGGCTCTTTTCGATTTCGCAGAAACCATGTTCTTTCAAAATGGTTTGAAAGATAAAGTTCGCAGTATCTTGATGTTTTGGCTGTGTATTTTGCTTAACTTTATGGCGTTTAACAAAAGGAAATGCATCAAAGATATCTCTGTGTTTCATAAACTCATAATGAAAAAGAACATCATCTTGTTCCACGGCAAGGAGCTGGTAATCTGTTCTGATTCGGCGTTTGGTTAAAGCCGCATTGTCGGATGATGTACGAGCGTTTGATTCGCGTAGATTGACGGCTTGTTCGCTCGATAAATTCGGTGCGTTTACAATCGCCTCAATGAGCAATGTTCTGTATGTCTTTTGTTGTTCGTTTACACACTTTTTAGCTAAACATTGATCCATAAGAGAAGAGGGGGCTGATGCCGTAGTAAACCCTAGTTCTTCCAGTGTTATGTGCATGTGCAAAGCGAATGAAGAAAAGAACATGTGCTTTGAGTTTAAGAACTCAATATGGAGTGCATCTGTCGCTTGATAGTGAAATCTTGAGTCATATTTGATTTTGTGAGTTTTAGGTGCTGAGAAATCCGCAAAGGCATCAATCGCAAACCAAATCGTTTTTGCTGTGCGAAAGCGTCTTGCAAAGTTTACTAGTTCTAGCGGTGCTAGTGTTTTATCGCAGAATACGACAACTTTATCGGAAAAATGCGTTGTAATAGAAAAACCAGAACCTAGGCAAGGGGATGCCATAATGGCCTTGTACTTGCTAATTTCATCATTTGGATTAGCTAAAAAAGCGCTCTGTTTTGGCATATCTTTGTTATCACCATGAATCACTAGTACACCGTCAGCAAGTGCTGATTTTTCGCAATCAAGCTTGTTTTCATTTTCATACCCTAACGACTTGGTGACGTTGCGTAGAGTTTTTAGAGAGTCAAACAAGAAGATTTTATCTTGATTAAACTGCTTATGTAGGTGGAGATTAGATATGTATTGGTTTTTGTCAGTAATAACGGCTTTGATGTTGGCGTAAGGGTTTGCAGTGCAGTTTAGAAGCGTCACTTCACCTCGCAACCCCTTGATATAACTCAAACCGATGTTTGATATGTCAGCATCGCCCACAATCAGTTGCGGAACATTGCGGATAATCTCAGACAAGCACTCGAAGACAAGCTGTCTAGGTAGTTTTTCGCTATCTTTAGAGCAAACGATCGCACTCAACACTTTTTCAAACTCATCAATGATAAGAATGTCAGTCTGCTTTAGAAAAGTAAAAATGTGCGTCTTCCAGATGCTGTTGACTACGACTCCGATCGCAGAGGCTTCTTCTAACTTTGATAGCTCATCGTTGTAACTAGTTGCTAGGTTGTCAGTGCAGTATTGTTCAACTAAAGCTGTGAGGTATGACAGGTAAGTCACCTTTTTATTCTGCTTCTTTGCTGTTTGCGCCACAGGGCCAAAGACATGTTTGGTTTTCCCTGTTCCAGTCGCTGACTTAATTGCGAGGGTACGCGTGTTATTGATTAGCTTGGCGCACTCGGGTGTATCTAGGCTTTTTACCGTTAAGAGATCGGTTTGAACGGTTGGACACATAAATTTTTTAACCTGAGTGCGACAATGACTAAGTTGTTCATTGAGAGCATGACGTAAAACGGGCTGCTGTAGTTTGTTAATTGCGTTTACGGCATGGGTCGCTAAACATGAATCAATAGTGCTGTTGATCAGTGGCATCGTGCGAAGTAATTGAGTTGCTAGCGATGTGATAACATCAGGACAAGAAGTTAATGAGCAGCATAAGCTAAGGTAGCTCACGATACTATAAAAGTCATTTAACGGGTGGATTGTGCCTGTTTTGATATCTAAGACTGGTACACGAGCATTTTGATAGTTATATGCCATCACTTTTGCTGTTAGCTCAGGCAGCATTTTCGAGTCAACAACAAGCAAAATGTCAAAGCCAGCATCTTTATAATAGCCAATTACTTCACCCGCATTGATACTGTCGTTGCTTAATGCAACGACTCGGCGTTCTGTTGCCACATATTCAATGAATGGTGAGATCAGAATCGAAACAGACTTTACGGCTTTGTCTGATGATTGGATGAGTGTGTGCTCTGCGGTTTGAGATTGTGCGATGACGTTCATTTATTCTTATTCCGTGGTCAACGCAAAGGTGCAAAATTCTCTAGATAATATATATAACTAAGAAATTCTGCACTTTTGCTAGCATGCTAAAGCATACAATAAACAATTGGTTTAATTGATTTTGTGCGAATTGCTTAGTTAAGCAGCTAGTGATAAGAAACTGTTGTCGAAGAGCGCTTGACGTTGTTCCACTAGAGTTGCGACTACTTGTTGTAGATCTTGACCTACAACGATGGCTGCAAGAAATGTGTCGATTTCATGAGCGAGAAAACCCACAGAATTTGCGCCTAAAGGAATAGAAGGTGGAAAAGTGCCGTCATTGATTTTGCGGTGCAAGGTTGCACGAGAGAAAGGGATGCGCTTTAGTACGTCAGCTTTACGTTCGATTTTGATTTGAATTTGAGTGTGGTTCATAACAGACATTACCTTCTACGAGACGATCCGCACTAACTAGTTCTGCGCATCCCTAAATGTTATGGGATATGCCATCTGAAAGATCAGATAACTTGCTGCGTCAGGAGTCACCGATGCAATACATTGATGCACCTAAGTGAACTTGATGTTGTTGCTGTAATACCTATCAGAGCGATATTAAGCGGGTTAGTTAATGCTAAATCAAAAAAATAATAAATAATTACTCTCAGTAGACTGCCCTTGTGGCAGAAGGCGATTAAGCCAGTAAGTGTCTGTTCTCCATTAAGAAAAGTATTTATTGAACGAGGTATGTTTTAATTGAGATCCCGTCGTTCGTCAATATTAAATTATTTAATTTGCTGATTAAGTGTGATCTTTATCACTCAAGTAGTGCTATTTGACTTCCTGTTGCCGCCAGCATTCAGCAAATAGTCAAGAACTCGTAGAGGAGTGGTGGAGATATCTGGCTGATAGCATTCGATATTAATGTTCCTTCCTGGTCTGGTGTAATTATCTTGATATGCTTGTTTATTAATCGTTTGCTCCTTGTTATGCGGTGAGCTAGGAGAGCACTTAGTCTGTAATCTAAATGCCCTCAAAATCAGGCAGCTCAATGTTGTTCAGGTTTTGCAATGGTGTTAGTGTTTTTTGAGGCTTCAAGGATGAAGTCACTCCACCACGTCATGATTTTTCGTCGTTCATCAAGGTATTCTGCGTTATTGTAGATATCTCTGATTGTGTTTGAATCGACATGAGCTAAGCAGAGTTCAATCGCATCTTTATTGAAGCCATGTTCGTTCAGCGCGGTGCTACCAATTGATCGCATACCGTGGCTTACGAGCTTTCCAGACATCCCCGCGCGTTTAAGAGCAGCATTCACACTTTGGCTATTCATATGTTCGCCTGTCGATTTTCCACTAGGGAATACGTACTTTTGGCCGAACGAAATTGGCTTCATGAATTCTAAAAGCTGAATAGAAGCGTATGAGAGCGGTATTTTATGGTCTCGCTTCATTTTCATTTTCGTGCGACTGATGACCCAAAGTCGTTTGACAAAGTCTATTTCTGACCACTCTGCACGAGCGCACTCAACTGGGCGAGTTAGGGTATGCAGTTGAAATTCAAACGCACAGCGAGTGATGTGCTTAATGTTTGCTAAAGACATTTTTTGCATTAATAGGTTTAAGTCTTCAGGTTTTATCGTGAGCATGTGCTCTACTTCTGGCTTTTTAAAAACTTGTCTAATTTTTGATAGTGGGTTTGATTGGAGTTTTCCGCAGTTAGTTGCGTAATCCATTATTTCATTCAAACGTTGACAAACACGTTGGACAGTTTCAAGAGTGCCTTTTGCTTCAATCGGTCTTAAGACCTGAATTACGATAGGACAGGTGAGTTCATGGATCGGAAAATTACCAAGATTTGGAAAAACATGAAGTTCAAGAGAGCGCCAAATATCATCTGCATAATTTGCAGATACTTTATGACTTTTTACTTCAAACCATTCTTCAGCAACTGCTTTTAATGTTGATGCTTGAGCGATCTGAGCATTGATGCGTTGATTATCTCTATATGTCTTTGGATCGATACCTTCAGCAACCAAGGTACGCATCTCTCTTGTTTTTTCTCTAGCCGATGCAAGGGTGATATCAGGAAAGATACCTAAGCCAACGTTTTTACGTTTTTTAGTTATGGGGTGGATGTAATTGAATAGCCATAATTTTGAGCCATTGGGTTTAATTCGTAGGTACAGACCGTTACCATCAGCCAGTGAATATTCTTTTTCTGCTGGTTTTGCTTTACTAACTTGAGTTGTAGATAAGGGCTTGATTTGTCTAGCCATTTTATTTTCCTTTGCGATGTAACAACAGAATGTGACTAAATTCTGTGGTGTTGCAAAGGATGTTACTAAAGAAGAGAGATTAAGTGAATCACGATGAGATAGTGTGAGACGCTCAATGCTAGGTATTACAAGGCTTTAGAAAAGAAAACGGGACATCCTGAGATGTCCCGATACGCGTATTTGGTGGAGCTGGCGGGAGTTGAACCCGCGTCCAAAATCAGTCTAACTAATGGCGCTACATGCTTAGTCTATCTTTAATCTCGTCAGTGTGCTGCGAATAGACACGCTACAAAAAGACATACCCGAATTATCTTTAGCGCTTCAGCTATCGAGTCAAAGCATCCACGCGATCCTGTTTGGGTTTGACTGCCCTGATTCCCCGTCCTACAGGCGGAGGCTAGGGAGGGCAGGCTCTCAGCAGGTTATTAAGCTGCTAGTGCGTAGTTTTCGTCGTTTGCGACTATTTTTTTGCGGCTTTTTACGAGGCAAACCGCCCCTCGGCATGCTCCACGAGCCTTCTTGATCCTGTCGAATCCTGAATCAGCCCCGGAATTATGTCGCAGATACTAGCATAAAGCTCTGCTGCGTCAACGATTATCTGACTGCAGCCTTCATGATACGTGCTTTGTCGCGCTGCCAATCGCGATCTTTTGATGCATCGCGCTTGTCATGAAGCTTTTTACCTTTCGCCAGACCAATCTTAAGTTTAGCCCATGACTGTTTCCAGTACATGGACAATGCGATAACAGTGTAACCTTCGCGGTTCACTTTGCCAATCAAAGAGTCGAGTTCACGACGCTTAAGCAGCAGTTTTCGCACACGTGTTGGGTCGGCAACTACGTGAGTAGAAGCAACGTTAAGTGGCGTGATTGTCGCTCCGGACATAAAGGCTTCGCCATCGCGGAAGAACACATAGCTCTCACTGATGTTCACCTTGCCTGCACGGAGGGCTTTCACTTCCCATCCTTGTAGCTCAAGCCCTACTTCAACATCGTCTTCGATGAAGTATTCGTGGCGAGCTTGGCGGTTCTGCGCAATTGTATTGCTGCCCGCTTTATTCTTTGAATTTTTCTTTACCATAATGGCCCCATTATACGGCAGTGATTCTCTCTGGCGATATACTTTTTATGGGTTTTTTTGCCTAAATTCAGTCCAGTGATATGATGTCGGCATCGACCTATGAGGAGATGCTATGCCACGTATTACCCGTTCTGCCCTCGTGCCGTTTAGTGCAGAGCAAATGTTTAAGCTTGTGAATGATGTTGAATCTTATCCGTCGTTCTTGCCTGGCTGCGCCGGTTCGCGCGTGTTAGAAGCAAGCGACAGTGCCATGACTGCGTCTGTGGATGTGGCAAAAGCGGGCATTCGCAAAACCTTTACCACACGTAATGAGTTGGTAAGCGGTGAGGCGATCAAAATGGAGCTGGTTGATGGCCCGTTCCGTAAGCTGGTCGGTGGTTGGAATTTTACTTCCCTAGATACGGATGCCTGTAAAATCGAATTGAATCTGGACTTTGAATTTAAAAACAGTCTGGTGGAGATGGCGTTCGGTAAGGTGTTTAACGAGCTGACCCTGAACATGGTAAAAGCGTTTACCCAAAGGGCGAGAGACGTCTATGAGCGATGAAAAGCTGCTGCATGTAGAAGTGGTGTACGCGCTGCCTACTGAGCAACGTGTGTTTAAGGCGATTGTGACACCAGATATGCATGTGGAAGACATCATCCGCCATTCTGGGGTGCTGGAAGCGTATCCAGACATTGATTTGAAAAGCAATAAGGTGGGTGTATTCAGCCGATTGGTGAAGCTGGATGCATTTGTACATGATGGCGATCGCATTGAAATTTATCGCCCTTTGGTGGCCGATCCGAAAGAAATTCGCCGCCGCCGTGCTGAACGCATGAAAGCGGAAGGCAAATCTGACCCAGTAACGGGCGGGAAAGTGAACCCTCAGCGTAAAGCAGAGTAGGGTTAAACAGTAAGAGCAGGAATTAACTGTAGAAGAAGGGCAGCCAATGTGGCTGCCCTTTTTTATGTTCGCGTATCGATATTTTCGCAAGTGATGTTTTTTCGAAGCTTGCTATAAACCGCGGCTTTTAGTTAACGAACTGCGGCGATTGTGCGTGCGATGATATCGGGGTTGGTAACGGTAATGTCAAAGTCGCTGTCACTGTTGCCCATGGTCGCTTTTTCGTTGCGGTAGTGCATCAGTGATTGACGGGTGGTTTTACCGGAAAGGTGAATTTCATGTGCGCCAGTAGCGTCGATGATGCGTTTGGCATTATCGGGTGATACGCCCGCACCTGGCATGATACTGAGTCGGTTGTGGGTGAAGGTCACCATCTCTTTTAGCATGTCGATACCCATCTCGGCATTTTTCGCCAGACCTGATGTCAAAATGCGTTCTACGCCATTCGCCATCAGAAATTCGAGGGCATCGAACGGGGTGGCACAATGGTCGATGGCGCGGTGGAAAGTAATGCCCAAATCGCCAGCGGCTTTAATCATGTCACTGAGGGCATCTTGTGCAAGTGTGCCGTCTGCATTCAACGCCCCGATCACCACACCGTTAAGGCCGGCTGAACGTGCCATGTGAATATCGGCCAGCATGATCTCGATATCATCACTGGAATACAGAAAGTCGCCTTCTCGTGGACGAATGATGCCATAAACCGGAATATTGCTGATGCGTGCGGCGTGTTTCATATAGCCTGCGCTGGCGGTAAGGCCACCCGTTGCCAGTGAGCTGCACAGCTCTATGCGTCCGGCACCAGCGGTTTGAGCTATAGGAAGGGATTCAAGGCTATCGATACAAACTTCGACCAATACAGACATTACGCGTTCCTCGCTATGGATTTTCGCTCATCATCAATGAGATATGGTTAAAATAGAAGCGGGGTGGTGTAAAAGTTTGGTAAAAGTTGCATGCGTCTTCACAGAACACGCTAAGTGGTTAAAAAATAAGCAATCAGCAAATTTACTTAAATTAAACGCAAGATAACGCTTTACATTGGCTGCTGTTCCTTTATTATAAGCCTCGCTCTGGTTTGCAGAGTTATTAATGCAACATAAAGTTAAAGTAAGACCGCAGATTTCCTTCGTTAATACGATGACCTCTGTGTCCCCTTCGCTTAATCGTCACATTCAATAATTCAACATTCAGTGCAATACTCGCAATAAGCGACTTTTCATCGAATTTATATATAAGGGGCATAAAATGTCTAAGTCTACTGGCATCGTAAAATGGTTTAACGAAGAAAAAGGTTTTGGTTTCATTTCTCAAGACAACGGCGGCGCAGACGTATTCGTACATTTCCGTGCAATCGCTTCAGAAGGTTTCAAAACTCTTGCTGAAGGCCAAAAGGTTTCTTTCGACGTTGAGCAAGGCCAAAAAGGCCCTCAAGCAGCTAACGTAATCAAGCTGTAATTGTCGTAAAAAGGGCCGCGGAGCAATCCGCGGCCTTTTTTTGCTATCTGGAAGGTGAGAAATTCACTTTTTGAAGGCAAAATTTCTATCTTCTATCTTCTATCTTCTATCTTCTATCTTCTATCTTCTATCTTCTATCTTCTATCTTCGCATTCCCTATTGCTCCACTCTTTCCAAGCACCAAGCAACCCATATCAACGCCTTCTGCCCCTGTATCTTTCATGCTGATTTCATCAACCTCGATGTGGTATTAAATCGCGCCTATTTGCTCTCCAGCGTTTATCTATGACAGCCACACTCACTCACCGTGGACTGTGTTCTTTTATCGTTTGAAGAGCTGAGTTTGTAGGGCAATTGCAGTGTATGAATGCGGGCGTCGGTAGTGAGTGTCCATCCGGTGTGTTACGTGCGGTTTTTCGTGAAGGCTGGCTGTAGAAAGTAGAAAGCGGGAAGATTTGCAGGGGTGGAGATCTTGGTTGGCAAACGCCAGATACGAAAAGGGCCCGGTGGTCCGGGCCTCATATTTTTTTAGCTGACTTTTTGGCTTTACGCTTACGCGTTAGGGACTGCCGTTGAGAAGCAGTCAGACCAATTACAGGTCTTCAGTGTGCTCAGACAGGTACGCTGCAACACCTTTAGGCGATGCGTCCATACCCGCTTTACCTTCTTCCCACTGTGCTGGGCAAACTTCACCGTTTTTCTGGTGGAAGTTCAGTGCGTCAACCATGCGCAGCATTTCGTCGATGTTACGGCCCAATGGCAGGTCGTTAACAACTTGGTGGTGAACCAGACCGTCTTCGTCGATCAAGAAAGAACCACGGAACGCAACGCCCGCTTCTGGGTGCTCTACATCGTAAGCTTTACAGATTTCGTGCTTAACGTCTGCAACCAGTGGGTATTTAACTTGGCCGATACCGCCGTCTTCAACAGCAGTGTTACGCCATGCGTTGTGAGAGAACTGAGAGTCGATAGAAACACCGATTACTTCTACGCCTTTCGCTTGGAAGTCAGCATGACGCTTGTCAAAAGCGATCAGCTCAGAAGGACATACGAAGGTGAAATCCAGCGGGTAGAAAAACAGAACCGCTTTCTTACCTTTGGTGAACGCTTTCAGATTGAAGTTATCTACGATTTCACCATTGCCCAGTACTGCTGCTGCAGTAAAGTCTGGTGCTTGACGGCCTACTAGTACCATTTCTCAGCTCCTAAAAATGTTTGTGTATCAGGCGATAACGCCTCGATTCATCTATGAACGGGACAAACTATAATAGAACTGCTAAATTGAAAAAAGTGGATTTAATAGATTAATGTAATCGGAAAAATCGATGACAAAGTTCCCTTCTCTCAAACAGCTTCATTATTTGGTGACATTGTACGAGACGCGCCACTTTGGCGAGGCTGCAAAACAATGCTTCGTTAGCCAGTCTACACTAAGTTCCGGGATCCAAAACCTAGAAGATTTGATTGGATCTCAGCTTATTGAGCGCGATAACAAAACGTTGGTATTTTCTGCAATTGGTGAAGATGTGGTGTCTCGCAGTCGCGAAATTCTAGCAAAAAGCCAAGATTTAATGGAACTGACACAAGTCAGTGAACGCCCTATGCAGGGTAAGCTGCGGGTGGGCTGCATACCTACTATTGCGCCTTTCTTACTGTGCGATTTGGTACAGGCAGTGAATAAGCAATATCCGGAACTTGACCTCTTGTTGCGTGAAGACACCACGGCCAATTTACTGACAGCCCTAAAAAGTGGGGAAATGGATGTACTGATCCTCGCGCTGCCTGTCGACATCGGTAACATGGCGAGCCGGGCAGTGGGGCGTGATGCTTTTAAAATGGTGATGAGCAAATTTCAGGCGTCGCAGGTGCATTCACCGTTGAGCTACTCGGACTTGCCGGATGAGTCGGTCTTTCTATTAGAACGAGAACATTGCCTGACCGATCACGCAGTCTCTGCTTGTAACCTGACATCCACGGCAAAGATCAACCCATTTTCGGCCACCAGCTTACACACCTTGGTCCAGATGGTGGCTAATGGGCTAGGGACGACATTTATTCCACAAATGGCCATCAAGCACGGCCTTATTGAAAACCTGAATCTAGCTATCCTTGAGCCACCCGGTCAGGAAGCGTATCGTGAGATTGGCTTGGTCTGGCGACCGACGTCTAGCCGAAAACCCACATTTGATGCACTTGCTGAATTGGTAGAATCCCTGCTTTAACCTCCTCAGATATGTTATTGGCTGTCCGGTTTTCCCTCTTGATACCGGACGGCATTTCCCTTCTATCCGTCTCAAAACGATGAAATAGCCGCACAAATTTCAGCAAAGCTTACGGTTGTGAGTAATTGAGAGGAAATTAAACACAATACTCTGCCTATCTGCTCTCGATTGGATGAAAGCTCTAAATACGATAAAGAAAGTGTTCTGCAGTCTTGAAACTAACTTCTGTAGGAATGCCGACATATTTTTAGCTAATTATTAAGCGGTTACGATCATTTCATGTACATCTTGAAAATCACCCTTATTGTTAACTTTTTGTTATAGAAGGAGTTTATGCAGGTACGGCGTTCTGCTGCTACGTTTAAAACGTGGCATTTTCTTTGTTTCTAAAAATGCAGATAAAGTAATTTAATTACGTAAGTCATTACAAAAATACAACATTGGGATGATCTGATGATAAACGGAATAAGAATCTGCATATTGTTTTAATTTAGTGTTTTGAGTTAAAACTCTATATTTATTTATTTATCTTGTTGTTTTTTTAAGTGTTATGGTCGATTGTTAATTAACTGTAATACCTTGGTAGGTGTTGACCTTCTTCAATAAATACGCAAATTTATTGAGGAGTTCGGTGCAAATTAAAACCAATGTCTTGCGCTAAGGAATAGCGCTAGTGTTGTGATTTGGTTACAAATGAAAATGGAGGAAGGATATGGATTTGCAAGCACAACAAACTTCATCGCAATTATCGTTCAACCCACCCATCACGGGTCAAGAATCGGATGTCTTGACGGATGAAGCTCTTGCATTTCTCCATAAGCTCGCGACTCGTTTTTCACATCGCGTCCCTGAGCTCTTAGATGCCCGAGCTGCGCGTCAGGCACAGTTTGATGCTGGCAGTATCCCAGATTTTCTGCCGGAAACCGCATCCATCAGAGAAGAGGCGTGGGCCATTCGCGGCATTCCGGAAGACTTACAAGATCGTCGGCTGGAAATCACCGGACCGCCTGAGCGTAAAATGGTGATTAATGCACTCAATGCGAACGTTAAAGTGTTCATGGCGGACTTTGAAGATTCGTTTTCGCCGGTTTGGGGCCCTGTTTTGCAAGGCCAACGGAACCTGACAGATGCTATCAGTCGTACTATTACCTATAACAACCCATCGACGGGTAAGCATTATGCGTTGGGTGATGACCCTTCAGTATTAATTTGCCGTGTGCGTGGCCTGCACCTAAAAGAAAAGCACGTGCTATTAGACGGGAAGCCGATTCCTGGCGCGTTGTTTGATTTCGGGCTGTATTTCTTCCGAAACCACAAAGCGTTACTTGAAAATGGCTCTGGCCCTTACTTCTACCTGCCGAAATTGCAGGCTCACCAAGAAGCAGCGTGGTGGAACGATGTGTTCTGTTTTGCCGAGGACGAGTTTGAGCTGTCTCGCGGCACCATTAAAGCTACTGTCTTGATTGAAACCCTGCCCGCTGTGTTTGAGATGGATGAAATTCTTTATAGCCTGAAAGATCACATTGTTGCGTTGAACTGCGGCCGGTGGGATTACATTTTTAGCTATATCAAAACGTTCCGTAACCACCCTGATCGTGTATTACCTGACCGTCAGGTCGTGACGATGGAAAAACCGTTCTTGAATGCCTACTCACGTTTATTGGTGAGAACCTGTCACCGCCGTGGTGCGATGGCGATGGGCGGTATGGCGGCCTTTATTCCGTCGAAAGACCCAGAAAAAAATGCGTGGGTACTGGACAAAATCACCACGGATAAATCCCTTGAAGCGAATAACGGGCACGACGGGACTTGGGTTGCGCACCCCGGTCTTGCTGACACGGCAAAAGCGGTGTTTGACGCGGCATTGGGAGACAGAAAAAACCAGTTAGATGTTACCCGTGAACAAGATGCACCTATCACATCTAAAGAGCTGACGGCGCCTTGCGAAGGGGACCGCACAGAAGATGGGATGCGTCACAACATTCGTGTTGCGGTGCAATACATCGAAGCATGGATTTCAGGGAACGGATGTGTGCCTATCTATGGCTTGATGGAAGATGCGGCGACGGCGGAGATCTCCCGCGCTTCTATTTGGCAATGGATTAAACACGAGAAAGCACTAAGCAACGGTAAAACGGTGACGGCTGATTTCTTCCGCACGTGTTTGGCAGAAGAAATGACGGTGCTGCAAGAAGAGCTGGGTGAAGACGTGTTTAACCGCGGCAAGTATGTTCAGGCGGCCAGTTTGATGGAGCAACTGACCACCAGTGATGAGCTTGCCGATTTCCTGACGTTGTCGGGGTATGAGCTACTGGATTAACGATTGAGTGAATGTAAAAACGACTAACTTTGCACATTGAGAGAGGGAAGCACAATGACACTGACGAGACAACAGCAAATCGACGCGCTAAATAAAGACTGGGAAGAAAACCCACGTTGGAAGAATGTTAAGCGCACTTACACTGCAGAAGAGGTTGTAGAACTTCGTGGCTCTTTTGTACCGGAACAAACCATCGCTCAGCGTGGCGCAGAGAAGTTGTGGGATCTCGTCAATGGGTCAGCGAAAAAAGGTTACGTGAACTGCTTAGGTGCGTTGACTGGCGGTCAGGCCGTGCAACAAGCGAAAGCGGGTATTGAAGCGATTTATCTGTCCGGTTGGCAGGTGGCGGCGGATAACAACACCGCGTCCAGCATGTACCCAGACCAATCACTGTACCCAGTTGATTCTGTCCCTGTCGTAGTAAAACGTATCAACAATGCTTTCCGCCGTGCGGATCAAATTCAATGGTCGAAAGGCGATACACCAGAAACGGGTACGGATTACTTTCTTCCAATCGTGGCGGATGCCGAAGCGGGCTTTGGCGGTGTGTTGAATGCTTATGAGCTGATGAAACACATGATTGAAGCGGGTGCTGCGGGCGTGCATTTCGAAGACCAACTGGCTTCAGTGAAAAAATGTGGCCACATGGGCGGTAAAGTCCTGGTTCCAACCCAAGAAGCAGTACAAAAACTGGTTGCTGCACGTTTAGCGGCTGACGTGGCTGGCACCACCACGCTGGTGATTGCACGTACAGATGCAAACGCTGCCGACCTGCTGACGTCTGATTGCGACCCGTACGATAAAGACTTCATCGAAGGCGATCGCACGGCAGAAGGTTTCTATAAAGTGCGCGCGGGTATCGATCAAGCGATTGCGCGTGGCCTGGCTTATGCTCCTTATGCGGACTTGGTATGGTGTGAAACTGCAAAACCGGATCTGGACGAAGCGCGTCAATTCGCGGAAGCGATTTTGGCTGAGCATCCAGATCAATTGCTGGCGTATAACTGCTCGCCTTCTTTCAACTGGGAGAAGAATCTGGACGCAGATACCATTGCGCGGTTCCAGCAAGAGCTCTCTGACATGGGCTACAAGTACCAGTTCATTACGCTAGCAGGTATCCATAACATGTGGTTCAACATGTTCGAACTGGCGCATGCATACGCGCAAGGCGAAGGCATGCGCCACTATGTAGAGAAAGTACAGCGTCCTGAGTTTGCAGCTGCAGATAAAGGGTATACCTTCGTCGCGCACCAACAAGAAGTGGGCACGGGTTACTTTGATAAGATGACCAACACCATTCAAGGTGGCGCGTCATCGGTGACTGCACTGACAGGCTCAACAGAAGAAGATCAGTTCTAATCGCATAGGCAATCCAAGAAACAGGAAGCCCAAGAATCCGCCACTGCGAACTTTTAAAAGCGACCCTAGGGTCGCTTTTCTTTTTGTTGCGCCTTAAATGTGGAAGCTGCGTGTAAGACATCACTGTATATAGAGGGAAATTGAGCAAGTAACGTTTCCCTGTGTTCGATGAGCACGTGTGCTGTTTCAGCCAATGGCCCCATTCGAGGACTCCGTGCTGACATACGTTTTAGCACAAAAGGCAATGTATGAATGTCTTGGTAGGAGGGAAGCCATTGTTCTTTCCACATTTTGTTATGTAGATGAAGAAAGTGCTCAGGAAGAGGGAAAGGCTCTCGTGAAATGGCGGCGCGACATTGATGTTCCGCATCACGCAAGAAGGGCTCAAATCCTGATGGATGAAATAGACTCCACTGCGTGGCAAGTGCGTGATCCCAAAAGATATCAAGTGCTATCGCGCTGTAACGATATAAGGGCTTTGGGAAAAGTTCTCGGCATGCTTTTACAGTATCAAGTGAGTCAATATAACCGTCGACAAATCGGTGCAGGTAAACACCTTCCACCGTTTCTTGGCTGAATCGGCCGTCGGGTTTGCCCCGAACAAAATCCGCCAATAGATTCCCCATCAATTGGCTTTGGCAACGCGTTGCAATATGCAGGTGTGCGAGGAAATTCAATCCACCTCACTTACTGCTTTGTTACGCGGCGTCGTCGCTGTCTTCAAGCTCCGGCGGTTCGGCCTCTTCTTGCAATTCAATCAAAGTGATGGCAATCGCAACAAAGTCAGAGTCTGTAATGATGCCAACCAGCTTATCGTGTTGTACCACCGGAAGGCAGCCAATTTTGTGCTTTTGCATATAAAGTGCAGCGGCTTTAAGGCCTGCGGCTGGCGTAACAGTAAAGAGCGTGCGGTCAATAAATCGATCGAGCGTGGCCTGCATGGGGTCGTTATCGCTGAGTGATTTTTCAAGACTTGAGCTCTGTGCAGCCAAAATATCGCGTTGGGTCACCAAACCTTCAAGACGATTATTGTCCGACGCAATGGGAATGTGACGGATGCGTTTTGAATCCATCAGGCACTTTGCGTCATTTATCGTATGCTTAATAGACAGCGTAAGCGGTGCTGGTGTCATCATATCAATCACAGCAAGCATATGACCTCCTAATTCCATTGAATATATGGGATTATGAAATAAATGTAGCGAAAATGTGGTGTGATTTGGGTGATGGCATTCATACTTTCTGACAGCAATGCTTCAAAACTTTTTTTGTGTTTATCGAAGGGGCTGATCGGAACTGGGTTTCATTTAAATGGAATTGGCAGGTGCACTATGCGAAACCTGATGATGCTCGTTGTGGCACTGTGGTCGTTACCTCTGTTAGCGGTAGAAAAATCTCCAAATGTCGTTGGTGGAAGTGACGCGGTCATTTCGGATGCGCCGTGGCAGGCGTTTGTTCGTATCGGTAACAGTTATTGTGGTGGGGTGGTGATTGCGAGCACTTGGGTTTTAACTGCCGCACACTGTTTAGATACTGCAGGAGACAATGAAGACTTTAGTTTAGCAGCCGCCAGTTCTGTCACGGTATATACAGGTACAGCAGAAACGTTCGGTGCTGGCTTCTCCAACTTTCTCTCCTCCGTTGATGCGGTGTATGCCAATAGTGCCTATAACAAAAGCACACTTGAAAATGACATTGGGCTTTTAAAGCTGTCGTCGAACGTGCATGCCAATGCCTCTGCTGTACAACTCCCGAATAATGCGGTGCAGCTTGCTGTCGATGCGACGGCAGACAGTGCAGCGAAAGACTTACTGCTTACAGGGTGGGGGTTTATCGATGCGAACCGTACGACAGGAACCAATACGCTACAAAAAGCCACGCTTTCTACAATCTCTGATGCATCTTGTGCCACATCATGGGGCTCGACGGTAAACGCGATTTCAGACTATCAAAGCAAGTTCTTTTGCGCGCAAGAAACTGGAAAAGGAGCCTGTAATGGGGATTCAGGAGGACCTTTAATTTGGTATGACCCATCGCGAGCGGGAGATGCTGATGGCGGCGCAACCTTGGTTGGGTTAGTGAGCTTTGGTGTCAGTTATCAGTGTGCGTCAGATGCATATCCGGATGTATACACGCAGGTTTCAAATTATCTGAACTGGATTTCAGGTTGTCAGGCCGGTTCATGCCCAACACTAACAACGACTACCACTGCACCCTCGACCGCCAGTTCGGGTGGCGGCGGTGGAAGCGTAACACTGTTTCTGTTTGTATTCGCCTTTCTATCCCACGTTGTCAGACGGCGCTATGCTGTCTGATAACTTGCTCAGTGTCCGCAATGTGATCTCTTAGATTTCACGATAGAAACGCGAAATTACACCAACGTAGTGAGAATTGCGCTGAATAACGAGTAGTCCCTTGACTTCCTTTTTGTCCCTCCCTATCTCTTCATTTCCACATGCGGTATCGTCAATTTGTATACTTTCAGTAAGTTAGGGCTAAGGTTGCAGGGATGACAAAAATACAATGGCTAGGGAGAGCTGTGTTTGCCTTATGTGCATTAGGTACGAGCATTGCGTATGCGGAAGATAAACAACCTCGGATTGTGGGCGGCTCGGATGTATCTATCGACAATGCACCATGGCAGGTCTACGTGCAAGGTACTAATGGCGCGAGTTCATTGGCGTGTGGTGGCACTATCATTGCTGATAACTATATATTGACGGCAGCGCATTGCCTTTATGATTATGATTCATATACATACACCGTATATGCGGGCAGCGCGTATTGGCCTGCGGGCTCACCGCATGAGGTCACTGCGAGATTTATTCATGAAGATTATGATGATGACACGCTGGTAAATGATATCGCGCTATTGAAGATTTCTGGCACCCTCCCTAGCTCGTCACAAGCAATTCAACTGGTTGATGAAAATAATCAAATCGCGTTTGATGTAGAGGCGGCGCTCGACGTGCAAGACAACCTCTATGTCACAGGCTGGGGCACAACGACGCAAGACCGTCAAAATGCGACCTTTAATTTGAAAGGAACGGCCATGACGGGCGTTGCAGATTCGGTTTGTATATGGAATAGCGATGGTAGTAATTATTCTCAGACACGTGCGGATATGACGATCTGTGCCATCAATGACGAGATAAAAGGGACGTGTACGGGAGATTCAGGCGGGCCGTTAACGTGGCAAGACCCTTTACATGCCAGCGATGCTGACGGAGGCATCCGTTTGATCGGTGTGGTGAGTTTTGGTTGGAGTGATGCGTGTGCTAGCACGCTCATTCCCGATGGCTTTGCAGAAGTGAGCCATTACTTATCTTGGATTTCTCAAAAAATGAGCGAAGGTGGTGGTGACGATGAAACCGCCGGCAATGGCGGTGCACTGGTGGGTGACGGTGGTGGTAGCGCTATGGGCGGATGGTTTGTCATCTTCTTGTTTAGCTTACTCTTCTTCCAGAAAAGAAAACGCTTTTCATAATTCTTGGCCCATTTGTTGTGCATATTATGCAGGCGTAAATACCCAATCGACTTGAATTCCTCACCTTCGGGTGGGTTGGGTATACCTTCTTGCTTGATATTGCAGCACAGCAGCCTATACTAGCGGGCTGCTTTAGAATGGGGCTTTTTCAATGCAAGTATCCGACTTTGACTTCGACCTTCCGGATGCGCTGATCGCGCGTTATCCGCAACCTAATCGTACCGCTAGCCGTCTGCTGCAATTGACGGGCAATACGGGCGAACTGCACCATAAAAATTTCACCGATATTTTGGATCTGGTTCAGCCAGGTGATCTGATGGTGTTTAACAACACACGTGTTATTCCTGCTCGTGTCTATGGTCGAAAAGCCTCGGGCGGCAAGATTGAAGTGCTGGTTGAGCGTATGTTGGATGACAAGTCAATTCTGGCGCATGTACGTGCATCAAAGCCGCCGAAGCCGGGTACACAACTGTTCTTGGGTGAAAACGACGAGTTCGAAGCAGAAATGGTGGCTCGCCACGATGCATTGTTTGAGATCCACTTCAGCGACGAGCAAGCTGTGCTTGATATTCTAAATCAAGTTGGCCACATGCCTCTGCCGCCATACATTGATCGCCCCGACGAAGATTCGGACAAAGAACGCTACCAAACGGTGTACAACAAAAAGCCGGGTGCAGTCGCTGCTCCGACAGCGGGTCTGCATTTTGACGAAGGCATTCTGGCAACGCTGAAAGAAAAAGGCGTGGAAACGGCATTTGTGACTTTGCACGTTGGCGCAGGTACGTTCCAATCCGTACGTGTGGATGACATTAACGACCATGTGATGCACGCAGAATATGCAGAAGTACCACAAGAGGTGGTGGATGCGGTTCTGGCGGCGAAAGCGCGTGGTAACCGAGTGATTGCGGTCGGTACGACGTCGGTACGATCTCTGGAAAGTGCAGCGCAACATGCGAAACAACAAGGTACTGAGCTCAAGCCATTCTTCGATGATACGCAGATCTTTATCTACCCAGGCTACGAATGGCAGCTGGTGGATGCGCTGGTGACGAACTTCCACCTGCCGGAGTCGACGCTGATCATGCTGGTGTCATCTTTTGCTGGCTATGACAATGTCATGAATGCTTACAAAGAAGCGATCGAAAATGCCTATCGTTTCTTCAGTTATGGCGATGCGATGTTTGTAACGCGCAAGACTGAGGTATAATCAGGGCTTGGCGAAATCTCGTTTGGAAAGCCAAACGATAGAAAGCAATTTTTTACTGGCTGTCCGCGATTATGCTGACAGCCAGTTTTGTCTCTGTGCAAAGGCACATCAACGCCAGACTGTTTCTCTGGCATGTCGGAGGTATCGTGAAATACGAACTGATTAAAAAAGAAGGCCGTGCGCGTCGTGGTCGTCTGACTTTTGAACGCGGTACGGTGGAAACCCCTGCTTTTATGCCTGTTGGCACTTACGGCACTGTAAAAGGGATGACGCCGGAAGAAGTGGCTGAGACAGGAGCACAAATCCTGTTGGGCAACACCTTCCACCTGTGGCTGCGTCCAGGTCAAGACGTAATGCGTGCACACGGTGATTTGCACGATTTTATGCATTGGCAAGGTCCTATCCTGACGGATTCGGGCGGTTTCCAGGTATTTAGCTTGGGTAAAATGCGCAAAATCACTGAAGAGGGCGTGCATTTCCGTAACCCAGTAAACGGAGACAAGATTTTCATGGACGCTGAAAAGTCGATGGAAATTCAATACGACCTGGGTTCTGACATCGTGATGATTTTTGACGAGTGTACGCCATACCCGGCGACGCACGATGAAGCGAAAAAATCGATGGAAATGAGCCTGCGTTGGGCGCAGCGTAGCCGTAACCATTTTGACAAGATGGGCAACAAGAATGCACTGTTCGGTATCGTGCAGGGTTCGGTTTACGAAGACCTGCGAGATGTGTCTGTTGAAGGCCTGACCAACATCGGTTTTGATGGTTACGCGGTAGGCGGTTTGGCCGTGGGTGAGCCTAAAGAAGACATGCACCGTGTTCTTGAGCATACCTGTCCAAAACTGCCGGAAGATAAGCCTCGTTACCTGATGGGTGTAGGTAAACCTGAAGACTTGGTTGAGGGTGTTCGTCGCGGTATCGACATGTTCGATTGCGTTATGCCGACCCGAAATGCACGAAATGGACACCTGTTTGTGACTGGCGGTGTGATCAAGATCCGCAATGCGAAGCATAAAACCGATACAACTGCACTGGATCCGGAGTGTGACTGTTACACTTGCCGTAACTACAGCAAGGCGTATTTGCATCACCTTGATCGTTGTAATGAAATTCTTGGCGCCCGCCTAAACACAATCCATAACCTGCGCTACTATCAGCGTCTGATGGAGAGTTTGCGTAACGCTATCGACGAAGGTAGATTAGAAACCTTCGTTCAAGAGTTCTATGAACGCCGTGGCCGCGACGTGCCACCGCTGAAAAAAGATTAAGGTTTCCAATTGTCGGCGGGAAACTGCCGACAAAAAGAAACCAGTAAAAATGTTCAAATTAATACGAGGACGTAACTGAATGTTTATTTCACAAGCTCATGCAGCAGCAGAAGGCGCACCACAAGGTGGCGGTATGCAGCTATTTATCATGCTTGGCCTATTTGCCGTTATTTTCTACTTCATGATTTACCGTCCGCAGGCAAAGCGTGTTAAAGAGCACAAAAACCTGATGGCATCGATGGGTAAAGGTGATGAGGTTCTGACCAGCGGCGGTTTGGTTGGCAAAATCTCTAAAATTTCGGACGACAATGACTTCATCGTTATCGCACTGGGTGCGAACAGTGAAGTGACCATTAAAAAGGACTTTGTGACTGCTGTTCTGCCAAAAGGCACGATTCAGTCGCTGTAACCCCATCACCATAAAGGATCATAGCAGTGCTAAACCGTTATCCTTTGTGGAAGTACATTATGGTGGTGCTGGTGTTAATCATCGGCGCGGTCTATGCACTTCCCAATATCTACGGTGAAGATCCAGCGGTTCAAATCTCCGGGGCGCGTGGCGCCTCGGTTGATCTTTCGACTCTGGACTCCGTCAAAAACACCCTCGATACAGACAACATTCCTTTTCAATCTCTTGCGCTGGAAAACGGCACCGTATTGGTTCGTTTTAAAAACACCGATCAACAGATCGCTGCCCGTGACTTGCTTAACGAAGCGTACAAAGATGAAGGCTATGTCGTTGCACTTAACCTCGCACCTGCAACACCAAGTTGGCTAGAAGCGATTGGTGCAACCCCAATGAAGTTGGGTCTTGACCTTCGTGGTGGCGTGCACTTCCTGATGGAAGTTGACATGGATGCCGCGATGGAAAAGCTTCTCAGTCAGCAAGAAGATACGTTCCGTACCGAATTGCGTGAAGCGAAGATCCGCTATCGCGGCCTACGCGTGGGTGCAGATGACAGCATCGATGTGACTTTCCGCAATGAAGAAGACATGGATAATGCTGAGTCTGAACTGGCGAAACTGCACCCAGATATGGTGTTTACCACCGACAGTGCCCGTTTTGCTGTTTCTGCTAAGTTCACCGAGCAACGTCTTCAGGAAATTCGCAATTACGCGGTAGAACAAAACATCACTATTTTGCGTAACCGTGTGAATGAGCTGGGTGTTGCAGAGCCACTGGTTCAACGCCAAGGTGCAAGCCGCATCGTGGTCGAGTTACCAGGTGTTCAAGACACTGCGCGTGCGAAAGAAATCTTGGGTGCAACCGCGACGCTAGAGTTCCGCGAAGTGGATGACAGCGCTGATTTAGCCGCAGCGGCAGCGGGACGTGTTCCACCGGGTAGCGAAGTGAAGCAAACCCGAGATGGTCGCCCGGTTGTGGTGAAAAAGCGTGTGATTTTGGGTGGTTCTCATATCACGGATGCAAGCTCTAGCTTTGATGAGTACAGCCGTCCTCAAGTTAACATTTCTCTGGATAGCGAAGGCGGTGGCAAAATGGCCGCGTTCAGTAAGAACAATGTTGGCAAGCTGATGGCGACCGTCTTTACCGAGTACAAAGACAGCGGTAAGCGCGATGCGAGCGGCAAGGTTATTCTGGCCAAGCGTGAAGAAGTGATCAACCAAGCGACCATCCAAACGGCGTTGGGACGTAACTTCCGTATCACCGGTATTGATTCTCAAGCGGAAGCGCACAATCTTGCACTGTTGCTGCGTGCGGGTGCGTTGATTGCGCCAATCTCCATTGTTGAAGAGCGTACAATCGGTCCTTCAATGGGTCAGCAAAACATCGATATGGGCGTCAAAGCTTGTTTGTACGGCTTGATTGCGGTCATGCTGTTCACCGCTGTTTATTATCGTCGATTTGGCCTGTTTGCTAACGTGGCTTTGCTGGCGAACGTTGTGCTTATTATCGGTGTGATGTCGATGATTCCTGGCGCGACGATGACGTTACCAGGTATTGCAGGTATCGTTCTGACCGTTGGTATGGCTATCGATGCGAACGTACTGATATTTGAACGTATTCGTGATGAGATCCTCGAAGGGCGCAACCCTCAACAGGCGATTCATCAGGGCTACGCGAACGCATTCAGTACCATCGCCGATGCGAACATCACCACACTGATCACCGCATTTATCTTATTTGCTGTGGGTACAGGTCCGGTGAAAGGGTTCGCAGTCACGCTGTCTATCGGTATTCTGACGTCTATGTTTACGGCGATTATCGGTACGCGCTGCTTGGTTAACTTGGTCTACGGCGGTAAGCGCGTAGATAAACTGTCGATTTAAGGAGGCATTAAAATGTTTCAACTTTTAAAGCCGAATTTCTATTTCGACTTTATGCGCTTGAGCAAGCCTGCGTATATCTTCTCTGCTTTGATGATTGCGGCTTCAATCTTTACCCTTTCAACCAAGTGGTTGAATTGGGGCTTGGATTTCACAGGCGGCACGCTGATAGAAGTGGGTTTTGAACAGCCTGCTGATTTGCCAAAAATCCGTGAGGCACTGTCTGCCAAAGGATTTGGTGATGCGATTGTACAAAACTTTGGTACCTCTCGTGATGTTATGGTTCGCCTACGTCCGCGTGAAGATATGCAAGGTGAGTTGCTAGGCACGCAAATCCTAGATGCAATCAAAGTAGGTACAGGCCAAGCGGTAGAGATGCGCCGTATTGAGTTTGTGGGCCCGAACGTAGGTGAAGAACTGACTGAGGCCGGTGGTCTGGCGATCATCGCGTCATTGCTTTGTATTTTGCTTTACGTGTCGGTGCGTTTTGAATGGCGTTTGGCCACCGGTGCCGTGGCATCGCTTGCGCACGATGTGATCATCACCTTGGGCATCTTCTCTTTCATGCAAATTGAAGTAGACCTGACTATCGTCGCAGCATTGCTGACCGTGGTGGGTTACTCGCTCAACGATACCATTGTTGTTTTTGACCGTGTTCGTGAAAACTTTCGCAAAATGCGTAAAGGCGACTCGGCTGACATCATGAACGAGTCTATCTCGCAAACGTTGAGCCGTACCATCATTACCTCGGGTACCACGTTGTTCGTGGTGGTGGCACTGTTCCTTCAAGGCGGTGCGATGATCCATGGCTTTGCGGCGGCATTGTTGATTGGTATTACCGTTGGTACATATTCTTCAATCTATGTGGCGTCTGCTTTGGCACTGTCTCTGGGTCTGACCCGTGAGCACTTGCTGCCACCGCCGCCAGTAGAGAAAGAAGGCGAAGAGTTTGATGCGGCGCCTTAATGGCGAATAGCTTGATATGAAAACGGAGCCATACGGCTCCGTTTTTTTAACTCAGAGAAAGTACTTGTTTCCTGAAATAAAAAAGGCGTCCCGCAGGACGCCTTTTTCAATGTCGAAGAATCTTATTTTTTCATTGCTTCGTTCGCGTTGTCGCGAATCTTAGCCAAAATATTCTTCAATACTTTCGGGTTAGCTGTCACGATGTTGCCAGACTGAACGTAGTCAGTACCGCCAGCAAAGTCAGTACAAATAGCACCTGATTCACGTGCAATCAGCTCACCTGCAGCGATATCCCAAGGCTTCAGGCCCAATTCGAAGAAACCGTCAACACGGCCAGCTGCAACGTAACACAGATCCAGCGCAGCAGAGCCGGTACGACGGAAGTCTGCGCAGTCTACGAAGAGTGCGCTAACAACTTTCATGAAGCCTTCAGAATGCTGTTTCGCTTTGAATGGGAAGCCAGTTGCCAGGATTGTGCCTGACAAGTCTTTTGCTTCACCTACGCGAATACGCTTGCTGTTCAACTGTGCACCAGCACCACGTTGAGCAGAGAAGAGTTCGTTACGGATTGGATCATAAACACACGCAATCTCAGTGCGGCCTTTAATACGCAAAGCGATAGACACAGAGAAGTGTGGGAATGATTTTACAAAGTTGGTTGTGCCATCCAGTGGGTCGATGATCCATTGGTAATCAGTGTCTTTACCCGCGATGTGGCCCGCTTCTTCAGAAACGATACAATGCTCAGGGTAAGATTTCTTGATTACATCGATAATGATGTGCTCTGCAGAAGTGTCGACATTGGTAACGAAGTCGTTAGTGCCTTTTGAAGACGCTTCTACGTTATCAGGGTTTTCAGCAGATTTAGCGATAAAGTCGCCAGCCTTTCGCGCAGCGCGAATGGCAATGTTTAGCATAGGATGCATACAAATTTCCCAACGGATGTTAAAGAACGGAAAGCGGCGGCGAGTATATCAGAGCTGCGGCAAAAGGGAAGTGGGTATTTTTTGTTCATGTGTTGCAGTCTCTAAAGCAAAACACCACATATATTTTCCTGTTGTGGTAGAATCCCGCGGCTTTTTGTAATCGAAGAAATTCAGTGAACGTTAAATGTTAGATAATATTCGAATTGTGCTCGTTGGCACCACGCATTCAGGCAATATCGGTTCAGCAGCTCGCGCGATGAAAGTGATGGGGCTGAAAAACATGATTCTGGTAGCTCCAGAATGTGAGGTTGACGGTCAGGCTATCGCTCTGGCGGCTGGCGCAAGCGATATTGCTAATAATGCACGTATAGTAGGCACCGTTGAGGAAGCTGTTGCTGACTGTGGCCTTGTCATTGGCACCAGTGCGCGTAGCCGTACATTGGAATGGCCGATGTTGGACTCTCGCGAAAGTGGCATCAAAGCGGTAGAAGAAGCAGCATCGCACCCTGTGGCGTTCGTTTTTGGACGAGAGCGCACAGGATTATCGAATGATGAGCTTCAGGCGTGCCATTTCCATGTGGCTATTCCTGCTAACCCTGAATACAGCTCGCTAAACTTGGCGATGGCAGTACAAACCTTGTGTTATGAAACGCGCATGGCATGGCTGGATAGCCAGGCGTATAAAGGTGAGGTCAAAGAGCAGCCTTATCCGCTAGCGGAAGATCTTGAGCGTTTTTACACGCACCTTGAAGATGTATTGAGTGAAACCGGCTTTATCAATAAGGCTCACCCTGGCATGGTAATGACCAAGCTGCGTCGACTCTTTAATCGTGCGCGCCCTGAAAGCCAGGAGCTGAACATTCTTCGTGGCGTTCTCTCTTCTGTAGAGAAGTTACGTAAAGATAGCGACAAATAGCCTTTATTTTTAAAGGGTTAAAAACCCGACTAATTTAGTAGGTTAAATACTTGACCAAAATAGTCGGGTATGTCAGACTCATTCCATTACTCGCTCACAGGTAGGATGTTATGAGACTGACTTCGAAAGGCAGATACGCCGTTACAGCGATGCTGGATGTCGCGCTTCACTCCGAATTGGGGCCAGTGCCTCTTGCAGATATTTCAGAGCGCCAAGGCATTTCTCTGTCATATTTGGAACAACTTTTTTCGCGTCTGCGTAAAGCAGGTCTGGTATCCAGCGTACGTGGCCCTGGCGGTGGTTATCGCTTAGGCGTTGCCGCGAACGAGATCGCAGTCGGTATGGTTATCGCTGCGGTTGATGAATCCGTAGACGCAACCAAGTGTCAAGGCAAAGGTGATTGCCAAGGTGGTTCACGCTGCCTGACACACACGCTTTGGCGTGATTTAAGCGCGCGTATTAGCGGCTTTTTAAATGACATTACACTCGGCGAACTCATGCAAGACAATGAAGTTAAGCAAGTCGCAGATTGTCAAGACTCTAATCTAGAGTCGTCCACTTTTGTTAGACATGGTTTAAACTCCAGTGGCAGCGAAGCACCAGCAACCATAGGTGTGAATTTTCGCTCGTAGTAAATAGCAGTGCCGGAGTACTTGGAGACACAAATGAAATTGCCAATTTATTTTGACTATTCAGCAACATGCCCAGTAGATCCGCGTGTGGCTGAGAAAATGATGCAGTGCCTAACCATTGACGGTTGTTTTGGTAACCCTGCATCTCGTTCGCACCGTTACGGTTGGCAAGCTGAAGAAGCAGTAGACACGGCACGTGAGAATATCGCCAATTATTTGAACGCTGACCCGCGTGAAATCGTATTCACATCGGGTGCGACAGAATCAGATAACTTAGCTATCAAGGGCGTTGCGCACTTCTACGGTAAGAAAGGTAAGCACATTATTACCTGTAAAACCGAGCATAAAGCGGTGCTGGATCCTTGTCGTCAGCTTGAGCGTGAAGGCTACGAAGTCACTTACCTTGAGCCTGAATCAAACGGTATCATCGACCTGAACAAATTGGCAGACGCTATTCGCGAAGACACCATTCTCGTTTCAATTATGCACGTGAATAACGAAATCGGCGTGATCCAAGATATCACCGCGATTGGTGAATTGTGTCGCGAGCGCAAAGTGGTGCTCCACGTAGACGCTGCGCAATCTATCGGTAAATTGCCGCTAGACACGCAAGAAATCAAAGTTGATCTGATTTCAATGAGCGCACACAAAGTGTACGGCCCGAAAGGCATTGGTGCTTTGTTTGTTCGCCGTAAGCCACGTATTCGCCTCGAAGCGCAAATGCACGGTGGTGGTCACGAGCGTGGTTTCCGTTCAGGTACGTTGCCAACTCACCAAATCGTGGGTATGGGCGAAGCCTTCCGTATTGCCAAAGAAGAACTTGAAAAAGACATGGCACACTCATTGTCGCTTCGTAACCGTTTCTATGACGGTGTGAAAGATCTTGAGGCGGTTTACGTCAATGGTGACTTTGACCAGCGTGTGGCATCCAACCTTAATGTGAGCTTTGCCTTTGTTGAAGGTGAGTCTCTTCTTATGGCGCTGAAAGATCTGGCTGTTTCCTCGGGTTCAGCATGTACTTCAGCTAGCCTTGAACCTTCTTATGTTTTACGCGCGCTTGGCTTAAACGACGAACTAGCACACAGCTCGATTCGTTTCTCTTTCGGTCGCTTCACTACTGAAGAGGAAGTGGACCATGCTGTTGAGCAAGTACGCAAAGCAGTGATTAAGCTGCGTGAGATGTCACCACTGTGGGACATGTACAAAGAAGGTATTGATTTGAACACTGTTGAGTGGGCACACCACTAAGCAGTAGTTAGGAATTCGAGGAATTAATCATGGCTTACAGTGAAAAAGTAATCGACCACTACGAAAACCCACGTAACGTTGGTGCATTCGACAAAGATGATCCGAGTGTTGGTAGTGGCATGGTGGGTGCACCTGCTTGTGGTGACGTGATGAAACTGCAAATCAAAGTAAATGAGCAGGGTATCATCGAAGACGCGAAGTTTAAAACATACGGCTGTGGTTCAGCGATTGCTTCAAGCTCACTGGTTACTGAGTGGGTAAAAGGCAAATCTCTGGACGAAGCAGCGGCTATCAAAAATGCTGAAATCGCGGAAGAATTGGAACTGCCACCAGTTAAAGTTCACTGCTCTATCCTTGCGGAAGACGCGATCAAAGCAGCAGTTAGCGATTACAAGAAAAAACACGAAGCTTAATACGTAATAAAAGGGTTGTTGTACATATGGTCATTACTATGACAGACGCGGCGGCATCACGCGTTCGTTCTTTTCTAGAAAGCCGTGGAAAAGGCATTGGATTGCGTTTAGGTGTTCGTACGTCAGGTTGTTCAGGCATGGCCTATGTGCTGGAATTTGTTGATGAACTTCAAGAGGAAGACCAGGTTTTTGACCACGATGGTGTGAAAATTATCGTCGACAGCAAAAGCATGTTATACCTCGAAGGTACGGAGTTAGACTTTACCAAAGAAGGTCTAAATGAAGGCTTCAAGTTCAATAACCCTAACGTAAACAGCGAGTGTGGTTGTGGCGAGAGCTTTAACGTTTAACTCGTGAGATGAAATGAATCATTTCGAACTATTCGGGCTATCATGTCAGTTTGAACTGGATGGTAGCTCTCTTTCTTCGCAATATCGCGAACTCCAACGACGCTTTCATCCGGACAAATTTGCAACAGCCTCTGAACAAGATAAGCTGCTTGCTGTTCAAAAAGCGGCGCAAATCAACGACGCGTATCAGACCTTGAACGAGCCCGTTCGCCGTGCTGAATATATGCTTTCCCTTAATGGGATTGAGCTGCGCGACGAACAGCAAACCATGCAAAATCCTGTGTTTTTGATGCAGCAGATGGAGCTGCGCGAAGAGCTAGAAGACATTGCTGACAGCAATGAGCCGGAAGAGAAGTTGTTTGACTTTGAACACCAAGTGTCGAACATTCTTAAGTCACTGTTAGACGAGCTAAAAACACAACTCGATGACATGCAGTGGTCTGTCGCAGCGACAACGGTGCGAAAGCTCAAGTTCTTAGTCAAACTCAAACAAGAAATCGAACGAATCGAAGATCGGCTGCTCGGCTAATTCACGTTGCGGCGGTTGATCAGGCTACAGGAACCAACATGGCACTGTTACAAATTGCAGAACCCGGTCAAAGTGCGGCGCCGCATGAGCTAAAGCGTGCGGTAGGTATTGACCTTGGTACAACCAATACTCTGGTGGCTGCTGTTCGCAGCGGAACAGCAACAACGCTTAACGACTTGAATGGACGCGCATTAATCCCGTCAGTGGTTCACTACGGCGTGAATGACGTGAAAGTCGGTTACGATGCACAAGCATTGTCTGAGACTGACAGTGCGAATACCGTTGTATCAGTCAAGCGAATGATGGGACGTTCTTTGAAGGACGTACAAGCTCGCTATCCCCACCTTCCTTACGAATTATTCTCTTCCGAGAATGGCCTTCCTCTTATTCATACTCGTGCTGGTAAGAAAAACCCAATTGAGGTGTCAGCAGACATCCTTCGTGCGGTAAATACTCGTGCGGTTGAATCGCTTGGCGGCGAGCTTGAAGGCGTCGTGATCACAGTGCCTGCATATTTTGAAGATGCACAACGTGCGGGAACAAAAGACGCTGCGAAACTAGTCGGAATGAACGTTCTTCGTTTATTGAATGAGCCAACGGCAGCGGCGATTGCTTATGGACTGGATTCAGGTCAGGAAGGCGTGATTGCGGTTTACGATTTGGGTGGTGGTACCTTCGATATTTCAATTCTGCGTTTGTCTAAAGGCGTATTTGAAGTATTGGCAACGGGCGGTGATTCAGCGCTCGGTGGAGATGATTTTGATCACCTGATTGCCGATTGGATTGCAGAACACGCTGGTTTTGATACGCTTTCTGGCGATGATCGTCGTCGTCTTCTTAACGCAGCAACCGCGGCAAAAGTCGCACTGAGTACTGATGAAGTTACTGAGCTAAATGTGCTGGGTTGGAAGGGGTCACTGACACGCAATCAATTTGATGATTTGATTGGTTCGCTGGTGAAGAAAACGCTGCTGTCATGCCGCCGCGCTCTGAAAGACGCAGGCGTTGGGGCTAACGACGTGCTTGAAGTAGTTATGGTTGGTGGGTCTACCCGTGTTCCTTTAGTTCGCGAACAGGTTGGCGAGTTCTTTGGTCGTACACCACTGACCAATATTGATCCAGATAAAGTCGTTGCCATAGGCGCAGCAACGCAAGCTGACATTTTGGTTGGTAACAAACCTGACGGCGAAATGCTGCTGCTCGATGTTATCCCACTGTCTCTGGGCATTGAAACCATGGGCGGTTTGGTTGAGAAGATCATTCCTCGTAATACCACCATCCCTGTTGCTCGCGCGCAAGAATTCACGACGTTCAAAGATGGTCAAACGGGCATGAAAGTGCACGTAGTACAAGGTGAGCGTGAGATGGTTGATGACTGCCGTTCATTGGCTGATTTCACCCTGAAAGGCATTCCTCCTATGACGGCGGGTGCGGCGCACATTCGCGTTACTTATCAAGTGGATGCTGACGGTTTGCTTTCCGTCACGGCGATGGAGAAGAGTACCGAAATTCAGGCGTCGATTCAGGTGAAACCGTCTTACGGTCTGAGTGACATGGAAATCGTCGATATGATCAAGTCGTCGTTTACCCATGCGCAAGAAGATAAAGATTTGCGATACCTGGCTGAACAACGCGTTGAAGCAGATCGCGTGATTGAAGGATTATTGGTAGCGTTGCAAGCAGACGGTGAAACATTGCTGTCTGACGAAGAACAAAAAGCCCTAGTGAAAGCAATTGAAGCATTGATTGCGCTTCGAAATGGGGATGATGCAGCCGCGATTGAGCAAGGCATTAAAGATACAGATAAAGCGAGCCAGGATTTTGCTTCTCGCCGTATGGACAAATCCATTCGCGAAGCACTGGCTGGCCATTCAATTGACGAGGTTTAAACATGCCAAAGATTGTTGTTCTGCCACACCAAGACTTGTGTCCTGAAGGCGCGGTTCTGGAAGCAGAAACTGGCGATACAGTATTGGACGTTGCACTGCGCAACGGCATTGCTATCGAGCACGCCTGCGAAAAATCATGTGCTTGTACTACATGTCATGTGATTATTCGCGAGGGCTTTGACTCGATGGATGAGAGTGACGAGTTGGAAGATGACATGCTGGATAAAGCATGGGGTTTGGAGCCTGAGTCCCGCTTGGGCTGCCAGGCGAAAGTAGCGAAAGAAGATCTGGTTGTAGAAATTCCGCGTTATACGCTGAATCACGCAGCAGAAAACCACTAATTTGGTAAGAAACAAGCAAAGTAGATTTGGAGATAGCAATGAGCCTGAAATGGGTAGACTCGCGCGATATTGCAATTGAACTGGTAGATAAATTCCCAGACATCGATCCGAAAACGGTGCGCTTTACTGATCTGCATCGTTGGGTGATGGCGCTGGAAGACTTCTCTGACGATCCGAATCATTCCAATGAAAAAATCCTTGAAGCAATCATCCTTTGTTGGATGGATGAAATGGATTAAATTGCTTGTCTTGCGACAGTGATGCAGGCAAATTGGATTCGATACTTAAGCGAATCACAATGCTTGATATATAGCGGGCTAAATGCCCGCTTTGTTTTAGTGGCAAAAAATATATTGCGCTTGATTGTCTAAAAATCAAGACAATCTGGTGACTGAAACGTCATAATCACCACGTACGCTATAACAAAAATCAGCCTAAAAGAATTTGACGCTCTGCGGGGCATCGCAGAGTGTGTTGAAAAAGGAGTTCAGCATGACCGACAAAATGCTCATTGCGCTATCACACGAAGCTGCTGCTAATGTGTGGGGCAGCAATGCCGTTATTTCATTTGGCCATCAAGGTGCAACCGTTCACGCATCTGGTGATGACAAAATCACACCGGTGCAACAAGCTGCCCGCCGTTTGGACATGCAAGGCGTCCGTAAGGTAAAACTGGATGGTAGCAATTGGGATTTAGAAACTGCGTGGGCGTTTTATCAAGGCCTTCGAGGCCCCAAGCCCATCTTTGATTTTGAAGCCCCTGAGCTTGAAACCGCCGATCACAAAGCGCTCAAAGACCGTATCGCGGCAACTGACTGGGTCTGTCAGATCATCAACGAAACCGCAGAAGAAGTTGGCCCTCAGCAATTGGCTGTGCGTGCTGGCGAATTCATCAAATCTCAAGCACCGAATCCTGAGCATGTTTCCTACAAAATCGTTTCTGGCGCTGACTTGTTGGAGCAAGGCTGGGTTGGTGTGCATACTGTAGGCCGTGGTTCTGCACGTAAACCGGCCATGCTGCAATTGGATTACAATCCAACAGGGGATGAAAACGCCGAGGTGTTTGCGTGCATCATTGGTAAAGGCATTACATTCGATTCAGGCGGTTACAGCATCAAGCAATCAAACTTTATGGATTCCATGAAGGCGGATATGGGTGGTGCGGCAATGGCAACCGGTGGTTTGGGTTTGGCCGTAGCCCAAGGCCTGAACAAGCGCGTAAAACTGATACTGTGTTGCGCAGAAAACATGATTTCCAGCAATGCTTATAAGTTGGGCGACATCATCACCTATAAAAATGGCGTGACGGTGGAAGTGCTGAATTCAGATGCCGAAGGCCGTTTGGTGTTGGCGGATGGCTTGCTCTATGCGAATGACTTTAAACCGACACTGACCATCGACTGTGCAACATTGACAGGCGCAGCCAAAATGGCGTTGGGGAACGATTACCACGCGTTGTTTAGTTTCGATCAGGCATTGGCGCAACGTTGTTTGAGTGCGGCTGACGCCGAAAATGAAGGTCTGTGGCAACTGCCATTGGCGGAGTTCCATCGTCAAATGTTGCCGTCAAATTTTGCAGATTTAGCAAATGTAGGCTCAGGCCAGTACTCACCGGGTGCAAGTACTGCTGCAGCCTTCCTGTCTTACTTCGTAGACGACTATACAAACGGTTGGGTGCACTTAGATTGCTCTGGTGCTTACCGTAAAGCGCCAAGTGATAAATGGGCGGTTGGTGCAACCGGTATGGGTGTGAAGACACTGGCCCGTTTGTTGACAGACGAATCCACACGTTAAACTCACAATTTACAAGCGAATTAACAACATGGTTAACGCTTTTGCAATATTGCTATGGGGTCTGAGTTTCGTGTCTGTTACGCTTAAAATGACGATAACAGGCACGAGACCTGTTGCTTGGAAATAAAAAAGGAATACGACATGACTATTGAGCGCACCTTTTCAATTGTGAAGCCAGACGCCGTTCAACGTAATCTGATTGGTGAGATTTACCATCGCATTGAGCAAGCCGGACTGCGTATCATTGCTGCAAAAATGCTGCATTTGGATAAAGAAAAAGCCCAAGGCTTTTATGCTGAGCATGAAGGAAAGCCATTTTTTGATGACTTAGTAGCATTTATGACCTCAGGTCCCGTGATGGTGCAAGTTTTGGAAGGCGAGGATGCGATTGGTCGTTATCGTGAGTTGATGGGGAAAACTAACCCAGAAGAAGCGGCTTGTGGCACCATCCGAGCAGACTATGCGGTGAGCATGCGTTTTAACTCGGTGCATGGCTCAGACAGTCCTGCTTCTGCTGAGCGAGAAATTGCTTATTTTTTCGCCGACAGTGAAATATGTCCACGCAGTGAGTAATCTGTTCATTTAATGAGTAAAAAAGGAGAGCATGTGCTCTCCTTTTTGTTTTTTTGTATTCAAGGGCTATAAAACCTCTGAGGTAACAGGTGGAATCCCGATCACAAAGCCTGTACAATTTCGCGCCTTGATTTAAGGCGAACGGCCTAAACCTGTCGGCATACGATGCCTGATTGGTGCTATTACTGATTTATTGTTCACGAGGCAATCTGATGACAACAGAAAAAATCAATCTGCTGGATTTCGATCGACAAGCGCTACGTGCGTTTTTCGCTGAAGAACTTGGCGAAAAAGCGTTCCGCGCGGATCAGATCATGAAGTGGATGTACCATTTTGGTGTTGATGATTTCGATCAGATGAACAACATCAACAAACAGCTTCGTGAAAAACTGAAAGCAAAATGTGAAATTCGCGCGCCGGAAGTGAGTGCTGCGCAGTATTCAAAAGACGGAACAATCAAATGGGCGATGCGTGTTGGCAACCAAGACGTAGAGACCGTTTATATACCGGATGAAGATCGCGCGACCCTTTGCGTGTCATCACAAGTTGGCTGTGCGCTGGAATGTAAATTCTGTTCAACCGCGCAACAAGGTTTCAACCGCAACCTGAAAGTGTCTGAGATCATTGGTCAGGTTTGGCGTGCTGCGAAAGAAATTGGCATTGAAAAAGACACTGGCCGCCGCCCAATTACCAATGTGGTAATGATGGGCATGGGTGAGCCACTGCTGAATATGAAAAACCTGATCCCAGCGTTGAACTTGATGCTGGATGATCTGGCATACGGTCTATCTAAGCGCCGTGTCACTGTATCGACGTCGGGCGTTGTATCGGGTCTGGATCAAATGGCAGGCAAGATTGATGTGGCGTTGGCGATTTCTCTGCATGCACCGACGGATGAGTTGCGTAGCCAAATCATGCCAATTAACGATCGCTACAATATTGAGACATTTTTGTCCTCAGTGCGTCGTTACATTGACTCGTCAAATGCTAACCGTGGCCGTGTTACCGTTGAGTATATTCTTCTCGATCACGTCAACGATGATATGGAGCATGCGCGCCAACTCGCAGAGCTGTTAAAAGACACGCCTGCGAAGATAAACCTTATTCCTTTCAACCCATATCCTGGGTCACCATATAAGAAACCAAGTAATTCTCGTATAGACCGTTTCCAGAAAACGTTGATGCAATACGATTACACGGTGATTATTCGTAAGACTCGTGGTGATGACATCGATGCAGCATGCGGACAGCTTGTTGGAGATGTGATTGACCGTACAAAACGAACGCAAGGCAGACAGAATACTGAGGAACAAATTCCAGTAAAATCAGTCTGACCTTATAGACTGAAAGGAATGGGAAATGGCAAGGACGCTGATAAGTCTGTTATTGATGGGATTATTAGCAGGTTGCGTCACAGTAACAGATGAGAAAACGCAGGCGAATTTTGATAATATTCAAGCTGCCGAATCGCGTATATCACTTGGACTTGCATACCTAAAAGACGGTAATTGGCTCCGCGCGCGCGAAAACCTTGAAATGGCAGTGCAATTTGCGCCAAGGTACGATCGTGCATTGATTACCTTTGCTCACTACCTTCAAGAGGTAGGTGAGTTTGAACAAGCCGAAGCGCAGTACAAGGCTGCACTACGTTATTCGCCAAAAAATGGTGATGCGCATAACAATTACGGCGTCTTTCTTTGTAAGCAAGCTCGATTCGACGAAGCTCAAGAGGCTTTTGAGGATGCCATAGCGCAACCCAATTACTACAAATTGGCTGACAGCTATGAAAATGCCGCTTTGTGTGCCTTGAAAGCTGACGATAACCTTGATGCTAAACAATTGTTTCAAAAAGCCATAGACCATGAGCCCAACCGCCCAGTTTCTTCGTTGCGCCTTGCGCAATTAGAAATAGAAGAGGGCGAACTGGTGCAAGCAAAACTAAGGCTGTTTCATTTTCATAAACGGTACGGGTATCAACCCAGCAGTTTGCTAGCCATGGTCAAATTAGAAACATTGGCACAACAGCCCTCAGAGGCTGTACGATACGCACGTATACTAGAGAAAAAATTTCCCGAATCTAACGAATACAGACAGTACTTAGCGAATGAATACTGAACTAAACGAAGAACAGCTTGACGGTGTTGAGACATCTCATCCTGGTACAGTGTTGAAGCAAGCCAGAGAACAGATGGGACTGTCTGCGCAAGATGTAGCAGATAGACTTAGACTTCGCGTTTCTGTCATTCAAGAATTGGAAGCAAACTGTTGTGATGGACAGCAAATTGCGACCTTTACACGTGGATATATCCGTTCCTATGCCAAGTTAGTTGGCGTAGATGCAGACAGTTTGCTTGGGGACTTTAAGCCGTCTCCAGAAATCGACGAAAATGCACAAAAAATGCAAAGTTTTTCCGGCAGAGCACATCGCGAGAAACATGACAGTCGCGTGATGGGTCTGACGTGGATCATTTTGGCCGTCGTCGTCAGTATTACGACGTTCTGGTGGTGGCAGAATCAGGAAAATGAAGACTTATTGACCTTGCCTGATAGCAACAACCTTCTGGTAACAGAAGCGGCCATTGAGGCAGATCCAGTTGACGCGGTTGTCACAACAGAAGTGATTGAGCCGCAGGACACTACAGCACCTTCTATTGATACACAAATAACGACAGACACGGGCAATAATGTCGAGCCTGTGGTTAATGAGGAAGCGCCGAAGCCCGAGTTGGTTGTGACTGACGCTGAAACACCAACAGAAGTGGTGATTGACGCACCCGCGCAACCCATAGAGACGCCAACCAATTCTCCTGCACTAGTTTTGACCTTTGAGGGCGATTGTTGGGTGGATGTGCGTGATGCGAGTGGTAAACGTCTGCTTACAGGGATAAAATCAGCGGGTGAATCCGTTGAGCTGACCGGTAAAGCCCCATTTAAACTTGTTTTGGGTGCGCCAGCGGCGGTTGAACTCGCCTATAACGGCGAAAAAGTTGATTTGAGTGGATACCCATCAGGACGGGTAGCACGTTTGAGCCTTCCGAAGTAAGTCAGAGTACACCTAATGCATACCGAATCTCCTATTATTCGTCGTCCTTCAACGCGCATTTATGTGGGCAACGTGCCTGTCGGTGACGGCGCGCCAATTGCCGTGCAATCGATGACCAACACCCGAACCACTGACGTAGAAGCGACAGTGGCGCAAATCAGGGCGTTGGAAAAAGTGGGCGCAGATATCGTTCGTGTTTCTGTCCCAACCATGGAAGCGGCGGAAGCATTCAAACTCATCCGTGAACAGACCAATATGCCTTTGGTGGCTGATATTCATTTCGACTACCGTATCGCGCTGAAAGTGGCAGAGTATGGTGTAGATTGTTTGCGTATCAACCCTGGTAATATTGGTAATGAGCAGCGCATTCGTTCAGTCGTGGATGCTGCTCGTGATAAAAATATTCCTATCCGTATTGGTGTGAATGGCGGTTCGCTGGAGCGTGACATTCAAGAAAAATACGGTGAACCAACGCCAGCTGCGCTCGTAGAATCAGCAATGCGTCATGTCGACATTCTTGACCGCCTTAATTTTGATCAATTCAAAGTGAGTGTAAAAGCGTCGGATGTTTTCCTAGCGGTTGAATCTTATCGCCAATTGGCGAAGCGCATTGACCAGCCGTTGCATCTGGGTATTACCGAAGCAGGCGGTGCACGTGCAGGTTCGGTGAAATCTGCGGTCGGTCTTGGTATGCTGCTGAGCGAAGGTATCGGTGATACGCTTCGTATTTCGCTTGCTGCGGATCCAGTAGAAGAAATCAAAGTCGGCTTTGATATTCTCAAATCTTTGCGGATTCGGTCGCGTGGCGTGAATTTTATTGCCTGTCCAACATGCTCCCGTCAGGAGTTTGATGTGATTGGTACTGTCAATGCGTTGGAGCAGCGTCTGGAAGATGTTGTGTTGCCAATGGATGTCTCTATTATCGGTTGTGTGGTGAATGGCCCGGGCGAAGCAGAGGTGTCTCATATTGGTGTCGCTGGTGGCAATAAGCGCAGCGCATATTACGACGATGGCAAGCGCCAAAAAGAACGTTTTGATAACGACAACCTGATCGATCAGCTGGAAGCGAAGATCCGGGCGAAGGCGGCAATGCTGGATGAGAACAACCGCATTGACGTCAATACTCAAGAGTAAGCGCAAGCCGTTTACTTAGAACAACAGATCGGTTACGAGAGTTAACGTGGCGAAAACTATTCAAGCAATTCGAGGCATGAACGATTGCCTCCCAACACAATCTCCACTGTGGCAAAAAGTGGAAGGTACCGTTAAAGACGTAATCAGTGCGTATGGCTACAGCGAAGTGCGTATGCCAATCGTTGAGATGACAAATCTGTTCTGTCGTGCGATCGGTGAAGTGACCGACGTGGTAGAAAAAGAGATGTACACCTTTCAAGATCGCAATGGCGACAGCCTGAGTTTGCGTCCTGAAGGTACTGCGGGCTGTGTGCGCGCCGGTATCGAAAACGGTCTGCTGTACAATCAAGAACAGCGCCTGTGGTACATGGGTCCAATGTTCCGCCACGAGCGCCCTCAGAAAGGTCGCTATCGTCAGTTCCACCAATGTGGTGTGGAAGTGTTTGGCCTAAATGGTCCAGACGTTGACGCAGAATTGATCATGATGACCGCTCGCCTATGGCGTCAGTTGGGCATCAACGAGCACGTTCGCTTAGAATTGAATTCAATCGGTTCACTGGAAGCACGTGCAAATTACCGTGAGGCATTGGTTGCTTTCCTCCTACAGCACGAAGACGTACTGGACGAAGATTGCAAACGCCGTATGCACACCAACCCGCTACGTGTTCTGGACACCAAAGTCTCAGAAATCCAAGCGGTATTGGTTGACGCGCCTAAGCTTTCTGAGTACTTGGATGAAGAGTCAAAACAACATTTTGCAGGTGTTTGTGAACTGTTGGACGCGGCAGGCATCCAATATTCGTTGAACGAAAAATTGGTGCGCGGTTTGGACTACTACAACCGTACTGTGTTTGAGTGGGTAACGGAAAGCTTGGGTTCTCAAGGCACTGTTTGTGGCGGCGGTCGCTATGACGGTCTGGTAGAACAATTGGGCGGTAAAGCCACGCCAGCGGTTGGTTTTGCCATGGGGCTTGAGCGTTTGGTTCTGCTGATGGAAACCCTTGAGCTAAATGAAACCCGTCCAGCGGTTGATGTTTACATGGTAACCATGGGCGAAGGCACCTTGGTTGCGGGCATGCAATTGGCTGAGAGCCTGCGTGAACAAGTACCTGGCCTGCGTGTGATGACGCACTTTGGTGGCGGTAACTTTAAGAAACAATTTAAGCGTGCTGACAAAGTTGGCGCGGCAGTAGCACTGGTATTGGGCGAAGATGAAGTCGCGAACAATCAAGTGACCTACAAAGATTTAAAGGGTGGCGAACAGCTGACCATTTCTCAGGATGATGCAGCCGAAAAATTGGCTCAATTAGTTTAAAGAGGACGAAACGTGGACGTCTACACCACAGAAGAACAACAAGTCGAAGCGATTAAGACGTGGTGGCGGGAGAACGGCAAAGCCGTTGTCCTCGGCGCAGTAATTGGTTTAGGCGGTCTTTACGGATGGCGCTATTACCAGGCTGAGCAGGAAACCAGCCGTGAACAGGCATCAGATGCATATACCCAAGTGGTGACTGCATTGGCTGCCGGTGATGCGCAGGCGGAAGAAAAAGCACTGGCGTTTATAAAATCAAACGACAGTGCTTATGCAACGTTACTTGAACTGCAATTGGCAAAATCTTTTGTTGATGCTGGAGAGCTACCAAAAGCGCTGGAACAGCTACGCGCAGTTCAGGCGTCAAAAGACAGCACTCTGAAGTCAATCGCGACAGTTCGTATTGCACGTATTGAAGCCGAGCAAGGCAACAATGACGCGGCATTGAAAGAGCTGAATGCGGTAGCAGACGAGAGCTGGAAAGCGCAGGTTGAAGAACTTCGTGGTGACATTCTTCTGAGCAAAAACGATGTAGCAGAAGCGCGCTCAGCGTATGCGGCATCATTGGCAGCGGCGACAAACCCTGTTGTTCAGATGAAATTAGACAATCTGTTTCAATAAAGTCGAGAGAGTTAAATGCGCAAGGGATGGAAACGTATTGGTGCAGTAGCCGTGCTGGGATCATTGCTGATCGGTTGTGCGGGTGAGGAAAATTCCATCCAGATGGCTCCTGTACCTCAAGTCGTAAGTGAGTTCACACCAACTACAGTGTGGAGTACTCAGGTTGGTGACGGTGTTGACGGCTACTTTAGTAATCTGACACCCGTTTATGCTTACGATAAGGTCTTTGCTGCCGATAGAGACGGCATTGTAAAAGCCATGGATGTTGAAACAGGTAAGACGATTTGGGAAATTAATCTCGAAGACGACAAGCCAGTTTTATTGTCCGGTGGTATCACAGCGTCTTACGGCAAGTTATACATTGGTACTGAAACAGGTCAGTTGATTGCTCTGAATGAAGAAACCGGTGAAACCGCGTGGACAGCAAACGTTAACGGCGAAGTACTTGCGAAGCCATTGGCTGATGAAGGTGTGGTCGTCGTCAACACGGGTCGTGGTGAGCTTTCTGCTTATGATGCAGAGACAGGGGAACAGCGCTGGAAAAATGCCAGTGATGTACCAAACCTAACACTGCGTGGAGACAGTTCTCCTGTCGCCATTTCTGGTGGTGTTTTCTGGGGAATGGCAAACGGCCGACTTGGTGCAGCTTTCTTGGAAAACGGCAACATTATTTGGCAGCAGCCTATCGCAAGCCCGAAAGGCGCAACCGAAATTGACCGTTTGGTGGATGTTGATGCATCACCGGTAATTTCAGGTTCTCTGTTGTACGCGGTTGGTTATAATGGCCAGCTTGTTGCTATAGACTTGCGTTCTGGTCGTCCTGCTTGGAAACGGGCTTACAGCTCATCGACGGATTTTTTGGTTGCAGGTAGCTATTTGTTCCTGATCACCGACAAAGATCATGTCGTGGCAGTTGACGCGCGAAGCGGCACTGAATTGTGGCAGAACCGCGATTTGGAATATCGTCAGTTGACCGCACCCGTTGCGATATCGGGTTATGTGGTGGTAGGTGATGCAGAAGGCTACCTACATTGGTTAGATCCAAAAACTGGCGATTTTGTTGCTCAACAACAATTTGATGATAGTGGTATTGCTGTTGCGCCTGTAAAAGTGGATGACGGATATGTAGTCATCGCGCGTGACGGAACAATCGCTAAAAAACAAACGCTATAATATCAAGCGTTTATATATTGTCCGGCTCCTGATCTTCACGGATCAGGAGCCGCTGTTATTCATAAACAAGAGATTTTAAGAGGTCAGTATGATTCCTGTAGTAGCCCTTGTCGGGCGTCCGAATGTGGGGAAGTCGACACTCTTTAACCGGCTAACAAGGACGCGCGATGCGCTCGTTGCCGATTTTCCGGGTTTGACCAGGGATCGTAAATACGGAAAAGCAATGCTGGGTGAGCACGAGTTTATCGTGGTAGACACCGGTGGTATCGATGGTACCGAAGAAGGCGTTGAGACCAAAATGGCAGAGCAGTCACTGACTGCAATCGAAGAAGCTGATGTTGTACTGTTCATGGTTGATGGGCGTGCAGGTCTGACAGTTGCTGATGAAGCGATTGCAAAGCACCTTCGTACCCGTGAAAAGAAAACCTTCCTTGTGGTGAACAAGGTAGACGGTATTGATGCGGATGCAGCAAGTGCTGAATTCTGGCAGTTGGGCATGGAAGAGATGTACCAAATTGCTGCTGCACATGGCCGTGGTGTTCTGTCTCTGATTGATCGTGCATTGAAACCGTTAGCGGAAGAATTGTCTGAGGAAGAAGGCGACGAGACCCTTGAAGGTCTGGTTGATCTGACTGGCGAGCAAGATGAAGACGGTGAAGACAAAGACTTGACCGAAGAAGATGCTGAATCAGCATTGGAGCGTCTGCGTAACCTGCCTATCAAGTTCGGTATCATTGGTCGTCCAAATGTGGGTAAATCGACGTTAACGAACCGTATTTTGGGTGAAGACCGTGTTGTTGTTTACGACATGCCAGGTACGACACGCGATTCAATTTACATTCCAATGGAACGTGATGGTCGTGAGTACGTCATCATTGATACCGCGGGCGTACGTCGTCGTAAGCGTGTAAACGAGAAAGTCGAAAAATTCTCCGTTATCCAAACACTGAAAGCGATTGAAGATTCAAACGTTGTTCTGTTGGTGATTGATGCACGCGAAAACATCTCTGATCAAGACTTGAGCCTGTTGGGCTTTGCGTTGAACGCGGGTCGTTCTATCGTTATCGCCGTGAACAAGTGGGATGGTTTGGACTCAGAAGTGAAAGATCGTGTGAAATCTGAACTGGACCGTCGTCTAGGCTTCGTAGACTTTGCTCGCATTCACTTTATTTCAGCACTTCATGGTACAGGTGTTGGTCATCTGTTTGAGTCGATTCAGGAAGCTTACGAGTCTGCGACGAAACGTATCAGCACGTCGATGCTGACGCGTATTATGAGCATGGCTCAAGACGATCACCAGCCACCGATGATCCGTGGCCGTCGTGTGAAGCTGAAGTATGCGCACGCGGGAGGTTATAACCCACCTATTTTCGTGATTCACGGAAACTTGGTGAGAGAGTTGCCTGATTCGTACAAGCGTTATCTGATGAACTACTACCGTAAATCGCTGAAAATCATGGGTACGCCAATTCGTATTCAGTTCCAGAACAGTGAGAACCCGTTTGAAGGTAAGAAAGATAATTTGACCATTTCTCAGGCGCGTCAGCGTAAGCGTCTGATGGATATGGTGAAAACACGTAAGAAGTAACGCTTAAATCTAAAAAACCGACCTTAAGGTCGGTTTTTTTATGTCTGAAAGCAATGGACAAGAGCAGTGTTTAGTTCTGCTTGGTCAATTGAAATTCACCTCATGTAATTTATACAAAATGCCATTCTTCCGGATACATTCGTTCGATTTCTACCGTAATTCTGCCAGATCAATGTATTGCGCCCCGCTGATCTGTATAGATTCATGACAGATCAGAGTTTCAGTTTACACAATTAAGTTGATCCTCATCACATAAAATCATCGATTTGGCAGGAAATATCGTTCTAGGCCACAAAGAACATTTATTGCGCGGCTAACAATGCACCTTATATTTATTTAATATCGATATATTGGATTTAGTATTTGGTGTTTAATATATTATCCTTTTAAAAATCCATATGCAGAACATGTAACTTATGCTTTCGGGAGTTGTATTGATAAATATTCTTTTGGGGGTAGATCGCTGATCGGATCCCTATAAAGCTGCGATCTGACGATCATTGTAGGATCCAGCAAGAGGCTGTTCATTTTTTGATGTTATTACCGTTAGAATAGCCAAGAAAAGATCTCAACGCATATCTTTGCAAGAAAGCGGAGAGATAGATTTGTCTGGAGTGATGGAAATGGAAAATACATGCCCTGAATGTGGGGAAGCATTGAGTTGGAATAATGGCAATTATGATTGCCATGCTTGTGATAAAACCTTCATTAAACAAGGTTTTTGTTTAGTCTGTGATGCGCAAGTAGAGCGTTTACAAGCATGCGGAGCGACGAATTATTTTTGCCATAGCTGTAACGAGCTAAAATCGCGTTCCGGCGTGAACACAGTCTTTGAGGAACGAAAAACGGTGTCATAAAGACACCGTTATCATGGATCTGCATGTTATTTAGATAACGCGAGATCGGATCTCGCTGTCTGCAACTGTTGTGGAGATCAGATCGCCTTCTTTTACCGTTTCGCCAGATCGGATCACTGCTCCTCGTGCATCACGAGTAATTGAATAACCTCGCGCCAATGTAGCCAGAGGGCTAACCGCATCCAATGTTTCCATCTTCAACGCTAGCGCATGCTGCTGCTGACGTAGCAGGTGCTTCATAGCATCAATGAGTTTGCCCTTGGTATACGCCAATTGTACTTTGTCGCTTCGAATACGGGTCGATGGGGAATAGCGTTCCAATCTTTGGCTCAGATGGTCTATACGTTGCGCTTCTCGTTGCAAGGTAGTGCGCATGGCCAGATTCAGTCGGTATTCCAAATCATCAAACTGTTGGGCTTGCTGCTGCAACCGCGCTTGAGGATGCTGAATCGCTAAGCGGTGCTGTAAGCGTGTTAGTTTGTCACGGTAAGACACAAGCTGTGCGTCAAATCGATGGGTGAGTCTGTCTGTCCGTTGCAGTAGTTGTTGTGCTCGCAGTGAAGTATCTCTGCTTACGAGTTCTGCCGCAGCAGAAGGCGTTGGTGCACGAACGTCGGCAACAAAATCAGCAATCGTGACATCCACTTCATGACCAACGGCACTGACTATTGGAATGGAGCTTGCGGCAATCGTGCGGGCAACAATTTCTTCATTAAAACACCACAAATCTTCCAGAGAGCCGCCGCCACGTCCAACAATCAGTACATCACACTCATTGCGGCTGTTGGCGCGGCCAATCGCTTGTGCAATCTGAATGGCGGCGTCTTTGCCTTGCACCTGAGTGGGGTAGATGACCACAGGAAGGCTTGGGTCTCGGCGTTTTAAAACATGCAGGATGTCATGCAGGGCTGCGCCAGTACTTGAGGTGATGATACCAACGCGTTTGGGTTGTTCAGGAAGGGACTTCTTGATTGCGGCGGCGAATAATCCTTCGGCAGAAAGCTGCATTTTCAGTTTTTCGAACTGCTGTTGAAGCAATCCATCACCTTCAGGTTGCATACTTTCGACGATGATTTGGTAATCACCACGTGGTTCATACAGCGACAATCTTGCTCTGACGAGCACTTGATTCCCGTTTGCAGGCTTAAATGTCACACGACGGTTATTTCCGCGAAACATAGCGCATTTAACCTGAGCCTGACGATCTTTGAGAGTGAAATACCAGTGACCTGACACGGGGACGGTGAGGTTTGAAATCTCGCCAACCAGCCAAACAATCCCCATTTCGTTTTCTAGCAGAAGGCGTACCTCTGCATTCAGTCTGGAGACGGTGTAGATGTTTTCGTTGGAGACAGTCATGTGAAATAAACCTTGGATTTCAAGACAATGAATTAATGGTAAAGCGCGTAAAATTTTATACCAAACGTTTTCGTAAAAATCTGTAGCCAAACGTTTGCGCGGTCAGTATAATCCGGCTGCAATATTTTGAACCCCCGTATTTTATTTTTGCGTGAGATATTGCAATGTTAAGAATAGCTAAAGAAGCCCTGACTTTTGATGATGTATTGCTGGTTCCAGCACACTCTACAGTTCTCCCGAACACTGCTGACTTACGTACTCAACTAACAAAATCAATTTCCCTGAACATCCCCATGATTTCTGCGTCGATGGACACAGTGACTGAAGCGCGTTTGGCTATCGCACTGGCGCAAGAAGGCGGCATCGGCTTCATCCACAAAAACATGTCTATTGAACAGCAAGCAGAGATGGTTCACCAGGTGAAGATCTTTGAAGCTGGCGTTGTTACACACCCTGTAACTGTTCACCCAGATGCGACAATCGCAGATGTTGTTGAACTGACCAAAAAGCACGGTTTTGCAGGCTTCCCTGTTGTAACCGAAAGCAACGAGCTAGTGGGTATCATTACCGGCCGTGACGTTCGTTTTGTGATTGACCTGTCTAAGAAAGTCTCTGCGGTGATGACGCCTAAAGAGCGTCTGGCGTGTGTGAAAGAAGGCGCCTGCCGCGAAGAAGTGCAAGAGAAAATGCACCAAGCTCGCGTTGAGAAAGTTCTGGTTGTGAATGATGATTTCCAACTGACGGGCATGATTACTGCAAAAGATTTCCACAAAGCCGAAACCAAACCAAACGCATGTAAAGATGAGCAAGGTCGTCTGCGTGTAGGCGCGGCGGTTGGTGCAGGTGCGGGTAATGAAGAGCGCGTAAAAGCACTGGTTGAAGCTGGTGTAGACGTTCTGCTTATCGACTCTTCTCATGGTCACTCTGAAGGCGTACTAAACCGTATTCGCGAAACACGTGAAGCGTACCCTGATCTCGACATTATTGGTGGCAACGTAGCAACTGGCGCAGGTGCGAAAGCCCTGATTGAAGCGGGTGTGAGTGCCGTTAAAGTGGGTATTGGTCCTGGCTCTATCTGTACGACTCGTATCGTTACTGGTGTGGGCGTTCCTCAAATCACCGCGATTGCTGATGCTGTTGAAGTGGCAAATGCGTACGGCATTCCTGTTATTGCCGATGGCGGCATCCGCTTCTCGGGTGATATCTGTAAAGCAATCGCTGCTGGCGCATCATGCGTCATGGTTGGCTCTATGTTTGCGGGTACAGAAGAAGCACCAGGTGAAGTGATCCTATATAACGGTCGTTCATATAAGTCTTACCGTGGTATGGGCTCACTGGGCGCAATGTCTCAAGGTTCTTCTGATCGCTACTTCCAATCTGATAATGCAGCAGACAAGCTGGTACCTGAAGGTATCGAAGGTCGTATTGCATACAAAGGTCACTTGAAAGAGATCGTTCACCAGCAAATGGGTGGTCTGCGTTCAAGCATGGGTCTGACTGGCTCTGCGACGATCGAAGAGATGCGCACCAAAGCTGAATTTGTTGTTATTTCAGGTGCGGGAATGGCGGAATCTCATGTGCATGATGTGCAGATCACCAAAGAAGCACCAAACTACCGTCGCGGCTAATTTCTCGCAGAGAACCCCCCTGACGTAAACGTTTGCTTTTTTTCTTGAAGCACTGATAAGAGGCGAGTAAACTCGCCTCGTTTTCATAACCCATAACCACAGCGTAGGACAGAACACCCATACAGTTTGGGTATTCTCAAGCGATATAGCTTAGCTGGCGTTAACGATAAGACTGCTCAAAATGACTAAAAACATCCATGACCAACGCATTCTAATTTTGGACTTCGGTTCTCAATACACTCAACTAGTCGCACGCCGCGTACGTGAAATCGGTGTGTACTGTGAGCTATGGAGCTGGGATGTAGATGAAGCGGATATTCGTGAATTCAATCCAGATGGCATTATCCTGTCTGGTGGCCCTGAGAGTGTGACTGAAGCCAACTCTCCACGTGCTCCTCAATATGTATTTGACTCTGGCGTGCCAGTATTTGGTGTATGTTACGGCATGCAAACCATGGCAGAGCAACTTGGTGGTAAAGTAGCGGGTTCTGACGAACGCGAATTTGGTTATGCAGCAGTACAAGTGACTGGTGAATCAGCATTGTTTGCTGGACTTGAAGCCACTCAAGATGTTTGGATGAGCCACGGTGACAAAGTTGTCGAAATCCCATCTGACTTCGTGAAAATCGCGCAAACAGACACCTGTCCTTACGCTGCGATGGCAAACGAAGAGAAAAAATACTACGGCGTGCAGTTCCACCCAGAAGTAACGCACACTAAAAATGGCCTTAAGATGCTCGAAAACTTCGTACTGAACGTATGTGGTTGTGAGCGTCTATGGACCGCAGAGTCAATCATCGAAGACGCGGTTGCTCGTATTAAAGAGCAAGTGGGCGACGACGAAGTGATTCTTGGCCTGTCTGGTGGTGTTGATTCTTCTGTAGTGGCGATGCTCGCGCACCGTGCAATCGGTGACAAGCTAACGTGTGTATTTGTTGATAACGGCCTACTTCGTTTGAATGAAGGTCAACAAGTGATGGACATGTTTGGTGACCAATTTGGCCTAAACATCATTAAGGTTGATGCGGAAGACCGTTTCCTTAAAGCACTTGAAGGCGAAGCAGATCCTGAAACCAAGCGTAAGATCATTGGTCACGTGTTTGTTGATATCTTTGATGAAGAATCGAAGAAGCTGACGAACGCGAAATGGTTGGCGCAAGGTACTATCTATCCTGACGTTATCGAATCAGCGGCGTCTAAGACGGGCAAAGCGCATGTCATCAAATCTCACCACAACGTAGGTGGCCTGCCAGAAAAAATGGCGATGGGCTTGGTTGAGCCGCTGAAAGAGCTGTTCAAAGACGAAGTGCGTAAGATTGGTCTGGAATTGGGTCTGCCGTACAACATGCTGTACCGTCACCCATTCCCAGGTCCTGGTCTGGGCGTACGTGTTCTTGGCGAAGTTAAGAAAGAGTACTGTGATTTGCTGCGTCGTGCAGATGCTATCTTCATCGAAGAACTGCATAAAGCTGACCTGTACAACAAAGTGTCTCAAGCGTTCACCGTGTTCCTGCCAGTACGTTCTGTTGGCGTAATGGGCGATGGTCGTAAGTACGATTGGGTTGTTTCTCTGCGTGCGGTAGAAACCATCGACTTCATGACAGCGCATTGGGCGCACCTGCCATATGATTTCTTGGGTAAGGTATCAAACCGTATCATTAACGAAGTTAACGGCATCAGCCGTGTGGTTTACGATATCTCTGGTAAGCCGCCAGCGACTATCGAGTGGGAATAATTTTCCAGCTGGAAATGTTCTGCATTAGTCCGTATAAGCCCAATACTAAGTCCGCGTAATTGCGGACTTTTTTTGTTTTTCAGCTTTGTGTTTCTCTTAAATTGGAGGGCTACTCGTTCGGTACATTTGGTAGATCGAGTAGTGGCAGATCTAAGTTTTGTTCTTTGGCACAGCTTTTCGCAATGTCATAACCAGCATCGGCATGACGCATTACACCACACGCTGGGTCATTGTGGAGTACTCGCCGTAATCGGGCATCTGCATCAACAGTTCCGTCACAAACGATTGCAACTCCTGCGTGTTGAGAAAATCCCATTCCTACGCCTCCACCATGGTGAATTGAAACCCAAGTAGCACCTGATGCAGTATTCAGAAGTGCATTCAGTAGTGGCCAATCAGAAACAGCATCGGAACCATCCAGCATTGCTTCTGTTTCACGATTCGGGCTAGAAACAGAGCCAGAGTCTAGATGGTCGCGACCAATGACAATCGGCGCACTTAGTTCACCATTCCTAACCATTTCATTGAAGGCAAGCCCAAGTATGGCTCGATTTTTCAAACCGACCCAACAAATCCTAGCAGGAAGGCCCTGAAACTGAATTTGCTTTTGAGCCATGTCTATCCAATTATGTAGATGAACATTATCTGGGATTAATTCCTTCACTTTTTGGTCAGTTTTGTAAATGTCTTCTGGATCTCCTGAAAGGGCTATCCAGCGGAATGGTCCGATACCTTCACAAAATAGCGGGCGAATATATGCAGGGACAAAGCCTGGAAAATTAAAAGCATCTTTGACGCCGACTTCTAGAGCCATCTGGCGGATGTTGTTACCGTAGTCGACAGTGATCGCGCCTAGTTTCTGAAGAGCTAACATTGCTTTGACTTGCTCACCCATGGACGCCTTGGCTGCGCCTATCACCGAAGATTGATCTTTCAAGCGTTGCTCTGCGGCATATTCCATCGTCCAGTTTGCGGGCAGATAGCCATTTAGCGGATCGTGCGCTGAAGTTTGGTCTGTTACTACGTCTGGCACGATATATTTGCGTGCTAACTCAGGGAATATTTCCGCAGCATTGCCGAGTAAGCCAATTGAAATAGGTTTGCCTGTTAGTTTGGCAAGCATGAGCATTTCCATGGCTTGTTTTAAAGTGGTCGCCTTTCTATCGAGGTAACCGGTTCTAATTCGATAATCAATTCGCGTTTCATCACACTCTACGGCGAGCATAGAGAATGCGTTCATTGTCGCAGCCAACGGTTGTGCATCTCCCATCCCCCCGAGGCCGCCAGTAAGAATCCATTTTCCCGTTGCATCACCGTTAAAATGACGCTTGGCTATGGCTGCAAAGGTTTCATAAGTTCCTTGTACAATACCTTGAGACCCAATATACATGGCACTTCCCGCGGTCATCTGTCCATACATCATTAATCCTTTCCGGTCTAACTCATTGAAGTGTTCCCAATTTGCCCAGCTTGGAACTAGGTTGGAATTAGCGATGAGCATTCTTGGAGCGTCTTTATGAGTGGGCATAATCGCGACAGGTTTCCCTGATTGGATCAATAGAGTTTGGTCATCTTCAAGCCTTTCAAGCACCTCAATAATTTTGTCGTAGCAGTGCCAATTCCTTGCAGCCCTGCCAATTCCCCCATAAACAATTAGAGATTGAGGGTGTTCAGCAACATCAGGATGAAGGTTGTTCATCAGCATCCTCATTGCGGCCTCAGTTAGCCATGACTTTCCGATTAGCTTGGTTCCTGTAGCGGCTGTGATAGAACGTGACGTATCCAAGCGATTATTTTCCATAGTTTCACTTCCTTTCTCTTTATGTATATACAAATACATCTAAGTGAAGAAGAGAAAATCTGGCAACTGGATTTACCTAGATAAACCAGTAGAAGCTCACTTTTGAATCATTTGTTTCGAATGCAATGTGTGGGTTATGACGTGATCATTTGGAAGTAATTCTTTAAAAACAATCGAATAAAGTAATCCCATTGGTGGTGATAGTTTTTGTTTTTGAGCGAATATTGAGCGTAAATTTTTTTATGTTTCTAAAATTCAAAAAGATAAACGTTTAGGGCTTATATTTTGGTTGTCTAATATAAGATTTACGCTCCAGTATTAATATGTCATGTTATTGATATGTTAACCCGAATGGCGAGCGCGGCACTCCTTGTTATATTTGTATATGCAAAATTGATAAATTGTATAGGAGTTATCATGGCTTTTTTCAGAAGCAATTCAGCGCGGGACATGTCAGATTTAGTCGCGGTCTTTCGTTTAGTACTACTCAGTTCGATAGGGATATTTTTCTTTTTTATTCCTATAACCATCAGTGGGAAAACCACCATTCCACTAGATCACACGGTGTTTCTTGTTAAATCGATGCTGGGGCCCGGCGCGCAGTGGTACGCACTTGCAATAATTGCTGCTGGTGCCGTTTTCCCATTCTACGATGGCTCTTGGAAGGCAAATTTAACGAGTAAAATATTCAGTTTTTTCAAAGTGCTTGGGCTGGTTTTTGGGGTTCTGGTAGTATTTGGTTGGGGGCCAGAACTTCTCCATAGCAAAGACATGCTCCCTTTTTTATACAATAAGCTGGCTGTGTCAGTCGGTTTGATTGTTCCAATTGGCGCGGTATTTTTGGCGTTACTGGTGAGCTATGGTCTTTTAGAACTTGTAGGTGTTTTGAGGCTTTGTTGCTTAATTCGGTTGGAAGACATGGCAGCCTAAAGTTGTTCGGTTCTTAAGCAATATACTGAGTTTCAGGCATACCCAGTCCTGTAAGCTTGTTCAGCGCTTTGATCATAGCGTAAGTCTCGCCAACCTGAGCATTGTAATTTCTTAGGCTTAATTTCCCACCTAGCAGCTGTTTTACTCGGTACATTGCTGTCTCTGATAGTGAGCGCTTGTGATAGCCATACCGCTTTTTCCACTTCTTGTTGGAGCCGTAGAGCTTTTGACAACCTACTGCTAAATTGCGAGGGTGTCCTTGTTCCCAGAATGCAGCCCCTTCT
>NZ_FUXU01000165.1 GCF_900167155.1 Enterovibrio nigricans DSM 22720 | reverse complement strand
CCATAAGAAGAAAAACATGATCAATGTAAGGAAAAAAGTGTGACCTAAAAAAGAAAAAATGATCCTTTACCGGAAAAACATGTGACCGATTTAGATTTAAATCATTGATCTAAAAGGGAATATAAACATCTATATACTTTATATACTTCATAGATCATATAGAGATCCATAGACTGTTATAAACAGGGGGGATAAGTTTATAAATCAGAGATTTATCCACTTACCCACGCCTCATTCAAACAAAGGATCTTTTTTTCTTTTTCTTGTCAAAAACACATGCATTCTGAATAATTTTTGTCTAATGTGCAACATTATCGCTTAAATATTAAAAAGCTGCATCAAAGGGAGATATGTTGCATGTCGTCATCAAAGGTTCAGGTTGGCAAGATTGCAGAACGTTCGCTGCGAATGTTGTCAGCATTAACGGATCAAATCAACAATCAGAAAGAAGAGTTAGACGCGCAACATTTCCACCAAAGTTACACCAAGGCAACCGTCGCAAAGTTACCTAAATTGTCAAAAGCCATCGTAGATAAAACGGTCTCTGAGATGGAAGAGGCTGGTTACGAATTTGCTAAACGAAAAGCAGGCAGCACCAAGGTGTACGCTATGTCGATTCAAAACATCATCGACATCTACCGTCATCGCCAAGTTCCTCGATATCGTGACCGTCATGAAGACGCCTTCGTGATCAGCATTGGCAACTTAAAAGGCGGCGTATCCAAAACAGTCAGCACCGTTTCGCTGGCACATGGCCTACGCGCGCACCCTCACCTATTGCAAGAAGATCTGCGCATCTTGGTCATCGATCTTGATCCACAGTCATCGGCAACCATGTTTTTATCGCATAACTACGCCATTGGCTCAGTCGATACCACGGCGGCGCAAGCCATGCTGCAAGACATATCGCGTGAAGAGTTGATGGATGAATTTGTGGTGGCATCAGGTGTACCTGGTGTGGATGTGATCCCCGCTTCCATTGAAGATGCCTTTATTGCATCTAAGTGGGAAGAGCTATGCGCTGAGCACTTGCCAGATCAAAACATGTACACCGTGCTCAAGCACAACATCATTGATAAATTGCGCGGCGATTATGATTTTATATTTGTTGACAGTGGTCCCCACCTAGATGCCTTTTTGATTAACGCGCTGGCGTCGGCCGATCTTTTGATGACGCCAATCCCCCCTGCTCAAGTTGATTTTCACAGTACGTTAAAGTACTTGTCTCGCTTGCCTGAGCTTTACGCCATCATCGAAGAAACGGGTTACAGCCCCTCTCTAGTAGCGAGCATTGGGTTTATGTCGAAGCTGGCGAATAAAGCGGACCACAAACTGTGTCATAGCTTTGCGAAAGAGATTTTTGGCGGCGACATGTTAGACGTTGCCCTGCCCCGCCTTGATGCCTTTGAGCGTTGTGGTGAATCATTTGATACTGTCATTTCCGCCAACCCTGTTAATTACTCTGGCAGTACCGAAGCGTTAAAAAGCGCTCGTATGGCGGCTGAAGATTTCGCCAAATCTGTGTTTGATCGCATTGAATTTATCCGGTCTGAATAAGGAACCTCATCATGACAAAACGTAAACCGATTGGCCGGAAGTTAGAAACGCAAATGCTGGAAACGACATTGAGCAATGCGACAGGCCGCGAACAAGTGTTTGTGCTTGCCTCGGGCGAGAAAGCGAGCTTTGTGCTGCAACGTATTGAAGCCGCAGAGCTGGCACAAAAAACCTATGTGGATATGGCCACCAATGGCCGTGACCAAACCGCTCTGACGGAAGCTTCGGTATCAGACATTACGCGCACCCTCTCTTTGCAGCAGTTTTTTCCAGCAATTGGCTGTGAACGTGAAGATGGCAAGATAGAGATCCTAGATGGTTCACGCCGTCGTGCTGCCGCCTTGTTCGTGAAGGCGGGCCTCGATGCGTTAGTGACAAAAGATGACATCAGTTTTGACGATGCGCGTCAGCTTGCTGCAGATATTCAAACCGCTCGTGAACATAACCTGCGCGAAGTGGGCATGCGTTTACTTGCGCTGCGCGATGGCGGTATGAACCAAAAAGAGATCGCAGAAAACCAACGCTTGTCGCCAGCGAAAGTAACGCGCGCGATCCAAGCAGCGTCTGTTCCCGCGGATATGCTTGGTGTGTTCCCTGTGCAGGCTGAGCTTACTCACCCAGATTACAAACTTTTGCTCGAGCTATCGACAACCTTCACTGAGAAGGGATTGGATTTGGCGGGTCTGGTTGCGGCTGTGATGGTTGAGCGTGATGAACTGGATGCAAGCTTACCTGCAGACCGTTTTAAAGATGCGTTGCTCAAAGGCTATAAAGCGGCAGCAGCACAGCAGCTGTCAGCGCCGAAAAAGAGCAAAAGCAAAATTGAGAAACTTTGGGCTTTCAGTGATAAAGACACGTTCGCACGTCGTAAAGAGAAAGACCGAGTTGTCAGTTATGAGTTTGGTCGTTTTCCTAAATCCTTGGTAAAAGACTTGGATGATGCTGTTTCTGCCGTCCTTGAAAAGCACTTTAATTCGTAAAATGTTCGCCATTAGAATTTCAAGCTTAACTATTTGAAATTATAGATATAGTTAGAAAAATTTCAGGGTGAAATCGCCAAGTATTTCACCCTATTTCACTCCCCTCTTGAGCCATTTCAATATTCTGATGTTTCTTTGTGTGTATCTTGCGTGAGCGCGGCATAGTGTTTGTTTTCTACTAACAGGAACAACCATGCCAAACTATGCCTACCTTCGTGTCTCGAGCGACAGCCAAGACACGGCTAACCAAAAGCACGGTATTTATGAATACGCAAACAAAGTGGGATTGGCCAACTTGGTGTTCGTGGAAGACTCGGTCTCTGGTGCAAAGAAATGGCATCAACGCAGATTAGGACCATTGCTTGATGGCATGGTGGAAGGTGACACCATCGTGTTCGCGGAGATCTCGCGTATGGCTCGCTCTACCCTGCAAGTGCTCGAAGTCTTAGAATTTTGCATGAGCCAAGGCTTTAACGTGCATATCGCTAAACAGAACATGCAGCTCGATGGCTCGATGCAGGCACGTATCATTGCGACCGTTCTTGGCCTTGCTGGAGAAATTGAACGCGAGTTTATCCGGTTACGAACCAAAGAAGCTTTAGCGGCCAGAAAGAAAAATGGGATGATATTAGGCAGGCCAAAAGGCCCCGCAAAATCTTTAAAGCTCGACCCTAAGCGCGAGCTAATAGAAAAATAGGCTCCGTTGCAAAGTTAGTAGAAGGCCGCTGAAATCCCAGATTATCCAGCGTCAAAAAGTGAACTGATTTTCAATCAGACACACTTCGCCCTTG
>NZ_FUXU01000161.1 GCF_900167155.1 Enterovibrio nigricans DSM 22720 | reverse complement strand
ACGACGAGGAAGGTGACACTAGATTGCCTGAAACTTAAAACTTTGCAACGGAGCCTGATATGAAGCTTATGGGTTAACGGATAACTCTCTCTTAGCTTACAGAAAAAACGAACTATCGATTCACTGTTAATACTCTCATAGTCGTGAACAATGGTTGCACCAATATCCGACAGGTTCAGTGCGCCAATAATGTTCAATCGGCTACGATTACCCGTTGTTTCAATCACTTTACCTTGGCCAGTACGTATCCAACCATGCGATATTTTGGTGGATAATGTTGGGTGAACTGCATCGATAAAGACTATCGATTCATCTTCGCTACAACTGGCCTTTAGCGCTTCGTAAGCCTCTATGAATGCTCGTTGTTTTGCTTCATCAAATTTATGTGGAACGCCTTTCGGTTGCTTGTAGCTAAAACCATTGTGGTGAAGCCATTTGTTCATACCTGAAACTGTGTACTCAAGTCCAAATGCCTCTTTAACGTAGTCGACAATTTGATGAGTATGAGAATAGGTTTTCTCTGTCAAATGCTCGATTAGGTGCATAGTTTGAATAGCAGAAAGCTTGCTTTGGCTTCCGCCATTTTCAGGTTTGAGTTTCTCGGACTGCGCGTAATCGTGAAGGTGACGGAGAACGGTGGTTTCGTGAATACGCAAAGCTTGGGAAATCATGGCAGCACTCCAACCTTCAGAAGCAAGCAGTACCGCTTTAATACGGTCACGCACTCGACCATCACGCGTTTTATCGTGCTGGTTTTCGAGTTCATGTTTTTGCTTGTAGGTCAGAGTCACTTTCATGGGGCGTAGCATGATCCTCATACCGATGAAAATCAAGCATCTTCAATGATTACGGGTATATAAGAAAAATCCTACTCAAATTATATTGTGTAAATTGTTAATATCTGTGATGATGATAGATGATTTTATCATAAGTTATCTTATGGTCGAGACTCAAATCGTTTTATGAGTATTTTTAATTTATGCGGCAATTCCGCTTCTGCAATAAACTTTTCTTGCTTTAGAGCTTTATAGAAAAACAGGCTTTTCAAAATCAGAAGAGATGTATGACAAAGTTATAGGATAGGTAAGTTTTTTGAGTGAGAATTCTACTGAATTAAGTCTCAACATCATTTTAATAATACACATGTTCATTTTTATAAAATGAGTTTTTTCAAACTGAGAATGAGTTTAATTATATGACGGTCAAATACACTTTATCATTATTATCTTTGAGTATTCTTTCCACAAGTGCTTTTGCTTCTTCTCCTTGTGAGAAATTTCAGGGGGATGCGATCAACTTTTTAGTTAACAACGAAAGTATTGCTCATGTGCCTGTTGATCGTAAAAGCTTTGTAGAAGCAGGCTACATTATTGGTAGTGAATTAACTAAAAAATTCAATAGAATTTGTCTCCCTGAGAATCTCGTTATTTACACGTTTTCTAAATCAAAATTATCTAATCCAAGTAGTTCCTTTTCTATTCCTAAAGGAACCGTTAGCGAGTTTAGTCAAGAATCTGCTAAAAATATTAAGGCTTTATCATTCCATAATGATGTTGAGGGTGTACTTCGCTGGGAAAATAGTAAAATTATTGAACAAGGTCAATTAGCGCGATACTTAAATCCTTTCACTGATAACGTTGAACTTTTTTCTTCAAAAACAAACGGTTATATGGAGTATTTTCCTATAAATGGAGAATCTGATAATAACTGGCAACTAATTTCACAAGAAAAGACAGTTGAACCCCATGTTGTTCTAAATATGGGGGAAAAACAAACGGAAGCAGAACGACGTGCTAAAGAAGCTCGTGTTCCTGACGCTGAGATTACAGAAGAGATCATTGATTCAACAGCTTACAAGAAATTTGTACTTGTTAATGGGCGAGAAGGCTCTGGTTCGAATTATGGTTTCACTGTAAAAGTTGAACTTGAAAAGTTAAGCGGTAAAGAATTAATCTCCGAAAACTTTTACGAATACCATATTACTAGTGAATGGGGTAATTACCATCTTGACCCTCGACCTATCAATTACATGTCATACCCACAGTCTGATAAAAACACGAAGTATAAATTCACAGTTAGGTCAAATGCTCGTGCTTCTATAGGAGATGTTATTCAAATCGTAGGTCAATTAAAATACAGCGATGGTTCTGTTTATCAGATTCGTACAAATAAAATCACACTAGCTCGTTAATGTGAATTTTTCCATTATAACCAGCCTGCGACTCAGGCTGGTTATAAATTAAATATAAAAATACAGTGTTCTTTAAAAGCTATACAAATGATGAATAATTGCTTCATCATTTCCTTTCATAAAAAAACCAATAATAACGTCAACACCGACTCATAAATTGGCTTGGCTTCTTATAAAAAACCAAATGAAACTAAGTGGGATAATTTCCTTCACTCGACTTTTTTCGATAATAAGGGCTCCGTTGCAAAGTTTTGGATTTCAGGCAATCTAGTGCCAAATTTCTCGTAATTTATTAAGTATGGCTAATTTCAAAGGGCGTCATTTTTCTGGCCAGGTTATCCTCTGGGCCGTCCGTTGGTACTGCAAATATGGTGTAAGTTATCGCGAATTGGCAGAAATGCTTGAGGAGCGGAGCGTTGATGTAGACCACATCACTATCTATCGCTGGGTACAAAAATACGCGCCTGAAATTGAACGTCGGTTACGATGGTGTTCCAAGCCGGCTTGGGCATCATCGTGGCAACTCGATGAAACTTACGTCAAAGTCAAAGGTCGCTGGATGTACCTTTATCGAGCCATTACCAACGCGGGTGAAACTGTCGATTTTTACCTGTCCAGTACCCGTAATGCTAAGGCGGCACAGCTATTCTTGGACAAAGCCCTACGAAGTATCAAACCTTACAATCGTCCTAAGATACTGAATACTGACAAAGATCGGGCTTATATCTCGGCTATTGAGGCGCTGAGTACAGATAATTCTCCGTTACAACATCGACGAATCAAATATCAGAATAACCGGATTGAGTCCGATCATGGCAAGCTCAAACGGTTAATCAATATGGTGCGCGTATTTCAGTCAAAACGTACCGCTTACGCGACTATCAAGGGTTTTGAAATCATGCGTATGTTCAGGAAGGGCCAACTGGATATCTGGTTTTATGGAAGAGGTATCAAGGGCGAAGTGTGTCTGATTGAAAATCAGTTCACTTTTTGACTCAGGATAGCCTGGTATTTCTGCTACCTCATATTAATTTTGCAACGAAGCCAGGTGTTTGAAAACCGGTCTTTTTCAAAGCTAAACCCACAGAACTATGCTGGCGCACGGCGGTTATCCGCCTGCTTCTTCGCCACTATGCTAGGCTGAAACTGCGATTTGAGGGAACGCCCTTCATTCGTCATGAAACCGACTGGTCCCTCTTTCTCACTAGCCAGTACCGACGTTACTGGAAAGTGCACTTTGTAAAGAAGACACGCCACCACAAACAGACGGGGAATTACCTGGGGCGTTACCTGAAACGTCCCCGTTCGCGGCCTCACGCCTGCGGCACTACAGCCGTGGCGGTCAGGTCACCTTCACTTTCCTCAACCACCGGACTCAAAAGAAAGAGTCCATGGTACTGACGCCCTTGGAGATGATAGGTCGGCTCACTGAGCACATCCCAGAGAATCATTTTAAGATGCTGCGGTACTACGTAACCGTAAACGGGGGAGAAATGCTGCCTCGGGTGTATGTAGCCCTGAAACAGCCCGCGCCAACAGTGCCGGACGCGCCAGGTTATGCCGCGATGCTGAAGGGCTCCGTTGAAAAGTTTTAAGTTTCAGGCAATCTAGTGTCACCTTCCTCGTCGT
>NZ_FUXU01000115.1 GCF_900167155.1 Enterovibrio nigricans DSM 22720 | reverse complement strand
CAGAGTCTAGAAAACCTTGTAGCGCTCTCAATGGCATAGAGAAAATGCGTTTCACCATCAGTGCGGTAGTAATGGCTAAGTCGCTGAATCGGCGAGGTCTACCACGCTTGCCTTGTTTGTTTTGTTTCCACTCAGCTATCGTTTCCTCATCAATCCAAAAGGTCAGAGAACCACGGTTGATTAAGGCTTTGTTGTACTGCTTCCAGTTAGTTGTTTTGTAACGAGGTTTAGACATGAGACTACGACGATTGATGGGTGTAGCCGATCAGATCGTAGCTTCTAGATTTAGTTCCATCGATTTAAGCAACAAAGCCAAGGCGAAATTAAAGACGGCACTCCGGCCATTGAAGGCAACGTGTCATTACCTCAACAAGAAAAAGGTGTATTCAATGGATAACCAACACAAAAAAATCAAAGGCTATCGTGATTTAACGCAAGCCGAAATTGATGACATGAACGCCATTAAAGCAATGGGTGAAAGCTTGAAAGAAATGGTTGAAAAGGCAAAGAGCCAAGGTGATGCAGTTGATCAGCGTTGGGTGTCCATTGCTGAAGACCACTTACAACAGGGCATTATGGCTATGGTTCGTAGCGTAGCGCAACCGGATTCATTTTAGGAGCAAGTCATGACTGTATTTTTAATCCCAACTAAAGAAGATATCCCTGTACGTAAGTCGGATGGTGAATTTCTTGATGCACAAGGGGAATTTGTCGAGCGTAGCTCTTTTTGGGTTCGTCGATTAAATGATGGCGATGTAAAAGAACTCGACGGAACAGCTTTAAAAAAATATCAAGACGAACTTAAAAAAGCAGCAGAGGCGAAAGCAAAAGCGGACGCTCAATTAGAAGAGCAAGAAGAGCAAGAAGCGCAAACGTCTGAGTCTGAAGGAGACGCATAATGTCACTCGGTACTATCCCTAACGATATTCTATTACCTTTGGTCTATATCGATATCGATAACAGCCAAGCCAACAGTGGTACACCTGCACTAAGTCAAAAGGTGTTGGTGATAGGCCAGCAGCTAAGCACAGGTCAAGCTACGCCGTTAACGCTTTCGCGTATCACAACAAGCGAAAGCAAAATGGATGAACTCTATGGCAAAGGTGCAATGCTCTCTTCTGAGCTGAAAACTTTCCGTAAAAACAACCAATACACTGACGTATACGCTTTAGGTGTTTCCGATTTTGAAGGTACAGCGGCGAAGTGTGAAATTGTTGTAGCAGCAAGCGTCGCTAAGAGTGGCATTCTGTACTTGTTGATCGCAGGTAAAAGCGTTCAAGTTCTCGTTCGTGAAGGTGATGATGCCCAAGCGATAGCTGCGGCAATCGTTGCAAACATTCAAAATGTAAAAAGCAACCAGCATTTACCTATCACTGCCGCGCTTAAATCTGGCGCAACTGATACGGTGGAGCTGACCTGTAAATGGAAAGGTATTACAGGCAACGACATCGATATTCGAGTGAACTATTACGATGGTGAAGTGCTACCAGGTGGTGTGACTCTCACAATTAAAACCATGACAGGTGGTCAAGGTTCGCCTGATATGAACGCTATCGTGGCTGCTATCCCTGACGAATGGTTTAACCATATGGTAACGCCATACAACGACACACAATCAATGAACGCACTGCGCGATGAACTGATGAATCGATGGGGGCCTCTCAAAATGATTGAAGGTATTGCGTATACAGCGCATCGCGGTACGTTTGCTGAAACAGGTGCTTATGGTCAAAGTCGTAATGACTTCCTCTTTACCTGCATGGGAACAAACCGCTCGCCTCATGCTCCATGGGAATTTGGTGCAGCTTATTGTGCTCAAGCATCGTACTCATTAGGCATTGACCCCGCGCGTCCTCTTCAAACATTAGTATTAAGAGGTTTATTGCCACCGGCTAAAAATGACCAATGGGATAACACCGAGCGTAATCTGTTACTTCGTGATGGTATTGCTACCTACATGGTAACTCCAGGCAACGAGATTGCGATCGAGCGTGAAGTGTCTATGTATCGCCTCAATAGCTATGGCGACCCAGACCCTAGTTATCTTGATATCACAACCCCTGCGACGTTGGGCTATATGCGTTACTCACTGAAAACGATGGTGACGAATCGCTTCCCTCGCCACAAGCTCGCTGGTGATGATGTATTAGATCTACTTGACCCTGCTCAGCCTGTGGTTACGCCAAAAATCATGCGTAATACCATCATTGAGCTAGCGACAACAGATTGGGTGCCTAAAGGGTTACTTGAAGACTTAGCTGGCTTTAAAGACACGCTAAATGTGTATCGAGACACAAGCGATAAAAACCGCCTCAACTGTGTGTTTAATCCAAACATCGTTAATCAGTTCCGCGTCTTTGCGGCACTACAACAATTCAAACTGTAATCGGAAGGTTTTGAAATGGGTAAAATTCTTGGTGAAGTTGTCATTCGCAGTAATGGCAAGCAATTGAAGACAAAAAAAGGCTCAACCTTAAATCCTGGTGGTTACACGCTGACCCTCATGTTGGGCCTGGTCGAGTTTGGGGTGACTCTGAAGAGTTTACTCCACCAACAATCTCAGTTGTGATTGCGGCTGATGAAGATGTCGATGTTATTGAGATTAACAGCATTCGAAATGCCACGATGACATGGGAAGGTAATAACGGTGTTGATTACATGATGACAGGCGCTGGCCCACAAGAGCCATTCCAACTATCTGACTCAGGCGATATTACGGGTACTTTTCGCGGGCATAAGGTGGAGAAAGTTTAATGGCCGTTTTAACTTTTGAGTTAGAAGATGGCTACAAAGTGGGTGAATCAACCCACTTTGAAGTTGGTCTTCGAGAGCTGACTCCCACGGATATTTTCGAAGCCCAATTAGCTTCTGAGAAAATAAGCATTATTGATAATCGTCCATATGCCTATACCAGCGATGTGCAAATGGGTATGGAGCTGCTTTGTCGTCAGGTGGAATACATTGGTGTAATTCAAGGCCCTTTCCGTTTCAAGGAATTACTTAAATTAACCTCCTCTGATTTTGCTCTTGTTCAGCGCAAAGCGGCTGAACTTGATAAGGCAATGATGCCAGCTGAAATGATGGAGGAAATTGAAGAACGGGGGCGAGATGAAATCGCTAACCCAGCCGCTGAAAGTCTTGCTGTTTAATCTTGGTGCAAGATATCCGGTTAGCGATTTAAAACAAATGCCCGTACGCCACGTGTTCGATTTTCTAGCGTCATTGACTGAGGATGCCAAAAATGAGTAAGCAACTCATTACCGATATCGTATTAAACCTATCGGGTAACTTAGCTTCGAAAGCTCGCCAATATTCCAATCAGGTTTCAGCGCTTGGCTCTCAAAGTCAAAAGACATTTGACATGATGTCAAAATCAGCAAAAGCAGCCAGTCAAGGTATCGATACCGTCGGCAATCGCACCATTATTGGCGCAGGTGCGGTTGCCGTTGCGTTTGAGCGTACTTTTATCAAAACGGCAGCAGAGTTTGAGCGATACCAGATCATGTTAAACCAACTTCAAGGCTCAGAAGAAGGTGGCGCAAAGGCGATGGCATGGATTGAACAGTTCACACAAGACACGCCTTATGCGGTTAATGAAGTGACGCAATCTTTTGTAAAGCTTAAAGCATTTGGTCTGGATCCTATGGATGGCACGATGCAAGCCATTGCAGACCAAGCCGCGATGATGGGCGGTACAGCAGAAACCATTGAAGGTATATCACTGGCTCTTGGACAAGCTTGGACTAAGGGGAAACTCCAAGGTGAGGAAGCACTACAACTGCTAGAGCGTGGCGTTCCTGTTTGGGATTATTTAGTTAAAGCCAGTAAAGAGCTAGGTCACAACAATGGACTTGGTTTTACGGCCGCTCAACTACAGGACATGGCTTCAAAAGGAGAGCTTGGCCGTGACACTATTCGTCGTTTAATTGATGAAATGGGGAAAGCTTCGGAAGGTTCCGCTAAAGAGCAGATGAAAACATGGAACGGCATGGTCTCCAACATGGGAGACCATTGGGCCATATTTAAAAAAGATGTCATGAGTGAAGGTCTATTTGACGGTCTAAAAGATGAGCTCGGTGATTTTCTGTCTATGCTGGACGAGATGAAAAAAAATGGTGAATACGACGACTTTGTTAAAAGTGTTGGTAAGGATCTTGTCGATGGCTTTAAAGCGGCGGCTGATGCGGCAAGAGAAATAAAAGAAGCAGGTCAAGATATTATGCCTGTTATTCGACAAATTACGAACATGACAGCTGAGCTTATAGAGGCTGTGGGTGGTTTTGGTAATTTGGCGAAAATACTTGCTTCTGTATACGCCTTAAATAAAGCGATTCGAATTAGTGCTCCGGTATTAAAAGGTGGCGCTGCGGTTGGTGGTTGGGCCGTCGATAAACTTCGAGGCGGCAAAGCTGGCGCAGCGAGTAAGGCTGCCAGTGCGCTTGGTGCTGCCCCTGTCTATGTAGTTAATATGCCAAATGGTGGTTTTGGCGGGCCCGATGTTGACGGAAAGAATCCTTCAAAAACTAAAGGTAAAGCCAGTTGGTGGTCGCGTTCACTATTAGCGGCAAATAGCGCTTTTGATTTAGCTGCGCCTTACGCTAAAGGAGCGGCGCGGACGGGTGGCCCTGCGGCGGCGCTTTTAATGTTAGGTTCTGCCAAAGAATACGATCCTAATAATCCCATGTTTTTACCGAATAACTTTGTGCCTCCTACTAAGCAGAAAAAAGTTACGCCGGAAATTGAAGCGGCAATGAAGCGCTATAACTCTGCGTTTGCAAACTCAAATTCTGTTTGGAGCATGGCAGGTCAATCCCCTGCTGGGAATGTGAAGTTAAAAATAGAAGTGTCAGACGATCGTATTAAGGTCACGCCAGAGAAATCTATTCCAGGCATTCAAATTGATCCCGATACGGGCATAAATTAAAGAGGCTGTAAATGTCATTTGAAGAGCGTTTAATGGCCTCAGTTCGTGGGGTTGAATTTTATCTCGATGAGGCCGATGGCGAATCTGGCCGCCGCGCTATCCCCCATGCGTATCCAAAAAAAGAATTGGGTTACACCGAAGATAACGGCAAGGTTTTAACGCAAGAGCGCATTAATGGCCGATGTGTAGGTGAAGATTACTTCACTGAACTTAAAGCCATTTTAGAAGCATTGAATAAACCAGGGCCGTGTGAATTTGTGCATCCTTGGTTTGGCATTCGTAAAGTACAAATCGGCAAGGTTAGCCATAAGCTGGTTAATAAAGTCGATGGTTTGGCAACCTTTAGTTTTGAAGTGTTTGAGGTTGGCGAAAACCTATTCCCAACTGCTAAGCGTGATACGGCGAACCAAGTTCAAACTGAATCCGCGAAAGCGCAAGATGCTGCCAATGGTGCATTTGAAGATAAGTTCGATGAAACCGCAACGGAAGGCGTTGGCGACATGGTCGATCAATTTTTCGATGATATGGATGAGTTCACCCGTGGCTTACCCTCTCTACCTGCTGACCTTCGTGAATGGACTGACCGCCTAATGCGTGCAAAAGATTCGCTCGGCAATCTATTGGCTTATCCTGGTGAGCTGGCTCGTGAAACTATGGGCTTACTGGAAAATGTCAAAAGTGTTGTGATGGATCCAATGCGAGCGCTTGATGTTTACCAGAACGTCGAGAACCGCTGGAATGGTATGCGAGCAGAATTAGCGGTTACGGGTGGATTAAGTCGTAACATTGAAAGCAAAGATGGTAAAGCCAGTTCGGTATCGAGCGTTGCAAACCCAACTAAGCAGCAAGCGGTGTTAAATAATGCGCAAGCCTTTAAGCACCTTATCTTAAATTCAGCGATCGTATCGAAAGCGGCAGCAATGGGTAATGCTGATATTAGTGTCCCTCTTGTAGACCAAGAAGAACAAATTAAAAGCTTGTCTGGAGCTGAACGTCAGGTGGCATTAACAGGCCAGCAATTAACCTCAATTGGTCATGATATTGCGAACAAGCTTGCAGAGTTATCGGCTGATGCCGTTGAGCGTGGTGATTCGTCAGTCTGGCGACAGTTTCGTGCACTTCGTCAAGCAGTGCTAGCAGATACACGCGCACGTGCAGAGCAATTACCTCAGTTGAAGCTTTATCGCGGCACGACAACAGCGCCAGTCTCTTTGATAGCTTGGCAAGAAACAGGAAATACCGAAACACGCCAAAGTATCGTTCGTCGTAATGGTTTATCTAATCCGGCGTTTATCTTACCGTCTCAAACGATAGAGGTGATTCATGAATGATGATGTCGTATTGAAAGCAGGCGGTCAGGTTTATGGGGGCTGGACAAAGGTCAATGTGACACGCTCACTAGAAGCAATGTCTGGCTCGTTTGATTTAGAACTGACGTGGAAGTGGAAAGGCTCTGACGCGCAATACAAAGCGTTTATGAAGCCAATCAAAGAGGGTCAACCTTGCGTTGTGGAGATTGGCGGAGAGCGAGTGATTACGGGCTATGTGGATGACTGGGTTCCAAGTTATGACGCCAACAAGGTGATTATTTCAGTTAATGGCCGTGATAAAACCTCTGACCTTATTGATTGTTCAATTGACCAGCCGTCAGGCCAGCTCAACAACTTAGACTTAGCCCAGATTGCTAAAATTGTGTGCAAGCCTTTTAGTATTGACGTCATCATTCAAACGGACGTCGGTGAAGCCTTTCCTCGCGTTCAAATAGAGCAAGGTGAAACCCCTCACGAGTTATTAACACGCCTTGCTCGTCAGCGTGGAGTGCTGCTAACCAGTGATGCTTACGGCAATTTGGTTATTACCCGTAGAAGCACTGTTCGAGCAGGCGTGGCTCTAATCTTGGGTGAGAATGTGCTCGCGGCACGTGGTCGCTTTAGTTACCGTCAGCGTTTTAGCCATTATAAGATTAAAGCGGTTGGCGCATCATTTGGTGATTGGGATGTTGCCGCGCCGATAGCTGTTGGCGGTATCGAGGCGAGCATCAAAGATAATGAAATCCATCGTTATCGACCGATGATTATTGTCAATGAAGAAGTGACAACGGCGGAAGGGGCTGCAAAACGTGGTCAATGGGAACGCCAGCGAAGTATCGCTAAATCCAACGGTGCAGAGTACACCGTAACAGGCTGGCGTATCCCCCAAACGGGTAAACTTTGGAACTTCAATACCACCGTTCCTGTGCAAGATGAGATTTTAGGGTTAGATGAAGAGATGTTGATTTCGTCTGTAATGTTTAGTGCTGGTGACGACGGTCGTTTAGCTGTTTTGAGTGTTGTGAAACCAGAGGCGTTCGATATTCCAGCTCAAGTGGTCAAAGACACTGAAATTAAATCAAGTTGGAAGGTTAATTCATGATAACAGCTCGTTACATTGACAGATTACTTGCACCTATTCGTCGTCGCATTACAGGCATGGTCACACGAGCGTTAGTAACCGGTATTGTTGAAGACTTACAGCGTCAAAACCTGCAACTAAAGATGCACGCAGGCGAATCCGGTGACAATATAGAGCGCTTTCAAAACTACGGGATGAGTTCATTCCCACCAGACAGCAGTGAGGCCATTGTTGCGGCGCTTGGTGGTAACGTAGCAGACTTAGTTGCTCTAGCTGTAGAAGATAAAAAATGTCGCCCAAAGGGTGTAAAACACGATGTTTTTCTTTACCATTTAGAAGGTCACAATCTCCGCTTAACCAAAGATGGAAAGTTAGTCGTTTCAGCAACTGACGTTATTTTTGAAGCGCTAAACTCCTGCACTATTATTTCCCCACAAACATTAGTTCAAGGTCCTTTGCATGTCACAGGTGGCATTTCAACTGACCTCGGTATTTTTGCTACAGGCGGCATTACCTCCTCAAGCATGATTAGCGGCTCAGACCTTATGGCTGGCGGCTTCAGATACCTTGGTCACTTACACAAAGACGCAGAGAACAGGAATACTTCAATACCAGTGGGTTAGCTATGAGCGTGAGCATCGTGTTCGACATGATGAAAAACACCGGAGTGATTATCGAGGGCGAGCGTGTCGAAAACGACACTGTTTCCGCCCTCGTTTTGATCTCATTGTTTACCGATGCGCGCGCACAAGAGTCAGATACGTTACCGGATAACTCACGTAACCTTCGTGGCTGGCCTGGTGATTCATTTTACGATGCCCCATGGGGTTCAAAGCTTTGGCTTTTATATCGTGAAAAGCTGACCACAGACGTGCGCAATCGTGCTGTGAAATACGCTGAAGATGCGCTTCCCATCAGTACCATGCTTCTTGACCTTCCATTCACCCTCGCCATAAACCTTGAGGCCAGTGGCTTCAATTGCCGGGTGTTGTATTGCTCCTCTGGTTTTGGTTTTAAATGAAACCTCAACTTCCTTAGCTCGGCGGCTTATACAGGTGTAGTGCGGGCAAACAAGCGGGATGTTAGCCAGCTTAAAAACAGAGTCTAGAAAACCTTGTAGCGCTCTCAATGGCATAGAGAAAATGCGTTTCACCATCAGTGCGGTAGTAATGGCTA
>NZ_FUXU01000022.1 GCF_900167155.1 Enterovibrio nigricans DSM 22720 | reverse complement strand
CCCTCGCAATTTAGCAGTAGGTTGTCAAAAGCTCTACGGCTCCAACAAGAAGTGGAAAAAGCGGTATGGCTATCACAAGCGCTCACTATCAGAGACAGCAATGTACCGAGTAAAACAGCTGCTAGGTGGGAAATTAAGCCTAAGAAATTACAATGCTCAGGTTGGCGAGACTTACGCTATGATCGAAGCGCTGAACAATCTTACAGGACTGGGTATGCCTGAAACTCAGTATATTGCTTAAGAACCGAACAACTTTAGGCTGCCATGTCTTCCAACCGAATTAAGCAACAAAGCCACTCAGCTAGGCAAAACCAACGCACCCCCACTAGGTGGTTACAACATTACCCAAGCACAACTTGATTTGGTACTTGAAAACGAGGGCTATCACATGCCTGTTGCGGGTTGGATTTGCAACCAGCTTTATGGCCTGCCTAACTACCAACCACATCTTTCCGCAGACGGCTACACCCTAATGGGCGAGTACATCGCCGCCGCAGAACAGGCGGTGGATAATAACGTAACCAAAATCGCACCGCCGCATCCTATTGCATTCCGCGTGCTGGACGATAGGCACACCATCGAGATTGACTTTGATAACCCTTGGGGCAATACGCTGGTACTTGATGAATCAGGTTCCATTGTGCCAGTTTATGCGGGGCGTGGTTTTGGCATGAGTTCGAAAGCCAACGTTGATGTGATTTTGGCAATGGAAAACGTTTCACTTACCACTAACACGCTTACCATGCGCTCGCCTGAGTTCATTGAGGTGGGGAGCACCCTTTGGGCGGGAAGAATCAATCAGGGGTGGAGTGCTAACCCTGCCTATCAAATCCCTTGCATTAACCTGCGGGATGAATCGGATTTAGTTTCCCCAAGCTTATGGATTCCCTTGCACAACTGGGCGGCGCAGTTTGAAAAGACCTTTACGATTGATGAAGTTAATGTGTTTGACGAACTCTCTGACAACATTTGGCAGAGCTTTGTGGATTCGGCTTTCGCCACACCAAAAAACGTTAAGGGACTAGAACCCAATTACACTGCGTTTGGACTCTCTGCCACATACAGATTGAAAGAAAACAGCACTTATCAGGTTGAATTTGATATCACGATTAAAGCTGATACCTTCCGTTTATCAGTGGGGTCGAATTCTGATGGTTTGCGAAAATCTTTCACGGCATCTGGCACCTATACACGCACGGTTACGGTCAAAAGTGCTAAAGGGCTGAAAGCAGATTGCTTGGGCGAACATGACATTACATTGAACGCTATGTCTGTCAGAAAAGTCGGGTAACAGAGAACAGCAACAACTCTTACACATCATCATTATTCTCTTCATGCAAAAAACCGAGTGCGGACATTCATGTGTGTCCACACTCGGGTTCAAACATGCTGTCGAATTGCCGCCAAAATGGCGGCAATTACCGCAAACAACCAGTTTTATTCACTATCATTCAAAACTTAGAGCTTGTAATGGTGGGCTTTTCAAGGGTTTAGGCGGTTATTCTGACAATAAGATATAACTAGAGATTCCTTTGAAATTAGAAAATACACGATATGCTTATATCCGTATCCCCCTGCAACCGAAGGAATGAAGACGATGGGTAAAATTTTCGAAGACAATTCAACCACTATGGGCAACACTCCACTGGTACGTTTAAACCGTGTATCTAACGGAAAAGTACTGGTTAAAATTGAAGCTCGCAACCCTAGCTTCAGCGTTAAATGCCGTATCGGTGCAAACATGATCTGGGATGCGGAGAAAAAAGGCACACTGAAGCCTGGTGTCGAATTGGTAGAGCCAACCAGTGGTAACACCGGTATTGCGCTTGCGTATGTTGCTGCTGCACGCGGCTACAAATTGACATTGACCATGCCAGAGTCCATGAGTCTTGAGCGTCGTAAACTTCTGAAGGCTTTGGGTGCGAATTTAGTTCTTACTGAAGCAGCAAAAGGCATGAAGGGCTCGATTGCAAAAGCAGAAGAAATTGTAGCGTCAGATCCAGCAAAATATTTGCTGCTTCAACAGTTTGATAACCCAGCAAACCCAGAAATCCATGAGAAGACTACAGGTCCAGAAATCTGGGATGACACTGACGGCGAGATTGATGTATTCGTATCCGGTGTGGGTACAGGCGGCACGTTGACGGGTGTTAGCCGATTCATTAAAAACACCAAAGGCAAAGCCATTACAACTGTCGCGGTAGAGCCAGCAGAATCCCCCGTTATAACTCAGACCGTAAACGGTGATGCAGTGCAGCCAGCACCGCACAAAATCCAAGGAATTGGTGCAGGTTTCGTACCGGGCAACCTGGATTTATCGCTGGTTGACAAGACCGTATTGGTTACATCTGATGAAGCCATTGCCATGGCACGTCGACTGATGGAAGAAGAAGGTATTTTGGCGGGAATCTCTTCTGGTGCAGCAGTTGTGGCTGCAAATAAAATTGCAGAACTGCCTGAATTTGCGGACAAAAACATTGTTACAATTTTGCCAAGTTCCAGTGAGCGCTACCTCAGTTCCGCTTTGTTCGCAGGCCTGTTCACTGACCTAGAAAACCAGCAATAATCAACTATCTCAGTCATTTGACTTTCTCATGATGGAGAATAAAAAGCCCCTGTTAGGGCTTTTTTTGTTTGATTTTTTAAGCCCGCTCTAGTAAAAATTGCCCGCCTTTTATTTTCTAGCTCGAAATTAATCCGTGACTCGAATGTGAGCACGTTGTAGTTTTACGTGAAAATGTCACAAAAATTTGACTTGGATTAAGCTAGAGCATTCAAATCTTGGTTAGTTTACGGTCCACCGATAGCCAAAGAAGGCCATTCGGTTTAAGCTATCCACAGATTTAATACATAAACCTAAATAAATAATGTATCGGGGTAAAACATGTATCAAAAGCAAGTAGAAATCACTGCTGAAAACGGTCTGCACACTCGTCCAGCTGCTCAGTTTGTTAAAGAAGCAAAAAGCTTCGATGCAAAAATCACTGTTGAGTCTGCGGGTAAAGAAGCAAGCGCTACTAGCCTGTTCAAACTGCAAACTCTGGGTCTGACTAAAGGCACTGTAGTGACTATCAAAGCTGAAGGTGCACAAGCTCAAGAAGCAGTTGATTACCTTGTTAAGCTGATGGACGAGCTGGAATAATCCAGCTCTTTTTCTATCCATTAGTTTTTTTAGTTTGATCAACGTAGGGTAAAGCTATGATTTCAGGTATCCTGGCATCTCCTGGTATTGCTTTTGGCAAAGCGCTGCTACTCCAAGAAGACGAAATCGTCATCAATAAAAATCCAGTTCCAGCGGACCAACTAGACGCGGAAATCGCACGACTGTTTGACGGTCGCGAAAAATCTAAACAGCAACTTGAAGCGATTAAAGAAAAAGCTCGCATCACTTTCGGTGAAGAGAAAGAGGCGATCTTTGAAGGCCACATCATGTTGCTTGAAGATGAAGAGCTAGAAGAAGAAATCATAGCTTTCATTAAGGACAATAACGCATCTGCAGAATACGCAATCTACAGCGTAATCGAAGAGCAAGCCGTTACTCTTGAATCATTGGACGACGAGTACCTAAAAGAACGTGCTACTGATATTCGTGACATCGGCTCACGCTTCATCAAGAACACGCTGGGTATCACCATCGTATCTTTGAGCGCAATTAACGAAGAAGTTATTTTGGTTGCAAACGACCTGACGCCTTCTGAAACTGCGCAAATCAACCTGGACTACGTTCTGGGCTTCATCACCGACATCGGTGGTCGTACTTCTCACACTTCTATCATGGCGCGTTCTCTTGAACTGCCAGCGATCGTGGGCACTAACGACATCACCAAGCGTGTGAGCAATGGCGACATGCTGGTTCTTGATGCAATCAACAACAAGATTGTTATCAACCCAAGCGAAGAAGAACTGACCAAATTCAAAGCGATCCGTGACGAGTTCATCGCAGAGAAAGAAGAGCTAGCAAAACTGAAAGACTTGCCTGCTGTGACTCTGGATGGCCACCAAGTGGAAGTGTGCGGCAACATCGGTACAGTAAAAGACTGTGACGGCGTTAACCGTAATGGCGGTGAAGGCGTTGGCTTGTACCGTACAGAATTCCTGTTCATGGATCGTGATTCGCTACCTACTGAAGAAGTTCAGTACAAAGCGTACAAAGAAGTTGCAGAAGCAATGCATGGCCACCCAGTGATCATCCGTACTATGGATATCGGTGGTGACAAAGATCTGCCATACATGGATCTGCCAAAAGAAATGAACCCATTCCTGGGTTGGCGTGCAGTTCGCATCAGCTTGGACCGTCGTGAAATCCTTCGCGACCAGTTGCGTGCAATCTTGCGTGCATCAGCGCACGGTAAACTACGCGTGATGTTCCCAATGATCATCTCTGTAGAAGAAATCCGTGAGCTTAAAAAAGCAATCGAAGAATACAAAGCGGAACTGCGTACTGAAGGTCTGGCGTTTGACGAAAACATCGAAATCGGTGCGATGGTTGAAACACCAGCTGCAGCAGCGATTGCGCACCACCTGGCAAAAGAAGTTGAATTCTTTAGCATTGGTACAAACGACTTAACCCAGTATACTCTGGCGGTTGACCGTGGTAATGAGTTGATCTCACACCTGTACAACCCACTGTCTCCAGCAGTACTAACCGTTATCAAGCAAGTTATTGACGCTTCTCACAAAGAAGGGAAATGGACTGGCATGTGTGGTGAGCTAGCTGGTGACGAGCGTGCAACCCTGCTTCTAATGGGTATGGGCTTGGATGAGTTCAGCATGAGTGCTATCTCTATCCCACGCATCAAGAAAATTATCCGTAATGCAAACTTTGCTGATGTTAAAGCAATGGCGGAAGAAGCACTAGCAATGCCTACAGCAGCAGAAATCGCTGAACACGTAGAAAAATTCATTGCTGAGAAAACTGTCTGCTAGAATACGGCAGCAAAGTACTGTTAACGCTTAGGAGCAAACACTATGGGTCTGTTTGACAAACTGAAGAAGCTGGTTTCTGACGACAGCAGCGACGCTGGCACAATTGAAATCATCGCACCGCTGTCTGGTGAAATCGTAAATATCGAAGACGTGCCAGACGTTGTTTTCGCTGAGAAAATCGTTGGTGACGGCATCGCGATCAAACCAGCTGGCGACAAAATGGTTGCACCAGTAAACGGTACCATTGGTAAGATTTTCGAAACCAATCACGCGTTCTCTATCGAATCTGAAGACGGCATCGAGCTGTTCGTTCACTTCGGTATTGACACCGTTGAACTGAAAGGTGAAGGCTTCAAGCGTATCGCTGAGGAAGGTCAAACTGTTAAAGTTGGCGATCCAATCATCGAATTCGATCTGGCGATGCTGGAAGAGAAAGCGAAGTCTACTCTGACTCCTGTAGTTATTTCTAACATGGACGAAATCAAAGAGCTGAACAAGCTTTCTGGTGCTGTTACTGTTGGTGAAACTCCAGTACTGCGCATCAAGAAGTAATTCTTAGATGCGAAAAAAGCGCAGCTTCGGCTGCGCTTTTTTGTATTCGCTAAACACCTCTGTGGTTTAAATCACCAAGGTTTAGATTCGCTTGGGTTTAAAACAATAAAGATTCGTGTCTGGTTCGATACTGACTCGGCGTCATGCCCGCCAACCGCTTAAACATTCTGCAAAAATAATCCGCATCGACGAAACCACTCTCCAGCGCCACTTGTTTAACCCGCAGCCCTTTTTCTAACAGCAAATGTCTCGCATGCGCAAACCGTTCACGATTAACGTATTCGTTGAAGCCAACCTCACCATATGTTTTAAAAAGATGAGAAAGATAACTTGGTGATATGCAAAACTCACGCGCAACCGAATCCCGGCAGATTTGCTCATTAAAATGGCAGCGAAGGTAGGTCAATATTTGCTGAAAGAGCACTTTTTGTTTAGAAACCGTCATTGCCTGCGCTTTGAGCGACGACGCAATATACGCCAACAGTCCATCAATTTCGCCCTTCCCTGCCGTTTGCAACATCGTTGGAACTTCAACCACCCACTTTGCCAAGCTGATGCAGCGACCATCTTGCCAGTGATTGTAACTCAGACCCAGTTTCCCGCCTTTAAAGCAAATGCTGAGCGTATTCGCCACCTGCGCATACGGTAAATTCCAGCCACAGGGAGACACAACCAACACATCGCCCGATTTCATCTGCTCAGACGCGCGTATGCCTGCCTCTTCACTGAATAGCATCTCAACGTTTCCATCTACCACTATCTCCAGTCGCTGGGTCGGTACACGCCAAGCCAAAAGAGGAGCGTCATCACATGGCACTGCCCACAAACAACGGCGATTTTGAACATGTTGAATACGCTGCACTAACTCGGCGATCACGAGGAAAGATAAGGGTTCAGCTTGAAATGAAACGTTTGGCATCGGGTTATTCACTCACCAATGGACGAAAATAAATTCACAAAACTCAATATTCGAACGCTTTACGGTGAAAAAATTTACAGTATTTGACCGTTTTTTCCATGAAATGGCGCACCATTTACTGTAAAAATTTACAATTTAATGGCTATTTTGCGCGGTGTCACAGTTCAAAACTGGAAAAATTTTCATTATCCCTCCGCCCTATACCCTCTATTCGGTCGTAGAAGGAGAACCTCATGACCAATAACGTTGTTGCGATAACAGCCTGTGCCGCAGGCATCGCGCATACCTACATGGCAGCAGAAGCCCTAGAGCAAGCTGGTAAAGAACATAATTTTTCAGTCAAAGTAGAAACACAAGGCTCCATAGGAGCTGAAAACATCCTGACTGAACAAGACATTGATAAAGCAGATTTGGTGATCATCGCTTCTGACATTGAAATTGATTTATCACGCTTTGCGGGTAAACGTGTTTATAAAACCCGTCCGAAAGCAGCGATCCGCGATGCGATGGCGTTGATTAAAGAAGCGGATGACAATGCGACCGTTTTTGGTGGCAAAGGTACGAAAGTTGGTAACGTCACCCTTGGTAAAACCACTGAGAACGGTTTTGTTCAACACATTATGAGTGGTATTTCCTACATGGTGCCCATGGTTATCGCGGCGGGTCTGTTGCTCGCGATTGCCAACATCTTTGCGTTCCAGAAAGACGACCTTGGTCGTATGGTCGCGTGGGGCTTTGATCAAGAAGATCCGCTCGGCTACTTTATGTTCCACCTGTTCAAAGTGGGTCAGATTGGTTTCACTCTGATGATCCCGCTATTTGCTGGCTTTGTCGCAAACTCCATTGCAGACCGCCCAGCTATCGCGCCAGCGATGCTAGGTGCATACATGGCAAATGATCCAAGCTTCCTCGGCACCAACGCTGGTGGTGGCTTCCTGTCCGCTATTCTGGTTGCCTTCCTCGTCGGTTATTTCGTGAAATACCTGAAAAAGGTCAAGTGGCCGAAAATTATCCAGCCTATCGTGCCAATCATGGTGATCCCGCTGATTGCGACGTTCTTCATCACTGTGGTCGTGCTTTACCTGATTGGACAACCGATTGCAGGTGCGATGAGCGCACTGTATGACGGCCTGAATTGGATGACGACCAACTATGCCTCTTCGACCTTCATCATCGGTGCGCTTATCGGTGCGATGATCGGCTTCGACTTCGGCGGCCCAGTAAACAAAACAGCTCTGATTTTCGGTACCGCGGTATGGACAGATACGGTCGCGAAATACGGTATTGAAGGCGCGAACTTTGTGCCGGGTACCGCAGCGCAAGCGGCAATCTCTGTTGCACCACTGGGTATCTTCCTCGCGTCAAAACTGTTTGCTAAACGCTTTAGTGCCACCGAGAAAATATCTGCGAACTCTGCGTTTGGTATGGGTATCGTGGGCGTAACGGAAGGCGCCATCCCATTTGCAGCGGCTAACCCAGTGCAAATTATCACAGCAAGTGTGGCAGGCTCTGCACTGGCAGGCGGTTTGGTTGGCTATCTAGATGTGAAATTCTACGGTGGTATCGGCTCTCCGCTTGGCACCTTTGTCGGTTACATCGAGCAGCCAATTCCGTTTGTGACCTGGATTGCTTGTACGTTTGCAGGCATTGCTACCACCGCGATGATCATTGGCTTCTGGCGTCGCCCTAAAGCAGTCGCTGCCGCTGAACCTACACCCGTGGAAACGGTCACGACTGAAACAGCAACAACCAACGGATAAGCAAGATGAACACAGTATTTTCACTTGAACATATTTTGACGGATACCCAATCAAACTCTCAGCAAGAAGCGTTTCGCTTCATCGCTGAAAATGCTTACCGTTTGGGCTTTGTTGACAGTATTGAGGGTTTTAAAGCGGGCTTGAAGGCGCGCGAAGACCACGACAGTACAGGTTTTATGGGTGGCATTGCCGTCCCTCACTGTAAATCTGAACATGTCACCAAGCCGGGTATTTTCGTGGTTCGTTTTACGCATCCGATTGAATGGGAAACCATGGATGACGCCCCTGTCACGACTGTCGTGTCTCTGGCGATCCCAGCGTCAGGTGCTGATGAAAGTCTGGTGATGTTAACCAAGCTTTCTCGCGCCATGATGAAACCTGACATTCGAAGCACCTTGCAAAGTGAAGACGCGCAAGCAGTGCTGGATACTATCCATCAAGTGATTGCGTAAAACTAAGCGGGCAGTGCTATGACGAAACAACTTCATGTGATTTCCCACACGCATTGGGATTTTGAGTGGTATTTCTCTACCCATGAGTCGCTCATCCAGCTTATCTACCATATGGAAGAAGTGATGGATGCCCTTGAGAAAGGGGACGTCGACAATTACTACCTGGATGGGCAATTGAGCATCGTTGAAGACTATCTCAATGCCTGCCCGCATCAAAAGCACCGTTTATCTGCCTTAGTAGAAAGCGGGAAGCTAAAAATTGGTCCTTGGTATACCCAAACCGACCAACTCATCATTGCGGGTGAATCTATCATCCGCAACCTACAACTTGGTATCAATCTCGGCAAAGCGTTAGGCGGTGTTGAGATGTTAGGTTATGTGCCAGACTCGTTCGGTCAGAGCATGGACATGCCGAAAATTTACCGTGGCGTTGGCATTGATAAAACCGTGTTCTGGCGTGGACTCTCGACCGATGTTTACCCCTATCGCGAAGGTCGCTGGCAAAGTGAAGATGGCAGTGACGTCATCTTCTACAACATCTGTGACGGCTACTACGTCGGCGGACAACTGATTTACAGCGAGGACGCTGCCTCTCTCGTCAATCAGGTTGGAAAAGGCTGCCTGAGCGAGGACATCGCCTTGCCACTCGGTGGCGACCAGCGCTATGTCGATCGCAATGTGAAATCTCGCATTGAGCTATTCAACCAACAGTTGGCGGAAGCCAATATCGACAGCCACCTTGTAGAAAGCAGTTATGAGGAATTGTTCGCTCGCCTAAAAGCACAAGATCTTCCAATGGACGTACTTAGCGGAGAGATGATCGACGGACAGGTGTCAAAGATCCACCGCTCTATCTACTCTTCTCGCGCCGATCACAAGCGTTTGAACGATATGCTTGAGCGTCGTATCACCCTTGAGCTCGAACCTTTGATGGTGCTGGCAACACGCTTCGGCCTCGGATATCAAAAAGAGCTTATCAATAACCTCTGGCGTATCATGACGCGAAATCACGCCCATGACAGCGCGGGGGGTTGCAATACAGACAAGACCAATAAGATCATTGTTGAGCGTTTTGAGCAGGTTGATCAGATGTCTTCTGCTGCACGAGACTACTTAGTACGTAAAGTCTCGGAATCACAACCTGCTTTGGAAAACGGTGCAAGATTGACTTTGTTCAATACACTGCCGTTTGCTCGTGAACACACGCAAACACTCACACTTTCAACCAAATCAGCAGGATTTACGCTCTCAACAGTGAGTGGTGAGCCCGTCGCGTTTGACGTGATTGCACAAAGCCAACATTACAACGGCAGCATCCAGCGCGACCCAAAAGACAACGATCCGAACGGTTACTACTACCAAACCGAGATTGCGCTTCGTCATAGCATACCTGCGCTAGGCTTTACATCGTTAGTGATTGAAGAAACTCGTGATGCACTAACACCGATTGAAGAAAAGGCCACTTACCACATCGAGAACAGCCGCTACCGCATCGAATACACCGGTGGCGGGCTGCACTTGATTGATAAACACTACGAGCGTCGTTGGGATTATTTCCTGACCGCACGCGATGGCGGTGATGATGGCGATACTTATGATTATTCGCCACCCGTACAAGACTGGGTTATTGACTTGTCGTTTAACCACGCAGAATGCACGACACAGAACGGCACCCTGCAACAGATCTTGAGGCTGAAAGGCCAATGGATGCTACCAGAGAACTTGGAAGCTCGCGCCCAACGTTTCGCTGATACTCAGTGTGACTATGTGCTGACATTGACCCTTCAAGACGGCTTGCCGCTCTCAATGGAATTCGATATCAACAACCACGTAGATGATCATCGTTTACAGTTGGTCGTAAACAGTCCGATTGAGACGAAAGAAAGCGTTGCGGATACACCGTTTGGTTTCGTCCGTCGACCGCATTATCAGCTACAAATGGCTGACTGGCGTGAGCGCGGCTGGAAAGAAGAGCCTTGTGGCATCTATCCAATGATCAACTTTGTCAATGTAAGTGATACCACGACGAGCTTGTCCATTTTGGCGCAAGGCATCAAAGAATACGAAGTGTTGCTTGAGTCGCCATCTCAACCAAGTGGCAAGGTAGCGCTTACCGTATTCCGAAGTGTGGGCTGGTTGGGCAAGCCAGATCTTATTCGTCGTCCGGGTATCGCATCAGGCCAGCAGTATAAGTACATTCCGACACCTGATAGCCAGATGAAAGGCCATCAAACCGCCAAGCTTGCATTGCTATTGGATGAGAAGTTTGATGCTGCCTCTGTCAACCACGCCTCCCAGCGCTGGAGCATAGAACAGCCTTACTACCAGGCGCAAACCTTGAATCAATTCACCAATACTCTGAAGTATTTTGTGATGCACCCGCTTTCAAATGCCATTGCCGAAGAGACATCGCTTTTTACGATTGACGCACCATCATTGGTTTGTAGCAGCATTCAATACGAGAACGACGCCGTGTTTGTGCGTGTGTACAACCCGTCAGAATATGCGATTGAAAACGCTGGCACCCTTCAATTTGCGCAAGATATTCAAGATGCATGGGAAACCAATCTACTGAACCAACCGCTGCATCTGTTAACCATCAGCCAAAATGCTATTCATTTCGGCAAGTTCCGCGCGAAACAAATTCGCACTTTCAAAATCGCGCTTGAATAAGAGGAGTGTTTCGCCTTCCCCTTTTGCTGAATGCGTGTAAGTGATGCTCTCCCCAGTACATAGACTGTGTGACTGGGGAGATAAAACGCTTGCGTTTAAGCTGCAACTTCCAGTGATGTGGGTATAGTAAGGCAAACTGACAATGGCCTATGGTACTGATGAACAAAGATATCGGACTGCTTTTTGAATATGCTCGGAGCAAATTCACGTCTACCGACAGCAAGATAGCGGAATACTTTCTTGCCCGAAAGCCAGTCAAAACCATTGAAGAACTTGCGGTAGACATCGGTGTTTCCACTGCGTCTATAACCCGCTTTTGTCAAAAGCTCGGGCTCAACAATTTCAAAGAATTTTTGTTTCTATACCAAGAGCAATTAGACAGCACCAAACCACCAGCAACCCGTGAACACGTTGGATTACACCAAGATTATTTTAATGTACTGCAGCAGTTGGATAATTGCATCGAAACAGAAGTCGTCGAACTTATTACGGCTGCTATCTCTCAACATAAGATCATTCACATTTTCGGCACAGGGTTCAGTGCACTGGCCGGTGGCGATTTCAAATTCCGCTTTGGCCGTTTAGGTAAGTTTGTTGAAGTGGTGCAGGACACCAACTCCATGGTGATGTACCAAGATATTTTAACCACAGAAAACTTAGTGATCGTATTGAGCCTCAATGGCCTGAACGAAGACATGGCGAAGGTTGTTAAAAACCTCACTTCACGCGGTATTTCGACGTTTTTGATTACCTCAAACCCTAAGTCCAAACTGGCTAAAAATGCCACGGCGACCTTGTTAACGGCCTCGTTACATGGCGAAGAACGCACGGGGATGATCACCGCACAACTCCCCATGCTGATGGCTATCGACCATTTGTATTACCACTACGTTTCGACCAACCGAGATACCATCAAAAACTGGGTCTCCACTGAAGCGCCGTTCGGACAATAACACTTTCTGCTTTACCTCTTTAGGTATAACAGACACAAGAAAGCCGCTTTGAAAAGCGGCTTTTGTTTTGTGGTCGGAATGTTGCCCTTATCGCGTGAAGATCACTTCTGCTTTGCGCTCTTCCGGCTTGTCCATACCCGTCTGCCAGAACCAGTACGTTATGTTCCCTGGACAGTTCAGGCTCACCACTTTGTGATTTCCATGACTGTCGATCGCATGGATGGTAACGCCTTCGGTGTACCCGTCTTTGAGGTAATCCAAGTCTTTAATGGCTTCATACACCGCTTCATCTAGGCTCATACCCATTTTCATGTAAAGCACAACTGCATGAGAGGTTGAACAACGAATAGCCATTTCACCCGTGTGCGTACAGGCACACGCGCCATAACGACTGTCTGCATACGAGCCAGCACCAATGATCGGGCTGTCACCTAAACGACCCGGATATTTCCATGCCCAGCCTGATGTCGACGTCGCAACACTGATTTTTTTGTTGATGTCACTGCTCAAAAAGACGGTGGTATCACGCACACGCTCTGGGTCTGTTGCATTGTTAGATAGCTGCGCAAGCGGTACATTAGGAAATGCAGCTTGCTCTTCCGGGGTCATAGCTTGCTCAAGCTTTTCCCACCAAACTTGCTTAGAATCTTCAATCAGGTTGTTGCCTGCCACCGCGCCAATTTCTTTGGCAAAAATCGCAGCCCCCTCACCCACTAGAATCTCGTGATTTAGATCCGTCATCACTCGGTGTGCAACATCCACAGGGTGCATGTAGCCTTTCAGGGCTCCAACAGCTCCCGTGCGCAGGTTGTCACCGTCCATCACCGAGCCATCAAGCTCCATTTCACCGAGCACATTCGGCCAGCCACCGTAGCCAACAGTACGCACACGTGGGTCGAGTTCGACCAATTTTATTCCTTCAACCAAAGCGCGAAGCCCTTCCTCTCCCGCTTGCAGGCGGCGGGCTGATTCTTCAATACCTGGGTAGGCTTCTGAGTTGGCGAGCAAAATCATGGTATTTCCTTATTTCTCTTAATGCGTTTTATTAGCAATGTGTTGGCAAAGCGCAGTCAGCAAAAACGTGCCGTAGCCCGACGCTGCTTTTGGATAAATTTTGCGGTGCGTCATGCCCAAAGACATGGCCGCTGAATCGATGTGGATCCACTTCTGTTCCGGCGACACAAAATGATTGAGGAAGGTCGCGGCAACACTGGCGTTACCGTCGCCATCTTCAGCGCCGTGACGAACATCGGCAAAATCACTTTTCAGTGACGCTTCGTAAAGGTCCGCACCAATCGGCATTTCCCACAAAGATTCTGAACAGCTATCTCCCGCGGCCTTCACCAGCGTTTTCAGCTCATCACTGTTGCCCATCAAAGAGGCAAATGCTTTTCCGAGCGAAACGCCCGTCGCACCCGTCAGTGTCGCGATATCAATCAGGTAATCAGGTTGATAGGTTTGCTGCGCATAATGCATAACATCAGCCAGCACCATGCGACCTTCGGCGTCGGTCGAAATGATCTCAACACTTTTGCCCGATAACATGGTCACCACATCGCCTGGCTTGATCGCGCCGCCTGATGGCATGTTTTCTACCAAGCCACACAAACCGATAACGCGCACTGGCAAGTGAAGCTGTGCAATGGCATTCAATGCGCCAACCACGGCTGCCGCACCGCCCATGTCCACTTTCATGGTACTCATGCGATGTTGACCTTTAATACTGATGCCGCCGGTATCAAACGTGACACCTTTACCGACAAGAGCGATCGTGGTTTGTGCGCCTTCTGGGTGGTAATCCAAACACAGCATACGCCCATCACGATCACTGCCTTGGGAAATCCCGACCAAACCACCGAAGCCCTGCTCGCGCATTTCAGATTCGGTTAAAAACGACAGCACGGTGTTTTCCATTGGCAGCTCTTGAACCGCACTGACAAACGATTCTGGGTAAATCACGTTGCCCGGTTTGTTCACTAATTCACGCGCTATCAGTTGGCTTTGCGCCAAAACTTGTCCTTCAAAGAAGGCCGCAGACAATGTGTCGTCGTCTGATTTAAACTCAAACGCATTGATGTTCGGCTCCAGATGGAAACTGTCTCGGTGCTTGTAATCGTAAGACGATAACGCCAACCCCAAAGACAGCCACTTCACCCACACGGCAGGCGCATGCTGTGCATACACATCGTCATCAATGTGGACGTCTAGGTGTTGCGCACGCTTAAAGGTTGAAGCAAGCAGAAAGCCGATGTCTTGCAGATCTGCGACTGTAAATGCCGCTTTCTTGATTTCACTGTTGAACCCATCAACATCCTGATTCAGATCCAGTGATTTACCGTCACCCTTGACCAGATGAAGGGTTCTTGTCGCGTGACACTCAGTGTCCTTAACGCGAATAAATGCTAATTGAAACATCCTGATTTCCTCTCTTGTTATCCTTCAAAGAGATAACAACGAACAAAGTGGTTTTCTGATAATTCGGTTACGGGTGGCAGTGCTTCCTGACACTTAGGCGTGGCGTGTAAACAACGCCCTGCAAACGGACAACCGACACTCTCTGGCGTCCAGAGCGGGATTTCGCCACGGTTACCTTTCAACTTTTCGTGAATTGACTTGCTCGGATCAGGCACTGCCGACACCAACAATTGGGTGTAAGGGTGCTGTGGATCGTGGATAATTTGCTCCACATCGCCCCACTCGACCATATGGCCGACATACATCACAGCAAGGTCCTCCGCGATATAACGGGCAGTGGCAATGTCATGGGTGATATAAAGCAGCGCCATTTCACGCTCAAACTTCATTTCTTCCATCAAGTTCAAGACACCTGCACGGATTGAAACATCGAGCATGGAGGTCGGTTCGTCCGCAAGCACCACTTCCGCGCCCACTGCAATGTTTCGAGCAAGGTTCACGCGCTGCCGTTGGCCCCCCGATAGCTGGTGAGGGTATTTCGCTGCGGTTTCTTTTGGTGGCGTCAGGCCGACCTGCATGAGAAGGTCGTAGATCATCTCTTCCAACGCTTTCTTGTCATGGCTGTCCACTTTGTTGTGGATCAGAAGTGGACGTGCGATGTGATGGAAAATCGTGTGTGTTGGGTTTAAGGAGCCGAACGGATCCTGCCAAACCATCTGCACACCTTGGCGGTACAACATCAGGTCATCACGCTGGGTGATGGACTGAATATCTCGACCGAAGTACTCAATGCTGCCGCCGGTTGGCGGGTACATTTTGGCGATCATTTTCGCAGTGGTGGACTTACCGGAGCCCGACTCCCCCACAACAGCCAATCCACGCCCTTTATACATTTTGAAAGACACGTCGTTAATCGCGCGCATCTTCGACTTCTGTAACGTGTTGCTGTTAACGGCGAAATCTTCAACGAGGTTTTTACCCTCAATAATGAGTTTTCCTGTTGGCTTGCTCATCGCTTTCCCCTTAACCCTTTACGTTCTGTGCAGTAAACAGATGGCAGTTAGAAAAACGGCCCGGTTCAATTAACTGAAGCTCTGTCTGCTGGGTATAGCAGGTTGGCTGCGTCTTCCCGCAACGAGCCTGAAAACGGCAACCGTTGGGAATATCAAACAGGTTAAGAGGGCTACCCGGTATGCCTTGTAGCTTGGTTTTTGGCCCCGTAAGCGGCGGGAAGGAACTGCCCAATCCTTCGGTGTAAGGATGGAACGGCGTTGTCAGGATCTGCTTTGACGGAGCGACTTCAATGAGCTCACCCGCATACATAATGCCGATACGGTCTGAGAACTCGACCATCAGAGAAAGATCGTGCGTGATGAACAAAATCGAGAAGCCAAACTCTTCTTTCAGCGCATAGATTTTTTGCAAAATCTCACGCTGAACCACCACATCCAGTGCGGTCGTCGGCTCGTCCATAATGATCATTTTCGGGTTCAGCGCGAGTGCTATCGCGATCACCAATCGCTGACGCATACCACCAGAAAACTGGTGCGGGAAATCACGTAAGCGACTTGGATGAATATCCACAATCTCCAGCAAACCTTCTGCACGGCGTACCGCCTGCTCACGGGTGAAGTCCGTATGACGCATGATCACATCGCAGAACTGCTCTTCCATCGTCAACACGGGGTTCAGTGCATTCATTGCACTTTGGAACACCATGGAAACCTCTTTCCAACGAAAGCGCGACATGGCTTCATCAGACTTTTTCAAAAGGTCGCCATGCCCGTCAAAAAAGACCTCGCCATGCGAGATATACGCTGGCGGCTTATGAAGGCGCATCAGTGAAAAGGCAACGGTAGACTTACCGCAACCTGATTCACCTGCCAGACCAAACACTTCGCCTTTACCTATATCAAAACTTACGTTATTTACCGCACGGATATCGCCCGCGTCAGTAATGTAATCTACGCATAAGTTACGAATGGAAATTTGCGGATCTGTCATGACTGCTGTCCTTTTTCAAACACAGGGCGTTTCACTTTGTCAGACGATTTGTCCCACTTGTTACGCATTTTCCACAGGCGCAGACCTTTGTGTGAGCGCAGTTGGGGGTTCGCAATTTCATCAACAGCAAAGTTAAGCAACGACAGCCCGACGGCAATCAAGGTCAAGGCAAAACAAGGGGCCAGAATTTCCCACCACGCGCCAATCAGCATGGATGATGAGGTTTGTACGTTGTAGAGCATGATGCCCCAACTAATGGCATTCGGATCGCCCAACCCAAGGAAAGACAAGCTCGCTTCTGTCATGATTGCCAACAGTACACAGCCAATAAAGCTGGCACCCAGAATCGACATCAGGTTAGGAAGAATTTCAACAGCAATGATGCGCCACGTTTTTTCGCCCAGCACTTCAGCCGCACGAACAAACTCCTTCTCACGCACCGACAAGGTTTGTGCACGGACTACCCTTGCACCCCACGCCCATGAGGTGATGGCTATCACCACAGCGATCGTAGCCGGGCCGGCCTGACCAATGAACGCAGCAATGATAAAGAGCAGGGGTAACTGTGGCACCACCAGCATGATGTTCATGGCCGCCGATAAATAATCATCAATTTTACCGCCGAAATAACCTGCCGTTACCCCGATAGCGGTCGCCAAGAAACACACCAGCACACCAGCGCCAAGACCGACAGCTAAAGATGTTCTCGCGCCATAAATCAACTGCGACCAGATATCGCGTCCCATACGTGACGTACCAAGAACATGATCAGCCCCTTCAGATATCATCAATCGTCTTGGGTTATCGGCGAGGTTTTTCGCAATCCAGCCGTCTGGGTTTTCCTGCGCGGCTTTCACTACAAAAGCCGGGTATTCATGCGGGTTACCTGTACCTACATCGGGTGCATGTTTGGTTAGAAGTGGCGCAAAAATTGCCGCCAATGCAAACAGGGAAAGAATGATTAAACCCACCAGAGATTTCTTATTCCCGATAAGAAGTTTCATTACGCCTTTCATGATCATTTACCTCCCTTGCGCAGGCGAGGGTCGAGATACACGATCATCAAATCTGCGAGGAAATTGAAGAACAACATAAACATGGTCATTAGCAGAAGCTGCCCTTGCAGCACTTGGTAGTCACGTGCATGGATAGCGTTAAGTAGCACGGTGCCAAGGCCCGGGTAGTTAAAAATCATTTCCACAATAAGCTGACCACTGATGGCCGAGCCCAATGCCATCGAAAGTGCGGTCACACTTGGCAACATGGAGTTACGGGCGGCGTAATTGAACACAACACGGTTTTCGCTCAACCCCTTGGCTTTCGCCATGGTGATAAAGTCTTCGTTGAGCAAGTTAATCATGTTGTTACGCATGCTGATGAGGAAGCCACCAATCTGACCGATAGTGGCACAGAACAGAGGTAGCACGGCGTGGTAAGCAACGTCTTTGTAGAATGCCCAACTGCCCCAATCCGGTTGCGTTCCGACGGTATATGCATTGCCCGATGGGAACCATTCAAGGCCAATGGCGAAGGTGTAGAGCACCAACATGGCGACAACCACCGAAGGAATGGACTGCACCACCAACATACTGGGTGAGATAAACGAGTCGTAGTGACTTCCGCGACGCCAGGCAGCAAAGATGCCAAGCACCGAGCCGATACAAAACGCCAGAATGATCGCCGAGCCTGTCAAAAATAATGACCAGCCGACTGCACTACCTAAAAGCTCATTAACCGTAATGGGGTAGTACTTAATGGATAAGCCCCAATTTCCGGTGAAAATATTGCCCAAATAAGAAAAATATTGCTGGTACAACGGCGCATCAACAAATCCAAGAAGCTTTTTCATGGACTCGATACGCTCAGGCGTAACCTCCGCTGTTGCATTCGCAAACATCATGGTAACGGGGTCGCCCGGCATTGCACGCGGCAAAATAAAATTCAACGTGGCGGCAAATAATAACGCCATTAAATAAAATGAAAGCCGTCGAAGAAAAAAGGCCATACCTTATCCTCAGATACAGTTAACCCAGCGCATATAAAAACAGGCATGCCTATTTTGATTACGCTTAGCGGTATGAATTAACGAGAAAATAGGGAGCGCACGTTAAACATGCGCTCCAAAAACAACGTTAGGCTTTAGGTTTTAAATCCAGAACATGCAGCAAACGCTCTGGCACACCCGCCCACGACATTGGGCGACCTTTTGGATTTTCTTCGTTCCACCAGCCAGTAAAGCGGCTTTCATTGAACTGATAGACATCCACACCTGACATCACTGGCACAGTGACTTGGTTCTCTGCGATGATCTTTTGAATCTTATGCGCAATTTGCATCTGCTCTTCTTGCTTGTCTGTTTTATAGAAACTGTCTAACAGGGCATCGAGCTCGTCATTTTTAAAGAAATGCATCGCATAGCGTGGTGCGTTCGCCCCTTCCTGATAACGGGAATGGAATGCACGGTTCCAGTAGCGATGCGGGTCTGCACCAATCACATAGTTGGTGTAAGCCACATCATACGTACCAGAGAGCATGGCCTGGTTGTAAACCGCAAAGTCTGCGGTACGCGCTTTGGCTTTAATACCCACTTTCTGGAGCTGCTCTACGCCCAATTGAACGGCGTTGTTAAAGTCAGTCCAGCCTGTCGGTGATTGCAGTTCCAGCGCAATTGGCTTACCTGTAGGGGTTTCGACAAAACCATCACCGTCAATGTCGACGAAACCTGCCTCTTTGAGCAATGCCTTGGCATTGTCCACACTGAATGTGTTGTAGCTTTTGTATTGGTTATATGTGTCTTTGTTTGCCCAGAAGTCGAAAACTTTACCTAAGCCAGACGCATAGTCATTCACCACACCGTTACCATAAAACGCGATGTTGATGATTTTTTGACGGTCAATCGACATAGAAAACGCGCGGCGGAAATCAATATTGTTGATCGCTTCATTGTTACCAGGGTGTGGCGATTTGAAGTTCAACATAAAGGATTGTGGACCCGCTGCAGGGTACCAGTATTTGTGGTAAGGGCTTCTTGCCGCATAAACCATGTCGACATCAGGAATAAAATGCCCGCTCCAATCCAATTCGGACTTGATGACCTTGCTCAACAACTGATCATTGTTGGCGATTTGCGGCACACGTAAACAATCAACATCTAGGTTGTCATTATCCCAATAGTGGGGATTTCGACATTGAACATATAGCTGAGGCGTAAACGTATCGATTTCGGTAAACGGTCCCGAGCCGATGGGGTTGTCATTAGTGAACAACTCAGGCTCTTGGATGTCTTTCCAAATGTGCTTTGGCACGATAGGAATGGTAGATATCTCGTAAGGGACATTGGTGTTCACCTCTGTCAGATCGAAGATAACCTTGTTCCCATCTTGTCTGACAGACTTGACCCAGTTATCCATACCTTTAGGGTCAAGCTCCGGTTTTTCTTTGATTAGCGCAAACGAATAGACAACGTCTTCCGCGGTAAATGGGGTACCATCTGACCATTTTACGCCCTCACGGATTTCAAATGTCACCTGCATCAAATCTTCTGAAAGATAGTAATCTTTCGCCAAACGCATCACCGGTTTATTACCGTGCATCTGATTGAAAATCACCAGAGGTTCGTAGATAAAATCCGTTGTCGTACGTAATGTTGTCGACAGGAAAGGGTTGAAGTTTCTGATCATAGTTGGATAAAAATCCGAAACGATGGTCAGCTCGTGTCTGTCTGCTGCAATCGCAGTTGGCGCGGTTAACGCGGCAAGCACAATGGCGGCAAGTTTCGTTTTGCTAAGCATTGGGTGTCCTTACTTCAAATTACGTTGTTGCTAATTCCCTGCTACACGAAAAGCGGATGGACGTGCGTTGCGTTAACGTCAAAGAACGAATTATTCGCAAAATGCCGTTATACAAATGTACGTTGTCGGACTATTGGCGATACGCATCGCCAATAGTCTTCAACATCCAGAGCTTTAGTGAATAGGGGTATAGCTTTTCGCTAAGTGATAAATCGAAAGTTTTGAACTGATTTCTTCTGCCGACGCATCGCCTGTATAAATTAAACTCACAGGGCTGCATGGCATCAGGGTAAAACTTGAATCGTTAAAACGCCCTTCCCCTTCAAACTCAGGGTGAACAAAGAACGCCGGTTTATCGGTGGTTAACGTCACGGTAATCGTGCCATCTTTATCCACGACGTGAGCCTCAACGTTGGCTTTTGGCAGCGGTAAACGCTTATACACATCGTCAAACCAAGTATTGGAAATCGTTTGACCATCGCACACCATGTCCACATGGAAGAAGCCTTCGTGTTTGTGCTCTACGATGACATTGCGGTCGCATTGCCAGAGAACTTGATTCCCGTCTTCATCCAGTGTTGCTTCAACTGGCCAGGTATCAATCACTTCGCCTTGCCAGTCGTACCATGTCACTTGTCCCTTCGCGTCCACCTTACGGTGTTCATCATTGATGACATTCAGCTTCAGTGTTTCGCCATCATCGATAAAGACAGCCAGTTGCGGAGCGAAGAAGCGTTTCGCGTGATAATGAAGCTGTTTCCATCGCCCTGTGTATTCGATGCTTGACCAAGAACTCACTGGCCAGCAGTCGTTCAATTGCCAGTAAAGAATTCCGCGGCAAAGCGGTTTATTTGCACGCCAGTATTCACTCGCGGTTTTAATCGCCAACGCCTGCTGAACCTGACTGAGATAAAGCATTTGCGCGAAATCGACCGGGAATCGGAAATAGCGGGTAAACATCTCTGTGATGATGCTGTTACCGCGACCATTTTTCTGGTGCTGCTCAAAAGTCGGCGACGTCACGTTCCAGTCGTCCTTTTCAGCAAAGGTTTTGACGGTTGGTAGCGAAGGCCAAGATTGGTAACCAAATTCACTGCAAAAACGTGGTTTTATGCTGTGATAAGCGTCAAACGATTTGCCGGAGTGCCACACATCCCAAAAGTGCATGTCGCCTTTGTTGTCGTCATGCCATGCATCGCCAAAATCTAATTCACCGTTGCATGGAGAGCTTGCCCAGAAGCGACGGCTTGGATCTTCCGTTTCAACCACTTCCTGTAGAACGCGGTTGAGTCTGTCGTAGTTCACCACGTATTTTTCACGGTTGATTTTCGACTCTGGATACCAGCCAATGGCACCGATTACTTCGTTGTCACCGCACCACAGTGCCAGAGATGGATGATCGCTCAGGCGGCGTACTTGTTCGGTGATCTCTTGGCGAACATCATCAATAAACTCAGGGGTTGAAGGATATAAAGCACAAGAGAACATCAAGTCTTGCCAAACCAGCAGGCCGAGTTCGTCACACAAACGGTAGAACACGTCACGCTCGTACATGCCACCGCCCCAAACGCGGATCATGTTCATATTCGCGGCTTTTGCATCTTCCAACAGGCGGCGGTAGCACTCTGGTGTTTGCTTGCCCGGCATGGCATCCAGTGGGATCCAGTTCGCCCCTTTCGCCATAACCGCTTTACCGTTCACCACAAACGTCATTGCTGCACCAGCGTCGTCTTCTGATGTATCAACCGTTAGCTCGCGCAGGCCAAGTTGCTTCTCAATCACTTGGCCATCTAAAGAAACGTTCAAGCGATACAATGGTTGGTCACCGTAGCCCGCGGGCCACCAACGCTGTGGGTTCTGTACGATAAAACTCACGTTGGTCGTACCGCTGTTCACTTCCGCTGTCATCGATTTGCGTTCACCGTCAGGCGATACCAGTTCGATTGCGGCGGCTTGTGGCAACGCTGAATCAAGCAATTCCGCATGGATAGACGCAACAATCGTACATTGCTCATCTCCATGCCACTCTTGGCGAGTGCGCACTTCATGTAATCGTGCATTTGAAACTGGCTGAATGCGAATGCTGTCGTAAATGCCACTTACCAGTAAACAAATGCCCCAGTCCCAACCTGAATGGCATTGGGTTTTTCGCAAGGTATTCATATGTGGAATTTGGTTGTTTCCCACAGCCCACGGCACAGGAAATGGCAGGCGTTCTGCGCGTGCCTTGGCTTCTATATCCGCACGGTTCAGTGTCACACGAATATGGTTTTCGCCCTCTCGAAGTAGCGGGCGGATATCACGGCGATAATGGCGGAACATATTGCTACAGTGAAGTGCCGTCACTCCATTCACGTCAATCTTCGCCATGGTGTCGACCATGCTCAGGATAAGATCAATCTGTTCTGCTTCCAGCAAAGCAGCATCGACATTGAATGAGCGTGTCATTTGCCAATCATGTTCACCGACCCACTGCACTTGGTTTTCGTTACAACCAAGGTACGGATCAGGAATAATGTCTGCGGCTAAAAGTGCGGAATGAACATCGCCAGGCAAGGTGATTGGCGCGGTAATGCTTGGATTGGTTAGCGATGAAAGTTGCCATACGCCATCAAGATTGAATTGACTCATGATCAGGCCTCCACGGCATCCAGTGCTTCTGACGGATTCACCACTAAACGTTTCACCGTGCTCTGAATAACTTTCTTTCCTTCAAAGCGTTCAATGCCATTGAGTTCAATGTCCGTGGTCAGGATCACGGCATCAGCGCGGGCAACATCGTCAACAGAAATTTCGTTCTCTGCCCCCAAGGCCCCTTGGGTTTCTACTTTGATGGTCCAGCCTCTAGCAATTGCAGCTTGTTCAAGTGACTCCGCGGCCATGTAAGTGTGGGCAACGCCAGAAGGGCAAGCGGTAATCGCAACTATGTTCATGTTTAACTCCAGCACGTCTTTTTATTTCCCTTTGATTGAGCCAGCAAGTCGTTGGCCCAACCGGGTTTTGATGGCGAAATCATCGCATAGCTGAAAAAAGGGTCGAGCGGGATTTACTGGATAATTTTACTCCCTGTTACAAAAGCGAAGACTGATCATGTTTCATAGGCATAGAAAGACGCTCAAAACCGCAGGCATAAAAAAAGCACTCACGAGGAGTGCTTTAGAGGGAGCGATAATCTGGCTTATGCCATCACAGAAAGTGCTTCCATTGACGGTGCGAAGAAGTACGCGCCAGTCACAGGCTGAGTGAAACGTAACATCATGTCCGTTTTGCCATCACGTTCACCAAACATGCTTTCCAGCATGGTACGGTGCACATATTGGGTATGACAGTAAGCAATAAACAGCAAACCGTGATCACCCGATACTGAGCCGTAAGGCAGACTATGGCGAACCATCTTCAGACCCTTGCCATTTTCTTTGATATCAACGCGACCCACGTGTGATGTTGCTGGAACATCTTCCAACTCGATGGAGTCAGGCTTGGTACGCCCAATCACTTTTTCTTGTTGTTTGATAGACAAAGGCTCCCAAGCTTCCAAACGGTGAATATAGCGCTGAAGCATCACCATGCTGCCACCCGCACATTCCCCGTCAGCGATGATTGCCACGTCGCGACGTGCCTCTTCGCCCTCTGGATTTTCCGTCCCGTCGATAAAGCCTGTCATGTCACGAGAATCCATATAACGGTAACCGTAGGTCTCATCAACGATAGACACGTCTGACGCGATATCAGATACAAATTTACGCAGCAAGAAGAAGTTAAGATCGTGGCGCGTTGAATGCACATGAACAAGAAAATCACAATCTGTGACAGGCGCTTGGGTATCACCTTCCCCTAGCAAACGGAAAGACTGGAAGTCTTCTGGTGTTGCAATACCATTTTCCTTGCAAAACAAGGGGGAAAACGACACAGCCGCTTTCATCTCTGCGCCAGGTTGGGTGGCATTGATGTCTTCAACAAGCTGGTGCAATGCACCGCAACGAGATTTTACTGCGGCTGCAGAACCGGCCACTTTGAACAATACGTAAAGCGCAAATGGCCCAGCTTCGGCCACAATGGCTGGTTGAGAAATTGCCATGGTATCCTCCAGATAATAACGCGTTATCAGCTTCTTATGTCTGATAATTAAATGTTATTTGGAGAGCCGTATGGCGAGATAATGACGCGCTCTTTCCGCAGGGAAGGGTAAGAGAGTAAAGTCATCGGCGACGCGGCATCTCCAAAATATGGGGAAAGCATAATGCCGCGGTTGTGCCGATACTTTGTTTCAGATCGTTAAAGAATTGATTAAACGGACGTAATTTCAACTTCCAGTGACGCAAATTCGTCCAATTGTTCATTGCTTGTATTGATAGAAGCCGGGCAGTTCAAGCCGGCACTGACAACCGGTGACATAATCGTTCGCCATGCACCATCGTCACACTGTTCTTGCACCACCAGAGAAATCTTCACTTCATCGGCGGTGACTTCCAACAACTCAGCCTTACCAACCAGTGAGCCACTCATGGTGCCATTATCGAACAATACGGTTTCTTCACCGGGAACCAGTGATACTGAACTTTGCGCGCTGTGATGCTTACCTGCACGGTCCATTTTGAAATTGACATCAACTTGCCAATCCGCCATCGCCAAAGGGCTTAGCATGGCACTAAATAGCACCAGTCCTTTTTTCCACTCATTCTTCATTTTTCTTCTCGTGTAATAGGAGCGTCAAATAAAAATTGAATACGGCGGCTTCTGAAAAGGTATGACACCAGCCAAATCGCAATCAGTAACGTTAATGCACCACTCCAGTGAAACGCCCACTGTTGTGCAATCAAGTGCTTGATTTGCAGTATCAAGTCACAGACAAACGCCCCAACGAGAATGCTCTTGCCTTTCCGCCAGATAATCTCAAGAAATGAGGGATAGCGATGAATGTTTCCAGCCAACAGCATCAAAACCACAGCAGGAAAACCAATGCCCAAACCTATATAGAGTGCATCATGGTGCGGGTAAAACAGTGAAAGCAGTGTTTGTCCCTGCTCTCTGCTGACGCCAGCGATGACGAACACCAACCATGATTTTGCCAAGTAAAAACAACTGAGCCAAAACATCAAATTGGGTTTTGCATTGCCGTGTTTATCGTAATAGTCAGGAGATTGGTAAAGCGTTTTCATATCACTATCTGTTTGCCGGCTGCTCATTAATAAAACAATGTTCACAACCTAAAGTTACTGTCTCAATATTTATGGGGGCGGCAAAGCGTCAACTCAATTTTTTGCGGGTTGACGCAGCCTGTTTCAAGAAAACTTTCTATCTAGGTCACACTATTACAACGTCACCGCGGTTCCGCTGACACTCACCATTAACATTCCGCCATTTGGTCCAACAACTTCGTAGTCCAAATCAATGCCTACAACGGCATTACCGCCCGCTTCACGCGCACGCTCTTTCAGTTCAGCAAAGGCGATCTCACGCGCCTTTGCCAGCTCTTGTTCATAGGCTGCAGACCGTCCACCGACAATGTCGCGAATACTTGCAAAAATATCCTTAAACAGGTTGGCCCCCAAAATGGCCTCACCAACTACAACACCATGGTAATCTTTGATATCACGGCCCTGTACAGTGGGTGTTGTTGTTAAGATCATTTAAAGCACTCCTTTCTCCGTTACTGGAACCATTTTTCCATTGCTGGAACTTTGACACGATTTGCGTTTTTAGGTTTCATGCCCGTCAACTAACAGCGTTATACTCCCTCGAAAGCAGATTGATAAAAAGATAAAACAATGACGAATGCGACACCTTCACCAGAAACCCAGCAAGAGGCAATGAAAATTGCCAAAGCAACACAAAAGCAAGGACAAACCAAAGAGCAAACCAAACTCATTGCGCTAGGTATTGAGAAAGGTATTGAGCAATATAAGAAGCAGCAAAAAGTTAAAGCACGTGAACGTGACAAGGACAGAAAGAAACAAGTCAAAGCAAAGCAGGTCACTCAGCAGGACAGCGATATTCAGCACGACGTTACTGCAGAAAATCAGAAAACTGCGTCGTTATCCAAGCTGCCATGGATTTTACTTGTTCTGAGTTGGGTAGGATTTGGCGCTTTCCTCGCACTGTCTCACTCCGCTCTCTAACGTGCTCAAATGCAAGGACGATAACGTGAAAAAGACCATTCAGTGTTTATTTAGCGGCGTAGCATTATTGCTTGTTTTTGGTTGTGCACAGGGAGATGAAACCGTGACCGATAAATCGATGCAAATCTGTGGAGACAAACCTAACTGTGTCTCCACACTTGATATTCGAGAAGCCCACTACATTCCTCCTTTCACGGTTACCTCAAGCACAGTTTCAATGAACGACATTGTTGAGGTTGCCATGACTTTGCCCGGCGCACGCATCGGTGAACAAAACGCGGAGTATGCCCGCATCGAGTGTGTCAGTCGCATAATGCGTTTTGTCGATGATCTAGAGCTTCGTAAAGACGGTGATACGCTGATTGTACGTTCAGAATCTCGCGTGGGGTATTCTGACTTTGGCGTTAACCGTAAGCGTATTGAGTCACTGCGTGAGGCACTCAAGCAAGCCGGGCTCATTCAGTAATGGATATTCCCGCGCTTAAATCACACTGCGAGGCGCTACTCGGCATAAGGCATGACGTTAAATGGGGCGGCGTGGAGGTTTATAGTGTCCACCAAACAAAAATGGTCTGCATTTTCTATGACGGCAATAAAATGGCCTGCAAGGTACCCGATGACCTGTTCATTATGATGGCAGAGATCCCAGACTGTCGTCCTGCGCCACATTTGGCCAGAGCGGGTTGGATCGAATTTGGCGAGGCATGCCCACTGCCAACCAGTGAATTACAAAACATCATTTCGCAGTCGTGGCAGTTGGTCGTTGATAAATTGCCTAAGTACGTGCAAAAGGCGTTGCAGCCCTAGGAGTAATAAAACACTCAGGCATAAAAAACGCAGCCTATTCGCTGCGTTTCTAATTCTTTCAGTTAACGAGGTTGCCCACGATGTCCTGTCGACGCTCCTCCACCCACTCACGTTTAAATGGGCCCCAATCCGTTAGACGGTAATACCCATCGTTGTGGCGACGTCCATCCTGAATGAATGACAACTCGATACCTAAACCTGCAAGCGACTTAATCACGTCTTGGATTGTACGACGTGGCCAGCCAGTTACTTCGATCAAACGAGGAACGTTTGGGCGTTCCATTTCTTCAACTAAGAAAGCGAGATACAGTCTTCTAGCAAAAACCGGATTCAGTTCCATTGAGACCTCCTAATATGCACTGCGTACCATTATTCAACGAATTGCAATTCAGGCATTGCGCTTGATCAATATGAGTACGTATTCAATGAGGTACAAAAATGCGCAACGATAACTAGATCTCGACGTGGAACAAAAATCATCAAAAAAAGAAGGGTCAGTAAGGCTCTGCGTTTGAATCGGTTTCACACCATGCGCATTGAATAGCGTTAATCAATCGCTCAATTTTCGCATCGGCAATACGATAATACACCGTTTGGGAGACTTTACGTGTGGCGACCAATCTTGACTGGCGCAATACGGTCAGATGCTGGGAAAACGCTGATTGACTCAGGGAACTATTCTCCAACAAGGCAGACACATTGCGTTCGCCATCTCGCAATTGGCAAAGCACAAGAAGACGTTCTGGGTGAGAAAGAACTCGCAGAACATCCGCGGCAGATTTTGCATCATTGAAGTGATCTGTGCTCATGCTTATTTACCAAAAACTCAATAAATTAGTATTAACTAATTTAGCACAATCACTTCTTCTTACCTACCCATGCTCTTCATCTTCAAACCTCCGTGCGACACAATGTGAATATTCTGTAAACGGATGATTTCAAGTGCCTTGCTTTCAACCTTATGCAATGTCAATCTATCCCCCCAACGTATCGCGAAAGAGGACGCCGTCAATGACCACTGTGGTTTACGGAATAAAGAATTGTGACACCATTAAGAAAGCCGTGAAGTGGCTGGAGCAGGAAGGTAAAACGTTCACTTTTCATGACTACCGTAAGGATGGTATTGATCAGGATATGCTCAAACAGTTCGTTGACGCACTAGGCTGGGAGGCGCTGGTGAATAAGCGAGGTACCACCTTCCGTGCATTGTCCGACGAGCAAAAAAACAACCTCGACGAAACCAACGCTATCGCACTGATGCTGGTTCAGCCAGCCATGATTAAACGCCCTTTGTTGGCGCACAGCGGTAACTACTACCTCGGCTTCAAACCCGTCGAATACGAATCTATTTTTAGCGAATAAACGAACAACAAACACACTAAGGACATTTCCACCAATGACAGACAGCGCAGTATTGTCTCTGGCCAAGGATTTAATCGGCCGCCCTTCCGTAACCCCACTTGATGAAGGCTGCCAGGAGTTGATGATTCGACGCCTAGAAGCGCTGGGATTTACTATCGAACGCATGGTGTTTGAAGACACCACCAACTTGTGGGCACGACGCGGATCAGACGCACCGCTGTTTGCATTCGCTGGTCACACCGATGTCGTACCCGCAGGCCCATTGGAACAGTGGCATACCGCGCCGTTTGAACCAACAGTCATTGACGGTTACCTTCACGGACGCGGAGCCGCTGACATGAAGGGGTCACTGGCGGCGATGTTAGTGGCGGTCGAACGTTTTATCGCTGCATACCCAGACCACAAAGGATCGATCGCGTTTCTGATCACGTCTGACGAAGAAGGCCCGTTTATTAATGGTACGACACGCGTTGTTGACACCTTAATCGCACGCGATGAAATCATCGATATGTGCATTGTTGGCGAGCCATCAAGTACCCATACAGTGGGTGATGTAGTGAAAAATGGTCGCCGTGGTTCCATTACGGGCGATATCACGGTTAAAGGCATTCAAGGCCACGTCGCTTACCCTCAATTGGCGCGTAACCCTGTCCACCAGGCACTGCCAGCGATTACTGAACTTTCCGCGATTGAGTGGGATAAAGGGAATGAGTTCTTCCCACCAACCAGTTTCCAAATTCCAAATCTGTCCGCTGGCACAGGCGCGAGCAATGTGATCCCGGGTGAGTTTAACGTCCAGTTCAACCTGCGCTTTAGCACAGAAGTCACTGCAGATGATATCAAAGCACGCGTTCACTCCGTGTTGGATGCACACGGTCTGGATTACGACATCAAGTGGACGTTCAGCGGCCACCCATTTTTGACCGATACAGGCTCCTTACTTGACGCCGTGGTCAGTGCTGTTGAAGCAGTGAATCACCAGCAACCGCAATTGCTGACAACCGGTGGCACCTCCGATGGTCGCTTTATCGCACAAATGGGCAGTCAGGTGATTGAGCTCGGCCCCGTTAACGCGACCATCCACAAAGTGAATGAGTGCGTAAAAATTGCTGACCTTGAAAAGCTGACCGACATGTATGAGAAAGTATTGGAGAATCTGTTCGCGAAATGAACGTGACTACTGAGCAACTTACGGGGCAATCACAGGATCATCTGGTCAATCTGGATGATCGGCTGCTTCATCGTGATATCAAAGACGACTTTCTAAACATGCAGACGGCGGCAAAAGCTGCCGGATTCGATTTAACCATCGCCAGCAGTTTTCGTGACTTTGACCGTCAATCGCTCATCTGGAACAACAAGTTCAATGGTACTCGGCCAGTATTAGATGATAAGGGTAACGCCCTCGACGTTACCCTTTTGTCTGACGAAGAGAAAGTCAAAGCGATATTGCGCTGGTCAGCCCTACCCGGGGCTAGCCGTCACCACTGGGGGACAGACATGGACGTATATGCCTCTAATCTGCTCCCAACGAATGTCGAGTTGCAACTGGAACCTTGGGAGTACCTTTCAGGGCACCAAGCTCCGTTTTACCAATGGCTCGTCGCTAACATGTGTGAGTTTGGTTTTTATCTACCTTACCAAGAAGATAAGGGCGGAGTAGCAGTCGAACCTTGGCATATCAGCCACGTGGCAACAGCAACCGATTTACTCAAGGCGTTGAGTCCCCAACAGCTAAAGACGGCGATCGCATTCAGTGACATTGCTGGGCGTGAAACTGTCCTTGCTATGCTTGATTGGATATATTCACAATACGTCTCTAACGTTTGCGAGGCTTAAATATGGATTTCCTGACAAATCCCTATGTCATCATATTCATCGTTGTTGCTGTGGTTGTCAGTAACATCATGGCGTTGAAATACACAGCCAATGCCAAATTCGGTATGAAGCAAAAGCCCAAGCCAAAAGACAACGACAACAAAGACACATCGCCTGAGAAAAAGCCCTACGACGACGATGAAGACGACAAATCCTCTTTTTGGTAATCATTTTCTAAAGGTGTCCACTGCTGCCTTTTTCATTTTCTCTTTCTAATTCAACCCGAAAAAACTTTTCAGGCAAACGTTTGCTTTTTTCACTGTGCCAAGAAAAAGTTCTGGTATGATGCCTGTGAATTTGGTGGTGTAAGCAATAAAGTTCTGCCTTGCACCATTCTCTGTGTGCCGTTCAACTACAGATAGGAATGTCTCAATGAGCCTCGCGGATCAAGTGCTTGCCGTTAACGATGATCTCCCCATTCGTACTCACCAACCCGTTCATAGCGGTAAAGTTCGCTCAGTCTATTGGCTAACAGAAGCGGATAGCCAGCGCCTAATTAAAGAAAAAGGATACAACGTCGCGCCGGATGCGCCGTTAGCCATCATGGTGATCAGTGATCGTATCTCTGCGTTTGACTGCATCTGGCATGGTGAAGGTGGCCTTAAAGGTGTACCGGGCAAAGGTGCCGCTTTAAATGCTATTTCTAATCATTGGTTCAAGCTTTTTAAAGACAATGGTCTGGCAGACAGTCACATTCTGGATATCCCCCATCCTTTCGTGTGGATTGTACAGAAAGCCAAGCCTGTAATGATTGAAGCAATTTGCCGCAAGTACATCACTGGCTCTATGTGGCGTGCTTACTCAAAAGGTGAACGTGAGTTCTGTGGCATAGCGTTACCCGACGGTCTGGATAAAGACAAGCAGCTTCCAGAACTGCTAATCACACCGTCAACCAAAGGTATTCTGACGGGGATCCCGGGCGTACCTGAAGCCGATGACGTGAACATTACACGTCAGAACATCGAAAACAATTTCGCCGCTTTTAACTTCTCATCTGCTGATGATATTGAACGTTACGAAACCCTGCTGAAAGAGGGCTTTGGCGTGATCAGTGACGCATTAGCGGCGGTAGGGCAAACGTTTGTTGATACGAAGTTTGAGTTTGGTTATGTCAGCGATGCTGACGGACAAGAAAAACTGATTTACATGGATGAGGTCGGGACGCCTGACTCGTCGCGCATTTGGGATACGGCAGAATACGATACAGGTAATATCGTCGAAAACTCGAAGGAAGGGTTCCGTCAGTTCTTGCTAAATTACTTCCCCGAGCCTGATATTTTACTCAACAAAGACCGTATGCCTGAACGCGCAGCGTTAGCTCGTGAGAATGCGTTGCCTGTTGAATCACTGATGGATATATCAAAAACATATATCGGCATCGCAGAGAAAATTACGGGGCAGCCCATTCATCTCAGTGATAACCCGAAACAAGAAATCATCGCCATTCTTAAAGAAAAGTATGATTTGATTGATTAGCGCAAGTTGCCATCAAGACAATAATCGACAAAGAACAAAAAAGGACGCAAATGCGTCCTTTTTCTTATCAATCACAGTTACTTGGTATTCATGTAATCAATGACCGCCGCCAACACATCACTCAATTGTGCCAGTGTTTCTTCTTTCACTGGTTTACCGTTTTTATCGGTGAAGTTTATCGACGTTCGGTTACCCAGATCGCCCAGTTGGATATTATAAGTGCGTTGTGCCAAGTCCAGACGCTCAGTGCCAATTTTGTCCCACAGCATCTCATCCGGATTATTATAGTCAACTTCAAGCGTACCCTGTGAGCGGTTACGATCTTCAACTTTAAAACCAAGCTCGGTCAAAATCGATGGTAGTCGCTCCCAGAAAACATCATAGGGTGCACGCGCAACGATCACAGGCAAACCACTGCGGTCTTTACCCAGACTGATTGGAATATTCTTAACCAGCTCTTGAGCGCGAATGCGTGCTTCTTCACGAATTTCAGCATCATAGCTTGTCGCTATCAGATTCGTCATCTGAGTCGCGTAACGCTGGCCAGCCACTTCAGGCAAAACAGTCCCCGTGTCACTACGACGCGCTTCAAGCAAGGTGATACGTAAACCATGCCGGCCACGTGACTCAGTCGGCGTCAGTAAATAACGGCTTTCAATGGCATCATCATCTTCATTGATAACCCAATCAACCCAACCCGTTTCGATACCCTCAGCAGAAGATGTCTTCACTGGGAAAGCACCCTCTTTTGCCATGCCTTGGACAGTATCCCAAACGCGCTGCAATTGCTCTGCACGCGGCACCCAAATCGTCACCGTTGATCCCACATGCTCGTAGCGCGCACCTGGAATTAATTCGAGAATTTGTTGAGGTGGTCGAATATCAACATTTGAGCCGACGGCACCCTCAAAGTTGCTTTGCGGTATCGCATAAGCACCCGTGAATTCGGGCTTTTGACCAGGAAGCGTATTCCACTCCGATGGTGAAGGCGCGTTTAAATACTCAAAATCGTCAGACGCTTGTCGACGTGTTTCAGCACCCGAACAGGCCGCCAAGGTGGCGACCATCACAGCACTCAGGCCAAATTTAACAACAGATTTCATTTATTCTCCAATGATGCGATTACATCACACCCGCATCAAGCAACGCTTGTTTAACCTTTGGTTGCAATGCTTGGTTAAGCGTTGTCAGCGGCAGGCGCAGCGTACCATCAGCAATCATGCCCATTTGATGCATCGCCCATTTCACTGGAATTGGGTTTGCTTCAACGAACAAGTCCTTGTGCAGCGGCATCAGACTTTCATTGATTGAGCGAGCTTCTTCAATCTCACCCGCCAATGCCAGCTTGACCATTTTAGCCATTTGCGCAGCTGCGATATTGTTGGTAACCGAAATAAAGCCATGACCACCCAGTTCGATAAATTCCAGGCTCGTTAAATCATCACCGCTTAGTAAGATAAAGTCTTCGCCACAAAGTTCACGGTGAAGTTTTACTCTTGAGAGATCACCGGTCGCATCTTTGATGCCAACGATGTTTTCGAATTCAGACAAACGCGCCACGGTCTCAGGCAACATGTCAGTAATGGTGCGTCCCGGTACGTTGTATAGGATCAGAGGAAGCTCTGACGATTCAGAAATTGCTTTGAAATGCTGAAACAGGCCTTCTTGAGAAGGTTTGTTGTAGTACGGCACCACGCTCAGGCAGCCCGCAATTCCAGAGCCTGCAAACATCTTGCTGAATGTAATTGCCTCGTGAGTTGCATTTCCACCGGTGCCCGCAATAACTGGGATACGTCCGTCTGCAAACTCCAGTGTTTTCAGTACAATCTTGATGTGCTCTTCGACAGTGACTGTTGCAGATTCGCCCGTTGTTCCCACAGAAACGATGGCATCAGTGCCCGCGCTAACATGAAAATCAACAAGGTTTTTCAAACTGGCGTAGTCAACTTCACCAGAGCTATCCATCGGCGTGACAAGTGCCACGATACTTCCTGAAAACATTTCCTTCTCCAAAAATGCGGTTTCGTCCATGGTACTTTTGGCGCTTAGCAAAAACAAGCTCACTGGAAGCACCAAATCCTTGTGTTTGGGCGGTTGATCACCGAGAAAATGAACGATATTGTCATTCCATGCGTAAAGCTAACTCAGCCTGAATTCCCTACAGCTGGAAAGAGCTGTTCAATTCCGCACCTTTCCTGCTCACCAAAGCGGAAAGTCGCCCTTAACATAGGTTAACATTTACACGTTTTGTGGGGAGCGAAGCAAGGGAAAACACAGATTTATTACCCATAAAGCCCCTTTTTGATTATCAATATCGAGACGGTGAGCAAAATAAATGAAGGAAGATACATGCAAATGCTGACAGCAGGGGCAACAGCACCTGATTTTTCACTGCAAGACCAAAATGGAAACACAGTGACACTTAGCCAATACAAAGGCAAAAACAACGTGCTGGTGTACTTTTACCCAAAAGCGATGACACCGGGTTGTATAACTCAAGCTTGCTCACTGCGTGACAGCAAAAGCGAACTGGATGCATTGAACACAGTGGTGTTGGGCATTAGCCCGGACCCTGTAAAACGTCTGAAAAATTTTGAACAGAAAAAAGAACTGAATTTCACGCTGTTAAGTGATGAAGACCATGCCATTGCAGACGCATTTGGTGTGTGGGGACCGAAGAAGTTCATGGGGCGCGAGTTTGACGGCATTCACCGTATTAGCTTCTTGGTAGGAACAGACGGCAACATCAAACACGTGTTCAACAAGTTTAAAACTAAAGACCACCACGATGTAGTCGTGAACTACCTAAAAGGCGAGTAAGCCATCCTTTATAAATAAGAAAAAAGTCGGCAACGCCGACTTTTTTACGGGTATGGACGAGCCAGTGCCTCGGGGTATTCACGTGCTTTGGCTAATCCTTTCGCCTTCTCAACAACATCCGTTTGTGTCAATGCCGCAGTCAACGGCAGTGTTGGATTCTGCCAATTGTTCGGCAAAGCAACCCAACCTTTATTCTGGCAATGAGCCAAAATTCGGTCAATGGCTTGTAATGCAGATGAGGCTTTCACCAGCTCAATTCGCGCATATCGCTCCCCTTCAAACGTCGCATCTGCTGCGCGAAGAGTTGGATCACTTCCCGGAATCTGCTGCGCACCACCAAGTGGCTTCGCCCCCATTTCGGCGTCTGAAAACGCGGGCAACCATTGAGCAAAATGGGTAATCGCTCGCGCTGTTCTTTCGCGAATCTCATCCCATTCCCACGCCCCTTCGGCCTTTTCAAACAGACTCGCTGGTAGCTCAGGTTGCGCGTTGTCCTGATGACTTTTCATCAATCCGTTATCAAACAAAGTGATGTTTTGTGTCATACCATGTAGTTGAATAAAGCCGTCAGGATACGGGGTGAGTTGCCCCATCCCCTGTGGCGTACCGCGCTCACCATGAACAATCACTTCCGGCCACATACCCGCTTTAGACGTCCAATGTGCCACATATGCAGCTTTGTATTCGACCCAGCGCTCTCGAGAGTGTTGGAGCATATTGTCGATGGTACCCGTTTTATAGCCCCCCGCATTGATAAGGAAGCTAACGGCTTGAACGTGTTTAGAGCCATCTTTGGCCGTGCTCAGAATCTCCCAACCGTGCTCAGTTTTATCAATGGCAGTGACGTCGTGTTGGTAATGAATTTGGCATTCTGGCGCACTTTCTAGTCCCAATGCCGCAGTTGCAGCCAGACGAAACACACTTAACCCATACTCTTGTACAACAACAATGGGGTATTTAAAGGCGTCATGTGGCATATATTTCGCCACCGGCACCATCCAGTCTTCCGCAGTCACAGGCACTTCTGGCAACGCTTTTTCAGCCAGCATTGCCATGTCCTTTTTTGAGAACAGTGTAAAATAGTCGTCTGCATTACCCATCACTTGATTGCCTTCGTCCTCGGCAATCATTTGGCGATAGTGTTCGGTTAACACAGAAAGACGATTCAGAATAGCTTCTGGCTCGCCGGGATCGGTTTGAGGAATAGCGACCACTGTTGGACGGTAATTGACGCTATGAGGGTAAGCGCGAAGCGTGGCTATCGATTGCTCAAGAAGCATGATGCACTGCTTCTCTGAGATTTCTCGATACAGGTTACCACCAGCATGCAGGTGACAAATTGGAGGGCCGCTAACAAGGCTTTCATTTTTTTCGAAAAGATGGGTTCTCACACCCAAACCGGCTAACTTCAGTGCCGCTGTAGCACCGGCAACGCCACCCCCAACAATCCCTACAGTGAATTCTGTTGGGGGGGTATGTTCAATACCTTTCACTTTTCAAATTACTCTTTTACTGCTTTTTCACCTTGTAGAATACTAACAAGGTTATCAGTTTAGCCCCGTTTTTTCCCCTTAATATTCACATTTAAGTCACTTAATTTGATGACTCCGATAGGGCACCCTCTTCCGTTTCATGAGACGGCAAGGCATTCCACACAGCCTTGACCAAGGTAGCTAAAGGAATCGCAAAGAACACGCCCCAGAAACCCCATAGCCCACCAAATACCAGCACAGCCACAATAATCGCAACGGGATGAAGGTTCACCGCTTCTGAGAACAAGACAGGGACCAAAACATTGCCGTCTAACGCTTGAATAATGCCGTATGCCAACATGAGATAACCAAGTTCTGGACTAATGCCCCACTGAAACAATGCCACCATGAATATTGGCAGAGTGACCGCCGCCGCGCCTATGTACGGAATGAGCACTGACAACCCCGTTGCGACACTTAGCAACGCGGCATATCGCAAATCAAGCAAGGCAAAAGTGATATAGCTGGCAATACCGACAATGATGATTTCCGTGACTTTGCCGCGAATGTAATTGGAGATCTGCTCATTCATCTCATGGCCCACTTTATTGGTCAGCTTTCGATTGCGCGGCAACATGGCCTGAAACATCGAGAGCATTTCGTCTTTGTCTTTTAAGAGAAAGAAAACAAGTAACGGAACCAAAATCAGGTAAACCGCAAGCGCAGCCAGGCTGACCAGCGACGATAACGAACCCTTCACCACACTCTCCCCAATCCCAAGAACACGGCTTTGTAGCGTGTCGATGAAGGTATTGACCATATGGGGTTGAATGATTTCCGGGTATTCGTCAGGCAGGTGAGAGACAAAAATCTGCACCTTGTTAAACATGGTGGGAATATCTGCAATTAGGTTAATTATCTGGGTCCAGATGGTTGGCATTAAGCCAAAGCTTGCCAGTAGCATCAACCCGACAAAAAGCGTCAGTACCATTATCACAGAAACAACGCGCGGTATGCCGGCAGACACCAACTTCGCGACAGGCCATTCCAGAAGATATGCGAGTACAATCGCCACCAATAGTGGTGCAATCAAGTTGCCAAAGAAATAGATAACGATAAAGCCTGCAACGATGATTGCGACAAGACTCACGGCGTGTGGATCTGAAAACCGTCTTTGATACCAACGGTTAAGCATATTTAGCATGTAAATTCCCGTTTAAAGTTTGGTGACGTTTAGCACCATTGTTCCTTCCAATTCTTGATGCTCTACAAGATAACCGTGTTGTAGAAGATAGCGGGGAATATCCCGCAATGCACCGGCGTCTGTTACATATAGCGCTATTCGCTGTCCTTGTTCCAACGACGCACAGGCTCTTTTGGCCAATAACAACGCCATGGGACAACGTTGCTCGCGTAAATCAAGGGATTGAATTTCCATTCTTTCTCACTGACCGCTATTATCTTCGGCATTGTATACCTAAACGGCCTGACGAAGCTCGACTTCTGAGGGTATCAATGCGTTCAATTGAAGGCAAACCCCTGTAGACATAGTCTTTCTATTTCAAGGGAATTAACGAAGAACCTCTTGGTTTCTTTGCGGTCTACTAGATAATACTGCTCCATTATTATCGCGTGCTGGAGGCACCGACGTCAGTTATGCAGCTATTCAAAAAAGCCACGACAAGCGTTCTCATCGCATCGCTCGCACTGTCTTCACCGGCGCTGGCAACGACGTATAGCGATCTACCTGAGATTGGCACAGCCGCTGCTGGTACCCTCACCGTTGAAAAAGAAATTGAATACGGCGATGCTTACATGCGTATGCTGCGCAGCAGTCAACCCATTGTTAATGACCCCTTGCTGTCAGAATATGTTACGGCTTTAGGTAACACACTCGTTGCCAACGCCAATGACGTTAAAACACCGTTTGAATTTTTTCTGATCCGTAATCGCGACATTAATGCTTTCGCCTTCTTTGGCGGGCACGTCGCTTTGCACACCGGTCTGTTTTTACATGCAAATACAGAAAGTGAACTCGCCTCTGTGGTTGCGCACGAAATTGCACACCTCACCCAACGTCACCTTGCCAGAGCAATGGAAGAACAAGCTCGTCAGACACCGCTGACTATCGCAGCGATGGTAGGCTCGCTGATGTTAGCGATTGCCGCGCCTCAAGCGGGTATTGCTGCCGTTCAAGCCACGACAGCCGCATCGATTCAAAGCCGAATCAATTATACCCGCAGTAACGAAAAAGAAGCGGACAGGATAGGGATTGAAACTCTCTCACGCTCAGGTTTCGATGTTACGGCCATGCCGCGATTTTTCACGCGTTTGTCCGATCAATATCGCTATGCATCGAAACCACCGTCGTTTTTACTGACTCACCCTCTTCCTGACGACCGCATTACAGACACGCGTTCGCGGGCTGAGCAATATCCAAAACTGTCAGTCCCAATGTCACCTACCTACCAACTGGCCAGAGCGCGCGTGATCGCTCGATTTGCGGGTATCGATAGTAACGCGTCACTGGATTGGTTTAATCGCGCATTGAAAAAAGCATCACCGGCTGAAGCATTATCTCTCAATTACGGCAAGGCGCTGGTCTACATTGACACCAGACAGTTCGACAAGGCTGCCGAGTTGCTCAATCCCCTTTTTACGGCACAGCCTAATAACCGCTTTTTTCTGGATGCCATGACAGACTTGGATGTTGCCCAAAAAAATTTCACCCCCGCATTAAAGCGCCTGAATAAAGCCCTCGATGCGCAACCAAACAATTCAGTGCTTTTGCTGAACCGGGATTATGTTCTGGTTAAGGGAGAGAGATACAAAGAAGCCATTGGTGGGTTGGAAAAATATACCCATCGCCATCCAAGTGATATTAATGGTTGGTCAATGCTGCAGGAAGCCTATGAAAACAGCGGCAATCAAGCTGGCGGACTCGCCTCACAAGGCGAGATTTTTGCGTTACAGGCTCGTTGGCACAAAGCTATTTCAAATTACACCCAAGCCAGCCAGTTAGTGGATCTTGGCAGCTTAGACCAAGCTCGTTACGACGCACGTATTGATCAACTGAGAGTGGAAGAGGCGCGTTTCTCAGCCCTTCAGCGATAAAAATTCTAACAACTAAGATAACAACATTGCGTTACGAAACGCGTAAAAGGAGTGCTCATGTCAGTCACCATCTACCACAACAACCGTTGCTCAAAGAGCCGTCAAACTTTGGCTTTACTAACAGAACGTGGCATTGAGCCAGAGGTCGTGGCCTACCTCGACACACCTCCGTCAGCTGAAACTATTAACACCTTGCTTGCACTACTGGGTTACGACTCACCGCGTAAGATGATGCGAACCAAAGAAGATATCTATAAAGAGCTGAAATTGGCAGACGCGACTGACGCTGAGCTGATTCAAGCAATGGTTGAGAATCCAAAACTGATTGAACGCCCTATCGTTGTTGCAAACGGTAAAGCGGCTATGGGTCGTCCACCAGAAGCCGTTCTCGATATCCTGTAATGGCTGACATTTTAATCCTTTACTATAGCCGTCATGGCGGAACCCGAAAGATGGCCCGCCTGATCGCTAGAGGGGTTGAAAGCACAGGCGCAGTGGCAACGTTGCGCACCGTACCTGAACTTGCATTCGCTGGAGAGAGTATTCAACCACAACCCGCAGACGACCCGTTTGTTACCCTCGATGACTTGAAACGTTGTGATGGTTTGGCATTTGGCAGCCCTGTTCGTTTTGGCAATATGGCAGCACCGCTTAAGCACTTTATTGACAGCACGAGCAAGGAGTGGCTTGCTGGCACCTTGATTGGTAAACCCGCATTAGTATTTACATCAGGCTCCATGCTTCATGGCGGTCAAGAGACCATGCTTCAATCTATGATGCTACCGCTTTTACACCACGGTATGGTCATTGTGGGATTGCCACATAGTGAGCCAGCACTGCATACTACCTCTGGCGGCGGCTCTCCCTATGGCCCGTCTCATGTTACGTCAGAAGACCACAGACAACCTGACAACAACGAAAAAGATCTGGCTATTGCTGGAGGAAAGCGGTTGGCAATGATTGCCTCTCAATTACAGACAAGATAAAGGAGTTATCTGTTGTTTTCTTCTCTCTCCCAACGACGTGTTACCGTACTGGTTTCGTACCTTGCACTCATTGTTTGGGTGTTGATTTGGCATAGTTTTTTATCGCCACACCCACACATTAACCCTTATGGTGTTACCGTCGCATGGCTTATCCCGTTACTGTTCCCACTGAAAGGGATATTGACAGGAAAACCCTACACGCACGCATGGGCTAATTTCATTCTGATGTTCTACTTCCTGCATGGGTTAACACTGTTGATTGTTGATGAAGGTGAACGACTGCTGGCCGCGATAGAAATCGTGATTACGTCTATATCCTTTATCAGTAATGTTTTGTATGCCAAACACAAAGGGAAAGCACTTGGGCTTGGCTTAAAAAAGCTGTCACAGGTAGAAAAAGAAGAGAAAGCGCGGTTCGAGCAATAACGACCTTGCTGAAGCAGCCCATTAAAAAAGCAGGCCTTGGCCTGCTTTTTCATTTTTTTAGCCTACCCACTTGTAGCGGATAACATGCGGAGTGGGTACCGTTGGCATTGCTTCTGTTGGCGACGTAACCAAAGGCGGCTCAACAATCGGCGAGGTCTCTGTTGTGACACTGCCCGTTGTTACCGTTCCTGTCGCAATCGTGCCTGACGTGGTATCTACGGAGCTTTCAGTTACATTGATGGGCGCATCAATAACAGGTGGCGTTTCGATTTCAGGCGATTGCGCTTCCAAGCGTTGCAGTCGACGATCAGCCATCATCTCATTGTGGAAAATATCTTCTGATGCCAACAAGCTCAATTTAAATGTCGCTTTGTCATCAATAATAGAATCAAGGCGCAGTGCTGCCACAGAGTTCAGAGCTTTAAGCGAACGTTCAACCACAAAGAAGTCTTCAGCATCGTTTAAATCCGAGATTTCCAATGACAATGCATCACCATTTACCACACCCAGATTTACCGCCAAACGCTGCGCATAGTAATCGGCAATCGCATCAATCATTTGAGGAAATGCTTGTGCTGGAGCGCCACTTACACGGCCTTCAACCGGCGTATCATTGTTGATTGCCGCGGCATTCGGGAACATTTGCCACGTCAGGCCTCTGTCGTTAACTTTTACAACCACGATGCCTGTCGGGTTGTAACGCGCACTGGCCTTGGCAATAGGCTCGGCAAACCCACCCCAGAGGTCTGGCACAGATACTGCCACCACATCGTCAAAATCGCCGACGGGCATCAACACTGGCAAACCTCGACGTTCACCTTCTGCTTTTAATTCACCAATCAACGGTGAACCCGATTGCTCCCAAATAACATTACGCTGCGTTGGTGTGTCTTCTATGACCCAAAACAAAACTTCAGGACGAGGCTCACCCCAGTAAGTTGCTTGTGCTTGGGTCAGCAATGTCCGAATTTTTGCATCATCAAACCCCAAAACCAACGTACGTTGACCATCCTGTGCGCCATAGCCTAGTTGCGTGATGTATTGCCCAACCGTAGGCAGAGCCTTTTGGATTACCTGGTTCTCACCAACCGTTGATTGACCCGATGCACGAACAAGAACATCGACAAACGCTTTTTCTTTTGCCGCCTGTTCGGTCGCGGAATCACTGTCATCCAGCACCACTTCAGAACTGAACATTGACGCTGCAAATGCACTGGTTTGTCCCAGCAGCATCGCGAGCACGAAAAATAAGATTCGTAACATATTTATGCCAGATAACTCGAAATTTAAACGCTGATCATAAAAGGAAGCCTTACACACAGCAACGGTAAAGCGTCGAAATTGCGTAATATAACCACGCGACTTCGTGCTCCATGCATCTATCAGTATGACATCTGACCCGAAAATACGGAAAACGTGCCTTGTTATCGGTCGAAAACCCCAGCTTTAAGCGGGATTAGCAAAGGTCTTTGTCTGACAAATAGATTTAGGTCAGGGTTCTGACATTTTAAATTGTGATAGTATCCCGCGATTTTTTTAGATTTAGGAAGGTTCGTCATGATGCAAGCTCTACAAGGGGCACAAATGCTATTTGTTGCCTTTGGCGCGTTGGTATTAGTGCCGCTTTTAACGGGATTAGACCCTAACGTTGCTCTCTTCGGTGCCGGTATTGGTACCCTAATCTTTCAAGTCATTACTAAACGCTCCGTCCCCATTTTCCTCGCTTCTTCTTTCGCGTTTATCGCGCCAATCATGTTCGGTGTTCAACAATGGGGCATCGCTGCAACCATGGGTGGCCTGATGGCTGCTGGCCTTGTTTACGTCATCATGGGCGGAATCATCAAGGTACGTGGCGTAGGCTTTATTCACCGTCTGCTTCCACCCGTGGTTGTAGGTCCTGTGATCATGGTTATCGGCTTAGGTCTAGCACCATCGGCGGTAAACATGGCGCTAGGTAAATCAGGTGACGGCGCAGTACAACTGGTGGACGGTTCTGCCGCAATTTGGATTTCTGCTATTTCGCTGATTGTGACCATTGGCATTTCTGTTTACGCCAAAGGCTTCTTTAAGCTTGTGCCAATCCTTGCTGGTATCGTGTCAGGTTATGTTGTATCGCTATTTTTTGGCGTTGTCGATTTCTCGCCAGTGATCAACGCAGCATGGCTGGCCATGCCAAACTTCACCGCACCGGAATTCCACATTGGCGCCATTCTGTTTATGATCCCTGTGGCGATCGCTCCTGCCGTTGAGCACGTGGGCGACATGCTGGCGATTTCAAGTGTGACGGGTAAGGACTACCTGAAAAAACCGGGTCTACACCGCACCATGGCGGGTGACGGCGTGGCAACCATGGTAGCATCGCTATTCGGTGCTCCGCCTAACACGACCTACAGTGAAGTGACTGGCGCAGTCATGTTGACCCGAGCATTTAATCCGGCAATCATGACTTGGGGCGCAATCACCGCACTGGTGTTGGCGTTTGTTGGCAAGCTAGGAGCAATCTTGCAAACCATTCCCGTTCCTGTGATGGGCGGTATCATGATTTTGCTGTTCGGCTCAATCGCTACCGTTGGTCTAAATACCCTTATCAAAAACCAAGTCGACCTTCACAAGGCACGTAACTTGGCGATCGTTGCGGTAACACTGGTATTTGGTATTGGCGGCATGGCATTCGGTATTGGCGACTTCAGCCTACAAGGCATCAGCCTTTGCGGTATCGTCGCTATCGCATTGAACCTTATCCTGCCAAAAGACATGGGCGAGAGCCACGTTGTCGACAATGCGCAGATGGAAGACTAATTCCTAACATAAAAACAAAAAAGGCTTCCAATCGGAAGCCTTTTTATTGAATACGATTATCTGGTTACTTCGTACCGAAAATCTTATCACCTGCATCGCCCAGACCTGGAACGATGTAGCCTTTATCATTTAGCTTCTCATCAATAGCAGCAGTATAAAGCTCAACATCTGGGTGGGCTTTTTCTAGTGCTTCAATGCCCTCAGGGGCAGCAACTAATACTAAGACTTTGAACTGTTTACAACCACGTTCTTTTAACAGGTCCAGTGTCGCAATCATTGAGCCACCGGTGGCTAGCATTGGGTCTACTACCAACGCAATACGCTCATCAATATTTGACGCTAGCTTGTTAAAGTAAGGTACTGGCTCTAGTGTTTCTTCGTCACGGTAAATACCAACAACGCTGATACGTGCACTTGGTACATGCTCAAGTACACCATCCATCATGCCCAAACCTGCACGCAGGATAGGAACAACAGTGACCTTTTTACCCTTGATCTGGTCAATTTCAACCGGACCATTCCAGCCTTCAATTGTGACTTTTTCTGTCTCAAAATCTGAGGTTGCTTCGTACGTTAGCAGGCTACCCACTTCCGTTGCTAACTCACGAAAACGCTTGGTGCTGATGTCACCTTCACGCATCAGACCAATTTTGTGTTTAACCAGCGGGTGCTTGACCTCAACAACTTTCATGACAGACTCCTGCAAAAAACAAATTCAACGAATTATACACGAGAAAAATAGAGGCGATAGCCACATGCATCCAGTTGCTTCTTTTTAGCGCAAAAGCGTTGACGCAAACGTTTTCCTTTTTGAAAAGTGGCTGTTAAAATGGCGCCGCTTTTCACTCCACAACTCGGTAAGGATCCCCAGTGAGCGATAATAAGTCTTCTCTTAGCTACAAAGATGCAGGTGTAGATATTGATGCAGGCAATGCCTTGGTCGACAGAATCAAAGGCGTAGTGAAGCGCACTCGTCGCCCTGAAGTGATGGGTGGCATAGGCGGCTTCGGCGCTCTGTGTGAACTGCCTACCAAATATAAACATCCAGTACTGGTTTCGGGTACTGATGGTGTAGGCACCAAACTCCGCCTGGCCATGGATCTGAAAAAACACGACACCATTGGTATCGACCTCGTGGCCATGTGTGTGAACGATTTGATTGTTCAAGGTGCAGAGCCCCTGTTCTTCCTTGATTATTATGCAACAGGTAAGCTGGATGTAGACACTGCAGCAGACGTTGTAACAGGTATCGGCGAAGGTTGTATGCAATCAGGCTGTGCTCTGATTGGTGGCGAAACCGCAGAAATGCCAGGTATGTACCACGGTGAAGATTATGATGTCGCAGGCTTCTGTGTCGGCGTTGTGGAAAAAGAAGACATCATCGATGGCTCAAAAGTGGCAGAAGGCAATGCACTGATCGCTGTGGCATCTTCAGGTCCACACTCAAACGGATTCAGCCTTATCCGTAAAATCATCGAAGTATCAGGCGCAGACATCAGTGCAGAGCTGGAAGGCAAAACACTGAGCGAACACCTGCTGGAACCAACCCGTATTTATGTTAAGCCGGTCCTTAAAATGCTGGAAAGCTGTGACGTACACGCTATCTCGCACATCACCGGTGGCGGCTTCTGGGAAAACATCCCTCGTGTACTACCAAAAGGCACCAAAGCGGTGGTTGATGGTAATAGCTGGGAATGGCCTGCTATCTTCAGCTGGCTACAAGAAAAAGGCAATGTCACCGAACACGAGATGTACCGTACCTTTAACTGTGGCGTTGGCCTTGTTATCGCCTTACCTGACACTCAAGCACAGCAAGCTATCGATATTCTGAACCAAGAAGGTGAGAATGCATGGCTGCTAGGTCGTATCGAAAACGCGGCTGATGGCGAAGAGCAGGTAGAAATTAAGGGGTAATAATGAAAAAGCTGGTTGTTCTGGTTTCAGGAAACGGATCCAACTTGCAGGCCATCATTGATCGTTGTCACAACCAAAACGGTATGACAATACGTGCTGTGATGACCAACAAGGCGGATGTTTATGGACTGACACGAGCAAAAGATGCGGGCATTGATGCGGTTGTCGTGCCAAGCAAGGGCATTACTGATCGTGGCCAATACGACAGCCAGCTAATGGCAACCATCGATGAGTTCGCGCCAGATCTTATTGTTCTGGCCGGATTCATGCGTATTTTGACACCAGAATTTGTGCGCCATTACCACGGCAAGATGCTTAATATTCACCCGTCACTCTTGCCCAAATACCCAGGACTAAACACCCACCAGCGCGCGATGGATGCGGGTGACAATGAGCACGGCACATCAGTGCACTTTGTAACGGAAGAGTTGGATGGAGGTCCTGTGATTTTGCAGGCACGCGTTCCTATCTTTGAAGACGACACTGTCGACACCGTGTTTTCCCGTGTTCAGGAACAAGAACACCGTATCTACCCACTCGTTGTTGAGTGGTTCTGCCAAGGTCGCCTCACGATGGAAGATGGCAAAGCAAAACTTGATGCAGAAACCCTCGGTCCATTGGGGTACGCAGCAGATTAAGGCTAGTTCGGTTAGCCAGATAAAAGTGACAACCAATAAAAACGCGCCTTTGGGCGCGTTTTTTCGATTAAGCAATCAGACTAAGCCTCTGACGTTTCCAACTCGACTCGATTGCAGGTATACACTTCGCCAAGATGGAAGACACAATATTCACCCGGCTGCATTTTGTGCCACGTTTCATTATTGGTCAGAGGTTGCGTCGCAATGACAGTCACCACATCGTTCGGCGTGGTTTCTTCTTGAAAATCCACGGTCACTTCTTCATCAATCAGGCTGGCTTGGCCAAACGGCGCACGTCGCGTGATCCAATGAAGGTTGTTGGTGCAATACGTCATAACATAGTCACCATCACTGAAAAGCATGTTAAACACACCCAACGCTCTCAATCTATCGCATCGACTGGCGATAAAATGAAAGACTTCTGTCATGTCATCAGGCTTATCTGGATAGTGCTGCTCAATTTCGTGTAGCAACCAACAGAACGCTTTTTCACTGTCTGTTTCGCCTACTGGCTTAAAGTGCCCGGTTGGCAGATCTTCATACCCTGCCAGCTGTCCGTTATGTGCATACGTCCAATAACGTCCCCAGATTTCCCGCGTAAATGGGTGGGTATTTACCAGACTGACTTCACCTCGGTTTGCCTGACGAATATGACTGATCACGGCACAACTTTTTATCGGGTAATTTTGCACTAACTCAGCCACTTTTGAGTCACAACTTGGGTTCGGATCTTTGAAGGTTCGGACACCCTTCCCTTCATAAAACACGATTCCCCAGCCATCACGGTGAGGGCCAGTATTGCCCCCTCGCTGAATCAAGCCAGTAAAACTGAAGCAAATATCTGTTGGTACATTGGCACTCATGCCAAGGAGTTCACACATAATCCTTTACGCTGCCTTTGCTCGACTTACTTTTCCATCTCTTTTTCGACAAGCTGGATCAAGATGTGAATAATTTTGATATGCACTTCTTGAATACGATCAGCATAACCGAAATGCGGTACACGGATTTCGACATCTGCCAGACCAGCCATTTTGCCACCGTCTTTGCCTGTCAGCATAATGCTCTTCATGCCTTTCGCTTTTGCAGCATCAATCGCTTTCAGTACATTACCAGAGTTGCCAGACGTAGATAGACCAAATAACACATCGCCTTTGCTGCCAACCGCTTCTACATAGCGAGAAAACACATATTCATAACCAAAGTCATTACTCACACATGACAGATGGCTTGGATCAGAGATAGCAATCGCAGGGTAACCCGGACGGTTTTCGCGGTAGCGACCTGTCAGCTCTTCTGCAAAATGCATCGCATCACAATGTGATCCACCGTTGCCACAAGACAACACTTTACCGCCAGCTTTAAAAGAATCAGCCAACAGCTTTGCTGCAGCTTCGATATCAGCAATGTTTTTGTCATCGCTTAAAAACGCGTTCAGCACTTGAGCCGCTTCATTCAGCTCTGAGCGAATGAGATCTTGGTACATGGGCAATTCTCTTTTTATCGTTAACATGATGGGGCAAGCCGCCCAAATCGTTACCTAGCAGTGTACCCACAAATGGCAGATCCTGTCGATAATCCCGCTCCCTTTATGAATAGTCAGTAAAAACAATTGCCTGAATTTTGAACTCCCCCCTTTCATCTGTACATGTAAAATATTGAGCACATTTTTACCAGTCATCGTTTTACATTCTCTTAAAAACCTGCTTACAATTAAGTGGTATGACCTCTTGTCAATATTGTTTGCATTGCTGGAAAAGGAGACCCCATCATGGCAACAACCCTGTACCTACTCACATTTTTGATTGTATTTGCCGTACTGGCTTACCACCGTACAGGGTTAAAACTCTTTACAGGTGCCACCGCCGCGTTGTTAATTTTCGGATCCTCTATCGGTATTATCGGCCAAGTGTCTTGGTTGATTTTCTTTGCGATTGCAATTCCTATCAATGTGCGTTCTTTTCGTGAAAATTGGCTCAGTAAACCTGCGCTAAAACTGTTTAAAGGCGTGATGCCTGAAATGTCTCAAACAGAAAAAGAAGCGATCGATGCCGGTACGGTATGGTGGGAAGCAGAGCTATTTCGTGGCGCACCTGATTGGAACAAGCTTCATGACGTGCCAGCACCTCGGCTCAGCGCTGAAGAAAAAGCCTTTTTGGACGGCCCGGTAAATGAAGTCTGTCGCATGGTGAATGACTATCAGGTAACCCACGAACTTGCAGACCTTCCTAACGAGGTATGGCAATTCCTCAAGGACCACAAATTTTTCGCCATGATCATCAAGAAAAAGTACGGCGGACTTGAATTCTCCGCTTACGCGCAATCTCTGGTACTACAGAAACTGACTGGAGTATCGGGCGTTCTTTCTTCTACTGTGGGCGTACCAAATAGCTTAGGGCCGGGTGAGTTGTTGCAGCACTATGGCACCAATGATCAAAAAGATTACTACCTGCCTCGTCTTGCCACGGGGTTAGAAATTCCCTGTTTTGCACTGACCAGCCCAGAAGCAGGTTCGGATGCAGGTGCGATTCCGGATGAAGGTATTGTCACAAAAGGTGTGTGGCAGGGTGAAGAAGTGCTTGGCATGTCTATCACGTGGAACAAGCGTTACATCACGTTAGCACCGGTCGCGACCGTATTGGGTTTGGCATTCAAGCTCAAAGATCCTGATGGCCTTCTCGGTGACAAAAAAGACATTGGTATCACCTGTGCGCTAATACCAACAGACATTGAGGGCGTCGAGATAGGACGTCGTCATTTCCCATTAAATGTGCCTTTCCAAAACGGTCCAACACAAGGTGAAAATATTTTCGTTCCTCTCGATTTCATCATCGGCGGAGCACCGATGGCTGGGCAAGGCTGGCGTATGCTGGTTGAGTGCCTGTCTGTCGGCCGCGGAATTACGTTGCCTTCTAATGCCACAGGTGGTCTGAAAACGGCCGCACTCGCTACTGGGGCGTACGCGCGTATTCGTCGTCAATTCAAACTGCCCATCGGTAAGATGGAAGGGATTGAAGAACCACTGGCTCGTATTGGTGGTAATGCCTATGTCCTAGATGCGGCCAGCACATTCACGGTTGCGGGGATTGACTTGGGCGAAAAGCCATCAGTTATTTCAGCTATCGTGAAATATCATTGCACACACAGAGGCCAGCAAGGCGTCATAGATGCCATGGATATTACGGGCGGTAAAGGCATTTGCCTCGGCCCCAAAAACTTCCTTGCTCGCGGTTACCAAAGCGCCCCGATAGCCATCACCGTTGAAGGTGCGAACATCCTTACGCGCTCGATGATCATTTTCGGTCAAGGTGCAATTCGCTGTCATCCCTTCGTACTTGCCGAGATGGAAGCTGCTTATCTAGAGAATGAGAAAGAAGCCATTGCAGGTTTTGATCAAGCTCTTTTTGGACATATTGGATTTGTCATTAGCAACCTCGTCCGCTCGTTTTGGCTTGGTTTAACGGATGGCCGTACATCGAAGGTCCCAAATAAAGACATCACCGCACGCTATTACCAGCAAATGAACCGCTACTCAGCCAACCTTGCCTTGATTGCCGATGTATCAATGGCTGTATTAGGCGGGGATCTTAAACGAAAAGAGCGCTTATCCGCGCGCTTAGGGGACGTACTTAGTCAGTTGTATCTGGCCTCTGCTACGTTGAAGCGATATGCCGATGAGGGCTTTAAAAAGGACGATTTACCACTGGTACATTGGGGAGTACAAGACGCCTTATATCAAGCAGAGCAGGCAATGATAGATTTTCTAGCGAACTTTCCGAACCGTTGGGTTGCCGTGCCTCTCCGAATGCTGCTTCTCCCATTTGGCTCACGCCGCAATAAACCAAGCGACAAGTTAGACGGAAAAGTCGCACGTATTCTTCAAACACCTGGCGAAACACGTTCCCGCATTGGTCGCGGTCAGTTCTTTGAAGCGTCAGAGCACAATACCGTAGGGAAAATTGAAAAAGCACTGCTGGATATCTTGGCTGCAGAGCCAATTTACAAAAAGGTGTGTGAGAAGACTGAGCAAAAACTGCCATTCATGTTTCTCGATAAGGTGGCAGATATCGGGTTGAAAGCTGGCATTATCTCGGAGAAAGAAGCCGAGCTGCTGTGTATCGCTGAAGCAGGAAGAATGGAAACCATCAGTGTTGATGACTTTGATCCTAACGAGCTTGCTGCAGCGAAATCCGCCCTAGATGCAGTGGTACACGCTGCTTAAGCGCACGCGAGAAGAAAAATACAGACACGCACAAAAAAAGGAGAAGCGAGCTTCTCCTTTCCTTTTTATTACGCAGCCTTATCAGGCTCCTCGGGAGGTGGAGCTTCAAGCTCTTCTTCCGTTTCAGCCGCCAATCTCTTCGCTTTAATCTTACGGAAAACGACCCATCCACTAATGGCTAATACCAGCAGTAAGATATTGCCTCCTATGATGGTGATCATGGCCATTTTTCTATCAGCAGCCCGTTGTTCTGCCGCCAACTTTTCATCTTCAATTCGTTGACGCTCGGCTTCTCGCTCTTCACGTTCAATTTTGGCTTGTTCAATGGCAGCATAATCAGCGACAGCAAACGTCTGCTCTGGCAATTTAAAAACCAAAGGACGACCCGACAACTTATCCGTACCATAAAGCCAGCCAAACCAACGATGGCGACCTGGCTGATCAAAGTTGTCGATATCCAGATTCATTGCTGTATAGCCTTCCGTTGCAGTACCTTGATAGACACTGACCTTACCGTTTGAATCGATAAACTCAGAATGAACAGCAATGGTACCTTCTTCAACACTTGCTACATCGGACTCCACCAGCAAATGGTGAGGAAGGGCTTTTTTACGGCTTTGTTTAAAAGTCGCCATCAGTGGTGTCGGGTAGACAAGGACTTCTTGCTCAAGTGTGCGGAAAAAGACACCATTGCCAGATGTGACCCGCGCCCAGTACTTACCCGGTGCAACATTAATGGCTAACTCAACGGTGAAAACACCATCCCCTGCCACTTCATCTAGTCCAGCGCCATCATCGGCAAACTTCCCCAGAGACATCGCCTGAGGCCGTTGATCTTCGGGAATGCCGTCCACATTTTCGAGATACTCGGTAAATGTAACTGTGAGCTCAACCCGATCCAGAAAATCTCTGAGATTTAGAGGATTATTTGCTTGCATCAGGCGCGCTGTAAATTTGAGAGTCTCGCTCTGATACAATCGCGCAGGGAAAGTATCCACTTTCATGTTCAAGTCAGAAAGAATACGGATTCGATTATCTGGAGACACTTTTCCTATCGCCTGCCAAGGGCCAGCCATCGGGTTCAAAACAGACACGATGTCCATATCCGATTCTTGGTGCCAAGAGACATTGTCAGGGTGACGCCATGCATACAATTTCGTGCCATCGGGTTGAACCAATACGACAGGCTTACTGGGGTTTTCCCGATAAATGACAAACGCGACTTGAGTGATGGTGGAATCGATACGAAAACGGTTATTCAGCAACCGAATATCACTGTCAGATGTTTGCTCTGCTGAAACGTTGAACGCCATCAGCAGAGCGAGCAGCAATCCAGCCCACCCATTCTTCATACACTCTCCTGTTGCCTCCACAAACAACGGCCGTTTTTCTCAATCACGTCCAGTTGCCCTTCATGTTCTTTTAGTTCATCGGCAGAAGCTTGAATGATCTTTAGTTTTTTCGTACCGGCCTCAACACGTCTTATGAACTCTCCCCCACTTTCCTGATCGCTAGACTCGCTGCCATTAAACTTCAACGTTGTCTGGCCACCTGTCATCAACAGGTAAACGTCAGCCAAGATCTCGGCATCGAGCAATGCGCCGTGGAGAGTTCGGTGAGAGTTATCTATGCCATAACGATCACAGAGCACATCAAGGTTATTTCGCTTGCCCGGGAAGATTCTCTTCGCCATGGCAAGGGTATCGGTAACCTTACAGAAATCCTCGGTTTTCCCGACATTCAGACCCAGCTTTTGGAATTCGTAATCCATAAAGCCGACGTCGAAGGGTGCGTTATGTGCAACCAGCTCCGCGCCTTTAATGAAGTTTAGAAACTCTTCATGGATCTCTTTGTACTCGGGTTTATCTACCAGAAATTCACCGGTAATACCGTGGACGGAAATCGCCTCAGGATCGATTTCGCGATCTGGCTTAATGTAGACGTGGAAATGTCGTCCCGTTAATTTACGGTTTACAATTTCAACGGCACCAATTTCAATGATCTTGTGGCCTTCATAGTGAGGTCCACCTTCACGGTTCATACCCGTGGTTTCGGTATCGAGAACGATTATCCGGTCGTAACTGGCTTTCATAGCGTCACTTGTGTCAGACTTGGTGATTAAATTGAATAGATACTAACAAATATGGTCAAGCAGGTAGAAATTTTCACGGACGGTTCTTGTCTTGGAAACCCCGGTCCGGGCGGATATGGCGTTGTTTTACGCTACAAACAGCATGAAAAAGAGCTGAGTGAAGGCTTTACGCTTACCACAAACAATCGCATGGAACTGCTCGCTGCCATCGTTGGCTTAGCAAGTTTAAAGGAATCTTGCTCCATTGTACTTACCACTGACAGCCAATATGTTCGCCAAGGCATTACTCAGTGGATCCACAACTGGAAAAAACGCGGCTGGAAAACCGCTGATAAAAAACCGGTTAAGAATGCTGATCTGTGGCAGCGACTGGACACCGAAACGCAACGCCACGAGGTTGACTGGCAATGGGTTAAAGGCCATGCAGGTCATCCTGAAAATGAACGTTGTGATGAGTTGGCTAGAACGGCAGCAGAAAACCCAACCGGCCCTGATACTGGTTATAAGCCGTCCGAATAATAATGCTATCCGCCGGTGCGGTAGTTCACACTCACCGGCGACAACTGTTTCTTTAGTTTCCACTTCGGCTTGATCGGTTTTAACGGATACGTGCGCTTTCTTGCCACAATAAAATACAAAGATCCAATTGCCGGTAATAGCCCAGAACACGCATTTTCAAACCAAACACCACACGTTCTGTGCTTGGTAGCGGGAATCAAACCAAAGCAAGATATTTCCATAATTTCGTAATTTAAGACACCCAGCCAATCTCTCACACGCAATGGCGTGAACATTCGCCCATTCCATGGCAACTGATTTTTTCGCCAAGGGATCACGCGTCCAATGCCCATTAAACTGCTCGGATTCACTCCCGACAAGATCAAGTATCCATCATCAATCATTATCCGGTCTATTTCACGAAGCAGGCGGTGGGGATCATCGGTATAGTCAAGTTGGTTGGCCAAGATACAGACATCGAAAGCCTTATCAATGAACGGTAGATCGTAGCTTTCCGCTTCCACATTTTTCAACGGGTTTAACTTATCAATGCAGACTTGGTGGTGAATGTTACAATGTCCACTAACTAACTCGCAGCTTAAGCCGCCGAGTTTGAGCATGTGATACCCAAACAGACGAGGCAACCACTCATCTAGCCGCGTTTGTATATGCATGCACGCCCAGTCGCCATGCGCAAATTGATCCCATGTATAAGGGTATTCTAATGGACGTTGACTGCGTGCTGGTTTCATAGTCTATCTGAGTTATAGCTGGAGAGTTTTTGTGCTATCTGTATCAAGCATACCCGCATTCAATGATAATTACATCTGGCTGCTAAAAAATGATGACAATCATTGCGTTGTTGTCGATCCTGGCGATGCCACGCCAGTGATAAAAACGCTGACAGAACAAGGCCTGACACTGGATGCCATCTTTATCACGCATCACCACAATGATCATATTGGCGGCGTCGACAAACTGCGTTCGTTGTTCCCAACTATCGCAGTATATGGCCCAAACACTGTGCGGTTCGCGCAAGTGACGCACCCCGTTGCAAATAACGATACCTTTACACTGTTTGGCGAAAATTTTACGGTGTTCCAAGTTCCAGGACATACGTTGGACCACATCGCTTATTACGCTGAAGGTATGTTGTTCTGTGGGGACACGCTTTTTTCTGGAGGATGTGGTCGCTTGTTTGAAGGGACAGCTGCGCAGATGCATCACTCTCTCACCGTCCTGTCCTCCCTTCCAGAAGCCACCAACGTCTATTGCGCACACGAATACACACAATCAAATCTCAATTTTGCTCTCGCTGTAGAACCAAACAATGATGCTCTGGCCAGATATGCCTATGATGTAAAAGCACTTAGAGAGAAGAGCCAAAGTACGTTACCAACAACAATCGCAGTTGAAAAAGACATAAACCCGTTTTTACGTGCGCATGTCGACACAGTGAAAGCAGCTGTAACAAACCATGCAGAAGGCGTGTCAGACGTTGAAATTTTTGCCGCCCTTCGCCGTTGGAAAGACGATTTTTGACATTAGTCACTTGTAAGCAATACTACTGGCCGATTATTATCATCGACCATTTTTTGAAAGGTTAACCAGAAATGAAGTTCCGTTTTGTGTTAGTGGGATCGATGTTTCTCGCAGGATGTCAACTTACCGGGCAAGAAAACGTCGCATCAACGACTAATACGCCAGAGGTTCCCGAGGAAACGCTGACTCAAATTGCGATTGCAGAACCTCAACAACCTGCCATCGAGGATGTTGTTGTCCCTGTTATTACACCGCAAACCCAAGAGGATGTCTGGAAACGGATCGCCATGCAGCTGGAGATGCCAATCCCTGAAAACAAGCGTCTTAACTACTATCGAAATTGGTACCTCAAGCACCCGCAACACCTCGAAACCGTATCAAAGCGCGCAGAACCTTTTCTCTATTTGATCACGAAAAAAGTCGAAGAGAGAGGCATTCCGCTGGAAATTGCCCTTCTTCCTGTCGTTGAAAGCTCTTTCGACCAATTTGCATATTCCCATGGACGCGCTGCTGGATTGTGGCAGTTTGTCCCCGACACTGGCCGTCGTTTCGGCTTAGAGCAAAATTGGTGGTATGACGGACGTCGTGATGTTGTAGCCTCCACCGATGCTGCTCTGGATTTATTAGAATACCTTCACAAGAAGTTCGACGGTGACTGGCTGCATGCTCTCGCCGCATACAATACCGGTGAAGGCCGTGTATTCCGAGCTATCAGAAACAACAAAGCAAAAGGCTTACCGACTGATTTTTGGCACCTGTCATTGCCAAAAGAGACCAGTGGCTATGTACCCAAACTGCTTGCTGTCGCTGATGTTATCAAGAACCAAGAAAAATACGGGTTGTCGCTACCAGAGATTGCGAATAAGCCCGTCGTCGAACAGATAGACCCTAATGTTCAGATGGATTTGGCTCTTGCAGCAAATTATGCAGGACTATCGCTTTCAGAGTTACAAAGTCTAAATCCAGCATACAATCACTGGGCGACATCGCCGGATGGCCCCAACCATCTTCTGTTGCCAAAAGATAACGTCACGCAGTTTAAGATAAAGCTGGCCGAGAACGATAACCAAGGCATCAAGGTAACGCGGTACAAAGTGAAAAATGGTGATTCACTCGGCATGATCGCTCAACGCTACAATACAACAGTAAAAGTGATTCAACGCGCCAACAGTATCAACGGAACCAATATACGTGCCGGCCAACACCTGCTCATCCCTGTTTCATTGAAAGACGAAAGCCAATACTCGCTGAGCGCCCCGCAACGACTGGCAAAACTGACCAGTAAAAAACGCGGTGACTACAAGGTGACGTATGACGTTCAAAAAGGCGACAGCTTTTGGACCATAGCCCGTAAACACGACGTATCTGTGAGCGCTTTGGCTCGCTGGAACGGCATGAGTCCGAAAGATCCGCTTCGTATTGGCCAAGATCTGGTGATTTGGAAGAAAGCTGCGGATGGCGCAAGAATTCGCACTATCGTTTATCAAATCCGAGAAGGCGACTCGTTAAGTGGCATCGCTGCACGTTATAAAGTATCTGTATCTGACTTGATAAAATGGAATTCGCTGAAAAAAAGCGCATACATTAAACCAGGACAAAAACTGAAACTGTATATCGACGTTACTAAAGTCAGCGCATAATTAATAAAATACAGTAAAAATGCATAACCCGTGGGTTATGCCTTTTTACTGTATTTGACTGAAAGCGCTACATCACCATCGGATGCCGTTTCATCATCCGGATCCCTTCACGCTTAATACAATCTACCAGCGGGTTTTCCGCCATATCCGCACGCCATACAAAAGAGAGTGAGCGGGCGATATTGAGTTCGGGCACATTTAAGGCCACAAGCTTTCCAGCTTCAATATAACGCTCGACATCAAGGTAGGGTAGGCAAGTCAGATAAGGCCCATTAGCGACCATTCGACGGATAACGGGGATGTGTTCATATTCACGCCATACGTCTAAATCCGCAATATGGTCGTAAATCGCACTCTCAAAGGCAGTTCGCGTTCCGGAACCGTGTTCACGCAACACCCACTTCGCCTGCTCTAATTGCGCCATACTGACACGCTCTCGCTTAGCAAAAGGATGATGAGCAGAAGAGACAATCATTAAGTGGTCCGTACACCATGGTTCTTGATGAAGGCGATTGTCATCCACTCTTCCTTCAATCACACCAAGGTCATACCGATAATCAAGTACACCGGAAATCACTGAGCTGGTACTTTGAACGCCTAAAGAGATTCGAATTTCTGGAAAGTCATTATCAATAATACTGATAAGGTCCGGAATTAGGTGCTCGGCGGGCGTTTGGCTGGCTCCCAGTCGTATTTCTCCACTTAATAGGTGTTGATCGTAGAAGCCCGTTTCTATCTGCTTGGCATCCCTAAGTAAACGTTTTGCCTTGGGTCTGAGCCAAGATCCCCAATGCGTAAGAATAAGACGCTTACCCTTACGTTCAAACAAAGGCCTCCCTAACATTTTCTCCAGTTGTGACAATGACATACTGGTAGCTGACTGGGTTAAAGACAGCATTTCAGCCGCCTGACTGACACTGCCGCTGTCTGCGACCGCATCAAATACGGCGAGTTGTTTTAGTGAATAACGCATAGTTGCAACCTCTCCTGATTGCTGGCGAACTAAGCCACAAATATCCTATGGGTATATTCTACCTATGCGTTAGAAATCATCAATTTATCTGAATTGAATTTCGAAAAATATCAATTGTACTTCCCCTCCTCTGTCCACTTAGTCTGAAAGGGTAGCAAGGCACGTCGCCCTGCTTAGGTACAAGGAGAACACAATGAGTACGTTGGGGAGGGGAAGTAATGACAACTGCATATTCCGATCATGATTTCGTCTCAGTAAAAGGTTTTTCTGCGTCAGAAATGATGGCAGAAGCAGAGCGATATGCTCTGAAAAAAATCAGCAAACGTAGCGGTGCAACGATCAGTCTTGCCATTTTAGCGGGCGCATTTATCGGTCTCGCTTTTCTGTTCTATACCACAGTTACGACCGGGAATGATGGTACAAGCTGGGGCTTAAACCGCCTAGCGGGTGGCCTCGCCTTCAGTATGGGATTGATTCTGATTGTTATCTTTGAAGGAGAGTTGTTTACCAGCACCGTGCTTTCGAGCATTTCATGGGCTAACAACCAAGTGGGTATCGGCAAGCTACTTTCTACGTGGGGAAAAGTTTACTTCGGTAACTTTTTAGGTGCCATGTTGGTTGTTTTACTCGTCTCCACGGCAGGTATGTATCAGCTAGATGGTGGCCAATGGGGACTAAATGCGCTCAATGTTGCGCAGCACAAGCTGCATCACACGTGGCTGGAAGCATTCACATTGGGAGTGTTGTGTAACATTTTGGTCTGTACTGCTATTTGGCTGACTTTCTGTTCTGCTAATCCAATAGTGAAAGCAGCCATGACCATGCTTCCTGTTGCCATGTTTGTCTCTAGCGGTTTCGAGCACAGCATTGCCAATATGTTCATGGTACCGCTTGGCATTGTCATCGCTAACTTTTCACCAGATAGCTTTTGGGCTGGTGTTGGGGTGAATGCTAGTCAATATGCAGACCTCACCATTAACCACTTTTTAGTAAATAACCTCGTCCCTGTCACCCTTGGAAACATTCTAGGTGGCGCTGTTTTGGTAGGCCTTGCCAACTGGGGCATCTACAGAAAACAACTGCTTCAAACAGAGGTGCTGAGCATCAATGTACCTGTAACCATCAATAAAGCTAGTAAGGACTCTACTATGATGAACAATTTGAAAGTTAAAGATTTAATGAACAAAAACCCTATCGTCCTGAAAGCAAGCGACCGCACCTCAGACGCGATTGATATCCTACTCGCACACAATTTAACAGGCGCACCAGTCTGTGACAGTCAGCAGTTTGTAGTGGGTTTCTTTTCTGTTCATGATGCAATGGTAAATCTTTGGTGCGAAGACTATCTTCCAGATGCAAAGCAATGCATTGGTGAACTGATGCGTGATGATGTGACCGCATTAAACTCTGAAGAAAACGTTATTGATGTCGCTGAGTTTTTAGTGATGGATAAAGAAAAAGTTTTCCCTGTCAGTCCAATGGGCATTGCGACAACCTTCTCTACCTTGTCATTGAAAGACCGAGTCAAAGAAGCCAAAATCAGCAAACCGCACATTCTGCCAGTATTGGAACACGGGAAACTGGTTGGCGTCATCTCGCGCTCTGACGTACTACAAGCACTGAGACCACTTTACGACAATGCCGTAGAAGAGCCTCACCTTGCCCAAGTAATGTAAACGAAAACAGGCCGGTTAGTCCGGCCTGTTTCTAACTTTCATCGTTATTTGGAAAAGGTGAACGAAGCATCTAACCACGCATGATCAGAGGCGCTGGTCTCTTTCGAATTCGACTGCTCTAAAATTAACCCTCGATAAAACAAATGGTCAAGTGGATGGCCAAATACTTTTAATCTCTCGTCTGAGAGGAAATTTGTCTCTTTTATACCCACCTGGCTGAGAGCACCTCTAACAGCCTCTAACCGCTCCTCACTCCAAGTATTAAAGTCACCCGCAATGATCAACGGCCCTTTCACCTTTCGTACAGCATCAACCAACGCATCCAATTGCTCACGATATTCCACAATACCAAACGTAAAATTAATGCTGTGAATATTGATCACCGAGAGCGTGTCTCCATTTGACATTGGAAATGCGCTGTAAAGGGCGCTTTTCGGTAATCTTAAATACGGCTCAGTTTTAGTGTAGGCACAAACTTCTTTTGGCATGACCTCAGAGAGTGTCATAACACCTGCGATCTCACCATTTATAGCAAACGCATAGGCTTGATTACTGTGCCATCCCTTTTCCTCGATATAGTGAAGCAGTTGAGGCTTAGATTGCGCCTCTTGAAGTAAAATCAAAGAATGTGTTTTTGACAGCCCATCAAGCTCTTGTTCCCACCCGTCATTCTGCTGCTTGTATATATTCCAGACAGCGACATTAAGAGGTTCTTGCATGTTGATAACTGAATCACCAGAGTAATCTCGGCAACGAACAGTTCCGTCTCCAGATGCCAACCTTGGACTGTCAGGCACATCTACCATCACATACACCATGCTGATGGCGATAATCAGGGCTAAGGTTCCTAATACAACCCAGCGCCCTTTTAATTGCTTCATTCGCTTTCGTTACCGTCTAATAAATTAACACTGCTTCTAGCGTCCTCTTCTCTAGCTTGCAGTGCGTAGCTATCCACGAAAAACACACAAACGTTTCAATCACGCGAATAGCCCCAGAATCAACTCCTTTTGACCAGATGACCACCTATACTCGGCGCATCCTAATGCTAGTGAGGTTCGACTATGTCAGATGAATCTAAAGGAATCTACTTTCGCATTCTTCGACCCGCTCAACAACCTTGGATGATAGCACTGGTCGCCGCCATTGGCGCATCTCTCTGTATTGGCATGCTCGCCTTCATAGATCAAACCACAAAAGGGGATTATGCCCTCATCGCGCCATTTGGTGCGACAATGGTTCTAGTATTCGGGCTACCACAAAGCCCTCTTGCTCAGCCTCCCAATGTGGTTTTTGGACATTTAACCACGGCCATAGTCGGCATATGCTTTGCTAATATCTTCCCGCCGGAATATTGGGCCTTGGGCATCGCTGTCGGCACTGGCATATTCTTCATGATCATTCTTAAGGTCACTCACCCACCGGCTGGTGGCAACCCAATTTTGATAATGCTTGGCGGGCACACCAGTTTTACTTTCGCGCTATATCCGGTTCTTTTAGGTAGCTGTCTGATAGTCATTATCGCTTTGGTTTATCACGGTTTCATTTCCCGAGCTGAATATGCTTGGGTAAATAAAGTGAAAAAGGAATGATTATGTACAACAAAATTCTTTATGCACTGGATATTGATTCCAAGATCAATTTAAGCAAAGACATTGATATTGCCAACCAACTTAACGCCAAGCTTTATATTGGATATGCGACCTATTTGGGTGAGAGCTATGAAGATGATGAGGTGTATTTTGGAAAACTAACTGGCGATAAGATCGTCGATACGAAGAAACAAATACTGGAACAGAAAATAGTGTCGCTTATAGACGGCACTTCAATCGAGAAAGAAAACATTTACATCATTGATGGTCCAGTAGGAAAGGCCATCGATAAGCTTGCAACCTCACTCGACGCGGAGCTTGTCATCGTCGCAAAGTCACATCATCATTTTAGTTTATTGATGAAAAACGACACCTTGATTCGATTGACTACCCATTACGATTTTTTGAGTTTTAACTGAAGAAACCGATGTATTAACAACAGTGCAGGAAGGCTTGATGTTTTCAGGGGAGAGAGATGAGACTTGGCTGGGATTCCAGTTTCCAACATCACGTTGAAAAAGTGACATAAATGAAAAAGGCTCTAGCATTTCTGCTAGAGCCTTAAAGATGGCAGGGGTGGAGAGATTCGAATTCCCAACACGCGGATTTGGAATTCTACATTACCACTAGATTAAACAACCACTTAAAAATGGCTAAAAACGTTTTTCATTGTATTTTATTTCTTTT
>NZ_FUXU01000182.1 GCF_900167155.1 Enterovibrio nigricans DSM 22720 | reverse complement strand
AGGACTGGGTATGCCTGAAACTCAGTATATTGCTTAAGAACCGAACAACTTTAGGCTGCCATGTCTTCCAACCGAATTAAGCAACAAAGCCCCGTATGTCTACAATTTGCTTGTCGGTCTGATCGTTTGAATCTAATACGGGCTAGCTGAAAATAAATTGAGTGAACTTCAGCCAGCCTCGTAAATTAGTGATGGGTTATATTAAACTCTTATGAATTTAATAAAGTATTCAATGAGATAGAATTGATTTTGATAGCTGGCTAGTGAAACTTTGAAATCAAGTTTTTTAGGGCTATTTTCGGCTACCAGTTTTACAAAATCATAAATTTGCTCATCTTTTGCTTTCTTTGAATGGATCAAATTTCTTTTCATGACATAGAATAAATCTTGCTCTCTTTCTGTCATGTCAAATTTGTCTGCCGCTGCTTTTACACGATCATCTGACTTTGCGGCAGGCTGATGTTTTGAGGTGATGGCAGGTGTCTGAGAGAGCACAGCACATGTACCACCAATGATTGCCATCTTCTTCATGCTTTCTCTGCGAGATAAATCTACTTGAGTCATAATAGGTCTCCTGCATTAATTCCATGGGCTTACGGTGATAGTGGATGGCATCCTCAAATCATACATCCCAAACTTCCAATCAGAAGAGGCATATTTATCCCTTAGATCTTGGTCAAGTGCTCTTAAGCGAGATTGGAATCTTACTAAATGCGGATACACATCAGAATCATGCCTAAATTGCCCTTTTGGGTACTTTCCAAGTGAACGGTGCCAATCTTCAGGGAGATCGGTAAATAGACGAGAGAAAAAGAATAGTCCAGCGCCCGTGTTCATAGGTGGGCAAATATTTAGCCAGTCCTTTTCAGTGTAGCCCCACGTCGGTTCAATTGGTTTATCACCGTAGAATCCAAGTGCACCGAGCTTCATAAATGACGCGAATCCAGTAAACGCATGATTGACTGACATCCAGTAAATAATTCGGGTGACAATGTCAACGAGCTCAGTGACGCTATCGGCTTTTTCTGGGAAGCCGGCAACCTCTCCACGGTAGCGTGTCTCCCAAAGGAAATTTTGTAGTTCCTTATCGTTTATGACGTCTTCATTGCTTTCATAGTAAAGACGGATATAGCTGTTTACCCAGTCATGAATAATAGGAAACATTTCGTTGTCATCATGCTGTGGGTAAGACTCAAGCTGCGAGTATGCTGGGTCGGAATGACGGTCGAAAGGTGTACTATGTTCAAAAAAATCATAGGTATTTTTTTTATTGATGGTTGCAGTAGCAAAAGAAACGCTGCTAAACCCAGACAGTTTCTGGATTGCACCGGTGAGCAACCCATGGAAGGGTGAAGGATAGTCAGTCGGTGATTGGTCGTCGGGTTCTTTAGCTTCGGGCGTGTAAAAGAAAACACCCGCATGGTTATTGGTTACCAATGCCATAAGGTGCGTGTCTAAAAGTGCTCGCAAAGGGTGTTTTTCGGTGATGTTTCGGAAATAAGCAACCGGGATTGGTCCGAGATAAATGTGCGTAGATAAGTGATCAACCACACCAGCCATAGAAGTCATGGTTGTGATTGAGTTTTTGGCCATTTGCCAAGCCCAATAGTTATCTGCAGGTGTGATGATTTTTGATGGTGGTCTAGGGTTTGCGCCATAGCCAGCCCAACCTAGAAATGACCAATAGGCCGGATCAAAAATACCGTGGCCCAAATGATCCTGTGTAGGTTGTATCGCAACTGTTTTTAAGCCTTTACCATTTGAGGGGACCGCAAATAAAGCAATCCCAGCGAACAAGCGACCACCAACATTTTCAAGTGTTGTCCAAGCAACGGATTGATCGTGGAAAAACTCAAAGTCAGTATAAAACAGTCTGCCTTCGGCCATTGCTTGGTCAAGGTCATCATTTTCAAAGCCAGCAACACGGTTAAAATGATAATTGGTAACAGGAAACTTCGCCATATGCTCGGTGTACGGTTTGAAATAATTAAATAGCGGAGTGGGTGACGCTGTCATTAGCCAACCAATTAAATCGTCGTTCCGGAAATCGTCATCATAGGCTGGTTTTACCCATTGCTTCACACGTTGTCCATATTCAGGATGATCCGAACAGAAAGTAGGATAAAAGTCTAATTCATCGACGGTATTACATTTTCGAGGCGGAAGAAGCCAGAGAACAGCATCCATAACATCAACTTCTATGTGTCCGTCACCGTCGAATCGATTGCTCAGTGCAATTGAAAACGCCTCTGCTGCATACTGACCAACGGGATCTTGATAGTATTCGATAACAGCATCAATATGCTTATCCCAGTATGCAAGTGTTGCTTCAAAAAGCCTTACACCAGAGAAATCTGAATCATGGTCGTTTACGCCAAAGTTGTCTTCTAATTCGTATATGGTGCCGCGGTATTGCCATGCAGATGCATCTTGAATTTCTTGGCACCCGACATTTCCATGAATAACAGCGCCTGGGAATTCGGTGTAGTTGAACCTGTGTATCTTTCTGGCAAGATCTAAGGCATCTTTGCGAGAATTATCAGCATCATCATCATGTTGCGGCAAAGATGGTGCTGGATAAGGAGGCTTTAACAGTTCATCTCCACCAAGTCCTACTTCTACAATTTCACCATCCAGAGCATCGTGGAAAATTGCAACTAAGTTGCCTTCTAGAAATCCACCGCTATAACACTGGTCTACAGCATTTCTAGAAATTTTTGCATCGCGATAAGCCTCTAAGCTTTCTTTTGACAGTGCACCAGGCTTTGTTGCTTAATTCGGTTGGAAGACATGGCAGCCTAAAGTTGTTCGGTTCTTAAGCAATATACTGAGTTTCAGGC
>NZ_FUXU01000178.1 GCF_900167155.1 Enterovibrio nigricans DSM 22720 | reverse complement strand
TCAAGGGCGAAGTGTGCCTGATTGAAAATCAGTTCACTTTTTAACGGATAACCTAGGGTCTCAGCGGCCTTCTACTAACTTTGCAACGGAGCCGTAGATTCTGTTGTGTCAGAGGCGTATTTACCATCTCGCCAAACGCATCTAAGAGACGGACACCAATGTCAAAAGGTACGGGGTCATCAACGGGTTTCAGTGCCATTACAATCAGCAACGTTTCACGTCGACGCTCTAGCGCATCCACTTGCTGCCACGTTAACTGGATTAATTGGTTATTGTTAAATTGCTGCTCGGCAACAGAGGCCGCATTTTCGCCCAAATCGTCAATGACAAAGTTCGTCATTAGTGCTGCTACAATATTGAGCACCAAGCCTGTCGCTACAACCAACCACGTTTTAACGGTAATCCGCACCACACCCCTCCCTAGCAACCACCAGCAATCACTGATTTGACGGTCAAACACATAACACAGGTATAGCTGATTTCGAGGGCATGCGGTGTCTTAATAAAGCGTGTGGGATCAATGGCCTGTTTTCAACTGGCAAGAAAAAAGACGTAAAAAAGACCTCGAAAGAGGCCTTTCGTCCTTTATATCCTGAAGGAACAGCAGCTATCCCAGCAATCCAAATGGAAGGGGCATGGATGATACAACCCCGTTAAACGATAGACTGCCACGTGGAGTGAAACCAAAGCACAATTCCATCCCATACACGACCAAACCACGATGTTTCTTCGATTAACGCGGCACTCACAAGAGGCACTGTACTTACGATCTCGCCATTGCTTCGCCACTCAACACGTCCGAGTATTTTCCCCTTTTCAATCGGCGCCACTACCGACCCATCAATAACGACGGATTTGGCAACGCTATCGGCCTGATTTCGCGGTAAAGTAAGGAAAATATCCTCTTTATAAGCCAAAGCAACCTCATCTGTTTTGCCTTTCCAGACTTTTACTTGTGTTTCCAATGCATCACGCTGCGCCACTTGTTTGCTGTCATAGAAACGAAACCCGTAATTCATCAATTTCTTTGAGGCACTTTCACGCTCTTGCTGGCTAGACGTACCCATCACGACAGACACGAGTCGCATGCGACCTTGCGTCGCTGAACTAGCCAAGCTATATCCCGCTTCTGACGTATAGCCTGTTTTTCCGCCATCAACATCCAAAGAACGGTCCCAAAGCAGTTTGTTGCGGTTGTATTGGGTGATATCAGCCCAGGTAAACACTTTCTCGCTATACAGGGCATAAACGTCAGGTAAATCCTGAATAATGGATTGCATCAGCACAGCCATATCCAAGGCAGTAGATTGAATGCCATCTGCATCAAGACCGTGGGCGTTTACAAAACGTGTGCTGTCCAATCCAATCTTTTCAGCCCAATTGTTCATCATATCTACAAAAGCAGATTCACTGCCTGCAATATGCTCTGCTAAGGCGATAGATGCATCATTACCCGATTGGACAATTAAGCCACGCATCAAATCTTGGACGGTGACAATATCACCTGGCTTGATAAACATTTTCGACGAGTCAGGAAATTTCGCAGACCAAGCATTTTCACTGACATCCACCTTATCGTCCCACGCAAGTCTCCCCAGTTCAATTTCCTGACCAACCACATAGGCTGTCATTAATTTGGTTAAACTTGCTGGCGCTAAAGGTTCATTGGCATCTTTTTCTGCTATCACCATACCAGAGTGAAAATCCATCAATACGTAGCCTTTCGCTGCAATTTGCGGCGGGTTAGGCTTCACTATTTGTGCCTGAGCAGGAAGTAATGTGACAAGAGAAAGTAAAAAAATTGCAGTCCGTTTCATGAATAGCTCTCTTCCAAAAACACGATAAAATCGACGTCGTCAGGGCGTCATTTTCTTTTCTGTTCAGACAGATACTGGCCTATTTCGTTCCCACCCCCGACACACCATTCCGTTATAAAGTGAATATGACGCGCATTCCTAGACTCAACCCCCTTATCGGGTCTGGTTTAAACGCCGGTCGAGCGCTTTCAGCGCAGGAAAACAATGTCGTAAACAAATGTTTCAGCCAGCACAATAAGACTTAAAACCGTGAGAATGGAAGACGGTGGAATCAACGCGAAGAGGAGGGGAGACGAAAAATCCCCCAACAAAAAGCCAACGAGGATTTGGCTTTTTATTGGGTTATCACAAGATGTTTAACTACACGCTTTCAGTGACTGGCATCACTTGCGCTAATTTGACGTAAGCATGAAGATCAGTGTTTTTATACTCAATCGCCGAATGAATATTGACGGCTTTATTGGCAATAACTCGGCTGTTATACGTGTTACCACCCTTCATGATTTCCAAATCCAGAATACCTTGCTCAAGTTTCCACGTCCCTTTCGTGGGGAGACGATTGAAAAGCGTATATTCCTCAAGAGTTCCATTCTCGTGCAGACACAGCTCCGTGACATAGCCAGCGCTGCAAGATTTGATATATCGATGGCCTTTCAGTTCGGAGCCAGAAAAAGAGCGTTTACTGGCCATCCAGTCAAAAAGGGCAATGGCGTCCACATCTGAAACGTCAGGGAGTTTATCGAGAGTTAGCATTGCTGCCGTCTTTGATTCCCGCATGAAAAGCTGCAGGTAAGCACTATTAACCTGTTTTTGCATCTTTTGATTTATCGTCATTCCTTGAAAAAGAAGAAGATAACGCCAAATAGGTCAGCGCTCATCCTTCTTATCACAGGAATGTTAACCCGCACAGAAAACAAGCAAGGTAGCATTATCTCTTGCCGCATATTCTCCATCCGGCGCCCTTTACAAAACCAGAATAAAATCGTCGTAAAAATGTCTTATTGTCTCAGTGAAGAGACATATGCCAGTGGACTATCTTTAAAGAAGTGATCATAAGGCTCCGTTGCAAAGTTAGTAGAAGGCCGCTGAGACCCTAGGTTATCC
>NZ_FUXU01000158.1 GCF_900167155.1 Enterovibrio nigricans DSM 22720 | reverse complement strand
AATCATGGTACTAATGGTGGACTGTCACCGAATGAATACGAAAGACAGTATTATCAGAAGCTTGAAAGTGTATAGAGTTCTGGGGTCTTACCAATCAGTGCTTGGAAAGGCACCATATTTTCATAGTCTTCGACAAAATCACCTGTAATCATCGGTACTTTAGCCATCATTATTCCTCTTCTTAGGGGCGAAACACGCCAATGTTGTGCTGGAATGCAGTGATTGCTATATAAACGTACTCATTTAACAAGGTGGTAACATGTGAGTATTACATTTCCGCCAACATGACCTAAACCACGGAATGAAGAGTGGTTGTTGTGGTGAATAAGCTAAGTATAAAAAGAGATAAAGGCTGGAGATATTAGAGGGTTACCTTGCAACAAACGCCGCGCAAAGCGGCATTTCAATGCGTTGAGTCGTTTACTTAATTAATGAAGCTGACGTTTTTCAAAATCCTGAAGTGCGGAAAGTGCTATTTCGGCTTTATCAGCTGGCACAAAGACATGATCATGATAAAACGCCGCAATGACATTCGCACTAATGCCTCGTTCAGCAAGCTTGGTTGAAACCGCCGCTGTCAGTCCGACTGCGTCCAAGCTTGAATGTACCGTTAACGTGATTTTTTTAAACACACCGTCATAAGGCAGTTTGGCACTGTCTGCCATCGCTTTGCTTAACACTAGCGTTAAACCTTCTGACTCTTGGAACGTCGCGAGCGGGGCGAGTTCTATGTAATCTTTTAATTTCCCATCAACACTGCAAAAAACCACTTCATACGACTCTAATTCTGGTTTCATTGATCGTAAAAGCGCATCCAAATCGACAATACCTGACATAACCTTCCATTATTTTTGTTTATAAGAACACGTACCTTTGCCAAAACACATCAAAATTACAAGGCAATGAAACGGTAATTTGCAGAAAACCAACCTTGATCAATACTAAGAAGTCACGTTTTTACATGATACTGTATTAATACACAGCCCTTTAAGTTTAATAGGGAAGGCATGCCTATGCGGACGTCCTTGCGTCAGAAAATCATCAGCGTTTGTCGTGCTAAAATCAACACCAAAGGTGAAAACGTGAAGGTGTCATTTTACGCCTTTTTCGCTAACAAGAATGACAATCCATCGTTGTTAATGGAAGCTGCAACGTGGTGGATTCATACCCACAGGCTCGACCACTTTGTGAAAGCCAAAGACATTATTGCTTTGGTACAACGTGAAAATGAGTAATCGACGCGATACGCGAATGAGAAAGAGTAGAAGAGAGAATATTTAAGAGAAGAATAGGGCGCAAACTACCTTCTGTGCGCCCTTAGATTCAGAATCAGTTCACAATTTCAGACAGAAGATCTTTGTTCACGACAAGGTTTCGAACGCCATGAGCATGGTCTTCATCAAACGCATTGCCCTCACACCATTCCCCAACAGTATCTATGTTTACTTTGGCGACGTTAGGGCGAACATTCCAAGTCACCTGAAATGGCGAGCCGGCTTCATTATAGCTTGGACCCGTCGTCGAACCCGCGTATTGAACGGGTTTCCCTGTATTCACGGGAATTGCGACCGCTTGATGCACTCCGTCTTTTACTTCATGCTCAGTCAATGTCTCAAAGTCGTAGGCATTTTTGTCATTCACCAATACGTACACCTGTGTTTCTACGCGCAATTGAGGGTTCTTATTGGCATCACTCAAGCACGCGCCAAGCGTCGGGCCAGGTGAAACCTGCGCGGTTGAGTGTACATAATGCACTTCAATCGTGTCACCGGGCTTAAGATCACCATGTTTGCTTGGGCAAATTTTGCCACTTACTGGCGTCAATTCGTCTTCCGTCAAGGACCCCGAGTATTTGTAACCTGTATGATAGCCTTCGCCATCACCGTTACCTGCGTACGTCGTGAACTCGCCACCTTTATGCTCGGCGTTTTTGTGGAAATGGATATTGCACAGATTCATTTCTGTATAAGAAGGGGCAGTACTGAATAGCGTCGTGTTATTCCCACCGACAGAATCAATATCACGCGGAGATTGGGGGCCGAACCCTTCACCTTCGGTGTTTTCCGCTAACTCTTCACGTTGCTCTGAAATAGCCTTATCTGAAACGACAGTCAGTGCGTCTTTCGCTAACACGCCAAACGACGCAGTCATCGCCAGTGTAATAAGGCAAAGGTTGCTTGCTTTCATTGGATTAATCCCTTTTCAATTGAATTAGTTACATGGCGTCCCTACCGACAACTGCATCGAAACAACCTTCGTTTCAAATATCTTCAAGCGTTAGCATGAATAGAGAGCACGGAGCGAGAATATAGGATGTTGCTGTTCTTTTTGACTGGTGAATTGCTTGAGACACCCATCTTTTCGATGGATTCTCTTTAATGCGGCAAAGTATTGTATTAAGTGCCCATACATCTGTGCGAAAGCTCATACTTTCTAAGCAAGATAAATATACAAGAATGGCGACTAAAATCCTTTCTTAACATAAAGATAATGGCTTTTTAAAGCAAAAAACAAGACGGGAGGATGACCAGAAAAGATGACCCGCGATGAACGGGTCATTGATATTAGAAGTAGTAAGCAACCGTGCCTAGTAACTGAGTATTGTTTGCGACGGTATTAAACTCACTTCGCGAGAGTAATGTTATCAACAGCAATCGTGTTGGCGTTAGGCTCTGCATCCACTTCACCCACGAGAACGACTTGCGTAGTGGCATCAATATCGATTGCAGCCATATCATCGTCATCGATTTCAACAGTAATAACGCCGGTTGAATCTTGGAAGGTGTACATTTCATCGCCAAGAGAATCAACAATGTAGCCAGTCAGCACAACGTCTTGATCGTCCATCGCGGTATTTGCGTTCACCACCGTCGAAACCGACGTCGCTTTTGCTGCTTGAGCTGGCTGAACATTTGTTGCAGCAAACGCTTGGTTGAACAAAGTAGAACCCAGAATTAAGGCAATCGCAGTGTATTTAGTTTTCATAAGAAACTCCGCTTTATAACGATTTGTTATTATTTTTGAGACAGATGGAGTGTACGCCGCGCCGTTTAGCTGTGTCACTGGCTATTATTGGAATGTAATGTTGCAGAAATTCACAGTTGTGTTGAGTACTAGAAATGCATCTATTGTGATAGTAGCTATATAATTGTACATTTTGCCAAAGAGAAAAGGCCAATTGCAGAATGCAAGTGGCCTTAAAATTATCTTTTAAGTATTCCAATTAACTACGTGTTTTCTTTCTGTTCTCTAATTTTAGCAATAGAGACAAAGCTTCTTCCAGTTTTTCTCTAGCATCTTTGACCGATTTATTCGCTGGGAAAAAATCAATTTCTGTTAGAATCGGGTTTTCCAAGCCTACATCTAGAAAATCATTTACATTGGCATATTCGGCTTCTTCATCCCATGCCCACTTACTTCCTGTACCGTTATACCCTTTATATGCAAATATAATATCCTCCCATTCATTCCAATCCAAATTGAATTTAAAGCTACCCCAAGGCAGTTCTGGGTAATATTTTTGATTTCTCGCCTCAAAGGTTGTTCTTGTTCCTTTAAAGTCTGGAAGAGAATAGATAAACACCGTATTTTCAGGGCACTTTGTCGTGTCTGATTCGTTGTTTACTTCCGTAATAAAAGGGGTAGGCGCATCATCACCTACATATAGATAAGTGACGGTGAAATTTTCTAATGCAGTCTGATAACGAGTGCAAAATCCAGAAAAACCCACGATGGCATAATTATCACGTTTAAATGTTTTAATAATACCGCCATAATCGTGGTGCGGATGAATAACAGTATCATCGCTGAGTGGCTTTGTTGCTTAATTCGGTTGGAAGACATGGCAGCCTAAAGTTGTTCGGTTCTTAAGCAATATACTGAGTTTCAGGC
>NZ_FUXU01000195.1 GCF_900167155.1 Enterovibrio nigricans DSM 22720 | reverse complement strand
ATCAAAAGGGTCGGTGCGCGTCTTTCTCATTGTTTAGAAAAGGAATTTTGAGGGGATTCGCTAGATTTTCAATAATTATTAAGGCGTTTTTGTAATGGCAGGGTATTACTATCATTCATCCAGAACAGGTCATTCATCTGGCTCTAATTATAACGCTCAAGGGGGTTATAATTCGGGCTATTCGTCTGGATCGAATGGTAGTAACCAAGGTTATTCATCAAATTCTGGCTATAGCAACCAAGGCTATTCTTCGGCGGCCTACTCGACGGGTAATGGTTACAACCAAGCCTCGAACTCGAACTATTACACTTACGGCAACAATGCCGCGGCTGCACAGACGTCAAGAAACCAGATATACCAACAATACTGGGATGTTCATAATCGTTTTTGGGGTGATAATGGTGGGGTACAGAACACCACCCAATGGGGTTCTTACTGGGCGGATAAAACGCTGCAAAATCCCAGCGCCAGCATTTGGCAGTCAGACGGTCACTTAAACCTGAATGCGTTTACCTCTGCACTGGATAACTACAGTAATCACCAATACAACTACAACAAACAAGGTGCGGGCAATTACAGTGGGTACAACAGTTCGGCGTCTATCTACAACCAAACGCCGGATTGGAACAACCACTACGGCAGCGATGTGTTGGGTCAGTATTACCAGACGGGTTACAACGACCAAACGGTTCAAGGTCTAAATTCAAGCTGGACAGAACGGCAAACTAGCCCTGGTTTTCAATCTCAGCACGTGGGTGCGACGTACACCGAGTATATAGCCGGGAATAACGGTCAAACAGGGACGTACAACAGTTATTGGCGTTCTTCAAACCCCAACAGTGCAAACTACGATAATCAATACACGCATTATGATCTAGGCCGCCACACGGTTTCTGAATACGACTTCCTTCAGTATGACAGTTGGGCAGACGACACCAGTTACATCGACCGCTACGTGAGCAAGGGTCTGGGCTCACAGGCTGATGCCTACAACTATGTCAACAACACCTCGCTCCATTCTGTCGAAACCTACTTTGATGCGCAAACCGCGAATGACGTCTTGCTCCAAGCCTACCAGCAGGACGGGTTTTCAGCGGCAGAGATGTTTGCGAACAACCAAGGTCCGGATGTGTGGAAATACGCACTGGATGAAGCCACAGGCAATGCCCTCATCGCAGGTGCGTACCTGTCGAAAGAAGCCACCGAGCTGGAGCAAAGTTACTTCGACGTGGATGAAGATTTTGCCAACTTTAATCCCGATGATTTTGGTCAAACCTTCACCGATGTCGATGGCAGCTATCACTTTGATGCCTTTGGTAATCGTACAGAAGGTGAGGCGGGCATTCTGGCACGTAACAATGCTGGCGTAATATCGGCGTTTGATGATATTGAAAACAGTTGGGTGGGTGGTGCCTTAGAGGCGCTGGGTGATAACAGGCAAGGTGCTTACTATGCGGTAGAAACCGCCAGCCAAATCTACTCGGCCAATGTGGGGAGCAGTGCCCTCGATAACAGTATTCACAACAATACCGATTCGTCACGTTCGTTGTCGCTCTCCTCACCGAGTGAGAGTGGACAAACATCTCGCGTCACCTTCTTTGACACCAAAGAGAGTTTGACGTCGGCCAGAGAGATGGACCTGAACAGCCTGAGTGTCGATGCAGGCGAAATACTGGAACGGCACAAACGTACGATTGATGGCATCCCAGATAAATGGGGGAAAATCAGGGATGATCTTTTGGGGAGTCAGCACAACAGGAACATTCTGTTCTGGGGGTTTAGTGAAATATTGAGAGACAGCCAGGAATTAGGGCTGGAAGTCACTGGCTATATATATCGAGACAGAACGACCGATCAATATGTGATGGTAAGGCAGCCTAATTTCGACGATTTAGATTCACCTGATCATTCGAACCCTCTTGCACCAGGTCGACAATACCAGGACGCGGCAGTCAGTTTAGCTCCTGATGCACTGTGGTAAGACCCCGCTTCTCTAGACACTCAATAGCTATATAATTGAACAAACTATGAGGTGTTGCTATGAGCGGAAAACGCTATCCAGAAGAA
>NZ_FUXU01000156.1:2852-3894 GCF_900167155.1 Enterovibrio nigricans DSM 22720 | reverse complement strand
GACGGCACTAACGCAAAGTCTTGCCCTGCGGTCTCAATCAAGGTGTCGTGCCACGTAAACCCCCTGACTTTCTTGACCGTTTCACCGTAGCGGTTGGTGTGCTCGTCATAGGCAAGCTTGGCATCTTGGATATCTTGGCAAAAACGCTTCCAGCGGCTGTTGTCACACTGGTCATAAAGGTCAGCCAATTCACTGTCAAAGGCGACATCCTCCTTGGACGCACGGCGGATTTGTCGCCACAGCCCCACAGGGGGCGAGCCAGATTGAGAGAACTGTTTGATGTTCCATGTGCTGCACCATGCCCGCGCCGCGAGTGCGCGTGTGTCCGCATCGCCTTCGGGCATGTGTGCGCCGTTAACATTCTTGGAGATGTATTTCACCAGATACCCCACAGGGTCTTTTTGTGGGTCAGCGAACTTGATGTCTATCCGTTTCTTTTTAAGGCGTGGGGTATAAAGCTCGTCTTCATCCTCGCGACACGCTATCTCATTGAGAACGCATACGGCTCTGTCTTTGTATGACGCTGGGACATGTAAAAACAAGTGCGCGTGGGGTGTGCCGTCTTTGTGTGGCTCTGCAACACGCAGCCCAAACCAGGGGACGTCATGTTTTGCAAAATGAGAGCGAACCAGCTCCCACTTATCCATGAGTACTTGATGCGCTTCTTTGACGGTACAGCCGCACCATTTGGCTGAGTTGCGGTGGTATTTACTGGGTAATGTCCATGAGACAAACAAGCTCTCGTAGCCTAAGTCCTCTGCGCGCTCAACATCACCACGGGCACGAACAATCAATTCAACGCGGCGGTTGTCGGGGTTAGCCGTGGTACGCGCAGCGACCTCCTTGAGGCTATAGCTTTCTTCTGTGTCGACATTGACCACTAACATGCTTTCCATGAAGCGTTCATTCTTTTTGAGGTTGGTCATGAAGTGAGAGAAGGTCAGGGCAGAGACGTAGTAGCGTTTGTGTTTGCCTTTGCCCACATTACCGAGCGCAACCTGTGCATGCTCTCGGTATTGCTTGCGAAGACGGGCAAGTTTTC
>NZ_FUXU01000156.1:0-1640 GCF_900167155.1 Enterovibrio nigricans DSM 22720 | reverse complement strand
CGGTTGAGCTGACGGCAGTTAATGAACAAGTTGTTTTGGTCGTTCTCTCGACGCACGGCGGGAATGATTGCTGCGCTGCACATGCTGCGAAGCAAATCTTCATCAATCCCCATGATGTCGGCGGCTTTGCTCACATGCATCATGCCAACGGGGGACTCAATGAGTGCGCCCACATCGGTGATATCGAATTCAACCTTCATAAAAGACACTCCGTGGTACACTGGGGAGTTGCGCAGTAAGGGCGCAATATCTGGGTAATACATTGTAGGTCTTTCGACCGATAGCTTAATGTAGATCGAAAGACCGATAGGGGTCAAGCATGGACTACGGGAAAAGATTGAAAGCAATACGCTTAGAGGAAGGTTTGAGTCAGTCTGAATTTTCACAACTCACTGATATTCCAACTGGAACTATTCAGAATTATGAACAAGGAAAAAGAACACTTAATGAAGAAAATTTAAGCAAGATCACTAGTAATTCTCGGATATTTAAGTACACGCTTTGGCTCGTTACAGGCAAAACTGCCTACGAGTCGGGACAGATTTGCCCGGCTTACTCAACTCAAGAGAAGTGCGGGCTAGACGTGCCACAGGATGCAAAGAGAGCATAAACACCCTACAGATACAGTTTTACGATTGGGAGATGGGGTGTCATGGCGATTGTGCAAACTGTCGAGGGCTTGTGGGTGACGACGCTTGATGCGTCGCACGAGTTCAACCTGAAAATGGACGCGTTGGCCTACGAAAACAAAGTGGCACTGCAACGTAAAATCAAAGCCTCTTTTGATAATCGTCGATTGTCTGAACTGATTGATTTGTGGCACAAGTTGCATGGTAAAGCGTTAAAAGATGGGTTGCGCCGTTACAAGCTGCTTTATCGAATGGCGGAGCGCGTCAATAATCCGATAGCGACACAATTTACGAGTGATGTTTTTGCGCATTACCGTCAAGAGCGGGCGAATGAAGTGTCAGTGGGGACGTTGAACCGAGAGCATGCGTACATGCGGGCGGTGTTCAATGAGCTGCGCCGCCTTGGGGTGATTAACTACGAAAATCCCTTGACGCATATTCGCCAGTTCAAGGAGAAAGAGCATGATTTGCGTTTTCTCAGTGGCTCGGAAATTCAGCAACTGCTTGCGAACAGTAAAAAGTCGTCTAACTCCTCACTGGAACTTGTGATTAAAGTGTGCCTAGCGACAGGAGCAAGGTGGGGAGAGGCGGAAAACCTGAAAGCGTCACAACTCAAAAACGGACAAGTGACATTTCTTGATACCAAAGGCGGACGGAAAAAACGTAGCGTTCCTATCAGTGAGTCGTTAATGACTGCGCTTTCCGGCTTAGAGAAAAGCGGGGATGAACGTTTGTTTATCGGCTGTCTCGGTGCTTTTCGAAAGGCGGTCGCTCATGCAGGTATTTATCTTCCCGAAGGGCAGTTAACCCACGTTCTCCGACACTCCTTCGCCAGTCATTTTGTCATGAATGGCGGAAACATCATTGTCTTAAAAGATATCTTGGGGCACTCCACAATCACAACGACGATGCGTTATGCGCATTTAGCCCCTGATTATCTGAATGATGCGGTCAGGCTAAACCCATTGGAAAACCCCGCGAATTGAGAGATAGCTAACTCAACCCCATATG
>NZ_FUXU01000210.1 GCF_900167155.1 Enterovibrio nigricans DSM 22720 | reverse complement strand
GAATCATGGTACTAATGGTGGACTGTCACCGAATGAATACGAAAGACAGTATTATCAGAAGCTTGAAAGTGTATAGAGTTCTGGGGTCTTACCAAAGCGCATGTGTCCAACACATTCAGCCAGTACAATCTCCCAGCACCTAATCTTCAACTTCGCTATCCCTATGCCAGAGAAGAAGTACGTAACCGATTCAGGGAACCTGCCATTAATCGTAATCTCGATATCGATTTGAATGTGATTGCCTTTTACACCAAGGAGCTAGCGAGCGTTGAACACTTCATCGAACAAAGCGCCAAACAACATAACCCGCACGATTACCAGCTGTTACAAACGGTCCCCGGTATTGGCCGTATCTTGGCGCTGACCATTCTCTATGAGATTGGCAATATCCAGCGCTTTCCAACGGTTCAGCACTTCGCCTCTTATTCCCGTTTGATTAAATGCAAAGCTGAATCAGCAGGAAAACAATACGGTACCAGTGGGAATAAAATCGGGAATGCCCACCTGAAATGGGCGTTCTCAGAAGCCGCCGTGCTTTACCTTCGGGGGAACGAAAAAGCCAAGAAATACCTCACCCGCTTGCAAAAACGGATGAGCAAAGCCAAAGCCTTATCAGCTCTCGCACACAAACTGGGACGCTGCGTTTACTTTATGTTGAGGAACAAAACCGTGTTTGATGAACGTCGGTTCTTACCCGAATAAGTCGCACAATGGGGTGAGCTGAAGGTCTAACTGGTGCTGAGAAAGAGCACGTTGCTGACTAAGTTCTATGGGCACTAAACCCGAATGGTCTGCTGTGCCAAACGTCGTCCAAGCCCGATTGCCTTGATTAGCCGCCCCATTGGTGCGCATTACAACGAACAACAAAGTTGCTTACACCTAGCCTGAGCCTGAAGATAACTGGAAAACCATTGTTTAGCCTTTTTCTTGAATAGTGCCAGCCTGGGTTAACCGATGAATGTCTAGTGGCCCTGTCACACAAGCGGCAGGCAGCGGTGAGACCGCAGTAAGAGACCCTCTATATGTGTTTGACGTAAGCAACGACTTAATGGCGGAAATGACAGAACGAAGTAGACGACTTTGTTGTTCGAGAGCATTGGCTGCTGACGCAGCCAAAAGAATGCTATTGCCTATTGACCAGAGAAAGGCTCATATGTGTTAGATTGCTGCGCGATGTAACTAAAGTTTAGCGCCAAGATGCTGAATTAGTTACAAAACTACTGGCTTTGAACACCAATGTAAAACTGAAAACTACCAAACTCAAACCCAACCAGAAAAATGCACTTGGCTAAGAAGCGACATACAACAAGCCATCACAGTTTGAAGCACTTTAGCTGACAAAGGATGCGTTCGATGAACCTGACAACCAGGTGTAAAAATGCCACCATCTTGCGAATTAGCCACCAAAAAAAAGAAGCCGCGCAAAAGAACCATTACGAAACAGTTAGAACCAGTAATAGACTAACCTGCCATAAATACTTCACATATAGTGCCACCGGAAAGTTCGTGAGATCAGAAAACGAACAGGTGTAAAGGGCTTTGTTGCTTAATTCGGTTGGAAGACATGGCAGCCTAAAGTTGTTCGGTTCTTAAGCAATATACTGAGTTTCAGGCATACCCAGTCCT
>NZ_FUXU01000154.1 GCF_900167155.1 Enterovibrio nigricans DSM 22720 | reverse complement strand
ATGCTTAATAAACGACGAGGAAGGTGACACTAGATTGCCTGAAACTTAAAACTTTGCAACGGAGCCCATATTTGAGGTATAAAAAACCTTCCACTAAATACAGCAAAAGGTTTCTGTATAGAATAATTTATGCAAAAAAAGCTTTTCTGACGTAAGAAATCTAACTCTTTTGATGTTTTTGTTGGAATGAACTCAGTTACATAAAATGAAATAGAGATTAAAACGTACCACGAATTGGGTAATTATTTTTTGGATCGCGGATCCAAGTTAATCCTTGGAGTAAAACGTTTAAATCTGGTCGAACAAATGGGCCATTCGACATATCTAATACTTGTACATTACCTTCACTATTAATCACGAATAATGCAGGCTCAGCAAATAGATGATCTGTTTCTTGCTCTGAACGAGGCAATGAAATATAGACGCCTAAAGATTGCATTTGCTCTACGGTTAAACCGTAAGCTAAAGGGAAATTAATATTAGGTAAGCTTTCTATATGCTGGCGTACTTGCGTTTCTGTATCTGCAGAAACAGCAACGACATCTATACCAATCTCATTAAAATTTTGTACTAAAGTCGATAACTCATTGAGATAACGAGTACATAAAGGACAATGCTTACCACGATACACCACGACCAATTTCCAATCGAATGGTGCCTGTGGCGATCCTAATGCAATAGACTCTCCATCTAGCGTTGGTAATTTGATTAAAGGAAAAGATTGGCCTGCTTGAAATTTTTGAGTTTTCATTACTCTACCTCTAATTATTGAGCCATTAAATATTGATAGCTTTCATCTTCTTTATCTCGTTTTCCTTTGTATTTATTATCATAATTTTCTGACCAAATCGCCGTCGCATTTTGATTTTGATTCCAATCAAAGATTGTTGATCTGTGCTTAATTTTCCAAACATTATTTCGACGTTCAAAATGGAATAAATGACGACCACCTAAAATACCTTCTTTATCTACCCCATTTTCTTCGTGTAAATGATAAGCCCAAACATAACATTCCGCTGTTGCTGTATCACCGTTGACTTCAATTAAGGGATTGCTGATACGATGTTGAGTCGCTTTAAGTTTTTTAAATCCTTCCATAGCAGGGCCAACAAATTTATGAGCATTGTCGTTATAAAAGAATAATTCAGGAAAAATTGGATCTTGGTGTTCTTCAATTGCATCTTCCCAATAAGTCGCCTTCATTAACTCACCATCAACACGATCTAATGCTCGGGCAAATCGATACATCACTTCAGTTAACTCTTGTTTATCTAATAAGATCTCTAATTTCTCTTGTAAATTCATTATTTTTTCTCCGACATCTCGTTGTATGCCGCTCATTATAGGTATGCCATAAAATTTGAGAAGTATGCTAAACTGACTACCATCTATTCTTTTTTGGAATAACCCAATGGATCGATTAAGTGCAATGAAAGCCTTTATGCGAGTCGTTCAAACTGGCAGCTTTTCAGCAACAGGGCGAGAATTAAATACAACTCAAACCACCATAAGTAAGCGTATTGCGGCATTAGAAAGCGAATTAGGAGTGCAATTGTTGATACGCAGTAGCCGTGATCATACATTGACTTCAGCTGGGGCTTTATTTTTTGAAAAATGTCAGCAGATCTTAGCGGATTTAGATGAAGCAGAAACCGCTGTTCGTTCAGATATCACCCAATTAAAAGGTCATATTCGTCTTTCTGTACCAGTAGCCTTTGGGAGATTAGTTTTAACGCCATTACTGCCAAAGTTTTTTGCTCACTACCCTAATATCTCCATTGAAATTATGGCAAGTGATCGTCATGTAGATCTAATCGGAGAGGGGATAGATTTAGCCATCCGAGCTAAACAACTAGAAGATTCTGCGTTAATTGCTCGTCATTTGATGGATAATGAATTGAAACTCTATGCTTCTCCAGATTACATCCAACGAATGGGAAAACCGATAAAACCGAGTGATCTTAACACTCATGCTTGTTTGCTTTATTCTCGATTCTCTGAGCAACAACGTTGGGTGCTACAAGACAATAATGGCACGCATTCTGTTGATATTAATGGCCCACTAAGATCGGATAATGGTGATGTTTTATTAGAAGCTGCATTAGCTGGAGTGGGTATCGGGTTATTTCCTTTTTGGATGGTGTCTGATTGGATAAACCAAGGAAAACTAACACCAGTCTTGCCTCAATACAAAGAACGAACATTACCTATGTATGTAATCTATCCTAAAGCAATAAATACGCCATTAAGAGTTCGATGTTTTATTGATTTTTTATTAAGTAATTAATTGAATTTAAAGTAATAAGATCGTATCCGAAATTAGATAGGACGCAGATTCAATAGGCTATTTTCTTGCCGAACAGTAATATTCCTTTTTCCTATTAAAAGAGTACCTTCTCAGGATATAAACCTATGGAGGACAGCATGAAAGAAATTATGAAGCAATTTTGGCAATATATTCAACGGCACTTTCCCCATGTCGTTTTACGTTATGTACACATTGTATTGGCATTTTGGCAACAATTTTAACTCTGCTGTTGTGCGTCTTGGTATTCAAAAAAAGGGGAATTAAATCGTTTTACCCTTATTTATTCGGTGACTTTAGCCAACTAAAGGCAGATTTTGATCAACTGAGAAAAGGTATTTGGCCAGAAAGTGCTCCTAAAGGCACGGCAAACGTGGTACAGGGATTAGGTCTATTGGCTTTGATTGGCACGGAATTGACTGCCATCATTTGGCTAATTTTGTGGCGTAATCACTGGGTATTTGCCAACGACTTCCGAGAATTACACAAGTTTTGTACGGGGTTTGTGGAAGCTTACGTCCTTGTGCACGGCAGCCTTGCTATATTACGCTTCCTTTATGAGTGGAAATGGCTTAAGCGTTCTTTGAGTAAGTCATGGCAGAGTTTCCTTATTGAGTGAATTTTTCATCTTCGTTGTCGCCTGACTGTCTACTCCTCAAACAAGGTTCTTATCTGCAAGGGCGAGAAGCGTTTATATACCCTTGCAGATAAGGTTATGATTTGAGGATAGTTACAGGAAGTTGCGAGAACGTAGGGGAAAATCACGAAGGAAACTCAATGACTGGCGAGGACGTTAGCCACGATTACAAGCTCTTATCAGGCAAGGGTGAAATTCTTTGTGAGCATTGCGCAGTAATGCGAATGCTTTTACGGAGCGCGTCGCGTCAGACGCATAGCGGAGTGCGTTAAGGATTGGGTGACAGGAACTTAAACGAGCAGAGCCGGCTAAAACCAAGTGAAGCATGAACCTGGTATTAGCCAGCTCGTCTTGAGTTAAGTTATCGGCACGAGGAGCGAAGCGACGAAAAGCCTGACCGCTTTAGCGGTAAGGCCCAAGCACTTAAAGGGGTCAGAACATTGAGGATAAAAGAATTAAAAAAGCGGGTATGGCAACATGTGCAACTTATCGTTCAAATCCTTTATTTTTTCGTTCGAGATTTTGAGTCATAACGCCCCCTTCTTAGGTACAGGCACATCTTCAATACGCCCGTCAGGATAAATTCGTATAACTTTTTTACGTTGGACATCCCAACTTGTAACAGGACGCCCGGCCTCTAATGTCCTTTTGGCAGCGTCATTACCTATCTGAGTACAATTATCAACCAAGCGTTTAAAATCAAACATAAATCATCAGCCTCAGCATCAATACACCTGTTTTTCGTAAATAAGAAAAACTGCTATTCCAGCACTAGCTCCCCTCAAGAGGTTTGACAACACAGGCGTACATACGAATCCGTATTTACATTAACGCATATACAATTCCGTATTACTTGCTTCCAGCCTTCATTTTTTGAACTGCCGTTTCTATAACAGTCGTCACCGTCATTCCATGCTGACTAGCTACCAGCTTTAACATTGCATAATCTTTAATGCTTAGTCGAAAAGTCATGCTCCCAGATTTAGATAAGTCTAAATTTGAAATAGCAGAGATGAAAGAATCCAACTCATATTCATTCATCACGTCAACGGAATTCTTCGCATCTTTCCAAGGTAGAGACACTGTGTCAATACAAGATCGTAAATACGAATCCGTATTTACATTCAATCCAAAATCTTCATCAGCTTGGTTCTTTGCATCATTTTTAACTAAAGC
>NZ_FUXU01000236.1 GCF_900167155.1 Enterovibrio nigricans DSM 22720 | reverse complement strand
TGGCCATCTATCCGTTATCCGCCAGGGAGAAATGAGACGATTTTGGATCACTACGGATTTTTTGCAACAACCCCCATCCTGACGTAACCAACAATCGAGTTGCCCCTTATTTAACATGCGCAGTGATTCAAATCCCTTGATGGTGGCCCAGGCTCGATGATAGCGGTTTGAAACCGCCGGTCGCGGTGATGAGTTTTTTTAACGGCGCATGGTCAGATTCAATGCGATTATTGAGATATTTCACTTGCCGATGTGCCACGCCTTCTCGCAGTAATCCTTCTTCTTTCAGTCGAGTAATCGCATTACCATAAGAAGAGTGCTGGTCGGTATTGAGGGTCTTTGGCTGCATGTCGTGTTTGTACTTTTTCAAACAATGCTTTAGGAAACGATAAGCAGCATGTTTATCGCGTTTTTTCGAAAAGTAGAAGTCTAAGGTTTCGCCTTTTTTATTGATGGCACGGTACAGGTAGCGCCATTTTCCCTTCACTTTTATGTAGGTTTCATCAAGTTGCCAAGAGGAGTCAGCGCCGATAGGTAGGTAGCGACGGAGTTTCATACGAAGTGCGGGGGAGTATTCAATAAACCACCGATAAATCGTTGAGCGGTTCACTGAAATCCCTCTTTCCGCCAACATATCACTGACGTTGGCATAACTCATGGGTGTTGAGCCATACCAACGTAGCGACCAAAGGATGATTTCAGGCGCGAAGTGTTTCCATTTGAATTCGTTGTTGGTCATTGACTACTCATCCGCTAAGGCGATATGACTATGTTGGGTCACGACGGATTTTTTGCAACAAGCCCTGGCCATGGATTCAGACACCAGGGCGGCGAAGTTCAAGCTAGGCGATTGAGCTGCTCCGCGAAGCCATAATTGGGCTTTACCTTGAAACCGTATGTATGGAAATCATGCATACGGTTTTTATTTTATCAGGAACAGTTCCTGTTGTGCCATATGGGTATACCCTATGATCATAGATTAAAAGTGGCAGTTTTTATATATTTGTCATAACCTATATGGCATACACTATTAGATCATAACTTAAATGTCACTTAGGTCAAATTATGTAC
>NZ_FUXU01000152.1 GCF_900167155.1 Enterovibrio nigricans DSM 22720 | reverse complement strand
AATTCTTCTGGATAGCGTTTTCCGCTCATAGCAACACCTCATAGTTTGTTCAATTATATAGCTATTGAGTGTCTAGAGAAGCGGGGTCTTACCAGTAAACTCGACAAAGTCTCCAACATGTTTTTTGTAGATATCTTCTTGAGTAAAATCTAAGTTCGTTCTGACAAAGGCGATAGCCTCATATGTATCTCTATTTATAACTTGTCCTAACGCAAATCCATCAAACGCATCTTTTCTTTCTTCTTTTGTTTTTAAGTCTTTGGTTAACTCAAAAAGCGAATGTCGGATATGAAACTTAGGACGAAATACGTATGTATACGTACCTTTTCCCGTTGATTCTAGTTTTCTATCTTTATTCATAACGTAGTTAGCTAGAACCTGTTCTTCTTCAGAATTGCAAAGATCATTGAACTCAATCGCTATCACAATCCAGTTTCCAAATGGCTGCCTAAGACCTCTATGAAAATCTTCACTCTGGAGTTGTTTTGCGTTAGAAGGTAATGACTCGTCTAAAACCAATCTCATCGCTTGAAACACGTTAGTTTTACCAGCTGCGTTTTCTCCGATGATTGTATTAACAGAATCCTTCACAAATGAGAAAGTGACGTTCCTAAAGTTCTTGTAATTGACGATTGATAAACTACTGATGTACATGAACTATGACTTTTAGTTTTGAGAATAGTATGGTGCTAATACTATCTAAAAAGTCAGTTATACCACAGGATAAATATCAATATATTGCATATAAAGCTTCTGCGCCTACAGGGATATATGCACCTGATGAGTTAGTGAAAGTCTGTAGCCGCTAAATACCTAAACCAACTTAAGACTGTGTCCGAAATTGATTATTCATCGCACAATTGTGTATGCCTTACGAAAACTAATCGGACTCACGGTATCTCGATGGGTTACTCAAACGCACTTTTGTCCAAATTATATTCCACCAGCAACACTCCCCACCGCCATAAAAAAGCCGCTCGTAGGGGAGCGGCAAACGGTGTGAATATAATTGTAATAGTTATGGTGTGAGTACTTTTAAGGCTGAATCACCATCGCCTCTGATTTCGACCCCGTCATCACAAAACGCAGTTCACCACCCGCTTTGATGTCTGAGTGAGTGAAGAACAAACCGTCTTCTAATGCATTGCCATTGATGGTTACCGACTTCACGTACAGATTGTCTGCGCCATTGTTCTCAGCAATGATCTTGAATGTTCCGCCTTCAACCGGAATCGTCACCGCATCAAACAAAGGACGACCAATGGTGTAAGTTGGATCCGCCGCATTCACTTGGTAGAAGCCCATCGCAGACATCACATACCAGGCTGACATCGCGCCCACGTCTTCGTTGCCGATCACGCCATGCGGTTCCGCGAAGTACATGTCATTCAAGATATAGTCAACAACTTCTTGCGTTTTCCATGGCTCTGCAGTCCAGTTGTACAGGTAAGGAATGTGGTGTGATGGCTCATTGCCAAACGCCACCTGACCAATCAAACCCGACATATCTGGCGTTTCAGTGCCTTGGCTTTCAGCCGTGAATGTGGCTTCCAAGTTGGTGAGGAACGCACTTTCGCCGCCCATGATCGCTTTGAGACCCGCGATGTCGTGTGGGACAAACCATGTCCATTGCCATGCATTGCCTTCGGTGTAGTTACCCGTTTCATGCGCCGTACCATACGGGTCGAATGGAGCCATAAACGTCCCGTCCATCATGACCGGACGCATAAAGCCTGTTACCCCGTAGTCTGCGTACTCCATCGGGTTGTTATCGAAGTAATGCGTGTAGCCTTTTGAGCGTGCGAGGTAGGTTGCTTCCGCGCGGGTGTCACCCGCCGCTTTTGCGATTTGTGCAATAGCCCAGTCATAGAAGGCGTTCTCCAAGCCATATGACACAGACTCGATGGTGTAATCCGGATTAACCGGTTCACCGTTTTCACGCTGGATCGCAGGGGCAAAACCTTCCTTCTCGATGTAGTCGATATGCTTGGTCAGGGTGCGGTCCAATACCGGCACATCCCACTCCGTTGCGAGTGCGGCGTAATTGTCGTAAGTTGACGATTCAATCGCTGCTTTCAACGCGAGCGCTTTTTCATATTGGGTGAAAGCGTCAGGGAATTTGGTGATAGCATCTGCAATCACAGCAACCGCTGGGTAACCCACCATGGTGCCGGTTTCATCGCCCAAGTGTTCCCATTTTGGCAGCAAACCGCTTTCAGTGTATTTCTGAACCAGGTTCTTCGCGTACTGAACCGCGCGTGTAGGTTCAGTGATGGTTTTCAATGGGTGTAGAGCTTTGTGCGTATCCCACAAGGAGTAAACCGAGAAGTTAGGCAGCTCTTCAGTGGCTTGACCGTACGCGATGGAATACTCGCCTTCGCCATTACGGATAGAGCCTTTGCCCATGCCACGGAATTGCCCATCAACATCTTGATGCACCTGAGGTGCGATTTTGGTGTGGTAAAGCGCAGTGTAGAAAATCTCTTTCTGCTCTGCCGTACCGCCTTCAATGCTGAGGTTCAGGGCATTGGCCCATTTCTCACTCGCTTGCTTGCGTGCTTCATCAAACGACAAACTCGCTTCTGCTTGGTGGTTTCTTTGCGCGCCACCCGCATCAACGGCCGAGATCGCGACCTGTGCATTTAGGGCTTGTGAACCACCTTGTTCAAATTCCACGTAGGCGGTGACATCGGCTTTAATACGTTTAACAGGTTCACCTGCATTGTCATAAACCAGTTCAGAAATATGCTCGGCACTCAAACCATCAACCGCTTTTCCGCCCACGAGCAGTTGCACATTTTTGATTTTCTTGTCGAAGGTGGCATAGAAGAAGATTTTTTGGTTCTTCGCCCAGCCGGAGAAATGCGCCGCATCACGCTCGCCTGTGATGGTGTAACCATCGTCACTGACGGTCAGTTTATTGCGCAGAGAGGTTGAGCCCCAATCGCTGTTGAGGATTGAGTTTAGGTCGATCTTCAAACGCTGTGGCTGCCCTACTGGGTACGTATAACGGTGGAAACCCACGCGCTCTGAAGCAGTCAGTTCAGCTTTGATACCGTTCTCAGCGATGTTTACTGAGTAGTAGCCCGCTTCTGCAACTTCAGAGGCTTTGTCCATCTTAACTGAGATTGCCTCGCGGTAATCGTCCGAGTCTTCAATGTATTTGGCGTTATCTTCGGTAAATGGAAGGAACAGAATGTCACCCAACCCGCCCATACCGGTGCCAGAAAGGTGCGTGTGAGAGAAGCCAAACAGGGTGTCTTTGTCGTAGTGGTAACCGGATGAAGAGTGCCACCCCATAAGCTCGGTATCTGGCGACAGTTGCACCATGCCCTCAGGCACGACGGCGCCCGGGAAGGTGTGGCCGTTAAAGCCAGTACCAATAAACGGGTCAACGTATTTCAGAACATCCTGTTCTGAAGGGATAACACCTGTATTCGGGTCTGAATCGGTTGAGCTAGAGTTACAGCCAAACAAGAAAAGTGCCGAAGAAACTGACAACGCCACTTTTGAAACACGAGAAATAGACATAGAGAATTCCTTGAAAAAGATGCCGCGCAGTGGCGGCATCGGGTCTATCAACAATTAGATTTTTGCCTGCATGGCTTCTTTTTTGTCGCCGGTCATCACGAAGCGCAACTCGCCGCCTGCTTTGATTTCACTGTGCTCAAAGGTCAGTTCCTTAGAGAGTTCGTTGCCATTGATGGTGACGGATTTCACGTACTTGTTATGTGGGCTGTTGTTGTCAGCAATGATCTTGAATGTGCCGCCGTCGACGTCAATATCCACTTGATCAAACAATGGACGACCGATGGAGTAAGACGGATCAGCTGGAGACACTTGGTAGAAGCCCATCGCCGACATGATGTACCACGCTGACATCTGGCCGACGTCCTCGTTACCAATCAAACCTGTCGGTTCGATGGTGTACATTTCTGCCATGATGCGGTCGAGGTACTCTTGCGCTTTCCAAGGCTCATCGGTCAGGTTGTAAAGATACGGAATGTGGTGCGAAGGCTCATTGCCGTGCATGTATTGGCCGATATATCCGGTCAAGTCAGGCAATTCTTCACCCGTGTTTGATGAACGCGCAGTGAATAGCTCATCCAAGTCTTCGCGAAACGCTTTCTCAGGTGTCGTTTCTTTGCTGTTCGCCACATCTGCGTTGTAGATTTCTTGCTTCAGACGCGCAAAGTCATGCATTGGCTGGAACTTCCATTGCCACGCATTCCCTTCGGTGAAGGCAAACTCATCAACGTAATACGGGTCAAATGGCAATAACGGACATTCTAGCGATTCACCGCTTGGGTGATTTGGCCACGCAACCGTCACACACTCATCTTCGCGCGATTCGTCAACAGGCTGGTTAAATGCTAGTGGTGGCTTGTTTGCGCTTGAACTGTTTGGGTGGTTTTTCGGGCGCAAGAAGCCGGTTTCTGCATCCCAGTGGTTCAACCAATTGTCTGCGCGAGCAAGAAACTCAT
>NZ_FUXU01000104.1 GCF_900167155.1 Enterovibrio nigricans DSM 22720 | reverse complement strand
ATCCAATGTGGCTTTGCTGCTTCAATGCGACCAAGTAAATAATCGTAATAGGGGTCTAGCTTCGACGGGCGTGACTGACGTTCGGGGTACACAGGAAGTCTGTCTTTATTCCTAAGGTAAACTCTCACCGTGTTTCTAGATACACCCAACGTCTTTGCGATACGGCGGATGCTTTGGCCCTGTTGATGTAAAACGTGTATATCCACTAGTTGCTCCTGATTGATCATAGTCCGCCGTTTTATCCATGAAACGAACAGACATTTTGTCTCAGGTGGGTCAATTTTAAATCGACGTTAGTGGGTCATTTTTACATCGGCGGTAACAGCCCATCCATACAGCTCATGGGAGCGTGGAGCAAATGAAAATGCTAATGGACTACTACGTCAATATGTACCGAAAGGGTCAAACATACGAGAGGTCGATGATGATGTTATATCTCTTGCTATGGCGAGGATTAATTATAGGCCGAAGAAGTGTTTAGGTTTTAAGCAACCAGCAGTCATATTCCAAGAAATGTGCTTGGCTGCTTAAATGGAGGAGTGTCGCACTTCGGACTTGAATTCGGGCTGTACTAACAATAATTTGCTTAGGATACTTATCTGCACTTTCAAGACGCTTTCTGCGTTCACTAGGATTAATAGATAGAGAACGATTTACTTCGTCATTGAATTTTTCATTCAACTCATGAAGTGAAATTGATAAATAACTTTCCACTGCATTTAGTAAAAGATCCAATGACGAATCATTTGCTCTGTTAACCCAAGCATTTACCTTTTCATTTTTATACGTATCTATTGCATTTGGTGCAGGAAAATTATCAAGCCTGAATAAAGGAGATGTACTACCAACTGTTATACCTATCTCACAATATTCATCATCAGAAAGTGGCTTCAAATAAAATTTTTTAGCTCGGTTTTTTTCTCCTATCTTTTCAAATTTATCTTCAAGCATTGGGTGAACAAATTTTAATTCTGGCTTATCACGCTTTCCTTGAAAGTGTGGTTGTTGCTCTTTTTCAAAAATAAATCCAACCTTTTCCATTCGTTTACGCAACTCTGAATAAATAATGTCTCTATCGTTTCTCATCTACGATCTCTATTTAGGCTAATACGAAATTAAGGCGAACGCCTATTGTACTATAAATAAAAAGGTCTAATTATAACTATTGAAATGACAATATGATAACTACTCTGTATTACCTGACTTAGTCAAAGAAAAACTACCGTCTTTATTCTTAGTCCAAATCACTTTGTCACCATCCTTCCATTCCAGTTCTTTCAGGTATTCATCAGGAATTTCAAAGTAGTGCTCACCTTTATCATTAACTTTGATCGTAACTTTCATTGAATTAACCTCTACTCAAGAATTTGAGCCTTTTTACCAAGCTCACTAAAGTTGCAACATGAACGTTAGTAGCTTTCTGGCAACAAATGTAAATTTCGTCCGACACGTCGCAAATCTCGGATTGCTGCATCCTGTGTTGCAACACGCAGCGGTCTTTCTGAACGGTAAATACTATTCAGAATATCGGATACTGAGCGCTTGGTGTGCGTAATCTCTATCACTCCATAAGGCGTTTTATATTCTCCTTTGCGCCCTGTGCTCATGATGGTCAGTCGATCTATCGGGATCTGACTAATCACACCATATTCTGACAAAGCACTTTCGAGACTGATATAATTATACTCACCTCGTCGGAGTGCTTTTACTATGTATTCGATTGTATCTACACTCTTCGTTTTGGAAGATAGACAGTATACATATACTCCCCGAACCACTCGCTCTAAGACACCTGCATTGAGGAGCCTTTTAAGACCTGCGTTAAAAGCCCTTTCACTATCTTCAATGAACAGTTTTCTCAAATCACCATGACGATAGACATAGTGACCTTTCATATCAAATTCATGTAAACGCTTAATTGCTGACTGTAACTTCATAACTCAAGTGGACACTTATTACATTTAAATATCGTATTTATCGATACTTGGTTGGTAGATACGAGGTAAAAATCAACACTAAATCAATTGATCTTGAACTATTGATTCTGATGAAAAACCAAGTGCTCGATACCCTTTTTCTCGCTTGTTGAACATCCTGAGCAACATTGGAATTTTCACATCAATATAGTCGATCACTTTCACCTCCTCTTTTCCTTTATAATCACGCTGTATTCGCCCTACATATTGGATTAACGAACCTTTCCAAGACACTGGCAACGCCAATATCAAAGTATCTAAGCGTGGAAGGTCAAAGCCCTCTCCTACAAAACGTCCCGTAGCAACAATGACTTGTGTACTGTCTAGCTTCGACATCACCTCAGCTTGCTGCTTTTTCTTCATCGAACCTACTAATATTTGGTGTGTGATCCCCACATCATTAAGCAAACCAGCAATGATATTGGCGTGCTCTCTCCGCTCGGTTAACACGATCGGTACTCTGCCATTAGAGACCTCATTTTGAATTCCCTCGACAATGGTGGCGTTACGTATAGGGTGAAGCATTAACCAACGATAAATCTCAGAAATATGAGGTTTAGGTTCATTCGAAGATAAATGTAATGGCACTTCCAGGTTCAGCTCTCGGCGATCTAGTTCCTGAGAAAACTGATTGTTTCGGTCTGACTTTATGGTATGTCTTACTCTACCTGCTTGCATAAATATGATCGGTTGATGTCCATCTCGCCTTTCAAGTGTTGCACTAATCCCAACGACGTACTTAGCATGCGCTTCAGATAACACCTGCTCATATTGTGGTGCTGATAAATGGTGGCATTCATCCACAATGATTTGGCCATACTCTTTCACCAACGAATGAACACTATTGTCGCTTCTATTTATCAAACTTTGATAAGTCGCGATATCAACTTGTCCTGTTGGTTTCTTCTTACTTCCTGTATATACGCCGATATCGATACCCTGGGTGAAAGCTTTTAATCGCTCCTGCCACTGGTCAACAAGCTGCTTGTTATGCACCAAGACAAGAGTATTGACTCCACGTCTTTGTATTAGACCAATTGCTGTTACCGTTTTACCAAAGGCCGTTGGAGCGTGAAGAACACCAATATCATGCTGCATTAGCTCATCAATCGCTTTACTTTGCGCTGAGCGCAAAGAGCCAACAAATGTCATGTCTGTTAGCGCGTGACCAGCAAAACGATTATCCGTAACTTGGAGAGCAATCCCTAATTCTAAGCAAATAGCCTTTAAGTCATCCCAACAGCCCCTCGGCAAGCTCAAGTAACCACTGTCTAATTCCGCCAAGCATATAAAACGCGCAATTCCGTTGGTCGACAAACGCAGCCCTTGGGCTTTGAAAAACTTAGGATTCGAAAAGGATGCCAATTTTTTAAACTGAGCAATTAGAGGATTCGGAACTTGGTTTATCGGTAAGTACAATCGGTTGGCAAGAACGATGTCTAACGCCTTAGGTTTGTCTGAGATGGCAGCGCTTGTGTTCACTGTTCGTTCCCATGGCTTGATTGATGCGCCATCTTCACCATCATTTCGATGGCCCACTCTGCTTTCGAGAAGTAATTCTATTTTCTCAATAGATAATCGTCCCGTCGACGCTAACACCTCCCATTGATCAGGGTATGGTGTAAATGAGTGATCAACAAACACCGAGTTTCCATTTAAACGAGCTTGTTTTTGTAACGGTAAAGCAATCAGATTCCCAATTCCCCCGATAGGTAGCACGTCTTGATTGGGGAATAGGCGGTCATAGGAATCAAATGACAAAGCACCATGAATTTTCATGGCTTCATCAAGTAAATAGAACCCTAATTGTCGAGCTACTTTTGCGTCAGTCGCCTGTGCAAAGAAAATCCAGACATGTGCCCCCTGACCTGAGCGAGATCGTTCTAATAAACAATCGATGCCTTTTAGTTTGCACACTTCGACATACGCAAGAGAGGCTTCTTGCCAATCACTTTTATCAAAATCAACCGCTAGTAACCAACAGATGTTATTCGCCAGCATAGGATACAAACCAACAACCTCTTTGCCAGTAAGGTGGGCATACATAGCATCGTCACCTAACGGCTTGAATGCTTGGTTGGGGCACTCCAAACACTTTACTTTAGGTTTACCGCATACACCTTGATGCCACTCGTTTTCGCAAGCAATCGCATAACCACTTCTGCCTTGTTGGTTCTGCCACTTATGCGCATAGCATTGAGTATTGCCTTTAAAATAACTCTGATAGATTGACAGTTTTTGCTGAGGTGACATTTCACATGCAGCTTCCTTGTCAATCGCTTCCTGCGTCAATAGACGCTGCTTCTGCTGTTCAAGTTGAGCCAGCTTTTTTTTTAGCTCATGAATCTTTTGTTCAATTAGCTCAAGCTCATCCATATCTAGCCCCGACAATTACATCACTTTCATGCAGTTAATAATCGATTGTATAAAAGACAATACGAAAACAAAGGCACAATTCATAACCTATCTAACATATTTATAAAGCATTCTTGCCTAAAATCAGTACATACCGTCGCTAAATTGAGAGTTATTCACGTTTTGATGCTGCTTCAACATGTGCCTTTCGGCTTAAGAATCCAAGATCAGACATTCGTTGATGTCGCTGATGTTGTGCGAGGGAAGAATTGCGGCTGTATATGCCCTTCTTGCCACACACCACTGATTGCGAGACAAGGTGAAGAAAAGCAATGGCACTTTGCTCATGCGAGCCGCAAGGTTGAAGGAACTGATAAAGAATGTGATTTTTCTTTTTTTGTTTCTGTGCGCATGATGGCGAGACAAGTGATAGAAACAGGTATATCTATTGTTCTTCCTGAGTACAGGAGTTCTCTGACAAAACAAGCGAAAGGAAAGCACTTCAAAGAAGATTTTTTGGTTGCTAAGTCATCTACCATCTTACTTGATAACGTCGATAAAGAAGCTTCATTTGAAAAATGTATTGTAGATGTAGTGGGTAGAGTCGGTGAGTTCACCTTTGTTATTTATTTCACTCACCCAAACCGTCCACTTCCAAGTGAATTGCTCACACCACATAACAGGCAATGCGGTGTGCTCGAAATCAAGTTGGATGATACACATCACCTATTTACACGCGATAAAGTGTCAGGGACTCGGCAACTGGACAAACTAAAAGATTACCTTCAAAACGATGTCGAATCTAAAGTGTGGGTATTTCATCCGCGCTATGCTCAATTGGAACAAGAAGCGACTGAGCGATTATCCTTAAAGGCATCTCAGTACACACCACCACCTACTCCGAGCTTTCGTAATGACCAATATCGTCATCGCAACCAGAGGAATTTCAACCTTCACCGCTCCGAATCATGGCAATCAACAACGAAAGCTATCCAGCCAGTACCTGTACCAAAACGTTCAGCTCAATTTGAGTGCATCATGTGTCAATGCCAGTGGCAAGTTACGCTACCTAGTACACCAATCTGCCCTAAATGCCATAGCCACCTATACGCTAGCGAGGTCTCTTCAAGATAAGCAAGCAGCACATCAATCGTTCATTTTATTCTTCTGTTCATTTTTTATGAACAAACCGAAAAAATAAACATTTACAAACTCAGTCAGACTAAACCGAAGTTTGATTATCCTTTATAAATCTCAAAGCCTATTACTTTGAGTTATCTATTACTCGCACAAAAAATAAAGTACGCTAAAATAGACTTTTAATGATATAGTTCAGACTAATGCATAAAAGAATACCATGATAGACTTTTAGGATTAATTCGATCCGTTACACATTAAAAGTTAATTATGATAGACTTTTATAATAAATCACTATCCAAAACACTTAAAGGTCTACCACGATAGACTTAAAAGCATCATTACGTGGGGGTTTATGGCTAAAAAAGTAAAAGCAATACCATCACCAGATCTCAGCCAAGCATTCACACCAACACTACTAGGTGAAGTAGTGCGAGCTAAAAGAACTCAAAGTAAAGTGACCCAGCAAGATGCTGCACTGCTTTGTGGCGTGTCAAAGCAGACTTACATAAAGATTGAGCAAGGCAGCTCTGATATTAAATTGACATCTCTTATGAAGGTTATTTCTGCTCTAGGAATAAAGATATCGATACTGCCGTGGCAAGATTCAGGTACTTCATCGCAGGAGAGTGACAATGATGTCTGGGTCTAATCAATACACTCTTGATATTGTCTACAGCCAACAAGTCATCGGTAAATTATCACTAAATAAAGAAAGCGATGCTCTCTCTCTCACCTATTCACAAGATTGGCTGAATAACGGATTTCCAATATCTCCACACCTACCCTTTAACACTGATATACCATCAACAAATATCAGGAGATTCTTACAGAACTTACTTCCTGAGAATAAAGGGTTAGATTACTTAATCGACTTTCTGGGCGTGTCACGTTCAAACGTATTTGCACAGATTGGAGGCATTGGCTCTGATACGTCAGGTGCCATGATGTTTCTACCTGAGGGGGTGTCTTCAGATGAAACTGACACTTCTTTTAAACCAATCAGTGATGGTGAATTAATCAAAAAACTTTCTGACCCTGAACTCTGGCACTTGGAAATCTGGGAAGGAAGACCTAGGCTCTCAGTAGCGGGGGTTCAGTCTAAGCTTAACATGTTGTCCATCGATGGAACTTTAGGGTTTGGTGAAGGCGAACTATGCTCAACTCATATCGTAAAATTCGAGAAAAATGAACAACGACATCTCGTCATAAACGAGTTTGTAACAATGAAGCTAGCAAAGCTAATTGGGCTGGAAGTTGCTGAGGTGGAGTTACGATATTTTGACCAGTTCCCTGCATTGATTGTAGAGAGATTCGACCGCAAGCTATTTAACTCTACAAGTGTCAAAAGACGACATATGATCGATGCCTGCCAAGCCTGCAACTTAGGTGTAGACAGAAAATATGAGCGAAATTTAGGTAAGCAAAGAGATGTAAGCCATATACGTGATGGTGTCAGTTTCAGTCGACTCTTCTCGATAACAGAGCTATGCACGAATCCATTATCAGCCAAGCTCACAGTATTGAATTGGGCATTATTCAATCTGTGTATTTATAACGCAGACGCTCATGGAAAAAACTTCAGTTTCTTTGTCCAAAATTCAGGCTTAACACCAACGCCACTCTACGATCTCGTCAATGTGCGAATGTATCCTGAATTTGAGCAAGATCTAGCAATGGCAATTGGAGACGAGTTTGACTCAGATTCAATCAATGCTTACCAACTTATTGAGTTTGCAGACGATTGTGATATTTCACCGAAGCTGCTTCAGCAGAGTATGATCAAAATAGCGAATGGCATTATAAGCCATATTGATGAGGCGATATCTCTCCTTGCTCCAAACTCAGATTCACAGTTAGCTTATCTAGAAAGATACCGTAAGGTAGTTATAGATCGGTGTGAGCACTTCCTTGTGCAAGCACCACTCGTTACTGAAATTGAGCTGTAATTGTAGGTTATAGAAAGCACAAAGAGTGCCTGCTCTTTGTGCTCTCTACTTGATAATAGTTAGCTGCCAGTTCAGTAGCTATGAATCACAGTGATCTGTTCCAGCCAGACTGGACAGATCTGAACAAACCGAAAAAATGAACACAGCCAAATACTATTCTTAGTTTTTGATTCTCAAGCCCAGAACTCGAAAGGACATTTTCACTGCTATCTTTTCAATCTCATTAGCTAGATCCTTACAGCTAACGAACATGATGCCCTAATCTAATTTCAATTTTCACGCTAAGGAATATTCTGTGGATTTACCAATTTTCTCAGCTTTTAGTATTCCTGCTGTAGCCATATCATCAAGTTTTTGCTTCGCACTGTTATAGCTAATACCTAGCAAATTCTCGACTTCTCTCGCTGTTACTGTTGGCTTTTTACGATAGCGAGGCTCACCAGAAACAAACCCTATAATCTTTCTCTCAATATCTTCTAAGCCAGAATATCGCTCTTCTAACTCCTGCATTCGATATGCCGCTCGTTCATAGACGGAAATAAACTCATCAATAGCACGACTGATAACTTTTAGCTGATATTTAATGAAGTACGTGAGGTCTAAGTTATCGTGCTCCGTGTCTAGATAACTCACACCATATTGAATTGGGGCTTTTTTAAGTAATGCTGATATCGCAATATAACGGAAGCCTGTATAACCAGATTTGAACATATACCAGTAAAACAAAGCCCTAGCGACTCTCCCGTTACCATCTCGAAACGGGTGAATGTAACCGATGACAAAATGAAGAGTAATAGCTTGAATAACAGGATGAACACCGTTGCCATTAACATTTAGCCAATTCACGACCCGAGTGAGTAATCTTTCAATGTCATCATGTTTAGGCGGTTGATGAACAACCTCCCCTTCAGCATCAACAACTGCAACATCATCCGTCGTTCTAAATAATCCTGAGGTATATTTTTCTTGCTCTAGCGTTTTCGTTCCTGCCTTGTGTAAATTTCTGATTAACTCAATGCTAAACGACTCATCCCTAAGCTCCCAAGCTATTTGCATTAAGTCAAAATTTCCAAAAATCATTCGTTCATCGTCAGTACGAGGCTTCCTTTTTTTTCTAATCATTTCTTTCGCAAGGATTGTCGTCGTAGCAGCGCCCTCTAATTGACTACTCGATATCGCCTCATCATCCACTAGGTTATTCGCTAAATGCTCAAAATGCGCCCGCTCACCAATTTGCTCTAGGATGCCCAGCATTGCACTATGCGTGGTATGTCGATCAATCTGTGATAACACGCGACCAAACTCGTACAAGTTATTGAATCTGCAATGCTGTATATAGTCAGGAGAGTTTAATAGTGCTTGAATCACTTGCTCAGGTAAGCCTGGAGGCAATGGCTTATCTTCTAATGGCGTTAGCTCTATCAAGGTACTATCTCGAGACAAACGAGTTAGCCACCAACAATATTTGACTTCTAAGCCAGACTTTACCCTACGCCTAAACTCATTAAATGAATGGTAATCATCAGATAGCGGATTGATGAAATCTGTATAGTCGTTAGGATCAAGCCCTTGATTACCAATCTCAAACAAAACGTCACCAATTGTATTAAACGGACACTCTGGTGGTGATAAATACTTACCTGACATAAATTTCATCTCAAAATCTAACAATCCTGAGATCAGATTAATTAAAATTGAGTAATTTTGCTAGCTTTAATCACCCCCCCTGTGATGTTCATCTGTGCTTTCATGCCTGTACCTATCTTCCTGAAGACAGTACGGCTCAAGTTAACTAGCATTCACATAGCTAATGAAGAAAGGCAAAAGTGGCAGGTTTTGCTATCCCAAGATGAACTGCTTGCCCATTCTGCATCTTCTCAAGATATACTATTCGAAACCGAGGCTTTGGCTTCTACAACCCCTTATTAGGTGGATAAATTGAAATTTTACGCAGTATCTGATTTGCACTTGGATTTACACGGTATCCATCGGAGCTTTTGGCATAACTTCGATAATGACGCTGTTTTGATTATTGCGGGTGACACCGCCAATGCGCTCAATGGCATTGCGTATGTAAAAAATGTTCTTTGCTCTTACTTCAAAGCCGTTATCCTCATTGCAGGGAACCACGAGTGGTACGGTAGTAAAAGTAAATCTTACCGTTCTGGCTATCTGCACAAACAAGACTCAATAAGCTCCCCTGACAGCAGGTACTCCCCAATAGCAAAGCTAAAAGTGCACAGTGACACCACTGCGAACTTGTTTTTTCTGGATAATGAATCAATCGATTTAGACGGACGCACCATCTATGGCGGCACTCTTTGGTTTCCTATCCACACATACTCACCTGCTCTGATAGATGCGTACTCAGAGCTGATGAATGATACAAAGTACATCAGCAATCAAATGATTGAAGAGCAACACAAGGCATTCATTAACAACTTTCCAAGGAAAGTTGATATAGCGATATCTCATCATCTTCCATCAAAAGAAGCTTTTGCTGTCGAGAAAAATGCCAACAACGATTATGCTCCGTACTACCAAGCTGGTTTGAGCGACGAACTGATCTCTAAAGCACGATACTGGATTGCAGGTCATCAACACGATCCAGTAGAAAAGATCATTGCTGGCTGCACCACTTTCATTTGCAATCCAAAAGGCTCTATCCCACTCAAGTCAGGAGGCTTAAAGATCAAGGCATACTACCTTTAAAGGAAAATGTTTTATTTGATTTATGAAAGCCTTTGGCTTTCACCTCCTAACCATTCTTTGTTCACATTCATTGATTACCTCCATTTAATTTGAATACCATAAAAAAGTGAACACTATTCCACGACATTACCTGCAAGTATCAATGTTTGTTTCACCAGACCCGCTTCTGAGTCTAGCACTGGGAATAGCATTGAATACGGTACTGTCCAAGCCGTATTAGCAACTAATACAACAGCTCTCTTGGGGTTTAGTTTGGAAACTTGTCCAATATACTCTTGGTTGTCTCGACTACTGATAAAGCCCACCGTTTGACCGATAGACAGCTCAGCCTTCGACAGCCCTACAGCTTTATTTGATATTAACTCAGTATCAATGTGATCAAGGTTCAAAAAGTAAAAGGGCAATGACCAACCTTTACCTGTTTCTTTCTCACGGATCTCCACCCGAGTCCTGCCGACTTTCAATATGGTACAAAGCACAGAATTATTTCGTTCAGTACAAAAATATTCCACCGCCATACCTACCGTCATTTTGGCTTTTAAAGCCTTTGCTCTATCAGGATCTTCTAAAACTTTCTCTATGGCTGATTTGATCCGAAATAGTTCGAAGTCACTCGCTTTTTCTAACTCTTCAAAAACTTGCTGGATATTCATAATATTCCTTAGAATGTTTAAATCGAGACCTCACCAATTCTTCCAGGCTTTGTTGCTTAATTCGGTTGGAAGACATGGCAGCCTAAAGTTGTTCGGTTCTTAAGCAATATACTGAGTTTC
>NZ_FUXU01000151.1 GCF_900167155.1 Enterovibrio nigricans DSM 22720 | reverse complement strand
CAAGGTCAATGGCAATTTCACGGTTGGCAGAAGATCATGGATATGGATTGTCAGTTCAATCTGTTTCAAATAGCTAAGGTGCCAATAGAGAGACATGTAAAAATCAGGAGTGCCGCTACGCCTTTTGATCCTCAATACCAAGAATACTTGGCTAAGAGAAAATCAAAGAAGCAATGCCGTAACTCTTGGCATGAGCCTGCTCTCGCTGCTTTATAAGTTGCTGGGTGCCAATCGGTGCCTTCGTGAAGGCTTGAGCCTAGTGCGGTGAAAGTTGCACGCTGGGTTCTTAGAGGGACGACACTTGGTAACAGGTGTCGTCTACTCGACATTTCATCATCATCGTGAGAATGGTGGTGGCCAAACTGTGCGTCTCTATCAATACGTGGCAACGCAAGCCATTCTGGCTTTAATTCGCCCTGTTCAACAGATCCCGACGCCAGTTTGGCAATGGCGGATTCAGAAACATAGTTATCGAATGCCGCAATATCGTCAGGAGAACAAAGATCGGTTTTGTTCGCAACGACGACATCAGCAAGAGCCAATTGGTCTTGGAAATTTTGGTTCTCTGTGTACCGAAGATCGGAGAAATTGCGTGGGTCTACGAGGGTAATGGTCGCATTCAACGCGATATAATTTTCGTAATGCTCAGAAAGCAATTTCCCGATGATATCTTTAGGATGCCCAAGCCCTGTTGGCTCAATCAAGAGGCGATCTGGGTTTTGTGCCAATAACGCGTTGATGCCTATAGCCATTGGAAGACCAGCAACACAGCACATGCATCCGCCAGGCACTTCTTTTACCAGTGCCCCTTGTTCGCTGAGAAATGCGCCATCAACACCCACTTCTCCGAATTCATTGACGAGCACAGCCCAGTTTTCGTTTTCTGGTTTTTGTTTTAACAGAGAGAGAATCGCGGTCGTTTTACCAACACCGAGAAAACCCGTAATGATATTTGTAGGAATTTTTTTGGTAAGTTTTTCTGCCATGATTTTCCTGAACCCCACAACCCGCAGGGCTTACACTCAATTGTATTTATTTGCAGAGTGTATCAGTTGGTTCATTGGAAAACAGCGGTTTTTGCCAGTGTTCACGGTCGTCAACACTGGCTATGCCAAGATGACATCAATCAAGAATTGTATTTTTTACACTTAGGGTCTTTCTTTGCGAAACCGCATCGAATAATCATATACGATTTCTGGTAATCCTCATTGTGCGGGAATGCTTCCGTCAACTTCGTATACTCTTTCAACGCCTCTGATTTTTTCTGACTGTTGTAGAGTGCCCACGCTTTGATTTCGATGAGTTTCACATCTCTTCCATAGGCCATTTCATATTGTTGAATATGCGTTAGCGCCGCAACATACTGTTTCGTGTTGAAGGCCATAAACGCACGCTTCATGGCAAGTTGTCTATCAATCTCAACCCGCTTGTCAGAGTCATTAATGCTCATCGCCAGAGCTTGGGCTTTGTCTGAAAACCCCATTTGCTGTAACGATAAAACATACCCATATTGTGTTAAATCCCGTTCTGAATCACTTGGCTCCATCATTTCCAGCGCTTGCTCAAAGGACAAGGATGCGGACATAGCACGACCAATTTCGTAGTACTTCCATCCTTGAAGGGCGTATTCTCCAGCACTCAGCGCGTTTTTCTGTGAAAGTGACATTAAACATTCACGGGCAGTCGATTCACATTGGATTTGGCCGTCCGTTTCTGAACCAAACTCCAGTTCAGCGAGTTTGGGATATTTTTCAAGCCACGTTTGGTGCTCTTGATGAAGCGATTCCAACTCACCAAGATGCTGCAGACTCTGCAATTTCCCCTCAACACGATTTTGCGTTGGCCCAGACCAGCGAATTGCGTTTTCAAACCAATTTAGTGCCGAGTCTGCATCATTGAGCTTCAAGTATTTCCAACCCAAGGTTTCAGCTGCCTGACCATCCCTTCTCGCTTTAATATTTGACGATAAGCGGACAAGCTCTCTTTCAGTTAGCGCGGAATGTGACAGTGTAGAGAGCATGATGTCATGTTCCATTTTTTCAGCCACTTTCACATCGAAACCGGGAGACTTTCGATAGCGCGCCACAATATCATCGCCTGCATTTGCGCCTGCCCATCCGAACAATTTGATTGCGGTGCTCTGTTCATGTCCCTCACAATTGTCCAATACGTACTGATATTTGGTTTGTGCATTCTCGCCATAACCTGACACAACTTCTTGTTGTAAATCCAACCACACCCACTCGATACGATCGCAATTTACCCAGCTTTCATTTGCTGCTAATAATGCTTCAGCGTCGCTATAACGTTTCTTCTTCATGGCTTTTTTCAACGTTTCCACGCTTTTTTGATAATCAATCTCTTCTGTCAATGCAGCAGAAACCTGGTTACCCTGAATCGCCTGCTTCGCCGCTTTCCAACCGTCATTTTCCAACGTTTTCCAAAGCGGTGTTTCATCGAATGAAGTGGCAGTTTCAGTCTTTACTTCAACCACAATGCGCTCATCAAACAGGTTTACTTCATGATGATCTTGCGCATTTGCGTTAAATACCGTGAATAAGATTAGTAGTGTCTTGGTTTTCATTGGCACACCCTGTCTTTGTAAGCCATGTGCGAAAGAAGCACTAAGCTGTCTGAGTAATAGTCTTTTCCTTGTGGCAGAAAAGAAATCCCTTGTTCAAGCGACCGTGTTCCATTATCAATTTCCACCAATTGTGCAATGGCTTTTGCACCATCCGGCGGCGGGTAACTCGCTTTTTTACCAGAGACAACATCAACCCATGCACGGTTATCCCCGCCTATCCAGTTAGCGAAGTTCCGATTCAAAGGGTGCGTTCTGTTACCCCAGATCATGTAAAGTGGAATTCTGTAGTTTGAATAACTGAATTGCGAAGGAAACGTATCCGCGGGTTGCCAGCCTTTGTCTGAATACTCAAGCCAGTCAGGTGTCAATCTCTCTTCGCCATATAGGTTTTTGCTCAGTATGGACAGTCCGCTTTCAGACAAGACACGCCATGTCTTGTCGAACTTTGCGAAGGACGCCAACGCCGGATAAACCCAGTAGCCAGGATTCACTACCGTGCGATGATCAAAGCTGAAGCCATGCGATCCAGGCAATAGCACCGTCTCTCCGCCAATCTTCTGAATATGTGAGTTTTTTAAAGATCTTGCTATATTTCTTGCACTGCGTTCATAGTCCTGTTCAGGCCACTTCTCGTCAGCTCGCATGAGTGCCCACGCAATCAGTACATCACCATCACTGGCATTATTAACATCTGGCACGTGCGGTTTGTTTGGTTGCCATTTCCAAGAAAAAAGAGGGTCTACATCGCGTTGCAAATGACGCTGAGTCCAACGCCAAAGTTTGTCAAATGTCGCTTTGTCGTCATAGTGCGCCGCCATCAACATGCCATATCCCTGTCCCTCACTGTGGGAAATATGATTGTTTGCGGTATCAACAACTCGGCCAGCCAATGTGATAAAACTTCTCTTATAGGATTCCCACATTCCGTCGTTGCGCTCACATTGCCTCGCAGCTTCGGCGGAAAATGTCGTCATGGTGAATAACGCCGTGGTAAATATCGGAAGGTATTTCATCGGCGGGCCTCCAAAGCACGCGTCACAAACGCAGACATCCACCAAATAATCAGCAAAGAGACCACTGCCAGCCCTGCGGGATAACCAATAAATGCGGCTTTTATATATTGTGAAGTACTGCTGGAAAACTCACGCTCACTCAATGCCCCCGCAGGTGGCATAATATTTTCATTCCGCAGGAAGCTTGCGAATTCGTCTTGCGTTGTTGGCAGCATATGAATTCGATACCACCCCTCATCGTTCGTATGCTTCACGTACGCAATATCATTATCATTGGTTGGTATGAAATAAGACTCGCTATCTTCATGCTCGCTTTCATTGTGCGCCACGAATTCAAAAAGTCGTTGTTTCAACGTGTCCCATTGAGAGTCTTGTTTTGTCTCATTGAAGAAAGGTGTCGAAGGCACATCGTCACCGAAAATCACATGGAAAGGTCGACTTTGCTCTCGTTTAGTCGTGACTAACAATCCTGGCATCGCCTTTTTGGTGTGGTGAGAAACATGGCTAATTAATCGCCACAAATTCTTAAGCTGTACAGGGTCATTCGGGGACACGGTTAATTGTGCTTTCTTCCCACAATCGTCTGAGATTGCGAAAAAATCTTGTGGTGAAACATGGTGACCTTCAGTAGGGATAAATTTCACCCAAGAGCTCAATTTAAGGTTGGATTTCTCTGACATGTAGACGGCAAAGCGTCGCTGCTGATTTCGGATATCAACGGGGCCGTAGATTTCTACCGATACTTTATTGATACCGGGATTAAAATCTCTCATTGGAATGTTTAAACGATAAAGCTGCGTATCACGCCAATAACTTGAACGTAACGGCAGGCTATTGGCGTACTCTCCGTTAACACGCAAGATCATCGACCCAGCGCCAGGTGCAACACGGGAGTGCGTCAACAATAGGTTTAACTTTGCGTTGTCTTCGCTGCTAAATAATATGTTGCTGGGCATTACCAAATTCAATTCCAACGGCGTGTCTGTCAGATGGCTTTGTTGCTTAAATCGATGGAACTAAATCTAGAAGCTACGAT
>NZ_FUXU01000150.1 GCF_900167155.1 Enterovibrio nigricans DSM 22720 | reverse complement strand
AAACAAGCGGGATGTTAGCCAGCTTAAAAACAGAGTCTAGAAAACCTTGTAGCGCTCTCAATGGCATAGAGAAAATGCGTTTCACCATCAGTGCGGTAGTAATGGCTAAGTCGCTGAATCGGCGAGGTCTACCACGCTTGCCTTGTTTGTTTTGTTTCCACTCAGCTATCGTTTCCTCATCAATCCAAAAGGTCAGAGAACCACGGTTGATTAAGGCTTTGTTGTACTGCTTCCAGTTAGTTGTTTTGTAACGAGGTTTAGACATGAGACTACGACGATTGATGGGTGTAGCCGATCAGATCGTAGCTTCTAGATTTAGTTCCATCGATTTAAGCAACAAAGCCTCATGTATCCTCCAAAGAAGCGATAATTTGAGATCTGAATTAGAATACCTATTCAGGCTATTAAAGATTCAGACATAGGGTTTAACTCAAACAAGGTCATACGATTTTCGTCATAACCTCTTCATCATATTTGGGGTTTAATACAAAAATTTTCAAGGGTGTTTTTATTAAATATTTACGATGAAAAGTTAAGTGAATGATTACATGAATAATTTCAACAATCGTAAACTCAACAATAAAAAGTCGCCGTTTTCATAAAACAAACAATAAAACTATTTATATATTGGGGTGAATGTGTATTTTCACAAGGATAGGATGTTAATTTAATAAATAATTCTTTTACTCTTTGCTATGTGATTGGAAACGCTTACCTTTACGGGTACATCATCCGGTTGACAGAAGCGCTGAACACACGCCTTCAAACACAAACTTTGTACCGCCTGTTTTGACTCCATGTTTAAACAGTTCAGCTTTGCAGCACATAGCTTCCCTTCAAGGAAAAGGGCTTCCAAGGTTTCCACACTGATTTCAACTTGTACTTTCTGCTGTCGATTAATTTCTCGCGCAGTTGCCTTGCCGTTCGCTCCCCAATCCAAGATAACGCCCTCCCTTTCTCAATGTGTGTTAAATACAAACATAGATGAGAATGATTATCATTACAATGAATATAGGCCAATTGTCCTGAATTACACTGTAAATTTTGAACAGACCTACAAGTATCGACCAGGTGTATGGCCTGTCATCTTCCTGAAGTAACTGATAAATGCACTATCGCTGGAGAACTCCAACTCACTGGCAATGTCCGACACGCTTACACCTTTAGACAATCTTTCGATAGAAGTTTGAAGCCTCCACTGCTGCCGCCATGACTGATAAGGCATCCCAGTTTCACGGATAAAAATCCGGCTGATGGTTTTAGCACTGGCACCTATATTCTCCGCCATATCAGCGAGATTCTCGGGAATAAGCTCTCCATCCATGACAAGGCCTAACCAGCGTTGGACTCGACGATCTGTCGGGAGCCGCAACGAGAAAAACTCCTCTTCGCACAGTACCAACTCTTCGCAGAATAGCGCGAAAGTATTGACCTGCTCTTCGACTGGCTTGTTCCACTCCCAGTGCGCCATACGTTCTATCAACTCTTTCAGCAACCCACTAACAGATTGGATTTTGATCTCCAGTGGAAACAATGGAGAAACATCAACATCGAAATACAAAGACCGATAGTCAACGACATTTCTCATCACCGCACAGTGCTCAACACCTGCAGGGATCCATACCGCACGTGATGGCGGAAGCACACACCACACCCCATCAAGGTTAATGCTCATACACCCTGACGAGGCGAACAAGAGTTGGTGTTTTCTGTGCTTATGCATGCCCGAGTCATGCTTGCCTATTTGTGTCGCCACACCGATCACCAGGTTGTCGAGCGCATCTGCATTAAACGGTGTATTTCCGCTGATAACTGCCATTTGTCCTTATCTTAATGTTTTAGGTTCTGATATCGATATTAACCCTGCCATATTACACCGTAGACTGCGCAACGTTCACGGTTTTTGTTTTTGGAGTTGATATGAAAACACCCCCATTGTGGCTACTCAGTACGTTGATGATGTTTCCTCAAGTTGCTGAAACCATTTATAGCCCCGCGTTGCCAGATCTCGCGAATACCTTTGAAATCTCGTCTGATACCGCATCTTTAACCCTGTCGGTTTACTTTACTGCTTTTGCCTTAGGCGTTTTTGTGTGGGGGCGACTTTGTGACGTAATAGGAAGGCGAAAGGCAATGCTTGGGGGGTTGCTAACTTATTGCGTGGGTTGTGCACTCGCTAGTGTCGCCAACGACTTCTCGGTCGTACTGCTGGCTCGCGTAATCGCGGCATTTGGTGCCGCAGTAGGATCGGTAATTGGTCAAACTATCCTGAGAGATGCATTTGAAGGGCCTGCTCTCGCCAAGGTTTTTTCAATCATGGGCATGGCAGTCGCCATCAGCCCAGTTATTGGCTTGCTTGCGGGAGGCGTACTAACCACACAATGGGGCTACCTTGGTGTGTTCCTCGCACTAATGATCAGTGCTGGCATATTGTTGGCCTCGACCTTTATAAAACTGCCCGAAACGAAGCCTAATAACACACAACGTATCCCACTGTTCGGGTTGGCAATCCGAATGGCGAAAGATGCCAGTATCTGGCGCAATGCGATTCTCATTGCCATGTTCAATTTACTGCTTTTTGGCTTCTATGCCATTGCACCGTTTTCGTTTGAACGTATGGGATACTCTTCTATTGAATTCAGCTACAGCGGATTTGCGTTAGCTGCAGGTTCATTTTTAGGTGGCCTACTTAACAAGTCATTGGTGCAACGACATCAAAATCTCGATCGTATTGTCGCCGTCGCATGCGGATTAATGTTGATAGGAAGCGTAGGTGTCTGTGTGCTTTCCGACAGCATTTGGCTTCTTGCACCGATGATGTTGGTCGTCATGGCAAATGGTATCGCTATTCCAAACGTGTTGGGACGTGCATTAGCAAATTATCGCGACGTGGCAGGCTCAGCTGGAGCCCTGTTCGGTTTGATGTACTATTTGATGCTTGGTGCAGCTCTTGGTATCGCGGGGGAATTTCAGTACCTGGGTGGTACCCTGGTTGTTGCTTCACTGGTTTCAGTCATCTGTACCCTGCGCTTTCCCGCTTTGAAACGCAATGCACTCTACGAGGCAAAACACAAGAACGAATAAGGTGGAATAGGTGCTCGGATTACCGAGCACCATTCACGATCAAGCGTTATTTAACAGCGGTGCAGAAAGTTACATCTGCTATGCATGGGTCTTTGCTGACGCTATGGTAAAGCTCAAAACAAGGCCTATTTTCTGACTCCAGACCGGCTTCGATCACACCGCTCATTAGCTCATCCCACGCTGGCGCATACTCGGAACTATCTGAAATGGTGCGTCTTATCGTGCAGTACGTACCACCAGGGAAGTCTTGCAACTCAATACCTGTGGGCACTTCTGTCTCATTTCCAACCATCAGGCAGATATCGGTACGGCACTTATCATCTGGCGTGATCTCGGGATTGTCATGGTAAATAAAGATACAAGTGTTGGCAGCAAAGCCTTTTGCACCAGCCCACTGATAGAGCCGACCACACGGTTCTTCGTAACCTTGTCCGTAAGGTCCAACGACACGAACGTAAGCTAATTTTGAGGCATTAAAGTGTTGCGTTTCCATTTGTGAACTCCTTATTGATGTGTTGGAGCCAGTATATAGATCATCGGAAAGCGTTACGTTTCCGTTCTTGCGCAACGAGTGTCCAATCTTGCTGTTTCGCGTCAGTAACGAAAACGCTTCATACGTTTCTGCCTCTCTAAAGCCTGTGGGCGTCACACCAAAGTGTTGACTGAATGCCTTCGCCAAACTCTGGGATGACGAAAACCCATACTCAAGCGCAATGTTTAGTACGGGCTCTTTCCGAATGAAGAGGTCATGTGCCGCCTTTTCCAATCTCAAACGGCGAATAAAATCTCCCAACGTCTCTCCCTGTACCGCTTTGAAAATGCGGTGGAAATGATAAGGAGACAAATTCGCCAGAGAGGCAACCTCATTGAGGTTCAGGGGCTCATTGAAGTGTTTTTCAAGGTATCGAATAACAGGAGTCAGTCGCTTTTTATAGTCTATTTTCATTGATATGCGCATTAAGAGGCTGTTCGCTATAGCCTAGCCAATTTGATTCACTGATCAATTACAGCGCATTGAAAAAGCGCACAAATCAAGGAGCAGCCTCGTCTTTCCGTACAAAATACCCTATCTTCGAGAGCATCGTCACCAAATACAAAGAAGCCGATTTTATCGGAAGTCTGTTGCGTTATAGTGGGCGCAACACGTTATAAGTAGTGATAGTAAATGAGCTTTGAGCAACACCTAGATAAAGCACACAAAGTGCTTATAAAGAACGGATTTTTAGCCTCATCAATCAACCCCATCATTTATCGGCTAGCCAGAAAACTTGGCATGAAAGTACCACCGCCTCAGTTTGCGACCTTCAGTACTAACATACTGCTTGGTACCATCTGGTTTGGCTCATTGTGGGGCGTGCGACGTGAAGTCGTATGAAGCGCTGTTCACCGCTCAACGAGTGAACCATCTGTATCACCAGATGAACCTAGGAGCCTGAATAAAGTAGCGGCTCTGACAATGTAACGAAGGTTGGCATTTGCCAATCGGGATTGAAATCGTGAGAGGACGGTCCTCCTGATAACCACATAAATCGGGTGAGTGCTAGGTAGTCAGTATGATGAACATAAGTGAATCCGTTCAAGGTGCGTCATGTGATGAAGCAGCGGAAGTGGTTTATACGCTGTTGCCAAAAGGCATGAGAGTCGGAAAGAGATT
>NZ_FUXU01000130.1 GCF_900167155.1 Enterovibrio nigricans DSM 22720 | reverse complement strand
TGCTCAGGTTGGCGAGACTTACGCTATGATCAAAGCGCTGAACAAGCTTACAGGACTGGGTATGCCTGAAACTCAGTATATTGCTTAAGAACCGAACAACTTTAGGCTGCCATGTCTTCCAACCGAATTAAGCAACAAAGCCTTGAAAAGTGTAACTGGGGAACTTGGTAATGAAATACTCAAAGAACAGTCTTTAGTGCATCAAGTCCAGATAGAGAGAAATAAATTAGCTAATCAGAAGGCTGAATTAACCGAAGATGGCAGAATGCTACTACATGGGAAAACAGAATCATTTGAATATAACTTTGATGAATTTAAACGAATGAGAAATGATTTATTGGAAGCCCATCGTCATATCAATAGATTAAGTGAGTAAATATGTTATCACAAACTGTGATTGTAGATCTTGATGGGACTCTTGCTCTGAACCAGCACAGAAGCCACTTTATTGATAAGTCGAATGGCCAAAAACCAGATTGGGTTTCCGACTTTTAGAAGCGCGTTTTTTCTTGCGTGCCAGCGACAGATATACGGAAATCAACTTCATCATTGAGCATGCCTAAAGGAATGTTGGTTTTGTAGGCACTGAGGACTTTTTCCAAACGCTCATCGGTGAGAATGTCATAATCGAGTTGCTTGAATGATGGACTGTCTTCACTGGGCTCGTAGAGCGCAATGGCACCAACGCTGTCTTTACCTACCTGTTTCAATAGCTCGAACGCTTGACGTGATTCTGCTTGGTACCTTGCTACGATACGATCTCGAACCTCACTGAGGTCGGGTAGCAAGTTATCGAAAAAGTTGATGACGTTGCTGGATGCGTGCTTTTTATATTGAAGCGGTAAGGAAAGTGACAGTGGCCTGCCTATTGGGCTTTCAATCCATCGTGCATCGTATTGGAATTCATGTGCGCCGTTGGCGAGCTTGATGAATTCACCGATTCGTTCCTCATTCATATAGGCCACCAAAGTTTCCATTACCACACCTCTTGATCGGCTTTTGCTGAGGGAGTTTGTTCTTCCGAGAGTATGTCCATTCTCACGCCAAGTGCTTGGATGATTTTAAACACGGTTTTCAGTTGGGTGGTGTCGGGGTTATTCTCAAAGTTGGACAGCGTCGCTTGTTTCAATCCAACACGCTGAGCAAGCTCTGCTTGGGTGAGCTTATGCTTAGTGCGAAGCAGTTTTAAGTGGTTTGCTAATTGTTGCGGGCTATAAATCATGGCAACCGCCCCCTTTACTCAAATATCCTTTTAAAGAGATATTCTTTAGATTATCCCCTCTACGTTATATCTAAAGCTATATCCCTTGGAGGGGATATGCAATGCTGTATCCCTTAGTGCGGATATTTCTTAACGATAAGTGTGAGGCAATAACCAAAAGTAGCGAGATTCAGGACGGGACACCTAGGTCTGTTATGACAACTTAGTCTAACGCAGGGCCCTAGACCTATTTTAATCCGTCGCTCCATCACTCTGTAATAACGATCTCAAGGCATTGGTTGAGGATGGGAGCAAACCCACTTTCAAGCCGAAAGGCTTAAATGCCTTGTTCAATATGTCCGTTTTGTAACTGCCTCGGTCATTCTCGATGTCTGAAAGCGTTTTTCGAGAAATATCCACCAGTTTTGCGTACACATCCTGTTTCAGTCCAAGTACATTGATCCGAAGGGCTTTCAAGGCTTGCCCTTGAGTTAACTCGCCGAACAATAATTGCTTGATTATTTTGTTGGCGACATTTTTGCGTTCAGCGGCATCAACAGATGTTTTGTTCTTTGAAACCCTTTGGATTTTTGGGGAGTTTGAAGCACCGTTTCCCATTACATCTCTATCATCAAATTGTGCTTGAGAAGGCTGTATACGGTTAGCTTTAAGGCGAGCAACGGTTGCTTTAGCTGACTCGTTGAGTGTCGATTTTTTTGTGCTCACAGAAGACCCCACTTAGTCAGTTTGTCTGATATATGGTTGAACCCTATGCCTGGTAGTTCGAGAATACTTTGTGGTACCCCCTTTGCTGCCAGTCTTTCCTTGAGATCAGTACATTGGCTTGCTGTATCGCGCAGAGCCACGAGTAAGGTCTCGCTAGGCACTAGGTCTGACAACGTGTTGGCTATTCCCACAAAATCATAGGTTCCGCCAACCTCCAAAGGTGCCCTCCATTTGGTTGTTCTTGGTATACCTTCTGGGTCTGCTTTCATCGGCGCAAAGTCGTAAATGGGTGCAAGTTTGATGTAGCCATCTCCTTTGAGGAGCGATGTATTACGCCCATGGTTATCGCTATTTCCAAAGAGGATATTAAGAAGGTCTCTTTTGACCCACTCGATAACAAATGCCTGAATATCAAACTGATACCCTTGATGCGTCACCATGTAACTCTGAGTGATTTTATCAATGAGAACTCTGATGGTTTCTTCATGATCTAGGGTAACACCAGCACTTTTCCCCAAGATGGAATAGACCGACTCCATGCCAAATCTTTCAACCTTCCCTTGAGAGTTATAGCTAATGTCAAAACGAGGAAGCCACAATGAAGGGTAGTTTGCGCCTTCTTCCAAACGCATGTGTTCGATGGGGATGGTGTCAAACCCCATTTCTGTAAGTTCATGATAGTAAAGAAATTCTGCGCGAAGAATATCGCAATCTATGTCACTTCTTGAGCCTCTTGGGTATTTGACTAAATAGTGCAAATCCCGATTGTTGTTGTCGTCCTGATAAGGGTCTATCCATATTTTCCAGTTACTTGGATCATCTTCGATAGCGGCGCGGAGAAGGAGCTTGGGTGCTTCTCCTCCTGCACCTGTTGCACCGCCAGCCGCCGCTCCTCTCTGTTGAGCATAATCTAAAAAGTCACTGGCGCGGCTTTTTACATCTTCCACTGAGAAGACGAGACTATCGGCAAGCTCGAAGCGATCAGGGAGAGAGTCTTTGATTCTAAGATTACCAACTGGAGACATGGTGCCATGCTTCAACAAGACGTAGTTTTGCTCGGCAGTGGGAAGGTCTTCAATTTCTAATTGTTTAACCCAGTATTTCCTGCTGGCACCACTGGGCATGATGTCGTCGAGAAACTTCAACCAACCTGGCTCTCCGTTGTCATCAAAGAAAAAAGCGACAGGGTGGTTGATGGAGACCGCGTGCAGGTCATCTTTTTCAAAATGGTCAATGGCATAGCTCTGGAGATAGTCAACAGCGGTCACTTTGTAGTTGTGTTGGTCACTTTCAGGAAACGAAATGATGGCGATATCGAGCCATTGTTCATTGATAAATGCCTGAATGGTCAGTTGTTCCATCACCATTGCTCCAAAATAAACTAATGCGTATTAATTTACGCATAAACTACTCATATTGCAATTAATGAGTAGTTTTCTACCCAAAGAGAAGTATGAATGCGCTCGAGCATAGTAATAAGAGTTTATATGAAGACACTCTCGCTTAAAGGTTGCGAGTAGTTAATTACTCATAATCTGATTCATGCTTAATTAATGAGTGTTGTTTTACGCAATAATGGCTTTTTGATAAGCATAATGTAAGCTTATGTACTCATTAACTATTTTAAATTTGACATTGGCAAACCTGAGGGGAAAAGAGCCAAGCGTGGTTCCAATTGGAACCAGTCAAAATAACGCATGAGTGGCGGCTTAAGCCAACAGCTAATCTATGGTGTAAGTTAATTTTGCTTATTAACTTATTGTTTTTATGCTAATTATATTGATTTGATTTTTATCGATGTACCTTTCGGTGTACCCATTCGTTAGGGTTACCCCAATTCTTCACCTAAATAGAGCATATTTCCTCAGAATCTAACGCGCGTATCTAACTCAACAATACAACCCTAAAGTTGTTCGCGGGACTACGTACAACCTTAAAGTTGTTATAGGTTTTTTTTTACAACTAATATGTTGTTTATTGTGATTGCTACAACGATAGAGTTGTTTGAGGTGTGCAGTGAAGAATGTTGATGAAATTGCAGCGTTGCTCATTGAGCAACGTAAAAAGCTAGGTATCGAGCAAAAAGATATGTACATGCGAATCGGCATGAAGCAGCAACAGTACCAGCGCATTGAAGCGGGGAGCGACTTAAAGTTATCGACTTTGCTTAGGGTGCTCGAGGGGCTGGACTTGGAGCTATCGATATCTCCCAAAGGTACGCCAGCTGATACAACTGGCTTTAGCAGAGCCGGAGTTGAGTTAGCTGATGACGTTGATGATCTCGATTTTTGGTTTAATTCATAAGATAGATCATGAGCAAAAGTCATTGAGTCAAATGGCTTGCTTTTGAAAATATAGGCACAACAAAAAAGCGCCAACCCTTTCGAGTTGGCGCTTTCCAAACGTTTGGTGGAGCTGGCGGGAGTTGAACCAAAGTCTCAATGTATTTAAATTCAGTTAATTAGCGTGGTGTTACCAATTTGGTGTAGCATCAAATGTTACATCAATTTCCTACTGCAAAAGGAACTGAACCCCCGTCCAAGTATAACTTTTTGCTATTAAAACCAGCGTTAATCATAGCAAAATAATCTTAAAACTACATGTAATGGTTATTCATCAACAGGTGATTTATTACTGTCGAGCAATGAGTTTAGCATACTAGATGAGGACTGTATCAGACCAACTCTTAGACCAAAAGGTTTGAACACTTTGTTCAAATGATATGAGCCAAATATTGCTCATATCATGGATTCTTCAGTATTAATGAGTATGTTTTTACTCACTTAGCTTTTATCTAGATTTCTTAGGTGATCAAGTAAGTATTCAGTGTAGTAAAGTGGCATCACTATGTGCTCTTTCTCTGTTGCTGGAGAGCCTTGAGTGCCTGTAAGTTTGATCGTCTTGTGGGGCTTGCATTTTTCGATGTAAGACTGCAATGATTTTGCTCGGGTTCGCTTACCGCTCTTTACTTCTACAGGCACAATACGGCCTAGGTCATCAGCGATGATGAACTCTATCTCAGCCCTTGCGTCTCCCCAAGAGAAGCTTGGTTCAATACCTAGTGCGGCGATTTCCTGTTGAACATAGTTTTCTGCAACATATCCCTTGTATTCATAGCCTTGCTGTTTGATTTCACGGTAACCCGTGCCGAGCATATGGTTCAATAGGCCTACATCAAAGAGAAATAATTTAATTGCATTTTCTTTCTGATAAGCGGCTAAAGGAGAACGAGGTTGTCCTTCAATAGGGTGATTCTTTAGCGCAAGTCGACACTTGTTAAGCCATGTAATCGCACTTTCATATTCAGCATATCGAGATTTGCGTTTGTGAACGCCTTTGAATTTGAACCGTTTAACGGAGTCATCGAATACCGAAGATAACTGGGCTGGGATGCTTCTAAATACAGACTCGATGAGTTGTGCATCTACTTTTCCAGAGTATTTTCCGAAATCACGCATGTAGCCCTCAATTAAGTTTCGATGGACTTCAGAGACGGCTTCAATTCGGTCAATGATACTGAGTTGAGAGTTTGCGAACCATGAGTTTACGGCTTCAGGCATGCCGCCAACGAAGTAATAATCAGTTAGCAATTCGATTAACTTGGAATGAGCCGCAGAAGAACTCAGCTTTTGGTCAAACGCTTTTTGAAGAGCTTTCTCTCCAGATGCCCACAAAAACTCCCTGAAAGTCAGTGGCCTTAAGTTGTGCTGTTCAACTTTTCCAACAGGGAAGGAGGTGAGCAATCCAATATTGGAACCACTTGCAGCAACATAAGCTTTGGGAGCCTTTTCTGCAAAGTATTTAAGTGCGGTAACCGCTCTAGGACACTCACCAATTTCATCTAAAATAAGTAGATCTGTAGATGGTTCGAAGGTTTGCCCTGTTAAGAGTTCAATATTGGTGATGATGTCATCAGGATTTAAAGATCCAGCAAAAGCTTCCATTAACTCAGGACTCTCTAAAAAATCGATCCTTAGGACATTTTCGAATGTACTTCCTAATAGCTCCTGCAATAAGAATGTTTTGCCAGTTTGTCTAGCTCCGTCAATCAGTAGAGGCTTCCTGGTTGGCTTGCCTTTCCAGGTGAATAGGTTTTCAAGCAGTGTTCGTTTCATCTAGCCACCTTAGTGATAGCGATTTCATGTTCGATGCTTATTACATAAAAATGCGCGATAAAATGCAAGTTTAAACATTTTGATGCGCATAAAAATGTTTTGTTTTACATTTTAATGCGCGTAAAAGTGTATCTATTGGTGTGCACATGATTATTTGTGGTGCGGGGGGCGAGTCGCGGTGATGAGTATATGGTGAGTGATTCATACTCAGTATAACCAACGACGTTATCAAGTGTTTATTTTGATGGTAAGACTAGAGTGATTGTTATTGAAGGTTTTATGGTTTGTCTGAAATTAAATAATCAAAACAACAAGGTAAAAAGCTGCGTCATGTTATGGAAGAATGGCTTTGTTGCTTAAATCGATGGAACTAAATCTAGAAGCTACGATCTGATCGGCTACACCCATCAATCGTCGTAGTCTCATG
>NZ_FUXU01000149.1 GCF_900167155.1 Enterovibrio nigricans DSM 22720 | reverse complement strand
AACAAGGACACCCTCGCAATTTAGCAGTAGGTTGTCAAAAGCTCTACGGCTCCAACAAGAAGTGGAAAAAGCGGTATGGCTATCACAAGCGCTCACTATCAGAGACAGCAATGTACCGAGTAAAACAGCTGCTAGGTGGGAAATTAAGCCTAAGAAATTACAATGCTCAGGTTGGCGAGACTTACGCTATGATCAAAGCGCTGAACAAGCTTACAGGACTGGGTATGCCTGAAACTCAGTATATTGCTTAAGAACCGAACAACTTTAGGCTGCCATGTCTTCCAACCGAATTAAGCAACAAAGCCGTGGTGGAATGGGCTGGTTGCAACCCAAGCAAAGTGGTAATACGACTTTCAAGCGAACACCATCAAACATCGCCGCGTCCTATCCATACCTCGGTTAGGTCGTGAGGTGAGAAAGCGGCAGAGGTCTGTCATCACTGATCAGCAATATCGGTGGGCAATGCTCGAATATCAACAGCTGACACATTACTCCGGACTCGGAAAATTATGAGGGGATCCTTCAGATCCCCAATAAGGTATAGAGCCACTGTTAATCAATGCCTGATTATATTGCTTTCAGGTGCTGATTTTACACTCAGTTTTGCCTGTCATCGTCGCTCGATTATTGGTTCTGATAAACTGTCCGGCACTGCTGTTTAATCGAATTATTTAGGATGCAACATTGCCTAAAATACCAAATAATCCATAGCATAAACATATAAAAATATGATAACGCACCTCCAGAACCTCCATTTAACTTATTGAATACTGTAATTTCTCGCATTTTAATAGTCTCTTGGTTATCACTATCAAAGACTGTGTAAGTCACTTGATAAACACCGATTTTGTTCGTATTTACTTTTCCAATTAACTTTATTTTAGATGTAATATCTCCATCGTAGTCATCTTTAGCTGAAATATCACTGAGTAAATCAAATGTAGAACCCAATTCCACTTTAACATTTTCAACACCTTCTATTTCAGGCTTTTCTGAATATAAAGAAGATAACTTTGCATTCAATACAAGAGTTGAAATTCCATCACTAACTTCTACTCTAATGGGAGCTTTACTTATAAACCTTTCAGGAGTCGATACAGATAAGGAACTGCTAATTGAGCCATTTAGGAAAGGCATGTAGGGATTTGAAGTCCATTTGTATTTTAATGATATATTGTTTGGTATTGATATATCTTTTAACGAGATATCTACATTCTCACCACGAATATAATTAATTTCTTGTGGCATTTTGGCCTCAAGATGAACCATTGCAGGATGAGATAACACTTCTATTCTTGAGATCTGGCTGCTATTTGACCAAGGTGCATTGCCTGATGCGTTTTTAGTGTAAAAACGTCCATCATTTGTATGGAACCTAACTGAATAATTAGTTGGAATGTCAAAAGAAGATATAGTTCCAATTGAGCTAGCATCCTCAATATTAGATGTAAACATAGTTTTCGTTTCAGTTTGATTTGGGCCTGAATATACCGCTATCGCTTCATAAGGTGTTGGTGTTGGTATCTCTAAGTCTAATTTTATTTCAAGATTATTTACAAGGTTGTTATCAGGGTAATGAATAATTCTTAGAGGAAGAATACCTTTATACTTTCCCGAGAGTATGTTGGAATTATCATCGCTATGATACTCTACTTTTGCACGTATAACGGGCACTGGACAACCGCCACCCTGAGTGTTCATCGCAGTTCTTCCACATGCACCAATCTTATAAACCCTCACATACGCTGTTGCGAATTTGCCAGTGTTTTCTTCTTTTACTAGTAGTGGAAGTTTGTTGAATAAGTTATTATCATAATAACTTGAAGATACAGGGCCTTGAGCAGCATAAAACGTTGCAAGAACATTATCGCCATCGGATAAATTAATATCTATTCCGCTCTCACCGTAAAGTGAATTGTGCGTTATTTTTAATATGTCTGCCGTGTTTTCATCAAAAGGAAGCGAAAATGCATCAAACCAATTTTGAGTTATGGATGTTATTGAGTGCTGAATTAATTCACCTTCACTATTAAACACTTTTAAAGGAAGCCAGCTTCTACTAAAAAAACGATCATTTACAATCGGAGATGATATAAATAATTTTGTGTTATTTGCGTTGGGAATAATTTTATTAATTGGTAACTTCACTAGATCTTGTTCTATCCATGCTTTTATTGGCAAGTCGAATTTCTCGTCGGTAGTTATGACGCCTGTTATTTCATTAAGTTTCTTGAGGTGAATTAATGAATAGTTTTCTTTGTGTTCGATGTCAAGGTTTTCATTTTCAAAATAAACGGGCTGGTTGATATCCATTACTTCAGAAGTGTTTGTAATTGGTGAGTGATTAACATAACTTACGTTGATTTTTTCTTTAACCGGAGAGACTCTAGTAAAATTCTCAACTTTATTGAGCTTTTCTGGGAAATCTTTAATCATTTGATCAGTTCTGACTCCTTTATTTGCAGAGCCTACCGATGCAAAGTGCACACCTAAAATTTCTCCGCTATTATCGTCAATAACTGGCGAACCAGATGCCCCCCCACTTGTATCACAATTATAATATATTTCAGTATTCGTAATATTAACCAAAGAGCATTTTGAACCATCATCGTTTACACTGCCGATGATATTTCTCAATCCTCCTTGAGGTATAAATACTGCTTGACCAACCTTTGGTGATTGACGCGATAGAGCTAGACCTCCAAATAATGACTTTACCTCAGAATATTTGTAATCAAAGTCGTTCAGTTTAAAAAAATCATAATCTTGATTAGAAGCTCTATCGTGTCCAGAGAACAAAACTTCAGAAACTCTTATTCTAAGTGGGTCATTAAGCTCTGTGATTGAACCATCACAACTCTTGTGATACAAGTTGAATGAGGCGGTACCAAATTTTATTCCTGTATCACCTAAAACATGATGATTTGTTAAATAGAGATTTTCTGTGCCAATAGATGAGCCTGACCCAGCTCCAACTGCCATAGCACTTAAGCTTAGTGGATATATATATGTTCCCTTATAGCAAACTAATCGTCTTCGATCGTCTCTGGGACCAATAACTGATAATGAGTTCTTAATGTTTGAATTTTTTCTAGATTGTTTACCTAAATCATAAGATTCAACTAGCGTTAGCTTGGTTTCCTTTGATGGAGTTAATTGATCCTCAAAGTCAATGGCTAAATCTACACTTACTCCTCCGTAATATAAAAATGAAAATTCGCCTTCTACAATAGGGTATGTCTCGCTATATTCCGCATTATTTGAGATCTGTAACATTGCCCCACTAGGTATGTTTTCTCCTCTAAATAATAAACGTTTATCATTATTATTTTCAAAAGTAATACTTCTAACTACTCTACTAGAGCCATCCCACCCTTCTAGTAAGGGTAAATTAGAAGAAGGGTGGGAATACGTTAAACTTGTGTACATTGTAGAAAATAGAATAAAAGTGTGAAATATTGTCTTTATGGTTAAATTCATCATTTTGATATTTAATTTTTTAGAATTAACAATCATATCTTGGCCGTATAGTATTTATCAATGCTTCGTTATAGTTAAGTATTCATTCTTGACTATATTTCTTAAATATTAGACCTTTTCAGCGCAGTTTATGTAGCCTATAGGCTTTGTTTATCAAATCAGTCATCTAACGTACTGATCCAACGAAGATTACACCTGTTACTCAACTAGGTAACTCTCAGGGGCTTGTTGCAAAAAATGGTTGAGGATAAATGTTGTCAGGTCGTGTACCGGTGATCAGGTGAAAACGACTACGACATTGAACAACTCGTTCATAAAGACAGATCGCTCCCGTACCCGCTCTTTACGCTCATCACGACGTCATCAGAAATCAAACCGCCCCTTATTCAACATGCGGAGTGATTCAAATCCCTTGATGATGGCTCAGGCTCGATTATAGCGTTTGAAACCGTAGGTCGTAGTGATGAGTTTTTTTAACGGCGCATGGTCTGATTCAATGCGATTATTGAGGTATTTCACTTGCCGATGTGCCACATCTTCTCGCAGTAATCCTTCATCCTTAAGTCGGGAAATCGTATTGCCATAGGAGGAATGCTGGTCAGTATTAGGGGTCTTTGGTTGCCTGTCGTGTTTGTATTTTTTCAAACAATACTTTAGGAAACGATAAACGGCCTTTTTATTGATGGCACCGTACAGGTAGCGCCATTCCCCTTCACTTTGACGTAGGTTTCACCAAGCTGCCAATAGGTATCAGCGCGGATAAATTGATAACGACGGAATTTCATACGAAGGAGGGGAGTATTCGATAAACTATCAGTAAAATCAGCTACCTACGACGGAACTTGAAATGAGCTATCAGTTTTCGTTGTTTAAACAGGTACAGGTGACGTATTCTTGTCCGCCATGCTGCCCAACAATTCCCTCAAAGCCATGTTTCTAAACCACCATCAGTGGGAAGACTACCTCGCCCTTAACATGGGAAAAGTCCGTGATGTCGTCATCGAGAACGTCACCAAATGGCTCCGTTGCAAAGTTTTAAGTTTCAGGCAATCTAGTGTCACCTTCCTCGTCGTTTATTAAGCATGACTGATTTCAAAGGGCGTCACTTTTCTGGCCAGGTTATCCTCTGGGCCGTCCGTTGGTACTGCAAGTATGGGGTGAGTTACCGCGAACTGGCTGAAATGCTTGAGGAACGAGGTGTCGATGTCGACCACACCACTCTCTATCGTTGGGTGCAGAAATACGCCCCTGAGATTGAACGTCGGTTACGGTGGTACTGGAAGCCAACCCGGGCCACTTC
>NZ_FUXU01000147.1 GCF_900167155.1 Enterovibrio nigricans DSM 22720 | reverse complement strand
ATGGATTGTCAGTTCAATCTGTTTCAAATAGCTAAGGTGCCAATAGAGAGACATGTAAAAATCAGGAGTGCCGCTACGCCTTTTGATCCTCAATACCAAGAATACTTGGCTAAGAGAAAATCAAAGAAGCAATGCCGTAACTCTTGACATGAGCCTGCTCTCGCTGCTTTATAAGTTGCTGGGTGCCAATCGGTGCCTTCGTGAAGGCTTGAGCCTAGTGCGGTGAAAGTTGCACGCTGGGTTCTTAGAGGGACGACACTTGGTAACAGGTGTCGTCTACTCGACGAGAGCACGCAAGCGATTGGACGTCGTAGCACTGCTTGGGGATGGTTAACAGAGGCTACACAAGAAGGGTCGACGGCATGGGGCTCTGAGAGTCAATCCACGGGAAAATACAGCACTTCATGGGGACAACGTACTCTTGCGGAAGGAGATAATAGCACTGCATGGGGCTATGGTAGCATGGCTACAGGTAGCGAAAGCACCGCGTGGGGTAATGGCAGTGAAGCTTCTGGTTCTGACAGTACTGCATTCTCTCGTGGTGTCGCAAGTGGCACTTGGTCTACCGCTTGGAGCAATGGTCGCGCGTTAGGATCGATGGCAACGGCTTTTAACGATGGAACGGCGGAAGGTACCCGTTCTTTTTCCGCTGGATTTGGTTCGAATGTAAAAGGACATCAATCCTCAGCAATCGGTAGTCATAACTGGGTTTTAGGAGATAAATCAGCTGTAATCGGTAATTACGTTAGAGTAACAGGTGCTAATTCAGTTGCAATTGGTTTGGGCCGAGACCGTGGGGTAGCGCCTCTCCCAGATAGTTTACCTGAATTGGCAGATGACAGAACGTTTGCTGTGTTGGGCGGCAAGATGAAGATCTGCAATGACTACAACAATTGTATTGATGATCTACAGAAAGAATTGCAGCAAATGAAGGACATTAACGCTGACCTACTGGAGCGCCTTGAATACCTTGAACAACGACTGAACTGAGTTAGCTGAGAGCGATTCAGTGAACTATAAAAGTAGTCTCTGAACCAAGATCACGCTCTTCCTTTTTGATGGCACCGCCAATTGTGTCGGTGCTATTTTTTTGTTTAAAAACCGCGTTTTACCTATTATTTTGGTCAGAAAGCAGGCGGGTGTTGTTGATATGATATACAACACTACCCAACTACTCATTTACGGTCATGTCAGTCACGATAAATGCCAATGGACTTAGCATTGTTCACCAAGGATCCGGAGGCGAAGCCAACGCGACTCTGCCTGATGTTTGTCTTACCACACAGGGAAACGCTGTTGTTCCCATTCCTTACGGTAACAATGCCAAATCGGCAGATTTAGCGGGCGGCACAGCTACAGTGACTGCTGATGGCGGTAACAGCATCGCCATCAAAGGCAGTAAGTTTTCCAAAAGTACCGGTGACGCCGGCGGTGATAAAAAAGGCGTTTCGTCAGGTACCATTGAAGCAGAAGCCGAATTCATTTCCGCCTCCCCAAATGTGACGATGGAAGGCATAGGTGTTTGTCGCCTATCAGACCAAATGACCATGAACAAAGGCAACACCATGTGTTTAGGTGGTGCCCAAAACCCGTCTGTTACCGTGACGGAGGACATAGAGGGAACGTACACGGTCGATCTTTTTCTTTCCTATTCTGACGGTGATCCTGTTCAAGGTGCGACTTACACCCTTACCGACCAAACGGGTGCCGTGTTTCAGGGCAACCTAAATACCTTAGGCAAAGCAAGCATAGGTGGCGTCGCACCCGGTGAATTCAGTATTGAATATGGTGAAGACACCCGAGAATTTGCCCCCAATTCCCCCACGAAAACCAACCCAGATTTCAACCCTTCGGCGAATGCTCAAGATCTGATTGAAAAGAGTAAGCGCGGGGAAGTGGGTTTTTGGGAAAATGCGTGGAAACGGATGTCTGGCACTGCTAGCTGGATCTGGGGTGTGATACTGGGTGACTTCAATGATGATGCATCGGTTGAACAGATCATTGCCAATACCGCCATCACCATGATCCCCGTTGTTGACCAAGTTGCCGATTTACGCGATTTGACCGCCAACATTTTACGACTACTCGATGAAGAGGAACGTGACAAACCTGAAAACTGGCTGGCGCTGTCGCTCACACTGATTGGTTGTATCCCAACCTTTGGTAGTGCGGTGAAAGGTACCTGTAAGATAGCGTTGAAGGCAGGTAAGGGGACATCTAAAGATACGTTGCTCGCCGTACTTCGTGGCCTTGGTAAAGGTGACCCAGAGAAGTTTCTTCGAACGTTAGATTGGGCTGACTACGCAAAACAGACGTCGGAGATTGTTTCAAGCGTCCTTAACCCATGTATTGAAGTCGCCACTGAACTTGCCGCATTTGCAAACCGCATGGGCGCAGACGAGTTGGCCTCATATTTTGTTCGCCTGGGTGGTGAGATAAAAATCATCGATAAAATCGTTCCAGATAAGCTCAAAGAAGCCATGGATGAGTTTGATGATTTGTTTGCCCGAATTTTGGGCAAGAGTGATCCTGTTTATCCCGCGAAAACGACACATAACACAGGGAAGGCATCTCAGGCGGGGAGGAGTGAAGATAAGGCACATGAGGAGAAAAACGTTAAAAAGTATCGATGCAAATGCTGTAACAGAGCCATTGCGGATAAACAAAAAAAAGCAAGATGTCTAGTATGAATATAAAAGGTTGAGATGAAATGGTTGAAGCAAAGAATTCTTTAAGTAGGTATATACCTGGTGAGGATCGCTTAAAAAGAAATCATGTGCTTAATGAAGAATGTGATTGTCCTCTAACAAGTCACCACTTAATAAGCTTTAGTGAATTCGAAACTCTTACATCAGAACGAATCAAACAAATTGACAGTATGGGATATAACTGGAACTGCTTAGATAACTTAGTGATTCTTCCTAGCAGTGATACAATTATCGCAAGAAAAGTTGGTTGCAAGTATAGATTGCCATGGCACTCTAGTGGACATACTGGAAATAAAACAATTCAAAATGTTCAGATCGAAAATGAGGATGTGCTTTATTCTAATGTAACCGTTGAATCAATGCAGAATGGTGGAGATCCTCAAAAAAGAACTAGTATGTTGAATAGTGATAAAAATAAGATAAAGGCTTATCCGACGAAAGCATACCATAAGTTCGTGAGGCAAGAGTTAATCGAAACTTTAGAGAAGTTACACTGTGACATGAAACCACCAGCATATCGTAAAGAGTTGAATGATTTGTCGCAGAAAATATGTGATATGATAAGCGAATTCACTATATTGCTTCATAATACGGGGGATGATTTCTCACCGAGTGGCTCGGGTTGTAGAAGTGCTGGATGTGAAGGCCGTAATCATAATAATCAGGGCTGGCCCGACATAAGTAATATATGGGATAGGATGTTCTACAAAACTAGTGGTGTCTGCAATTATCTTAAAGTTGCTGGGAAATTATAGGGATTAAAAATGAGAGTTGCATATATAAACGAAGACTTCAACGAGGGAGAGTCGCTATTCATATCAACGGATATTCGTTCCTCATTATATGATGATAATTACTTTATTCCAACGACATCTGTTAGTGAAATAATATGGCAAGATAAAAATAATCAAAACATTGAAGCTCTAGATATAATTAGAGGGGGGGCTTTTAATTTTACTAAAGACATCGCTGAATTGATAATGAGCTTTGACCCATATGGAGTGGAAATGTATCCATCTAAGCTAACTTGTGCTGGAAATGGAGTAATTGACAATCGATATATTTTAGCTATTGATAATCTAGTCGATGCTGTGGATCTGGAAAAAAGTATTAGAATAACCGATGTGACAACTAGGTTTTATCTTTCTGATGAGAAGTTGAGGCTTTTACCTGAAAGTAAAAGGCATGTATTTAAACCGATAGGAATGACAAAAACGTTTTTTTCTATGGAAATATTTGAAGCGCTAGTTCGTCTAGATGCATTGGGTAAGATAAATACTAGTATTATAGCTTTCTCATTTGATACATCGGAAGAAACACCTAGAGTATAGTGAATTTATAAAGATGATTATTACTATGAGCAGCTACTCAGTCTTATCAAAAAGACTTGTTTCAGAATTCCCATTCCAACAAACACCAAAGCCAATCGTCCCTGCTGAACCAGACTTGCTGTTGGAAATGACATTCTCACCAAAGCTTTTCATCATCAGCGATATCGCTGAGAAAGTGGAAAAGCTCGTGAAACATGGTGTCGAATGGTTGGATGCGCGTGTCGACTGCTCGCCAAGCCAACCCGCTGACGATCAAATCAAAGTGTATGAAGACTTCCGCATGCCATACATTCACCAGGCGTATCGACTCACGAACGAAGATAAACAATACGGAAAGTTGAATTGGCTGGATTTGAACACTGTTGAGCTAGATTTTTCCCGCTTAGAGAACATCCCTCTCGAAGAGCGCTTACTCTTTAAGCTCGAAGAAGATTTTGGTTACGTGTTTATCCATGAAAGCGTGATAGAGCTGCTGAAAAAACACGTAAAAGATGTTTGGGTACGCGACGTTTAACTCCGAATATCAAGAGTAAAATATCAGCGCCAACAAAAAAGCACCTTTCGGTGCTTTGTTTTTTATTTACATATCAACTAATTGCAGATTTAATCAGTGTCTTGCCACTCAACGCGTTGACGCAACAAGACACTGAAAACCGCCCTTTCGGTCAGATTGTGGACAGTGGATTTAGCCTCACCGCTTCATTCAGATAGTCGGGTGAGAGGTGTGCATACACCATTGTTTGCAACATTGTTGCATGCCCTAATATCTTTTGCAGTGTGAGAATATTGCCCCCGTTCATCATAAAGTGACTGGCAAAGGAGTGTCGTAAAACATGACTCGCTTGCCCTAGCGGTAAATCGAACGCTTGCTGTTTCAATGCGTTGTAAAACTCTTTGTAGCAGCTAGAGAATAAACGTCCGTTTTTCCCCGTTGCAATCTCCATCGCCAGTGCTTCGCTGATGGGTACCGTACGGTTCTTGCCGTTTTTGGTATCAACAAACGTCA
>NZ_FUXU01000032.1 GCF_900167155.1 Enterovibrio nigricans DSM 22720 | reverse complement strand
TGTCCAATCTCTTTCCTACTCTCGTGCCTTTTGGCCACAGCGTATTAACCACCACTTCCGCTGATCCTCGTATAACGCACCTTACATGGATTCACTTACGTTCATCATACCGACACCCTAGCACTTACCCGATTTGTGGTTATCAGGAGGAACGTCCTCTCACGATTCCATTCCCGTCCCATGATTTACTGGACTTCGTTACATTGTCGGATCCGCTGCTTTATTCAGGATCCTAGGGTCATCTGGTGATACAGATGGTTCACTCTTATCGCGGTGAACAGCGCTTCATACGACTTCAGGTCGCACGCACAGATACGAGTAAAACAGTGTCGTTCGGACGTGAAGAGAAACGGACAAACATCCTGACACCAGATATCACTGCGAAGGCTGCTTACACCAAACAGCAGAACTTTACCTTTGAAACAACCAAAGAGGGTCTAAAACAGACTATCACAACAACGGGTCATGATGGGTTGGCGATCACTCGCTCTACACTGCGGCATGTTCACACGGGCTATCTTCTATCAGAAACGGATGGTCAAGGTGTGACGACGGCGTTTACTTACGATAAGTGCGGCCGTACTTTGACTCGAACGCAAGCTCCCGACACCAAATTTGAAAGCACAACCACATGGGAGTATGCCATTGATGATAAGGGGCCAGTCACCACTGAAACAGACGCCTCAGGCAATCAATTAAAGACCTACTTTGACGGCGCTGGCCGTGCCATTAGTGTGCAACGCTTAGACACCGACAATGATCATTGGTACGACATTGCCTCACAGAGTTATAACGCGCAGGGAGTGGTTGATACTGGTACAAGTTTCGATTGGCTTGTCGGGTCGTCAGAAACGTATTCCGTCAGTTCGACGCTATCATATGACGGCTGGGGGGGGCTGAGCAAGCAAGCACTCTCAGACGGCACCAACAGCATCAACGAAACCGACCAAATATCTCTGACCAGTACCGTATATGCCAGTGCAGACGTTGAAAGCACTGCCGACACTGACAACAATACTGTCGTTTCGGGAAAACTCACCACGACCTATGATGAACAGAGCCTTTTGCTCCTTACAGAAACCAACACGGATACGGCAAATAAAACAGTGGGTGTACGCACCTATAAGTGGGATGGCCTTGGTCGTCTGTGGCAAGAAACAGATGAGCGTGAAAACACAGTAAGTCGCACCTATGACGCCTTTGGAAGGGTCTTAACTCAGACCCTCCCCGACGACAGCGTTGTCACCCGGACCTATGCGCCCCATCTGATAGGCGATCAGGTCGCGAGTATTAGCGTGAAGGGCTTAAACGCTGACGGTAAAACACAGACTTGGCAGCTAGGTTCGCAGGAGTTTGACAGCCTTGGGCGTGTGAAGAGCAAAGTCATTGGAGGTAGAACCACCTCCTATACGTATGATGGCGTGTCGCAAGTTCCTTCTAAGGTTACCTTACCCTCAGGTAAGTCCATGCAGTATACGCATATCCCAGAGCTAGGAAATATGGTCAGCGACATGACCGCGGATGGCGTGACGCAGACGTTTTCTTATGACAAAAGCACGGCTGATTTATTGGTCGCAAAGGAAGGAGACATAGAAAACAACAACGATTGGGACTCATCCGGTAGTTTGGTGAAAGAAACATTCAGCCGAAATGGGCAAAGCTTAAACGCAGCTTACACTCACACATTGGCCGGTGAACCGCACACCTATACAGATGTTACCGGGAAACAAACAACGTATGAACGAGACAAGCATGGGCGAGTCACAACAATAACGGACGATGCATTGACAGTGACGCTGAAATACGATGAATTCGGCCAACTAGGATCTCAAACAGTAGTGGACACAGCAACACAGGCCAAATTGACCACCACGTTAACCTATGACGATTTCGGTAGAGAGCTCACACGTACAGTTGAAGACAGCAAGGGTGTTACGATCACCGTTTCTCAAACTTGGCTGCCAAACAGCCTGTTGGACACGCGAACCGTAAAACAAAGTGGCAAAGTCGTGCGTGATGAAAGTTATCACTACGACGTTCGCAATCGCCTTGACACTTACAGCGTGAAAGGGAGTGAATTGCCGCTAGACACATATGGACATGCGATGTCTGGGCAGACGTATCAGTTTGATGCCCTCAACAACTTGCTCAGTGTCACCACCACATTGGCAGACGGCAGTAGCAATACAACGGCATATCATTATGAAAACGCCGACGATCCAACCCAGCTATCCTCCCTCACACACAGCCACCACGACTACCCACAAAACATCCAACTGAAATATGACGACAATGGACGCATGATCCTTGACGACGAAGGACGCACACTGTGCTATGACACGGTTGGCAGATTAGTCGGCGTGAGTGAAAAGGGTAAAACAACCGACGCAGCAACCTATGGTTATGACGCTTTGAGTCGTTTGGTTTGTCAAAACATCGGGGATGACAAAGATCGTCAACTGTACTATCGCGACGCAGAACTGGTGAACGAGCTGTCTACGAAACAAGAACGGAAAGTTCGCCTGATTAAAGCAGCACATACCTGCCTAGGCGTTTGCGATGATGACAACCTGACGCTAACCGCTGGTGACCAAAATAATAGCCTGTTGTGGTCGCGGGAAGGAAGCCAAAGTAATGGTGTATCGCATGCTTGGTCTCCGTACGGATGCGGAGAATCAACCTCCCTTCTGCCCGGGTTTAATGGCGAACGTGTTGACCCCGTGAGTGAAACCTACCATTTAGGCAATGGCTACCGGACCTATAACCCACGGCTTATGCGATTTAACTGCCCAGATAGTTTAAGCCCATTTGATGCTGGAGGGATCAATCCTTACGCGTATTGCTCTGGCGATCCAATAAACCACGTCGATCCGTCAGGACATATGAGCGGGCAGGGAATTGCCGGCATTGTGCTTGGCGCGCTCGGGCTGGGGTTAGCAATATTCACGGGAGGAGCATCAATAGCGGCAGCAGGAAGCGTGACGGCAGCGCTCGAATCGGCATCAGCGACCTCACTGGCTGTTGGCGCGCTTGGTGTGGTGTCTGATGCAACCTCTATCGCAAGCGGCGCGTTGGAAGATTCCAACCCAGAAGCCTCCTCCACGCTAGGATGGGTATCGCTGGGGACAGGTGTAGTAGGTTTTGCTTCTGCTGTTGGTTCGGCTCGGGCTACGGGAAAAGAGTCCGCGTCAGGGCTCCAACGCGGCCCGAGCGATTTTTATAATACGCCCAGCGCATCTGGTGGCCAAATCACCAAAGGGAGCGTTCCCGTTGGTAATGCCACGAACCGCTCCCCTGAATGGCACAAGGTAAAAGTAGGCAGCAAGCGGATACTTGGTGCAGATCAGGAAATAAGAGCACATCAATTAGACGAGCCACTTCAAAGGCTCGCACGAAGGAAAAGCATGTGGTACAAGCCGAGAGATGTTGTTTTACTCTCAGGCACCCATGGTACGCCGTCGGGTAACAATTACGAGGCGGGTTGCTTTAATACAGCAAGAAGGGACCCTAAAATTCTACATAAATATTTTTATACTAATGAAGACCTCGTACGCGCTCAAAACGGCCCGCAAAAAAGTGGATTCAGACAACGAGTGATACGTGCCGTGGATATGGATGGCATGACTGTCGATCAGGTGAAGCAGTACTATGAGGATCCAAACTACCACGTGATTAATGCTTATTGTTTTGGTCGAAATGACGAAGCACTACGTTATTTCCATAATGTCCCACCAGTAAGAAGCTACCTTCGTCCAAAACACATAAAACAAGGTATTAAGGGCGGTAATATTACCTTCAAGAATGGTGACATGTTTTTGACATAAAGGCTCCGGCATCAGTGGCACTGTCGTTTCACTGACATGTTTGATACCAAAGTCACCACCCGTAAAGTGGGTGGTGGCTTCGACTTTCTCTATCGCATTTTTTTGAAACGTTCCAAGTGCATTTGCCAATTGGCCTATCTCATCTTGTCGTGCGAGGATAACGGGTTTCAGCTCTGTTTCTCCTTCTGCGAGATTGAGCATTTCTTTCGTTACCTGCTGAAGGTCTTTCGCCATATGGTCGTTAATACGATGTTGTTAACGTATTCCGCCATACGATCTGATTGCGCACGAATAGAGGCCAGTAAGAAGGCATTTTGCTGGTGGAGTTCCTTGATTAGCTGATTTCCTCTAGCGAGTGCCGCAAATACGGGTAGGATCGTGTTTCTTTCCTGTTCGCCGTTCGTGTTGTTCTGATACAAGGACAAAACCTGTTCAATCCATCCTTGGGAAAGCTGTGTTGGGTTTGATGTGAAGGCACCCACAAAGGCAGAGCCGAAAGGGTATTTGTTTAATCCATCAAGGCTAAATTGCTGCGCCATCAAGTCTTCGCGGATATATAACTCCTGCTCCACATTGCTCATTAGTTGCTGTAGCGCCTCTTTCACGTCTTTGACGCGTGATGATAGTTCAAGTGAATAAATGGGGTCGGTCAACTGCGTGGTGTAGCGAGTCAACTTTGCAGTGCGGGGTTCCAGCAGTTGCTTTTCTTTTTGGACTTGATACGGACGCGCAGATGTTGCGATGTACGGCGCCAATGCCGCAATCTGGGCAACACTTTCTGACAAGTTCAATGAAGTTTGCGCATCTGCGAGTGTCGTTTTGGTGATTTTGTCTAGAAAGTGCTGGTTTGCCACAACGTGAATAACGAAAACCCAGCCATAAGGGTTGTCAGCAAAAGTAACGCCGATAATGTCATCATCAAACAGGGGCGAATACTCTGAGACTGCATAGTGGCTAGCCAGTTCGCCTTACATGTTTCGTTACTGTCGAGTTAAAGCGATAACCCATTCCCCGCTCTGTTTTTATCAGCTGAGGAAGGCGAGGGTTTTCTCAATCTTTCGGCGAAGACGTACAATCAATACGTCGATGGTACGGTCTTGAGAATCTGAACCATATCCGTGGGTTCTTTCCATTAAGTGCTCACGAGAAAGCACTCTTCGAGGAGAAGTAACAAGTACTTCCAAAAGAGAGAATTCGCCGTGTGTTAGGGTGGGCTGGCTGCCATTGAGGTGGGTGACAGTGCGCTGTGAAAGATTGAGTGTCCAGTCATCAAATTGATAAAGAGTTTCTTCGCAGTCAACGGTAGAAATTTGTCCTGTTGATGTATCGCTTCTAAATGAGGTATTGCTTCGTCGTAACAACGCATTCACTCTGGCCGTGAACTCGCGAAGGTTGAAAGGTTTCATCATGTAATCATCGGCGGCGACCTCTAAACCAATAATGATATCGGTCTCATCGCCTTTTCCGGTCAACATCATGATTGGGATAGCGCTTTGTGCACGGAGGCTTTTCGCGAGCGTCAATCCGTCTTCGTTATCCAAACGTAAGTCGATAATGGCGAGTTCTGACGGGCCAGCGGCGAAGAGTTCGGCACCATTTGCCGCCTTAGTGACACGGTAACCTTGTTGCTGAAGTACATCGGCAAGAACGTCTCTGATGTCTTTCTCGTCGTCCACTACCACGATATGTGAGACGTGATTGTTCATAACTGCTCCTAGGTAACCTTATATCGATTTTAGCAAGGGTTATCCGTCGCGCTTATGTAAGCATAAAAATCGAGAGGTCGGTGATATGTAGAAAGAAGCACGGCATGGTTTCGGGTATACTTCGGGGGTAATAATCTGCGCTGAGGCAACATTGCAATATCAAGATGGTTTTCTTATTAGTCGACACAGCCGAGACATTGGCGATCGCACTGAACTTGTTTTTTGGGTTCAAACGCCATCTGGGCCGGCTAAGTTGCTGGTACACAATGAAAAGCCCGTTTTTTTTGTTGCTCAGGACGTTGTCAATGATGCACTGAGGGTACTGCGTTCGACCTCCATCCCATTCACTCAGAAATCACTCTCTCTAAAGAATTTTTCTTATCAGCCCGTTTCTGCGTTCTATTTCGCCACCATTCAGGCCGCTAACCGTGCTGCAAGAGAACTGATGGCAGAAGGGATTGATGCGTTGGAGTCGGATGTAAGGCTTGGTGACCGGTATCTTATGGAACGGTTCATCTGTGGCGGTTTAACGTTTGCAGGTGATGCGACACAGCGTAAAGGCTATGTAGAGTATCGAAATGTAAAAACTAAGGCTTCGGATTATACAACGTCATTGTCGCGCGTATCGCTGGATATAGAATGTTCCGAAAAAGGCGTTTTGTATTCGATTGGTTTAGACAGTGACATGGACAGCCGTGTCATCATGATCGGTGAACAGCCAGAGAACGCGCACGAGACGCCTTGGATAGAATGGGTGCCGAATGAGCTATCCTTGCTAAAAAATCTCAACCGTTGGTTTGAGACGTTCGATCCCGATGTCGTTGTTGGGTGGAGTGTTGTCGATTTTGATTTCAGATTATTGGTGAAACGAGCTGCTTTCAACCAAATAGATCTACGTTTAGGGCGCGGTGGCGAAAAAGCGCATTGGCGTGATGCCAGTAATAGCCGTCAAGGTTTTATCACGCTCCCTGGCCGAGTGGTGATTGATGGCATTGATGGCTTGAAATCGGCGACGTACAGTTTCCGATCCTGGTCGTTAGAGTCTGTTTCGCAGACGATGTTTGGCGAAGGCAAGGCTATCGACAATCCTTATGACCGCATGGATTCAATCAACCGTATGTTTCGAGACGACAAAGTCGCGCTCGCGACTTACAACCTGCAAGATTGTGTACTGGTTAATCGCATATTCAAAGAAACCCATCTTATGGAGTATCTCATCCAGCGAAGTCGTTTGACGGGGATTGAGTTGGATCGGATTGGTGGCTCTGTGGCTGCCTTCACAAACCTCTATTTGCCAAGGCTACACCGTGGCGGTTTTGTCGCGCCGACGTTAGCGAGCGAAAACTGGATTGCGAGTCCCGGTGGTTATGTCATGGACAGTAAGCCGGGTTTATACGCATCGGTATTGGTACTCGATTTTAAATCGCTCTATCCCTCAATCATTCGAACGTTTCTTATCGATCCGCAGGGGTTGATTGAGGGGCTGCACACTAAGGATGACACTGAGACGGTGCCGGGTTTTCGGGGGGGCGTGTTCCACCGAGAGAAACACTTTCTTCCTTCATTGATTGAACTCCTGTGGCGAGCGCGGGATGAAGCGAAGCGCCAAGGGGAAAAGGCCTTTTCTCAGGCCATAAAAATCATCATGAATTCATTTTATGGTGTGTTAGGTTCGTCAGGTTGTCGGTTCTTCGACCATCGACTTGCGTCGTCTATTACGATGCGCGGTCATGAAATCATGAAGATGACCAGAGAGTTGATTGAGTCTCAAGGTTACAATGTTATCTACGGTGATACGGATTCGACGTTTGTTTCGCTCGGTAAGCAATACAGTAATCAGGATGCGGATGAGATAGGAAAGGCATTAGTTTCCTTGATTAATGCGTGGTGGACTCAACACCTTATTGATGAGTATCAAATCGACTCTGCATTGGAAATTGAATACGAAACCCATTACCAAAAATTTCTTATGCCCACCATTCGTGGACAAGATACGGGCAGTAAAAAGCGATACGCGGGTTTAGTGGATAAAGACGGTGATCGACGAATTGTCTACAAAGGGTTAGAAACCGTTCGTACGGATTGGACTCCTTTAGCGCAAGAGTTCCAGCAAACGCTCTATCAACGGGTTTTTGATGGTGAAGACATTGAAGAATATGTTCGGAATACGGTGGAAGACACGTTACACGGTAACAATAAAGAGAAGTTAGTCTATCGTAAGCGGCTCAGGCGAAAGTTGTCCGATTACGAAAAAAATGTTCCTCCGCATGTGAAAGCTGCACGTAAGGCAGATGCATACAACCAGAAATTGGGCAGGTCACTGCAATACCAGCACGGAGGGTGGATAGAATACGTTATCACCACCAATGGTGCTGAGCCACTTGAGGCATTGGAAAGCCCTTACGACTATCAGCATTATGTTGATAAGCAATTAAAGCCGATTGCGGATGGTATTCTACCTTTTATTGGTAAGCGGTTTGATGAACTTTCAATGCCTCAACTAGGATTGTTCTGAAGCAAAAAACGCCGACACTGCTGTCGGCGTTTTGTCAGCCTGTACGTCAATCGTTAGAAGAAATCGACGTTTGATATGAAGGGGCGAGACGCAACGACGGGGTCAAAGCAAACGGCACCACGATTTGGGGTACATATTTTGAAGATGTCGCCACAATCAAAGATCGCGAGCACGACTTCATCTTCACATCCGAAGCAAGTGGGTAATTTCTCTCCTACTCGGGCGGTAACTTCTACGCCTTCGTGTTCCCATTGCAGAGTAGAAATGCGCACGTCAGACACGGGGGCGTCAACATGTTTGGCAATGGCGGTATAGATGGATTCTGCTTGATCCTGAGACTCTGCCGACGGAACGAAAAACGACATAATTCCTCCTAAATTACATTCTTCCCTGAAGCTAATCATCTGTTCTGATAATTCACTTATAACCAATAGGTTATGTTGTTAACCTAACAAATTTAGACGACTAAACGCAATGATATTTTGAATGGCTAGGGGAAATGACTGAGCGAAAAATGCCGTTTTCAGCCTAAATATCGGAAAATCAAGGCCATTGAAGAAGAGTTCAACATATTGTTAAATAAAGATATTGAAAGACAAAGTTTGCATTTCGTCGAAAATATCGCTTGAATGAAACGTACCATAAGGATCTCCACACAGGTTTGCGCATGGAACAATTAGACTTCTTTACTGTGCCCAGTCCCTGTATTGGGGTTTGCCAGGTGAATAACAAAGGATACTGTAAAGGATGTTTCAGAAGCAGAAATGAGCGCTTTCAATGGAACGACTTTACCAATGAACAGAGACGCAACGTTGTAAGATTGTGTAAGCAACGTCATCAAACGGTGCTCCGTGCAAAACGGGCGAAGGAAGCTGAGCAAAAGAATAGAGAAGAACTCAACCCTCAGCAGTCACTTTTTGATGATGACAATTGGGGCGAAGACTGAATACGTTTCTGGAAATTGAAACGTGATACGGGCTCACGGTGACTCAAACGTTTGATACCGATATAAAAAAAGCACCCTAGGGGTGCTTTTCTCTTTCAAGCTCAAACGCAATTAGATGCGGATGAAGTCCATGTGCTGAACTTTAGGCTTGAACGGGTGACGTTGGATGTCTTGAGGCTTAACCTTAACTTCAACGCCGTCGATTACTAGAGTAATCACTTCGTAGAATTCTGGCTTGTCCATTTGGTTGATTACAGTTTTTTGATCCAGAGCGATTGCAACTGGAGCTGCTTCACCACCGTAAACAACTGCTGGGAATTGCTCAGCGTGACGCAGGCGGCGGCTCGCACCTTTACCCTGCTCAGTACGTACTACTGCTTCAAATTTCATAATAAATACTCTTAATAGAGAGTGAAAAAATACACCTAGATTTGCGACCAAACTAAGTGCCGAGTAAATCGAGCGCGGATATTAACACCCGACCTAGTGTATAACAAGGGAAAATGCGACGTTACATGGGTTCTTGCACCTGTTTGTTGCCTTTCTAGGCAAAGTGAAGGTGATTGAATCAATGTGCTCTATTTTCAAACGGCTATGTTCAAGCTACGTGAGATAGCATGTTGCTAACGTCCTGTTGCGATGCAAATTGGGTCAGGTCGAAGATTTTGTCTCTGATGGCCCAAAATCGTCCATTTTTTCTTGCAACGACAAAGTCAGGAAACCGAAGGCGATGTTCGGCGCGTTCCACTTTTGATGGGACAGTATCGGTAAAAGGTCGATGGCGATCAATCAAATGCGGATTAATGAATTTGGCCAAAAACTCTTGCTTCTGTCGCTTTGTCGACAACGGCCAGACTTCATGGATTTCAGCCCCATCTTGTCCAACATAGGTTACTTTGAGCTGAGGCTTGTCAAACTTATTCTTCCCAGCTTCCAGTCTCATGTCTGCGCACGCCATGATCAAGGCGTCTTTAAGCTTTAGCGCATCGCGAAGCTTTTTATCTGGGTCAACAAGCGCATGGTCACATTGGTGACAGCGGCGCGCGGCAATGTCGTTGTCGGCGCCACATTCACTGCAAAACTTTGCACGGAAGCGATAACCGCAAATTTCTCTTTCACCCTCGTCATCTTCAAAGAAGCCTTGGCAGCGTCTGCCATAGTGCTCAATCAAAAAACCGTTATTGTCGAGCTTGCCCCAGAAATTGTTGTTGAATCCGCAAGCGGGGCAGGGAACGGTCACAATCTCACTGTCACTATCCGGTTTAGGATCACCAATTTCTGGTTGGTACAGATCATAGACATTTCCGGCATAATCCAGAATCAGACAATCTTTTTTTCCTGGTGATAGGCGTAAACCTCGGCCAGCTATTTGCTGATAGAGGCTGACGGATTCTGTGGGGCGAAGAATCGCAATTAGGTCAACATGCGGCGCATCAAACCCTGTCGTCAGTACGGAAACGTTGACCAAGAATTTTAGTTCACGGCGTTTGAATCGCTGAATAATGCTGTCGCGTTCATCTAGTGCGGTATCACCAATCACGAGTGCGGATTCTTCCGCTGGCAATAAGGTGAGGATCTCCTGAGCATGTTTAACCGTGGCGGCAAATATCATCACACCATGGCGCTCTTTTGCGTAGTCGAGCACCTGAGTGACAATTTGAGGCGTAGCTCGGGGCGCATTTTCGATAACACGATCTAAATCTGCTTCTTTATAAAACCCGGTCGGAGATGCTTTCAGGCTTGAAAAATCATAACTCAACACGGGAGCATCAAGGATTTTGGCTTCAGTGAGGAACCCTTCATCTAGCAGGAAGCGGATAGGGAGCTCAAAAATGCAGTCTTTGAAGAAACGAGGCTTTTCGCTGCGAACGCGACCCGCGGTGTGGAACTGATAAATCCATCCCATTCCCAGACGATAAGGCGTCGCCGTCAAGCCTAATACCTTGATGCCGGCGTTAACCTCTTGCAGGTGTGAAATTACCTTACGGTAGCTACTGTCTTCATTATCAGGTACGCGGTGGCATTCATCGATGACAAGCAGCGAAAACTGATCTTTAAACGCGTCTAAATTACGAACGACTGACTGGACCGAAGCGAAAACCACTTTGTCGCTGCTTTCTTTTCGGCCTAAACCGGCGGAGAAAATACCACCTTTCATGCCATATCCTTCATATTTCTCGTGGTTTTGCTCAACCAACTCTTTTACGTGAGCCAGCACGAGCACACGACCCCGTGCAAGTTTTGCCAATTCAGCAATCACCAGACTTTTTCCGGCGCCCGTAGGCAGAACTGCAACGGCGGGAGAGCCATTCTTTCTGAAATAATGAACAACGGCTTTAACCGCATCAGTTTGGTAGGGACGAAGGGTATACATGAAAAAACTAAAAAGGCAGCCGTATTAGGCTGCCCAGTTTAACGATGTGTTTGTGTAAAGGCCACATCATCGCATCAAACGTTTGGACATGATGCAATGTTGACGACGAGGCATGTAATCGAATTGCTCATAAAACTCGCGAGCACCGCTGTTACCGATATTCACTTCCAATATGACAGCATGACACTCTTTAGCTAAAGCGTGGGTTTCGATATTGGGGAGGACATGAGAGCCAACACCTTGACGTCGCCATTCTGGCGTCAGGTAAATCTGGTCTATAACGGCAATTTGACCACCAAGGTCAACACTGAAGCTGTAGCAGAGGACAACAAACCCAATAATCTCTTGTTCATCGTCATGGTTGACTGCGACAAGAAAGACATCGCCGTGGCTTGGGTTAGAGATCAGGAAATTAAACGCTGTCGTGATATGCTCAACATCAAATGATAATGCTTCATAATCGTGTAACTGCTTTGACAGGTCTAAAAGACGCGACATAGAGTTCACAGACGGTGCCAACAGCGAAATATTCATAAATGCATACCTGATCAATAGGTTACGAGATTAAAGATTATAAACCTGAATTTACAAACTACCAAAATAAGTCACCAGACCAATGTCAGAAATTAGACTGTAACGAAAATGTTAAGTTCCCAGGCTCTAAGTTTTGAACATACCGAAGGGAAGTGCAATTCTGGGAAGCTAAATCATAAGACCTCGCGATGACGTATTCACGTTCAAATAGCGTCAAGAACGCCCTGAGCTGGCATATTCCATAGAAACAAATGTTGAATCAGCACCTGCCGATTAGTGTGATTTCGTTATATACTGCGCCGCTAAATTGCTTCCCGGATAACAATCAATGATTAGGCTAGATAAATTTCTGTGTGACACCGTAGGTGTTACGCGTAGAGAAGCAGCGATTTTGCTGAGAGAAAAACGTGTCAGCGTAGAAGGCGATATCGTAAAAAGCGGTGCACTAAAAATTGCTGAAGATGCAAATGTAGAATTTGATGGCATGCCATTACGCTTGTCTGGCCCTCGTTACTACATGATGAACAAGCCAGATGGCTACGTTTGTTCACACGAAGATGCACATAACCCAACGGTATTCATCCTTATCGATGAGGTTAGCGCTGAGAAATTGCATATAGCCGGGCGTCTAGATTGTGATACAACAGGCCTTCTACTTCTTACTGATGACGGCCAATGGTCTCATCGAGTCACATCACCAAAACACAAATGTGATAAAACCTACCGCGTGTTGCTGGATGATGATGTCTCAGAAGAAACGGCGGATTTGTTTGCAGAAGGCGTGATGCTTCGTGGTGAGAAACAAGAAACCTTGCCTGCACAAATGGAAAAAGTCGCCGACAAAGAAGTGTTGCTGACTATTCACGAAGGCAAATACCACCAAGTTAAGCGTATGTTCGCTGCAGCGGGTAATAAAGTTGTAGGTTTACATCGCGAATCAGTGGGTGAACTGGTGCTTGATGAGGCTTTGGCTCCGGGTGAATACCGCGCCCTGACTGAAAGTGAAATTGCGTTGTTTATGCCAAAAAAATAAACAGATCTGATCCTCAATGTGAATACCGAAAGCACTGATTTTACGCAGTGCTTTTTTATGTCCTTGTAATCAAGAATAACGATGCTTTGTGCAGGAAAGATTCAAACTGAGATAGTCACCAATGTCTGCATTTTTCATCTAAGTATCTATGGCTTAGAGGTTATTTCTTTCGCTACTAACTAGAAAGTCATTATTTCCTCAAGGGAATTAATCTAAGTGTTATTATGTGACGTCTGACCCGTTCTGCGTGGTAAGCTAACTTCTTTTTCCACCATTTCATTTCAAGGCGTCCATGACAACGAATGCTACCACCCAGCCAGCTCAACAGCTGACATTTTTACTGATCCTCGTGCTTGGTGCTATCTCAGCACTGACGCCGCTTGCCATTGATATGTACTTGCCTGCAATGCCTGAGATTGCAAGAGATCTTGCGGCGACACCGGGTCAAGTTCAAACCACGCTTGCGGCCTATACCGCGGGCTTTGCGATTGGACAGCTTATTCACGGGCCTATTTCCGACAGCTATGGACGTCGTCCTGTGCTTATTGTCGGTACGTTACTGTTTCTGGTGGGTACGGTGGTGAGCGCGTTAGCGTCTGATATTGATACCTTGACCTATATTCGTGCAGCACAAGGCTTTTGTGGTGCTGCCGCAGCGGTCGTTATTCAAGCGCTTGTGCGTGATATGTTCGACCGTGAAGATTTTGCACGCACCATGTCTTTCATCACCTTGGTGATGACCGTAGCGCCTTTAGCCGCACCTATGATTGGTGGCTATCTGGCCGTTTGGTTTGGTTGGCGTTCAATTTTCTGGCTTCTTGCAGGCTTTTCCGTGCTTGTCATTGTGCTGATTATTACGCTGATCCCCGAGACTCTCCCGGTAGAGAGCCGTCCGCCTCTGCGTATAGGCGCGACGCTGAGAAACTATCTCAAGATCCTTCGTACCAAAAAATCGGTGGGGTATATCTTCGCGTCCGGTTTTTCGTTTGCAGGCATGTTCTCGTTTTTGACGGCAGGTTCGTTTGTTTACATCGACTACTATGGGGTCAGCGTCCAAAACTTTGGTTATCTGTTCGGCTTGAACGTTGTGTGCCTGATTTTCATGACGTCTTTTAACGGAAAATTCGTACGCAAGCTAGGCAGCGAAAAAATGTTAAAAATCGGCCTTACAATTCAGTTGTTGGCAGGTATCGCGCTGATCGCAGGGCAGGTTCTTGATCTGGGTTTATGGGGGACGGTAATCCCTGTCATTTTCTTTGTTGGGACAATCTCTATTGTGGGCAGTAACTCGATGGCTTGCGTGCTGAGCACTTATCCTGAGCTTGCGGGTACGGCATCGTCACTTGCAGGTACTATGCGATTTGGGACAGGCACGCTTGTTGGTGGTATAGTCGCGTCGATTCCAGTTCAATCAGCCTGGCCTATGACAGGTGCCATGGCTGCGTGTGCCATTCTTTCTGCCCTGTTTTACTGGGGCTTAGCGAAAAAATAAGAACATGAGTTACGTTCTAGAAATTAAATTATTGGTTGACTCTGCGTTGACCGAGTTGGAAGAAATTAAAGCCGCTGGCAAAGTACAGAACAACCCAGTGAGTGAAGAATCATTCTTGTGTCGTTGGGTGGCGCAAGCGATGAAAAAACAGCGTTTCAGTAACGCTGTTTCAAAAGAAGTGACAACGTGGCTACAGCAAGGGCGTAGCCTTGGTAAAAATGCCAACCTTAAAGGTCAAATGCAGCATATAGCCAAGGTTTATCATACTGTTTACCCAGAAGGTGATACACACGATCCGATTACCCGAGCGCATTTTGATACGCTGGTGGAAATGCTGAAAGCCGAAGATTGGATGGTTCATACTGAATACGAAATAAGCCGTAAAGTACGTGTTATTTCGGATGGGCAGAATTCATTTGCGGTTTGTAGCGCGGCGTTAGCCAAGTGTTTCAACCAAGACGGTGAGCTTGTTAAACCGTTGAGTCTTTATGTACGAGGCCCAGAACCTTGGTTCCTCGATGCGGTGCTTGAAAAAGGAATGCTTCTCACCAAGGTCACCGATTACAAATCGATTGTTAAATATCACGGTGAATACGTGATGTGGCCGAGCAACAAGGCTGACAGGCTGGTGGCTTTGCCGTTAAGTTTGAAACCGTAACATAAAAACGAACGTTAAGAGCGGGGCGATGGATTGATTTCTGTTGCCCCGCTTTTTTTTTGCAAGAGCAATCGCCATACCCTTAAAAATGAAGAGGTGAGCGGGCATCATCGCAAACCAATAAAGAAGCCCTCTAAACCCCGCGGGATGCCACCAAGCGCGAATGTCTATCGTTCGGTGCGTATCATGGTCTGTAAGGGTAAATTCTAGTCGTCCTAGTCCGGGAGCTTTCATGCCAAAGAGCAGTGATAAATGTTGCAGAGGCTCGCACTGAATCACCTTCCAGCTATCAATGTAATCACCCACGTTCAACGTATTTGATTTAGGTCGTCGCTTAACAAGCGCGTCCCCACCAAACGCCGCATCAATGTACCCTCTAAGTTCCCAAAGCCAATTGCCAAAAAAGTAACCTTCATCGCCTCCCACTTTTTGAATGTTGACCCATAGGTCATGGGCTGTTGCGTCGGTATCAACGCTGAATCCTGCGTGTTTTGGGTAGTAACCGTATCCTTTGTGCCATCGCAAAATGGCATCAGGGTCATATCCCCAAATTTCGTTTCTTACGACGTCACTTTCTGCGGACAGGGCCGTTTCTACGGCTACTTCAAAGTGAATAGGTGGTAAGGGGATCGCGTCAGACACATCTGCTATGTGGGCAACTAAATGATGACTGAGACCTTCGACGAGCGCAGTGGCGATAGGTGTTGGTACGGAGGTGACTACCGATAACCAAGCAGCGGCCATTTTGGGTGTCAGGAATGGCAATTTAATAATGACAATGCGCTTGTTCATTAGTCTTGCCAGCCGGAGCATTTGTTGTTCGTAGCTGATGGTATCTGGGCCCTTCATTTCATATATGGGAGAACCCATAAGTGAGAGTGTCACCATGCGTTTTAGATAAATAATGACGGTTTCTAAGGCTATAGGGCAAGATTGCGATTTGATCCATGTGGGGGCGATGACAATGGGAAGGTGGCTCACGACATCCCGCATTACTTCAAATGCCGCCGACCCTGAACCAATGATGATCCCAGCTCTGAGCTCCACGACTTGTACGCCACTTTCTCTGAGTATGTTGCCTGTCGCCTTACGCGCACTCAAATGGGGCGAGGACTCGCCATCAGGTTGAGTTGCACCGAGGTACACAATTCTAGAAATCTTGGTACGAGAGAGCGCGTTAGAGACGTTCTGTGCCATTGCCACTTCATAGTCATAGAACGACGATCCTAACGCCATGCCATGGACCAAATAGTAAACGATGTCTACGTCCTTAAGAATGTCTAAAAGTGTGTCAGAAACATCATTGGCAAGGTCTAAGTGATGCAATGAAACATTGGGGTGGTTATTCCAGCGTTGCTTGGAGAGTTGGGTGAGGTTTCTGCTTGTGGCTTTCACCGAATGCCCTTCACGTAGAAGAGCGGGCACCAGATTACTGCCGATATAGCCATTAGCACCAATGACGAGAATGCGCGGTGTGACTAACGAATGCTGATCAATATCCATCCGGTTCCCTTCGTTGAAATGCTTTGAGGCGGTCAAATAAATACTATCTGGATTACAAGGCAGGTGAAGAACGATTCATGAAATTTGTGACCCTTCGAGGCCCCTGTTTCACATAGCCGAAGGATGGAATGTAAAATAAAGTGTTTGTGCTGTCACACCATTGAAATAAAGGAGATTCTATTAAATTGGGATCGTGATTTGACGTGGGTATTACGAATTGTACGATGAATTGGTCAAATTCACCGAATGACAAGGAATGTCAAATTGAGTACTTGGTTCAAATCCCTTTCTTGACAGTAAATATTGATGTAAATTGCTTCACCAATCCTTTGCTAGGAATAACGTAAGCAAAGGAAATCATTCGAAAAGGGGAAATGATGTTAGAGCTGTTGGGTCTTTGCAAAGGTTATCTTGACGGTGGAGAATTCCATCCGGTATTGCAAGGTGCTGAATTGTCTCTGACTAAGCATGACCAAATGGCGCTGATGGGGGAAAGCGGATCGGGAAAGAGTACATTGCTCAACCTGATTGGCGGATTGGATAACGCAGACTCGGGCGAAATTTGGCTTGATAAGACGCCGTTACACGATTTGTCTGAGCGAGACCGCACGCGTTATCGTCGACATAACATTGGCATGATTTTCCAACAGTTTAACTTACTTCCTACCTTAACTATCGCCGATAACATTCGTTTTTGCCGTCAGCTCAAAGGGTTGCCAGAAAATGAGAGTTTGTGGCGACAAATCATATCCGCGCTTGATTTAATGCCACTGTTAGGTAGGTACCCAGAAGAAGTATCGGGTGGTCAACAGCAACGCGCAGCCATAGCGAGAGCGTTGTATATGGAACCGAAAATTTTGCTCGCAGATGAACCAACCGGTAGTTTGGATGAGCGAAATGCCGACGCGGTTATGCGTCTATTAACGTCTCTGACGAAATCTCTCGACTGTGCACTTCTTATCGTCACGCACAGTGAAAAAGTCGCTGATTATTTGGGTTATAGAGTGAACTTACAAGGGGGCGTTCTCAATGTTCGTGCCCGTAGCTAGAGCCCTTTTTGGACATTACCGACGACACCCATTTCAAGTGTTGTTGGTGTGGTTGGGTCTTACGCTCGGTGTGGCATTGCTGGTTGGGGTAATGTCCATCAACCAGCATGCAAAAGACAGCTACGAAAAAGGGGTTAATCTATTTACCAATCCTTTCCCTTACGTGCTTCAACATCAAGAGCGTGGAAAACGCATTCCAGAGTCGATATATATTTCTCTGAGAAAGCAGGGCTTTTCTCAGTGCGTGCCGATTGACTTGTATCGTACACAATTGGCAGACGGTAAAGATATCCAATTGATGGGCGTCGATACCGTTGCCATGTTCTCTTTCAATCGCGCTAACCTTGATTCAATTAAAAACCAACAACCATTGTCACTTGGGTATGACTCATTGTGGGTCAGTACTGAACTCGCGAATCATTTCGACTGGGAAACAGGCCAGTACTTAACCCTCAGAAATGGACAGTCAATAGGTCCGATAGCATTGATGGAAGCGCGTCATATTGGCGCGGGAACACGTATATTTGGCGACATATCCGTGATCCGCCAATTGTCAGATCACGAAGGCTTTAAGCAAGTTTACTGCGGCAATATGACGAAAGGAGAAAGGGATGCGTTACGTGCATTCATGCACCCGACAGCCATTCTTACTCGTACGGAATCTACACAGCTAGGCCCACTGACCCATGCTTTTCATTTAAACCTGTTTGCCATGGGATTACTGGCCTTTGTTGTAGGCCTGTTTATTTTCTATCAAGCGATTTCGCTTTCGATGGCACAACGTCAACCGCTCGTGGGCACGATGCGAGAATTGGGTGTCGGTCGTAAGTCTTTGGCTATTGTAGTGTCGTTAGAGATGCTGATCTGGCTGTTTTTAGGGCTAGTAGGTGGGAACATAGCGGGTCTGAACTTAGCGCAGAAACTGATGCCTACTGTTGCTACAACGTTGAGTGACTTATATGGCGCTAATATCGACCTGACGCTGCATTGGCAGTGGGAGTGGGGTTTTTATAGCTTCTTGCTCGGTGTTTGTGGCTTTATCCTTGCTTCGGGCTGGCCGTTATATCGATTACTGACCACACCACCAGCGCATTTGTCTAAGCGTATGGCGCTTGTTCGTTTCTCTGGCAAAGAATTTAAATGGCAAGCGGGCATTGCTGTTCTCCTCATTATTGTTGCCTTATTTGTTTACAGCGCACCGCAAAGCCAAGCACAGGGCTTTACTCTCATCGCGCTGATTTTAATTAGTGGCGGATTGCTACTGCCTTATTTCATGTGGAAAACGTTTTTACTTGTTTCGAACAACGTGAAAATAGCACGACTGCGCTGGCTTATGTCTGATGCCTCAGCCAGTCTCAGTTATCGTGGTATTGCAGCGATGGCGTTTATGATGGCGATTGCGACCAATATAGGTATGGAAACGATGGTGGGCAGTTTCCGTAATACGACTGAAAATTGGCTCCAACAGCGCTTGGCAGCAGATATTTATATTCGACCAGACAAGAGTATTGCCGAGCCACTTTCTAATTGGCTAAAAGCACAACCGGATGTAGAGAAAAACATTGTTCAATGGCGACATGAAATTGAGTCATTACAGGGTACTGTTGAGATCCAGACAATTGGCACCAGTTCCGAGGAAAGGGAAGCGCTCGCGCTAAAAGTCACGGTCCCTGACTATTGGAATTCGTTGCATCAACAACAGACTTTGCTGGTCAGCGAGTCGTTGGCCTTGGAGTTTGATGTTGAAACGGGAGATACGATCCAGTTGCCATCACCGTTTGCGGATGAGTGGACTGTCGCAGGTGTTTACTTTGATTATGGTAACCCTCATGGCCAAGTCATCATGTCCAACCGCTCTGCCTTGATTCCATGGGTCGAAAATCAGGGGCGAGTGGGTGTTGCTGCGAAATTGAAAGATGGAATTGACAGCGCAGTGCTGGTTAGTCGACTCAAAAAAGAGTTTGGGTTATTGGACTCTCAAATCAGTAATCAGCGCGATATTTTGGCAATGGCCATGCGCATTTTCGATCGAACCTTCCTTGTGACCGACACGCTTTGCACATTGACATTGATCATCGCGATTTGTGGGTTGTTCTTCTCCACGCTTGCAACGGAGCTTTCACGGCAGCGTCAGTATGCTTTGCTGCGATACATGGGTATATCAGGTCGCGAGCTCGCGTTTGTGGGGGGCGGTCAGTTGATGCTTATTGGTCTGTTCTCAGCGCTCTTTGCATTACCTCTAGGTCTGTTCATTGCAGAAGTGTTGGTCAATATCGTGCTTAAATACTCATTCGGATGGACAATGACCGTATCGTATTTTCCCTTTAGCTATTTTGTGACACTTGGCGGCGCGTTAGCCTCTCTCCTCATTGCGGGCTGTTGGCCAGTTTGGCGATTGATCAAACGTTCGGCAATTTTGTCCCTAAGGGATGCGCAGTAATGTCAAAGAAGCAGTCAAACCATGCACTCACAACGCAAATTATTGGGTGGAGTGCTGCCATCGCTCTTTGCCTGATCGCCTTTTTTGGGTCGGTATTGTTTAAGAGCGAGCCGCCAGAGCGTGGTGCCGTCGAAATGCTGTTAGCCAACAATGAAAAAGGGTTTGCTACCGTTGAACCCGGTTATAAAGTGAGCTTTCCCAAAGACTATGGGCCTCATGAAGCATTCCGCCAGGAGTGGTGGTACGTCACCGCAAACCTCAATGATGACCAAGGCAATGAATACGGTGTGCAATGGACTGTGTTTCGTAGTGCAGTTTCGCCAGAAAAAGGTTGACAGCGCGGAAAATAAAATAACCTCGCTTTATTAATTAAATAACACGTTTTAGGGTGGAATTTGGCGGAACAAAAAGAGGGTGTGATTCACCCTCGCAATTGAACATTACATAAAGTTTTTAGGCCAAGGATTCTCCGCTTTAATTTTTTCGACCGCAGCATCAGCTTGGCTTTCTAATGCTTGAGCTAACTCTAGATTACCTTGTCGTTTTTCTCTGTCAGACTCAAAATAAAGAGGATCACTTATCTGTGAGTATAAATAACGCCGATTGGTATCGACCTTGTTATACTCTGCCATGTGCTGATTACTGATATTCGTTACCCACGCATCATTAATCCATTCATCATATAGCGTTTCTGGTTCAAAAAGAGTCCAATCATCCGTTATAGAGCCAAGTTCACTTACTTGCTTTGATTGAGAGCAGTCAGATTTTAGCCAAATCGTTTTACCTCGATGGTCGTCCATATACTGCGTAGCGTGAGGTTTTCCATGTTCGTCAATTTCACAAACTACCACCACGTTATTTGCTTTCACTGGTAAGGGGTGAACCGTCAATGCTGTCGATGGATACTCTGCCATCATCGAACCATTAAAGACGGAAATAGCAGTGTGATTAACAATGCGTGTTTCTTTATCCCACAAAAAATAATGTTCAACCATTATATTGCAACTCCTTTCCATTCAATTAATGTAACAGGTTGATTTTGATTCGCAGTTGGTACCACTCTTGACGCATCAAAGTTAATTGCCGGAGCTACATTACCTGCACCCTCCATTGTAGTTGCGTTAGCTCTCTGGCTTTCTCCGCCCCATCTATCCATTGCTCCACCTGCACCGCTAAACATCCAACCATTATTAGTTGCAAAGTTAGCTGTAATGTTTCTTATTGCGTCTTCATGAGTTTGACCCGGAACATAATTTGAGCCATTAGCCGCGCGTAGATAGCGTCCTGTAGCGGGCTTCATTCTGATAGAACTAGAAACCAAATCAGGTTTAAAAACCAAATCAGGTCTAGCAGCAGCCAATCGATGATAGACGACTGCTGGTAATTCTTGTTCGTTATCTAATATGACATCTTCGGGAAGTTCGGCCCCTCCCCACCAAACCGTCTCACCAGGGCGTGAACCGTTGAATGGAGACCAGTACCACGGCTTAGTGGTTTCTGACCAGCCAGAGCGACGATTAGCTGTATTTAAGGGATCTTTACCAGCTAGGGACTCGACATTGGAATACCATTGCCAATAGGAAACTTCGCCAGTCTCCGCGGATTGTGTAAAACAAATCTCTCCTAACTTGTATAAACGCTCTGGATTGTAGAGCTGAAATTGCTGCGTATCTCGAAGCTTTTTAGGCGTCACAATCGTATTGTCACTGACACCTTCGAGTACTTGCGCTTTAGTCGCTACTCGCGCAATCCCTGCTTCAAGCTCGCTAGCAATCTGCATAATTGGAGTGATAGTGATACTGACGGCTGAGGCATTATACAAATCAAGGTAACACTCGATTTCAATCTGAACATGCTCAGAGCCATCTTCTGGGATAGTCGTTGCTGGATAAGAGCTATAGACAATCAGATTGCCAGCCGCATCATGTAGGCCAAATTCGAAGATGGAGTTTCCTTTCCAGCGCTTAGCATCAACATAAACAATGGCGTTAATCCAGGTCTCTTGTGTATTGCCTTCATTGATAACCTGACGACCAAACTCATGCACAAGCTCAGTAAAGTCAGGGTTAGGCTCTACATATGTATGATTACTGTCACCAAGTGACATCTCGGCAATCGTGATCTTATTACCGCTTTGATAGGCTTCATCGAGAAGTCGCTTACCTAGATTGGTTAATACTGCCGTGGTCATTTGATTAGATGCCACAGCTTTGTTGGATGCATTTTCTGCCATAACTAAACCTTGTTTGTTATTGTCATTCGATTTCGAATGATGGTTTGGGCCGCATAGTAAACACCACCCTGTGATGTCGGATTTTGAGGCCAGTTGCGCGTGGTCACTCGCTGCCTTGCACGACAATGAGCAACGGGATAAATACCGCCCGTTACCGCATCATTTTTCACAACCAACGACCATGTTTGAGAGCCTTGTTTGTTACTCTCAATTAAACGAACAATATTGGTGTAATCTTGCTGATCAAATCCACCGCCTTGCTTTTGCTCTACAGCAATTGAAAATGTACCAGGCTGACCTTGAGGGATAGCTTGATGCCAAATCTCTAGATGGGAGTTATAACCCACCAAATCTAAAGCGCGCTTAACCGCCCAAACAGTGCCTTTGTACTTAAACAGCACGAGACCATCAGCAACCACTTGCCGCTTTTTTTCAATGCTCCACGTATCATCCCAGATATCGACACGGAACCACCATGCAAGCCAAGGAAGATAGGATTCATGCACACTGGCGATATCAAGAACTTGAAGCCCTCTGATCGATTCACGCAGTGAATTCATTTCTTCTTGGGATAGCTCACTTAGCGCTCTGTATCGAATATCTTTTCTTAAAATTGACGGAAGCATAAACACCTCATCGGTTGATGATGGATATTGTAGAAAATCTCCTCTTAGCTAATTCCAACAGGCAAAATTCAAGGTAAATAAAGGAGAAGATTCAGGCGTCCAAAAACCAAACTGAGAGCCAACATGAAAGAATCAACCAATGAAAAAGCGACTGATACAGAACAAAAAACATTCACCTCTAAAGAAATACTACGCTGCATCAATGAGCATGGTATTTGCCCTTTGAACACACCAATTAAGATGGGCGACATCACGTTAACAGGCGCACGACGCGTTCGACGTGCGGTAGTCAATGACCGCATAGAAGCCGTTCGATTCTCGATGGATCAATATGCAATAGAACTGCCCGATGCCATTGCCACGTTTGTTGCTAGTCGTGTCTTAGTCTTCGGTCAGTTTCATCATGAGACCAACGATAAAGGCGAAATCACTCAATGCTCATTAACGAGTGAAATGGAAGTTCCCGTTGATACATTGATTTATTCTGATTTTTCTGAGTATGTGAATTTGAGCTACTTAATGGGAAAGAATTAAACTTCTGCAAGATGAAAACGCGACTCTTTGATGAAGCCTTTCGCTTGCTGTCTAATCGTCAATCTGGGGTTATCTCAGCAAGCGAATTAATGAAGTTAAACTGGGGTCAATTCACTTATCTAATCAAGGTCTATAACGATGAGCGTAAAAAAAAGTAACTCTGGTTACGCACTTGAGTTAGTGGTTGGTGTTCAAGATCTGTTTAGCGCAGGCAAGAAAAAAATAGAGAAAGAATCAAGAGAACTTGACCGTGAATTTAAAGAGCTTCAAAAGACGGTCAATAATGTCAGCGCGTATCAAAAGGCAGAGGGGGCATTAAACAAGCTCAGCAAAGTTGAAACCGATCATATCAACAAATTGAGAGAGCAGAAAAAAGCGCTTGAGGCGCTGACTCGTGCAGAAAAGCGAGACGAGAAAGCAATTGAAGCGTTCAAAGATGACATCGAAGCGATGACGATAGCAGGAAAAAAACACGCTCAAGCGACTCGCGCCCAAGAGCGTGAATTTAACAGGTTGTCACGCTCTCTCAAAGATACCGGCATTGATTTATCCGATGTAATAAATGAAGAGCGACGCCTAAAAACGGAAGTTGATAAAACCACCGCAGCATTGAAAAAACAATCCACAACCATGAATGCGATGGATAACTCCATGAAGACGATGGAGAACGTAGGAATGATTGCTGGCGGCGTTGCAGCAACAGGTGGTCTTATTTGGGCAGGCAATAGTAAGCAGAAGAACGAGCGATTGCTTGCCAATCAAACTGGCAAAAGTCTGGAGGATATCCAATCCATAAAAGAAAGAGAATTTCGATCCGAGTTACAGCGTAAATACGGTGTCAGTGATGCGGATATGTTCGAATCACTGGCTATCGCAGAGCAACAAAATTTATCAAAACAAGAGACTCAAGATTTAGCCTCTGCCGCAATTGAGTATAAAACCATCTTTCCTGAAACCGATATCAATATGTTCAATCAAGCGGTGGCGAACGCCTCCAAATCGTTTGGAGTAAGCATCCAAGAAGCGGCAAACGGGATTTATAACGTTACGAGTCAAGTCGGCGATAGAGACGGCGATATGCTAACCAACTACAAAGAGTATACTCCTCTGATTGGCGACAATATGAGCTTTGACCAGTTGAACGCTTCAATTATCGCAGCCAAAAAAGCGGGCGTGTATAACGCTGATGTCGTCTTTGATAGCCTTAAAGAGTCCTTTCAGGCCCGTTTTAGTGACCCAGATGAATTCGCAAAACTCGTAGGAAGTAGCACCCAAGCAGGTAGCATTGACAACATTAACGATCTTGCACTCAGAAAAGAAGTAAAGGATGCTGCTTATCGAGTTCGTGATGATATGAGTAGTGGAAGACCAGCAGGTGAAAGCTACGCCGCACTGCTTCGGTCAACGCAAAAAGTCGAGATAGCCCAGCCAGGAGCGACGAAAAAGCTACTTGAAGATATCGGTGGCGTTCGATTATCTGAAGATGTTGGCAGCAAGGGCGTGGCTGCTATGACTGATGGAATGCTCAACTCTGAGAACTATCTCTCTGACAAAAACCTTGCAAACGCAGCATTAGACACAAGGACTGCAACCGATAAGTTCACCACGGCGCTCACTTCCGTTCAAGGCGTCATCAATACGGCGGCTGGCGATTTATTAGAAGGGTTAAGTGATATTGCCGATGTTGCCTCTAGTGTTGCTCAATCAACATCAAGCACACTGCAAAATAACAGCGCTCTTAGTACCGCAGCCATCGCTGCACAGGTGGGTGGTATGGGTTTAATTGGTGGTGGAGCTTTCAAGTTATTATCCAAGCGATTGGGCGGTGGGTTCTTTAGCAATATCGCCTCTAACGGACCAGGTAAATTAAGTGGCTTATTCGATACCCTCTTTAAAGGTGGTGGCGCAGCTTCTAGCGTGGCAGCCAATGCCACCACTAAGACACCATCGATGGCGTCATCAATCATTGGTAAAGGCGCATCTGCTCTAAAAGGGGCTGGCAAGTTTGTTCCCTTCATTGGCACTGGCTTACAAACATTATCGTTAGCCAGTAACGTTAATGCTGGCGACACTAAAAATGCATGGGGCGATGTTGGCTCGATGATTGGTGGGCTGGCTGGCGGTATCGGCGGTTCATTTGTTATGCCTGGCGTTGGTACAGCAGCAGGAAGTGTGGGAGGCGCGGTAGCTGGCGAAGAGATCGCAGAATGGCTGTACAGCTTCTTTAACGATGATGAGGTGGCAAAGGTTGAGTCACACGTGGATAGTGCATCTCAATCAGCCTTGCTAGCCAGTCAATCGACCTTGCCGACCATTGAAGTGAATTTCACGCCAAGCATTGTGATCCAAACTGAATCGAGCAATGTTGAGGCGATATCGGAAAGCTTAGTGATGGCCCTGAGAAATATGACACCTGAATTGCAACAGCAACTTCAAGATACGATGGGCGATTTATTTAACAACGGTGAATATATTGAGGCTTAACGCCACCAGCAAAATAATATTAAAACTGATGATTCAATATCAACATTAGCAATCTAATATTAATGCAAATTAATTATTGCCCACCAACAAAAAAGACCGAATTAATATCGGTCTTTTTATTTAATTGCATTTTATTTTGTTTTTATTCTGTTTTTATTCTTTTGTATTTACAGCAATATGCTCACCCTCTTTTAAATCTGCTCTCGAAACCGCATCAATACGATAGACCTGCTCACTGTCAAACGCTGCCACATGAGCCATTGCAGCCAGTTCATCGTCTAAGTGCAAGATAAACTGTAGAGATGGAATGAAATCACCAGATGCTGCGCTGTCTTCTGTAAAGCCAAATAATACCTCATCACTATCTGCGATTAATCGCTCGCTTATCATTTCATAATAAGGATTTAATTTTGGCGTATCGTCTATTGCTTCTTTTAATGGCTTAATCGGTATCGCTAATTGTGACGCTCTGCTTATTTGCTCTTGTAATTCCTTTTTACTTTGCTTGGATGAGTGTTCAAGAATGCTTTCCACTAAACCAAATTCTTTGGCTTCTTTCATTAATGAGCGAGGAATGCTTTTTAGTGCAACCACTGGCGAGCTTTTAAATTGATGCTCTTTGCTCATCGTGTCGCTACCTGCAATTTGGGTATTATCGACGCTAGCGGATTTTTTTCGGGATGAGCTTGGCAGTGCGTTAAATTGCTTTTCCGACATAGGCGAAACCGTACCACGGCATTTGTGGTGATTGGGTGGGTAGTAGATTTCCCAGAATGGATCGTCTTTAGGTTTTGCTACGTCATCAAGGTGACGACATAGCTCTGTTGTGCCTGCGTCCATCACGGACGAATAAACCAAGTATTGAACCAAATCATTATTCGCAACTTGAGTCCAGCGCCCTGAATTGTACGCAGTCATCATATTGTTGCGATAATGAAGCTCTAACCAGTATGGGTTTGCTTGTGCTATGCCAGCTTGCTCCATAAAGCCATCAAGCTTTTGTAAGGTTTCTGATTTGGATGCGCCATCTTCCAAGGCTTGCGTGTAGAGCTTTTTAACGCGGTTAATCGCTTCGCCACCTGAAACGTTAGCAATGGTAAAAGAGCGCAGCTTTACCGCCGCTTCTGTTTGGCGATACTCCCAACTGTCGGTCGGTATCATTGCCTTTAATGAATCAATCGCTTCTTGAAAAGGGATAGGCTCAACCGCGAGATAAATAGGTGCGCTACTTAGCTCAATATTTTCATCCACCGATTTGAGCACATGGTATTGACCAAGCAACCAACTCACCATCATTGAGGCAGTATACGTTTCAGAGAACGTGGTGATATCACGGCTTTTAATGGTGTCTAAATCAGATTTAAACGCCGCTTTAATGGCTTTTGAAAGTTCACTTGACGTAAAAAAAAGCGCCTTATCTTCAAGGCGCTTTAGTTTGGTTAAGTTGTCTTTTTCAAGCGCGGCAATGTCTTTTAAAGAATGCATAAATGCTCCGAGCCTTTTACATCAGACAGTTCGATTTTATCGACTGTACCGCTTGAGGTTACCTTGTCCACCAGCTCTTGATACTTCTCTTTATCAACGCTGATTTTAATTCTCCCTGGACGACCATTTAACTCAAAAATCCACTTAAATAGCGTCTTGTTCAAATGCTTAAACACCATCTTGGCATCTTTCATTGAGATACGCATGGCGGCGCGTTCGTGAACCTCACCGAGAGAACGAGAGCCATGACTTTGCGTGTTGGATGTCAGGGTTTGCCCTGTGATGGTTTTAGATATTTTCGTATCAATCGCTTTGACGATATCAAGTAGTTCTGTCACTTTGCCTGATACGGTCAACAGTTTGACATCAGTAACTCCAGCCAGCGCAACAGAACTCCCGTTTTCAATCGGCGCTAAGTTTTCAGCAACTTGATTTACTGTCCCTGGTCTGTTGCATTGGGGACAAGTGCCACCACAGACGGGATCGCGTATTTCTCACCAAGGCGTTCAATGTTGGCCCATGAAATCCACTTACTCTGCCAAATGGCCCATAGCGATTCGAGAACTGACTTTCCATAAGGGCGATCACTTGATTGGTCTCGAACGACACTGATAATTTTACCCATCGGTGGGGATTGCATTTGATAGGCATAGTTGGCGTAGAACACTGAGCCATCTTTTTTCAATCGAAACTGCTCTGGGCGTTTAGGCTCTGAGTTAACAGGGATGTATAACCCATCTCGCTTTTCCCAAAACAGCTCAATAGGCTGAAAGCCAAACTCAGTGGCTCTGAGCATCTGCTCCATGAGGTCATCGAGATCAAAATCATCAAGGATTTGTTTTGCAAAGGTCACATCAGCGTCATTGCCTGAAATAACAAAGGGGATTGTCATTGCGGTTGCGTGTCGCAGCTCAACATCTGAGGCGACCTCATCATCAAGCAGCATGGCTCTGATGGCTTGAAAGTAGTAGCTTGTTTGCGCTGAATCAACCTGCCCGAATTCATAAGGCAGAGGATGGTGGTTATCGATGGTATCGACGGGAAGATGCGCTACCAAACTTGTTAATGTGTGATTTTTCATCGTGGGCGCTCGCAGCTCCAATAAAACTTGAACCATTACCCTCTGAACTACTGCCAGCAATACCCAAGGCTGCATTCATTAGATTAATCGCATCGGTCTTGTACTCTTCATCAAGAAACTCGCTGATGCGTAATAGCTCATAGATTGCCATTGTGATCATCGCTTCGGTGATGATCTCTTTTTGGTCTGGTGTCAATAACTCGTTAGCTTTTGATTTTAAGTTGATATGAGAATACGCCCAGATAGCGGCTCGATTGCAAGCCACGTCCGCGTTATTTTCACTATTGCTGGTTAGGGAATTATAGATTTGATTATCAAGGGCGCGTGATACGCCCTCGATAGTGACCATTCCCTTTAATTGAGCTAAGGTCATCGCCATACGATTAACCAGCGACAGGTTTTAGCGCGTCATCTGACCAACAAATCACATTCACCACGACGGCTGGAAGAGGCTTAGATTGAATGTTCAAATCAATACCACTTGGCGCGTCTTTCTTGATAGGTTTGGTGAAGAACGGCAACGCTTGCAAGTTCGCATCCAAATCATCAATCGCGGCGTAATAGAAGTTATGGCCTGCGGCGATATCAATCATCACCATTTGATCGTCTGGTACGGTTTTCTGAACGGTTTTATTGCCTGCAATCACCGTCTCATATGAACCGTTTTCAAGCTCAACCACATAGCCGCCAATATTGACGTTCTTATCGCCAAAGGTCACGCTCAGTACGTTACTTTTCACGTTACTTTTCACGTTACTTGCTAGGTCGATAATCTTAGCAAATAGTGTCTTACCGCAAAGCGTCACGACATCATCGCCGTAGCCTTTATCTTGCAGCTTGGCATCCATTTCTTGCAATGCGCTAAACACATTAGCAATCGTAGCGTCAGGGCTAAGCAGGCTCTTTTCAAAGGTGTAACGAAGCGTTTGACCAAAATCCACATCGAACGTTTCAAGTGCGCCGTTTTCGCTCTTCATTGGGTAAGAAATCTTACCCGTTAACGCTTGAGCACAAAGCGCTTCGGTGGACTTTTCAATTTTACGCATCTTCGCAAACTGAACGATGTCCAAATACGATTGGATATTTTTCAGACCTTGCGTTTTGTAGTTGTTCAAGTTTGCCGCTGAAATCCAGTGAAGCACATCGAAGCCTTGAGGAATGATTTCAGTCAGTTCAATGCCTTCACCTGCATCACGAAACGGCGCTGTACCACGGCGAACAACAGGAATGTTAGACAGTGACTCTTTTAGTACCGACCAAGGGATTTTCGCAGATGGCCACATGATGGCTGCACCAAACACGCGCTTACGAATGCGCATTGGAACGGCTTTCTTTTGCTTGTAACGGTTTAGAATCTCGCCAAACTTATCAGCGCTTAACATACCGCGGACAATATCGTAAATATCCATAATAACTTCTCTTTTAAATGGGGTTTAAATGGCCTTTAAAGCAGGCCATTTGAATGCCTAGTTGTTTTCAATCTGAGGGTAATTAACCGTCAATAAGAACATCGAGTGATGACTGAATGCGCTTGTGGTCGCCTTTTTTGCTGAGCGTTGCCGTGATGGTGGCAGAGCCAACTTTCACTGCGGTTAATTCACCTGTCGCTTCATTCACGCGTAGCACTGTTGGATCGGATGTTTCAAACTTCACGCTTTGGTTGTGTGGGTTATACACATCCACAGGAAGCGCAATCGTTGAGCCAATCGCATCATTGGCATCAAGAAGATACTGCGCATCATCACAGTTAAAGCCGATGGTTAATGGCGCTGCATCTTGTTTGCTCACGTTCAGGTCAACGCTAGGCAGCGACCCATCAATCAATTCACTTTCAATGACATCAATTGATGGCTCTTTTGCGAGTGAAGCCAAGAACGATTGAGCATCACCGCCATGCTGATTGAGTGATGAAAGAAGATCGTATGATTCAGGTAATCGCTTTTTCATCTCAGCATCAAACTCTTCATCGCTCAGTTCGCGAGGTGGCATTGATTTCAGATTGCCTGCAATCGCTTGTTTAACCGCATCACCAAACAGCGCTTGCACGCTTGCTGAAAAAGTCGATTCTTTACCTAGCAGCTTGTTGTATTCACTGGCAATGCCACCAAGTGCCATTGAGCTTGCAATGACAAGCACAATGCTTTCTTCACAACCACTTCGATTAAGAAGAATGCGAGAGTGACCACCTAGGGAAATCACCGAATGCGATAAATCATCCAGCGCACCTGCAAAGGCGTTATCGAGTTGCGCGATACGTTGCTCGTTGTTCTTATCCATTACCAAGCCCCTTCAGACCAAAGACCATGTTGAGACAAAATGAAGTCTTGCGCGGCGCTTAACGCTGAGCCATCTGCAAGCGCGACACCTTGACGGATAAAGTCACCGGTTCTCAATACCGACACGGATTTATCACCAGGCATTTGAGTAACCGTCACAATACCGATCGCTTCTGTTGCTGTTGGCGCACTGCCATCCCAACGCGCCTTGACGCCTGTTGCATCGATGACCACAGCATGACCAGGCATTAAGCCACTTAATGAACCCACCACGATGATCTGGTGAATTTTGGGGCCAGATGAGATTGGCGCAACAATGCTAGAGCCATGGAGTAAACTTGCACTTACTGAACATTTCATGATCTGCTTCCTTATTACCAATCTTTAGAATCGAAAGCACCGCTCTTGCTTTGACCTTCATCAGCAAGGTTGATTTCTTCCAATAATTTATCAAGGTCGCCTGCCTTGGTTGCGTTTGAGGCTTTCTCTGGCATCTCTTTGAGCAACGCTTTTAGTTCATTGAACTTGTTGCTATCGCCAGAAGCGCACAGCTCAACTGCGCTCACACCATCAATCATGGTCTTGATGGATTTACGCATTCCATCCGTCATTTCACGAGAGTCTGACAGCTCTGTTAGCTGCTGGCGGCGATCGCCTGCCATGCTTTCTTGAAGAGCTTTCACTTCTTCTGATGGGCCTTTGTCATCAGTCACCGTTGTTTTATCACCATCAGATTTATCTTCTGGTTTAGTGACAGGCGGCACGACAGGTTTACCATCTTTATCAAGAACACCTGCCGCAGTCAGGCGCTCATCCACGACTTCTTTCATTGCTGCTTTCATTGCCGCCAGTTGTTTTTCATTCATATCAAGATTCTCATCGTTGTTGCCGACTTCGGCAGATAAATAAATACAATGATCATTAAAATCGGAATCACTGAGATTAATGACATCTAATGTTTTGGTGTCTGCGGCTGGCGGTAATTGACCGAGCACCGCAAGGTGGTGCATGTACCACTCACCATCTTGCTCAGGGACAGGGTGAATACCTGCGCTAAAGCCTTCGAACTCGCCTTTGTCTTCACGCGCTTCTAACTCTTGCGTGTAGTTCACCTCACCAAACAAGCCCGTTTTGGTCACGCCGTTCTCGACGTATTCTTCCGTTCTTAGGTTGGCAACACGCCCTAGAGCAGAGGTTTGGTCAGCACCTTTTGCGGGATGACCCGGTGTGACTGGTGGCCTTGAGTCAGGCTTGTAGTTTTTAACCACTGATTCCAATTGGGCTTTCGTGACGGGTTGACCGTTTTTTTGAATGCCTGTTGCCACAATTCTTAGCTTACGTACTCGCATGTTTACCCCTTAGAACGAAACGGTGATGCCGTATTCACCTGGACTGCCGTCTGGGTACATTACGCCGTTAACAAAATCGACCATGAAGATACGACCGCTAGTGTTTAAGATCTCAATGAACGAGACTGCAATTTGCGCGGTGTACGGTGAACCATCATCGCTGTATCCAGGCACAGGTGGGTTTTTCACATAGCCATGAATACGAGTGACCGCTTGGTCAATGATGCGCGTTCCTGAGCTTGCATCGAGCATACGGATTTGCGCCGTCATACGAAGCTTCACAAAACCATCGTTTTTATTGAGCTGAACCACATCACCATTGGCAATCGAAGAGAACTCAACCGATGCCGTCGCAGGCTCGTATTTGCCCGTTGGGATCTCCATATTGCCGACCCCACCCATGCCACCGACAGACATCATCTTCTTGGTCATTTCACAAGCTACAGACTTCACACGACCCACATAGTGAGTCTCGTTAATGAAGACCATAGGGTTGCGCATAATTACACTGGTTTCTGCCATGAGTTAATTACCCTGAAATTAGTTGGTTAAAGGCAGTTTCTAAGCCTTCCACATACACCACGGCGGCGTACTCAATGGTTTGCATTGGCACAGGTGGCGTCGCTTTATAGCGGTACTTGATTTTGCCCTTCATGATTTCAGAAAGAGGGTTATCTTCTTTCTCAATTGAAATCGAGCTGTATACCAAGGCCGTCCCATTTTTACTTAGCAAGTAATCGTTCACGGTGTCGCGCACACGACCAGCGGTTGTGTTGGCGATATCGGTTGGCGACGTGAACATTGGGAAATCTAAGAACTGACGAGAAGCATCCTCGATACTCTCCTCGATGATATCCATCGTTCTGCGCCATGAGAGAAAGTTCAGTGCGTCCATAGTGGTTGGGTACGACGTGGTGTAGTTACCAAAGTTCTTCCAGCCGCCGTGATTCATCAGCGTGGCAATGCCATTCGCATTTAAGCGGTTCACTTCACTGGTTGGATCGTTTGGTACGTACTCCAGCTCAATAGACGGGCCAATCACATCAGGCATCACGTAGTTAGACGGAGAGCACCAAAAACCCGTTTGAGAGACAATCGCTTGAGAGGTTAGATTGCGGTCAACTTGAGCAATCAGTCCAGCCATGCCAGGCGAGTACCAATCAACAACCGTCGCACCCTCTTCATTAAGCACTTTAGGGCGAGGCCAAACACTGTATAAACGCTTGTCAGTGAACTGACCTTTATAAGCAATCGCTTCATCAACCGTTGATATCGTCTCTGGCATGTCTGAAATCCAAACACCGCGAATGGTCGAGATAGCCGATACTGCTAAACCTGCTGCGCCTGGTTTATGTAAGATGCCTGGTGCGATATTAATTTTTGGAAAGAAGCCAAATCGCTGCTTTGCTTTACGCATCATCGGTAACGCTTTCATAAAGGCTGCAAGCAGTTTGTCATCTTGTTCTTTGAGCGTTAACTCGTAGGTTAAGACCATACCTGCAACCGCATCACTCGCCATTAACTTTGCCGTTACCGTCGTCGTGCCTTCTTTCAATGGCGAGATAACACCACTGGCTGAATCCACAAGAGCCACGGTTTCATCTTCAATTGACCAGACCACAGTCAGATTGTGCGGATTGGTCAAAGAGACAGGTAATGTGTCCATGCCAATGCAAGCCACGGCATCTGAGCTTGATAACAATGCGCCAGATGATTCAAGCGAAGCATCAGGGTTTGTTTGCGCCACCGTTAGGGTGTACGTGTGCGTTTCTGTTGCAGGTGATGGCGATTTTGCATTGCGACCTTTTGCTGGTTGTTCACCCTCACTGGCTTCTGCGACCTCTGCCGCTTCACTAGGAAGCGTGACCGTAGCCGTGATAATCGTTGAGCCTTGGGTCAGTGGCGTTACCACGCCTGTTGATGCATCAACCGTTGCAACTGCCGCCGCACTACTGGAATAGGCAATAGTCAACGCTTTAGGGTTGAATGTTTTAACAGGTGATACCGCGCCATCATCAATATAAGCCGATGCGGTAGAGGTACTGAACGTCACACCTGTTGTTTCAGGCACAACGACCTCTGGGAAGTCAGACGCTTTCCCAAGTGGAAATGAAATAATAGAGTTGCTAGGCACGTAACGATGAATGCGAGTGATCGCATCAAGAAGCGAACCTTTACCAAAGACCTTTTGAGCGTCTTCAAGTTTGGTGGTGTGGTACATCTCCATCGGCGTAGCAAGTTCAGATGTACCGAATACACCAATTACTGAAGATGAAACTTCAATAACCGATAACGGCCCACTTAGTTGCTCGATGGTTCTGATACCGTGTATGAGTTCAGACATTGAATTGCCCCCTTAATAAAGTAGGGACAATTATCTATGCCAGTTGGAAGGTGCATTTCCAACTGGCGTAGATGTGCGTGGTGGAATATTGCTTTAGCGAGAGATGAGGAACACGGTGTGAGGACAAATTATTGATTAGCGAATGTCTCAACAATCACTTCACCCGTATCAACAATTTCATAGACCGCTTTGATGGCAATAATACCGTCTTTTAGTGAAGATGAAACCACTTCGAGCGAATCCACCGAAACGCGAGGCTCGTACTTTTTCACCGATTCCGCTATCGACACAATCAGTCGTTGCCATTCCCATTGCGGCTTATCAATGTAGGATAATGCATCTGCGCCATAGTCGGGCAAATAGATCCGCTCACCTTTACCCGTGAAAATAATCAAGAACAAAGATTGCTTGATATCGTCCTTTAAAGTGGCGTTTCGACCTGAGCCGTAAAGTATCGTCGAGTAAATCATATCACACCTGTTTTAAATCGTTTTAAAGCCACTGCTAAATGTTTTAAATAAACTTTGTCGATAAATGACACCAAATAAAAACAAAGACGCTTAGCTGTGCGCACAGTGCGTTTAAATGGTGCATTTAAAATCACCCTAAAACATCCGAGGTTGGGCGATTCTCCGCATCCATGTGATTGTGCGTATCAACTGAGATTTTAACGCCATTAATCGTGGCATTACCCAGTACGCCCATGCCGTTTTGCATCGTGGCTGATGCGCCGGCTACAGGGCCACCGTAGCCAGCCGCGCCGACCGTCCCCATAAAGTTAGCCGTTTGCATACCATTCACCGCGCCTAAGATAGTCAGAGTATCAGCAAGGTTCGTCGCTTTGGTCACATCAAGCGTCTTGGTAATAGACACAGCACCATCTATAAACACATCAGAGATGATGATGGTTTTTGTTGGGCCAACCTGTATCGAGGGTGTGCCTCCTTTGATTTTTAACACACCTGTTTGTGTGGCTTGGTCATACTCCAGTAACGTGCCATCAATGAACTGCACCCCAAACTTATTCGGGTTATCGGTGTAAGGCTTATCTTTGATATTGTTCAACGCACCCAACACAAAGCCTTGATTTAAACTACCCCAGGGAAGAAAGAGACAAAGCACCTGCTCATCCACTTGCAAATTAAAACTGGTTTTAACGCCCTTTGAACGTCCCGTCAAAACGGGCAACCAGTCTGAGTTTGGGATGCCTTTTGATGGAAAGCGCACCTTGACGCGGTGCAGCTCGCTATCCACCTCTGCAACATTGGCAACAGAAAGGATGCGCTCAAAGCGAGAGAACACATCATTCATCTTCTTTTGCAGTGACTTAATGCTTGCAATCATGCCGCCCCCAATACCCATGGTCTTTTAGGAAATAACGCGTCCGCAATGGCTTGTCTAAGAATACGACCACGCGCACCACCACCTAGACGAGAAAGTTTTTGCGCGGCGCTTCTCACCACTTCACGTATTGGCGTTGCACCACCGATAAAGGATGAACCACCAAAGCCACTGATACACATCTCCAACGCATCGGGTAAGTCATCGTGTCCACGAGGGAATTCAAGTAATTGCTGCTTCAATAAGGTTTGAGATTCTAAGAACTGAATGCCGCCGTTCTCCACCTCAGAAGAGAGCGATTTAATGCGCATCTCTTTATTGCCACCTTTAAAGCCACGAATAGGCAAGCGAACATTGCGAGACTTGGCATAGCGTAAGACCTCTTTTTTGTAGATCTTCTGAAATGCCACATCTTCAAACTCAATGAAGGTCGGGTGATATTTCATATAGATATCGACAATGCGCCTTGCAAACTGCAAGTCAGACTCTTTCCAACCATTACAAAAGAGCACATGGTCAACCATGGTGATGCGATTTCGCGCTACAACGGCAATCGCTGAGTAATCGCCTTTCATTAGACCTGTCGCGGAATCCACCGCCATGCCGATATCGCAATCACGCAAATCAAGATCATGCAGCTTGTAGTGATGCAGCCACTCGCTCTTAAAGTCCGCTTCATCGTCGGATATTGGGCGGTTCATCCATTCTGTCCACCACGCCGCGCCCACGGTCATTCGTTTGTGCTCTAGATCTTGCAGTGACCATCGAGTCGGAAACAAAGGGCGGCCGCTTGGCGTGATAGCAGAAAAGCGAAAGCCTACCCAATTGGGCAGAACACCAGCTTCAATACGTTTCAGTAAGCGAGAGGGTAAATCATCTGGATGCAAGATTGTGTTGGCAACAATGGTTAATGCGCCTTTACCCAAGTTAAGCACCACACGGTTAAACCATTTCTCTGCCTTGTTACGAAGGCGTGGGTTATCTACCTCTGTATCGAGCAGCAAGTCATCACAGATAATGTGCGTTGGACGCTGGTACTTGTTTTTTATACCACGAAGCGGTTGGTCACGGCCTACACACGCAATCGCAGAGCCGTTAGGCAATAGGATTTTACGTTGCGCCCATTTATTGCCGTGTACCTTTTGAATACCGTAATCATTGATAAGAAGATCGTTATCTTCCAAATCTTGTTTGACCGCATCCATCATATCTTCGGCACTGGTCGAGCTTGCGCCACATATCACGATAAAGGATTTAGGATAGTTCAAGGCTAACCACAACGGCATCGCCTGAGTGTTTCGGGTGGTCTTACCGTGGTCACGCGGTTCAATATCAAGCACACCCTCATATTTGCCAGAGATAGGTTGAACAATAAAGCCATGGTCGATGGGGTCGATTAGCTCTTTGAGTGTGAATTCATCCTTGGGGCTTAACATGCGATCGGAAGCTAGGCGTGTTAACGCCAATTGATATTCTGAAAAATCCAGAGAGAACGCTTCTGACATGTACGTCTTACAAAAATACGCAAAGTTAGACTTGGCCTTTTTGCGACGGCGTAGGCGTGCGCGTTCCTCGCGCACTTCTTCTTTGCTTAATTGCTGAGACGCTCTTTGGCTTTTGATGGCTTGCTTCTTTTCATCGATTGCCAGCTCTGTGTCTGTCTTGATGTTTTCTAAGTCAGCGATTGACGTATCACCAAAGAGATCGAATTCATCACTCATCATTAACCCCGTTTTGAATTCTCGACTTTCATCTCTTGCACGATGGTGACGAGTTTAAGTAGCAATTCGGGATCTTTTTCTTTGAGCAACACTCGAAGTGATTTCTCGATCTTATCCTTAGCCGCATCCACGCCTTTATTAAATTCGACGCGAAGGCGTGACAAGTTCACTTGTGAATCCGCCAAACGTGCAACTAGGTTTGCGAGCTTAGTTGGGTCTTCAAACTTATAAGCGCTGAAGTCTAAATCACGCAATGCGTTGAATACGTTGCGCTGCATGATTTGCAAGTTGATTTCAGATACGTCCGTATTTGGACTGTTACGAAACTCTTTTAAAAAGGCGTCCGCGTGCTCTTGTACAAGTCGCTGCTCTTTGATGAGTTCTTCATTGGTGCGAATGACTCGATACACGCCCGTTCTCGATACGTCATAGCCCTCATCTTGCAGTGTCTTAGCGATGTCGGTCAGTGTGACGTGTTCATTGACATACATTGCAATCACTCGCTCAAGCAAGCCCTGCATTTCAATCTTTGATTTATTTGCCATGGAATCCTCAACAGCATGGGTTTTCTAGGATTTCATCGTAACCAGTTGCTTATAAAGTCATTTCCAATTGGCAGGGATAGAACGTAATAAATGAGACAGTGTAAACCTCGTTTTAAAAGGGGTTTAAAACCGCATGAAAGTATTTTTAGACGCATTGGAGAAAACACAAAGGACGGTGAATTCGCTCCCTGAGCAATTGGCCCCGTTTGGGCTTCAGTGTGTTCGAGACAACATGAAGCATGGGAAATTTAAACCCAACTCGACACTGACCAAGAACACGAAAAACGCAGGCGCAAAACCGTTATTTGATTCAGGGGAAACGTATGCCTCACTCACGTACACCGCAGACGATGACGGATACCGAGTGGGAACCAATCGACCTCATGCCACCTTAATCAATGACGGTGGTGTTATCAAAGCGAAGAAATCACGCCAGCTTGCGATCCCAATTAACAAGCAAGTGAAAAAGCGTACCGAGGTGTACGGCGTGAGAAAGACCATTGCTTGGCTTGAAAGCCAAGGTTGGAAAATCTTTTATCGGCCTCACTCGATCATGGGTCGCGCTCCATTAGGGGCGAAAGCCTTTGGTAAGAAAGTTCAAACCAAGAGCAACAAGAACAGCAAGAAGAAACAAACGGGCGTGTTTTACGTCCTGTATATCCGCACACCCAAGGTAACAGTACCCAAGCGTGAATACATGTACCTAAGTGAAGCGCAACAAAAAGAACAAGCGCAAATGGCGCAAACGCTACTAGAGAGAGCATTGACATGAACGAGCTGACGATTGCCCCAATCAAGGCGATTGACGCATTAAAGCACTGCATTGAAAAACGCCTTGGGCTTGAAGCGGTGGTTGAACCCTCCAATGCGGTATCTCGCGCAGAAGTGCGCGTCATGCTAACTGGAACGCAAAAGCTCACGCGGCTTGATGCCACTCATCAAGCTACGTTCGTGCCTTATGAAGCGCTTGTTGATGTCACGATATCGCTTCGCGTCTCAGGTGGAAACACGCAGCACAGCATTAGCTCGCAAGCCCTTGCGTACAACCTTGAGTTATCCGAATACCTAGAGCATGACCTGATTGTGTTAGAGGGCATAGGGCAAACCTTGCAAAACCCTAGGGCGGTCAGTGAGCGCAGTATCGATGACAGCTTGGTGATTGTTGGTGATGGCGAACTGACACAGGTCAAGTTCATGAATGCAGGGTTCTCATCGACTAAATCCGATGATGACTATGAAAGCCGTGATGAATTGTTCGTCTATCGGATTGATTACACCGCCAAGTTAATGCTGACCTTGCACCGACGATTCTACAACCCACCGATGCAGCAAGTCACTGCGCTCAATGAAACCTATAACGAAGAGATGGTAATAACCGATGAAGAATAGCAACCACACCCAATGGGGTGCATTTGGTGATGTGTCGTTTAAAGGACACTTCACCCCAAACAGTGTTAATCGTACTCGCCAGTTTGCACTGAAAGCGCAAGATGTCGTGAATGGCTATCCCATGCATCAGTTCTTTGGTGAGAAAGAACAAACTGCCTCGTTGACCATGGAGTTAAACAATGCGTTTGTTGATATCACCAAGGCCACCAAGACCTTAGAGCGCATGGCGGAAAAAGGGATTCCGCGCATGTTGGTGATTGGTCAAAAGATTTACGGCAACTTTGGGATCAAGTCCATCAGTGAAAGCAAGATGCAAACTACCCCTAGCGGCGTTATCACCAGCATTGAATACAAAGTGGATATTGTAGAGGTTCGATGATGAACGTACTCATTGCATTGCAAGGGGAATCCTGGGAACAACTGGGCTTGCGAGCTTATCAGCAAAGCACTGAGTCGCTTGTTATGGGCCTACGCAACGCCAATCGTGATATCGCAAGGGCAATGAATGGGTTCGTCTTCTTAGGGGGCGAGCGCATTGTCATCCCAACCATCACGCAATCTAAAAAGATCACCATTGAGGTTGCGCCATGGGAGAGATGATCGCCACTAAAGCCCTTGGCGTTATTCAGCCTCGCGCACAACTGACGTGGGCAGGGCGTGATGTTTCCCAAACGTTAAGCCCTTTTGTGAAGTCATTGAGCTACACCGACATCATCGAAAGTGACAGTACGGGCACAGATATGTTGTCGCTTACCCTGGTCAACAAGGACGGCATTTTTAATGAAGATTGGTTTCCCCAAGAGGGGGATGAGCTTAAACCAGGCATTAGCTGGAAAGATGATCAAGGTAATGAATATCAATGGCTCTTTGGCAAATTCACGATAGATGAAGTGACGTTCAAACTCTCCCCCGATGAAGTCACGATTGGGGCCAGCGCAAAACCCATCGAGCGCGGAAAGCTGGAGAACGTCCAGAGCAAGAAGTTTGAGAACATCACCTTCACGGCATTGATGAAACAACTCGCCAGCGAGTGTGGCCTTGGCTACGTGCAAGGCATCGTGAGTAATGACTTCCTCTTTGAAAGCACACAGCAACGAAACGAGAGCGCACAAGCCTATATCGACAGGTTGGTGAATGAGACCAATATCCCCGTGTCGATTAAAAGCAACAAGCTGGTTGTGGGTGAGTTTGAAGACAGCGTGCTTGAGATTGATTTACGCAATCGAGATGTCATCACTAACGCCGTATTGCCCATGTCTAAGCGCGGCACATTCAGCGCGGTAGAGATTGAGTATTACGATCAGCTTTCTCAAGAGACCGTGGTCTATCGCGCAGGCGATGCCAGCCTAAGCGGTGACAAAGTGAAGAAGCTTTACAACATCAGCAACATCAACTCGATTGATGCAGCAAGACAATACGCTGAGTCCTACTTGCAAGATGGGGATAAAAAGCAAAGCATCAGGCAAAACGCCAGTGGGCGCTTGAACCTCATTAATACCGTTGCGCGAGCAGGTCAAACCATCCGCCTGTTAAACAGCGGAAAGATAGCCAACCAATGGAAAGCCACTACCGTGAATACGTCCATCACTGGCGACCGTTGGAGTACCAATATTCAAATGAAGAGAGCAGGATCATGAGTTTACAACACGTTCGTTTTCCCGACATTCCAGAGCCTTCCATACTCGATGTCAATTATGACGCCGATTTGCGACGCCTGAAAGAAGCGTATCAAGCGCGTACTGGTCACTATCCTGGCATAAGCGATCCTGAAACCGTGACGCTTGAGCAGCTTGCTTATGAGAAAAGCGAACTCAAAGAGATGATAAACGAAGAGGGAAAACAGAACCTCTTACCGTTTGCCGTAGGCGCTCGCCTCGATAACCTGGGCTTACTGACCGAAACCGAGCGACTACCAGCCTCATCCGCGCTCACCACCATTCAGTTTGTGATGAAACCTCACACGGGCTTTGTCATCCACAAAGGCTTTGAAATGATGGCGATTGATGGTCAAACCGTGTTTGTGGCAATGGTCGATACGGCGATTGCACCAGAAGACACCGAAAAAGCGATCGGCTTTCAATGTCAAACACCAGGCGTTGTGGGGAATAACTTTGCACCAGGCCAAATCGCTCAGATGGTCAAACCGCTTGAGTTCGTCGCCAGTGCCTAGAATATCGAAACCTCTAACGGTGGCGCAGAGATTGAAGATAATGCGGCGTTTGCTTATCGCATCTACCTATCACCCTCTAAGTTCAGTACATGCGGCCCTTATGATGCCTATGAGTTCTTTGCGCTTTCGGCTAACTCATCCATTAAAAGTGTGTCCGTCACCAACCCATCGCCTAACCGCATAAATATCAGCGCGATTTTGGAGGGGGGAAGCCTGCCAAACAAAGCAATTAAAGATCAAATCAAAGCGCAATGCTCTGGCGAGAAGCGCGTCCCGATGGGCGACTTGGTTGACGTTATTGATGTCATCGATGTGACCGCAACCGCCAGTTACAAACTGCACATCTATGCGGACTACACCGCATTAGCAGACCAAATCAAAACCGCAGCCCAAACGAGCATTCAAGCGACCATCAACGCTTGGAAAACTCAGCATGGGCGCGACATTGTACCTGCGGCATTAAGTAGCCTTGCTCAACGTATGGAAGGAGTTTATTTCGTCGAAACGGAAATGCGTGATTCAGAAGATGAACTCATCACTACCACCAAGCAATTGAGCAAGGCAAAAAGGCCCATTATTACCATCAAAGACTTTACGTTTGTGATCAGCAATGAACAGTCGCAAGTCAATGAAACCTTTAAATAACCACCCTAAGCACCGCTTAGTTTTATTAGGAAACACTCTTATGAGTATGGAACTCAAACCTATCTCTTTACTAGGGGCCTCTATCACCTCAGCCATTACCAGCTTCACGGTGGTGGAAGTGGGACAGATGATCGCCATTATCATCAGTATTGCGACTGGTATTGCCGCCTTTCGTTACTACTGGCTGTCGGGCCACACCGCAAAACTGACCAACGAAAAACTAAAACGTGAAAGTGGAGAGCTGTAAATGCTAGCGAAAAAAATACTGACCACCACTACTTGCTCAGTGGCGCTGATATTGAGCGTGGTCTTTGGTATCGACAACCAACTCAAAACCAGCGAACCAGGATTAGCCCACGTTGCTAACTTAGAAGGGTGTCGAAGCCAAGCCTACCAATGCAGCGCAAACACCTGGACAACAGGCATCGGTCACACAAGCGGAGTTAAGGAGGGTGAAACCGTAACCAATCAAGAGATAGCGAACAACTTTGTTTCTGACATTGCTCATGCAGAGCGAGTGGTCAATGCAAGCCTGACTAAGCCTGTGACGCAATCTCAATATGATGTCATGGTGAGCTTTGTCTTTAACTTGGGTGAAGGCAACTTTAAACAATCCACCATGCTCAAGCTTTTTAACCAAGGCAAGCCAGCCCAAGCCTGTGAGCAGTTAATGCGGTGGGTTTATGTCAGCGGTAAGAACTGTAACGATCCAAAGAGTAACTGCAAAGGCATTGTCACCAGACGACAAATCGAGCGCGACGCTTGTCTCAATGGGTGGACTCAATGAACATCATCAAAGGCGTAGGGATTGGCTTGCTTTTGCTTAGTATCGTAACCAGTTGGTTTTTGTATCAAGAGCTTGAGGATGCTATCCAAACCAATCAAAGCCTCACGAACAATTTACACCAAGCCGTGGATGCGCAGCGCTCACTCAATGCCACCATTGCCCTATTGAAAGAGAGTAAGAAACAAGCCCAGATTGCCGCCGATAGCCTGGCTCAAAAGCTATCGAGCATTGATGCGACGAAAGAGCGCGTGGTCATTCAAGTTAGAGAGAAGATCAAATATGAAAATTGTTACTCTGTGCCTATTCCTGCTACTGATGGTTGGCTGTACCAGTAAGCCGATGGTCGTCACTGAATATGTGATTCATGAAAAAGTGCCGCCATCGGCGTATCTCACCGAGTGCGAACTTCCATTCAACGCGCCCCCTAAAACCTATGGGGAAGCAGTCGAACGCGATCAAGTTTGGCTGTGCGCCTTTGAAGCGTGTGCGCTTAAAGTGGCAGAGATAAGAGGCTTTTATAACATTGAGAGCCAAGGCAAGCGGCTGTGTACCGACGTAAAAAAGGCGACCGTATCGTCGCCTTCTGTCTCACCCAAATAAATCTAACTGCTCTTCGTCCTTTGCCCTGAACTCAGGGCCTTTGTCTCTCACGAAGATAAACCAGGTATTCAATCTCATTGAGTAAAAATGATTGTCCTTGGCATAGTTGCGCTGAGTTCGTTTGCAGCAGTTAAACGCATCCTTCACTCTAACCAAACGGATTGGATTCTGACGCATAGTAGTTCCCCTTTAACCAAAAATAGTGCGCTATCTCTTTGGGTGTATACCAGTTACGCCCAACCCCTAAATCACACTTTATGATCGCAATGTCCGCAGGCGTCATCACCTCATAAAGTGTTTGTGCTGCAATGCGATTGTCTGGGTACATCTCCAGTAGCAACGCTTCCACCTCTTCTTCGCTGGTTGGATTAAGCAGCTCGTATTGTGGGTCAATTCTAAACTTACGTGCATGTGCCATTATCGACCTCCCTCAATCCAACGCTCTAATCCTGTAATGACATCGCTAATGGTGGTGCGAGTAAGCCACTTGGCGCGTTCAACTTTAACCGTTCTCATCACAAAGGCATCAAGAGCTTCATCATCAAGCCCTGTCCAGCCTCGTGCCTTGGCTAATGCGGCTAACTTGGCCCATTGTAAGCCTGTTGGCTGTGTTGAGGTTTCGCCCCCTAAGCGCGGCGTATAGCGCGTTAACCAACCCTCACGAGTCAGGCGGTCAACCAACTGCTTGAGTTCAGTATCACTCATCTCTTTACAGCTTAGTTTTCCACCCGTAGCAAGCGATAAGTAATTGCGGTACTCATCGTCATCAAAATAGCCCATGCGCTCTGTGAGTAACGCTTTTATGCCCTTATGCACTAAGCCATAAAGAGCAGGACGATTCACTTTGTTTAGTTGTGGTTGCTTCATGTTACGCTCCGACTTCAATAGGTAAAGTGAACGATGGGCCAAGCCAAGGCTTATTTGACACTCGAAGAATGAGCGCCGCAAAGAACTGGCTTTTTTCACGAGGGCTAAACCCTGCATCACTTCGTAGTTGGTTAAACAGCGCATCAATATCAGGTTCAACAATCAAGTTGTAATCGACACAGCCTTGCGCTTTAGCGCGGGCTTTTGATTCTCTGGTTCGTTGCGCAGGTGGTTTAGGATTGAGAACGGGAGGTCGTCCCAATCGCACTGCTTTTATCGTCATGGTCTTTTTCGTTACCCATTAACATTTAATTTAGGGTGACTATATCAAAGTCGAAAAATGCGCCAGAGAAAAAAATAAACACAAAAAAAGCCGCTGGAATGCGGCTTTGGTGGGGTGGTTATGTTCAGATGGAAATCAACGTTAACCCTTCCAGTTTCTTGTACTGACTGCAAAGAACTGAGCCTTTGCTAAAGTCAGGTATCCAGTAGCTATGCTTTTCATGCAGATTAGGATAAAGCTGTTTGCTTTGTCGTTTCCCAAGGGCTTTTTCTACTTTTTTAATTTCAGCCGCAGTGTAAATGGACTTTTGGCACAGTTTAAATACGTCTTTAAAGATGCTTGAAACTTCGTTTTCTTTACCATCAATTGCATCGGTAAACCAAGAACCTTTAAATTCATCGTTGATATAAACACGAAGCGCCAACTTGCTTTCTTTGATGCGGATACGTTGAACAGTCAACTCAAAGCCTTTGTATTCAAAGCGAACGTTGACATGCATTTCACTTAGCGCTTGCTCGATTTCTTTCCACTGTTGTTTGGTGATGTTACTCATGAGCCGTTGCCTCACTCAATGGTTTCAAAAGCTTTTGATAAATAGCTGAGACATACTTCGCTTGATGAATCGCATCCGCTAGAGCATCGTGCTTAACTCCCTCAAATGGCATGTCACGCTTAGGGTCAAAACCAATCTCACGCCCAAGACGCACGATAGTACGAACATCCATGTCGTTATAAAAATGCCAAGGCTCACCAATGGTCGTGCATTTTTTGAATGCGTTTCTAAGAATGACATTATCGAATGCAGCGCCATTTCCCCAAACCTTACAGCTCTCATTCGTCTCTTTAATGAATGTTCTGAAATTAAGCAAAACACGATGAATGCCTTCTGACTTTGAGTTTGGATAAAACTTGCTACGTGCTTCATCTGATTGTTGCATCCACCACATAACGGTTGATGCATCCATATCAAAACCAGCGTTTACAGCGGATTGTAAATTGATTTGCTGGTGAAAAGTGTTACCGATTTCGCCAGTTTCAATATTGAAAAAGCAAGCACCGACAGAAATAATGGCTGCATTAGAACCATTACCCATTGTTTCAATATCTAGCATTAAATCTTTCATGTTATTCAACCTTATTCCAATCACGAATTACTGACCATAAAGCTCTAGGCCAAAGCATTAATATTAAAAATAACCATGGTATCCCTTTGACCGAAGTTAGATTTTGATAAATAGCACCTCGATTTTGTGCGCGATAAATTGACCAAGGCATTAAAATCAAAGAGCCAAAGCAGAACCAGAAAACAAACAAATCAAAAAGATGATGAATCACTGGTACTGAAATGGAGAACGTTAATGTTGTGTACTCCATATTAGCCAGCCTTAGATTGGACGTAACAAGCAGGACACTTATCCACGCCGTCGTTATCAATTTCCCAACCGTGTATCTCTTCAAGTTGATAGAACTCAGTTTCAGCAGAGCGAAAACAAACCGCGATGAGTTCAATCTCACTAGTACACCCTTTGGTGTCGCATTTGACTGTTACTACAATAGCCATGGTTAACCTTCCAATTTCGCTTCTTTAATCGCTTCACGACGACCAGAACGCAAGTAGCGCATTGCCATTCGACGACGATTAGAAGGCCATTTACGCAGCACATTCTTGATTTTCTTTGTAGTGAGCGGCAACACAAGCGATACATAACCCTCACTATTCAAATAGTCAGATAGGTATGACTTAATGTGTTTTTTAGCATTGCATTGAGGGCAAGGGATATCACCACCTGAATCTAAATAATGATCGCCATGTTCATCAGTACCACCGCTATCCATATCCCATAGATAACCATCGATACAGGTAGAGTCGAGGTAATGAGCACCAAACTCATACCCTTTGTAATCACAGCCCAGTGTATTCTTAGTCATGTTGATCTCCTGATTGAGATAGATGTTCTTCGATGGCAAACATTGCCGAGGCTAAATTGTCTAATGCATTATCACGCTGGCTTTGCGAGGCATGGCCTGCACGTATAGTGCAGACCGCGTGACCAATAATGCTTTTGACTTCTACAAGTAATTGGTCACGATCCATTATGCTAATCTCGCATCTTCAAACTTAATTAAACGTCGAGAGGTTGAGCTTTTAGGCTCACCATGCACAAGAACGCGATAGGTAGCTGGGTCATATTCTGAAACGCCTGTAATCACGCCTATATCAAGTTGAGTGCCTATCTCATATGGTGGTGCAATGTCGTTACTATTCGCCCACTCATCAATGTGTGCTTTAAGGGCTGAGTTGACATACCCACAAACGTTTTCTAGCTTGCCAACAAAGTCGTAATTAACTTTCCAATAATCGCCTTCAAAACCTTTAGCTAGTTCATATTCATCACACCCATCGTCCCAATGACGGAGTAGCGAATCGATAAGATTTTTTTATCACACTCAGAAAAGTCGCAATTTCTTTCTGCAAATAAATCCTCTACCGCTTGCTTGATAACAATCTCTTTAACGTCGTCGTTATCCACATCAGGGCGTTCTGGAACAATCGAACCGTCTTTATTGAATAATGTAATCATTTCACTAACTCCAAATGATCAACATCCAAACCGCCAGGCTTACCTGTTACGCTAATCACAACGCAGCCACATACCATCCACGGCTCACTTCTGACTTCTCCTTCATGGAACGTGCTTTTATCGCGTAGTAGTGGGAAGTATTTCACCTTCGAGCCTACTGGAAATGCTTTTGCTGCCTCTTCAACTGTCCAAGTTTTCATAGTCATCACCTTTATTCGAAGTTGGCATTGTTGGTTAGAAAGATGTATTCAGCCTTGACGTTATGAACACAGCATTGTTTGAACTTGAAGCCTGAGCCACAGCTACATGGTTGATTGCGGTACTTGGCTTTTAACACTTCACGTAAGAGCTTTATCTTCTCTTCACGGGTTTCAAATTTCGGTTCTTCATGTTTGGTCATCATTATTTCTTCCTTAAATTCAGGCAAAGCGAACCCGTAGCAGGGCGTGTGACACCTTGCCTGAATGGTATTTAAATAAGGTTTAAATCAGTTTTAAAGCGCAGCTAAATCAAGTGGGATATTAACAATCTTCCCTTCAGCATTGCGCTGAGCAAAGCGTACATAAGGCTTTGTCGATGACACCATGATGGAATCAGCAATGGCTTTCATGGCTTCATTCCAACGGTCATCTTTAATTTCAATACGGCGCAATGAAAGAATACGACCTGTATTTAAATTACCTTCTTTATCCACATCGAATGCATCATGAATAAAGGCTTTCAGCTTTTCATCAGCGTTGCCAGGGCTTTGTTGCTTAAATCGATGGAACTAAATCTAGAAGCTACGAT
>NZ_FUXU01000146.1 GCF_900167155.1 Enterovibrio nigricans DSM 22720 | reverse complement strand
AACGGTGGCAGGTATCCAATGTGGCTTTGCTGCTTCAATGCGACCAAGTAAATAATCGTAATAGGGGTCTAGCTTCGACGGGCGTGACTGACGTTCGGGGTACACAGGAAGTCTGTCTTTATTCCTAAGGTAAACTCTCACCGTGTTTCTAGATACACCCAACGTCTTTGCGATACGGCGGATGCTTTGGCCCTGTTGATGTAAAACGTGTATATCCACTAGTTGCTCCTGATTGATCATAGTCCGCCGTTTTATCCATGAAACGAACAGACATTTTGTCTCAGGTGGGTCAATTTTAAATCGACGTTAGTGGGTCATTTTTACATCGGCGGTAACAATCTAAGTCAACATAAGAATCATCTATAGATACATACGCGTCTCTTAATTCAATAACTGAAAAACCATCCATTCTTTTTTCAATCAATAGCTTGTGCATTTCTGCACTGATTTTTGTGGAACGTTTCATGCACTGATCATAACACTAAATAAACTTAGGATTGCTAAGTATACAGAAATCAGTAAAACTTAGACAATCTAAGTTATCAAAGGTTTTTAGAATGAACACTCTGTGGAATACAATCCAATCCCAACTCGACTTAAGCAAGCCCGTAAACGCGCTGGTATTACTCAAAAGAATCTAGGAGTGATGATTGGCATGGATGAAAGTTCTGCGAGTGGTCGAATGAACCACTATGAAAAAGGTCGGCACACACCTGACATCAGCACATTAAAGAAAATGGCTGATGCACTAGGCGTACCTTTAAATTACTTCTTATGTGAAGATGAGAGCTCTGCTGATTTGGCTATTGCTATCTCAAGATTATCGATAGAAAAAAGAAATATGCTGCTTGAGTACATTGCTAGCATCTCAAATGAATGAGCGTAAGGTTAATTACCGCATAGACTATTAGGTGCGATATCACTCTAGTACCTCTTAATCTGCTCAACTCACATTTCTACTTGCTACATATACTTTTTTATCTGCTTGGTTGGTACGTGACTGGCAGGATTCTCAGGCCAAGGATGCTTAGGGTATCTACCTTTCATTTCTTTTCTCACTTCACAATAAGCACCTTCCCAAAACGCAGCCAAGTCACTTGTAATTTGCAATGGCCTTTGGGCTGGCGAAAGTAACTCTAATACTATTGCAACTTTTCCATTGGCAATCAGTGGCGAGGATTTTTCGCCAAACATTTCCTGTAGTTTGACTGCTAATACCGGGCTATTGTTCTCCCGATAACGTATAGCATAACGAGAACCTGTTGGTACCGTATGGTGAGTAGGGAGCGTATTATCGAGTTTCTGCTTCTTATCCCAGCCAAGCCTAGCTTCCAAAGCTGAAATTAAATCGAGTCGTTCTAGTGCCTTAAGCGTCTTCATCCCATTCATATAAGGCAATAGCCATTCAGTCGCCTCAGAAAGCAAAGTATCATCGTCCATTGCTGGAAGGTCTAACTCTGGCAACCAGTCAGCAGCACAGCGGGCGCGGGTAAGAAGACCTTGAGCAGCTTTGTTCCATGGTAAAATAGTGAGACCTTTGCGTACTACAGCATTTAACAAAGCTTCGCTAGCCTTTGAGGGATCAGGTTCTCCCATTGATTGGCACTCCATCACTAGCTTTCCACAACAAAGATGTTTTTCTGCTAATAAGCGGCCTTTCTTATCATCCCAATCTAATGATTCTCGCCACATAAACAAATGCGGTAGAATTTGTTGGAGGTTTTCCAATTGCGCTGGAACTGCCGAGAAAATCCGACTATCTCCTTGTCGTGTTTTAACAATATCTGCAACTACTAATAGTTCTTCATCAGCAAGGAGCTCATCTGGCATCATCATCGCCCCTTGCCCGTTAGCTAACTGATATCTGCTGTCTTTACCCCGAGACAGTGCAATACGATCAGGAAAGCCTGCAGCTAGGAGTGGCGCAACCCATTCATTAGCTATCTCTAGGCTTTTGGCAATGATACCTAACCTATCTAAAAGCTGTTTGGCTCTCTTAAGGTAGGCTTTATTCCGTGGCAATTCGCCACTTTCAAAAAGACTAAGCTGGAAGTGTAAGTCAGGGTTGTTAATTCCTCTTGGAGGGTCTTCGAGTAACGCAACCAAAATTGCAGCTGTTGCAGCTACTGAACCATCATGTTGCTTAGCTAACAACAGCATCGCGGCATGACGAGGGGCAACTCCAAGTTTATGAATTGCTATCCCCATTTCAGTTAGCTTCCCTGATGTATCTAGAGCTCCGAGCATTTTCAATAATACTTGTGCTTTTCTTAAGGAGGGGGCAGGCGGGAGATCAAGCCAATGTAAATCAGAGGCTGACTGACAGCCCCATTGTATCAACTCCATAAAAAGGGATGTAAGATCAGCTCGTAAGATTTCTGGTTGTGGTGTGGCTGGTTGGCGCTCTAACATATCTTCACTATAGAGGCGTAAACAAACACCTGCCTCTAGACGGCCAGCTCTTCCCGCTCTTTGTTCAGCAGAAGAACGAGCGATACGCACCGATTCTAATCGATTTATTCCACTTTTAGGATCCCATAAGGCTATACGCTCAAGGCCGCAATCGACGACCATCCGTATCCCCTCAATAGTCAAACTGGTCTCGGCAATATTAGTTGCCAAGACTACTTTTCGCTTACCTTTAGGCGTAACTGTTATAGCTTGCTGCTGCTGGACTTCTGTTAACTGACCATAAAGAGGGCATACAAGAACCTCACTATCGAGTTGGCCATTTAGTTGTTCAGCTAGACGTCGGATTTCTCCAGCTCCCGGCAAAAAAACCAGCATTGACCCTGATTCTTGAGATAGTAGTGTTACGATTTCTTTTGCTACTGCCCCAATAAAGTTCACTTTTTCGGTCAATCTTTTATAACGCAACTCCACTGGATAACTTCGTCCTTCAGACTCAATGTAACCAGCCTGCGGCAATAAGTTTGTTAGAGCCTCTGCATCCAGTGTTGCCGACATAACTAAAATTTTGAGGTCATCACGTAGCGCATCTTGAACCTCCAAAGCTAATGCTAACGAGAGATCTGCATCTAGGTTACGTTCGTGGAACTCATCAAAAATCAACAAGTCGATCCCCGTCAATTCAGGGTCTTGTTGAAGCATTCTAGTCATAACACCTTCAGTAACGATCTCAAGCCTAGTTCGACTGCTAACTCTGGTTTCCCCTCTAACTCTGAGGCCAATAGTATCGCCAACCTTCTCTCCAAGTTGAGAAGCCAGATAACTAGCAATGTTCCTTGCAGCAAGCCGACGAGGCTCCAACATTACAATTTTACCGGTAATAACTCGTTGTTGTAACAGTATAAGTGGCAAGCGAGTTGACTTTCCTGCCCCTGGGGGAGCTTTCAGAATTAGCTGTGAGTTAGCATTAAGTTGGTTAATCAGTGCTGAAAGCACATCATCTATGGGCAGGCTTGGCAATAGAAGTACCTAGATCATATATGGTTAGGGCATATTTATTATACCCTAACGCAGCTCCAAGAGAAAAATCACTTCGAAAATGCCGTCACTAAATAGAATTGCTTGTTGATCGTATGAATTATCAGTGGGACTAACTAACTTTCGGATATTAATGAGTTACATATTTTTTCTAGTGTACTAAGCTATTATTAGTAAAAATAAGTCGATACAGACATGGTGAAAATCAGCCAGATTACGATAATTGGCTAATTATTTCTGTCTATCGGCTCAGAATACGCTATTCTGAGCCTTTCACCGATAAAACCACAAAATGTAAAGTCTATCTCAGACCAATGCGGTAACGTAAATTATGAACGTCCCGAAACTCACGGTAGCATTTTAACCTTAATTCTTTATTACCAGATGGGGCGAAAATATTAAAATATTTGTCAAAATATTTCGCATCGCTTCTCAAGTCTCCTTTCCAATCATAAATATTTATAGTTCTATTCAAAAACTCACTGAATAACGTATCATTAAGTTCTTTTACAAGAGTATCACAAGCCATTGCAGCCTCCTGTACTACTATAAGATCGAGTTTGATTGGTTTTTCTAGATACTCGTGATATTTATCTAACCCTAAAGAAAGTGCATTGTTTGAACCAAATAACCCTGACCTATGCACAACACAATGACGTAATTCGCCTATAAAATCAAAATCTGAAAATGCAGTTGCAAGGGTTGGGTTTTTCTTAAGATTTGCTATGTTCACACCGGTAACGTTTTTTACCGTTTCTCTTATATTATATGCAGAATGAAACGAGCAATCCTCCATCAGAGCTTCTGGCAACAGTAATTTATTATGGTGCACGGCGGCTCCATATGTGACTGATTTGGAATAGCTTTTTGACTTTGATTCGTCATCAATAAGTAGCAGTCTTCTTAGAAGACAGCGAACATAGCTTTCCACAGAAGAAATAAAGCCAAGAATAAGAAGATTTGAAAGTTTAGACCACTCCTCATTACTTTGAGATGCTAGAGAAATATAGTTTCCTGTACTTGGCTCGAGTACAAAGCAACCAAGTAGCTTCTTGTACGATAGAATGTTACTTTCGTATATATCAATCGGAGACTTATCCGGCTCTTGATACGACAAGTCAAATAGAGATTGCGACCGTATAGTGGTCGTGCTTCTTGTGCCTGATAATGCAAATTTGAATTCTTTTTTAGCCATTAGTATAGAAACTCATTTGTCCATGCATTGATTTTGTTAACTATTTTTTCTGCGTATTTAGGCCCGACATGTCTAACTTTCTTTAATTCTCTTATCGTATCATCAGATATTAGAACATCTTCAATTGTTTTAAATTTAGATATCTCAATAACCTTGTGTTGGAAGTCGGTAAAAGGCAATTCTGATAATTCCTTGGTCATGCACTCCTTGAATATTGAACCATCAACTAACTCACCACCACATATATGACAAAATTTTTGTCCATCTGCTATTCTAGCAGTGCCACAGTTGGGGCATGATGGCAGATCTATTTTGATTTCCGCAATAACATCATCTGATATTACTCGGTTGAACTTTCTTCTGATGGCATGTTTTTCAGATTGGCTCGGGCTTTGTTGCTTAATTCGGTTGGAAGACATGGCAGCCTAAAGTTGTTCGGTTCTTAAGCAATATACTGAGTTTCAGGC
>NZ_FUXU01000034.1 GCF_900167155.1 Enterovibrio nigricans DSM 22720 | reverse complement strand
GCTATGGTGCGGAGAGTTCAACGATCACGAAAGAGCATGGGGCAATCTCTTTCCGACTCTCATGCCTTTTGGCAACAGCGTATAAACCACTTCCGCTGCTTCATCACATGACGCACCTTGAACGGATTCACTTATGTTCATCATACTGACTACCTAGCACTCACCCGATTTATGTGGTTATCAGGAGGACCGTCCTCTCACGATTTCAATCCCGATTGGCAAATGCCAACCTTCGTTACATTGTCAGAGCCGCTACTTTATTCAGGCTCCTAGGTTCATCTGGTGATACAGATGGTTCACTCGTTGAGCGGTGAACAGCGCTTCATACGACTTCACGTCGCACGCCCCATAATGAGCTGATACGTGAAAATTCCGCCGCTCCAAATTAAGCTTCCAGCGATAATGGGAGCCGTAATATTGAAATACTTAACAAGCGTGCTGCGTCTGAACGAAAAGTCCCGAGGTCTGAGGATTAACATTGGGTTATAAAGTTGAATAACCAGCAGCGATATAATGACGCGAAGCAGCCGAGCGGCGACGGTACCATATGCCGCCCCGGTTAAACCTAGTGCTGGCGCGCCGAAATAGCCAAAGATAAGGATGAAGCTCAACGCAACATTAGTTCCTATCTCGGCGATAGACATGTAAAGCGTCACCTTGGTTTTGCCTATCGCGCGCAGAGCTGCATCCATTGAGATGGTTGGGCCTGCAAACAGCATCGCGATGCTTACAATTTGCAGATAATTGGTCGCTAACTCCGCTGTTCTTCCTTCCGTGTTGAACATAGCTGGAATAACAGAGGGAAAAAGCCACACACAAAGGAAAACGAGCGTTGAAGCAAACGTAGAAATAGAAGCACCAAGTGCAAAGTTACGGCGATAGCCCTGTTCGTCTTTCGCTCCCCAGTACTGCGCAAGCAATACACCCATGCCCGTGCCCATGCCCCAGATAAATATCCCGACAAACCAAAACACACGCGCACCAATGCTCGACGCCGCCACTTCTTGCGTCCCAAGCTGGCTGACCATGAGGTTGTCCAAGAACCCCGCACTGCTAAACAATAGACTTTGAAGGACAAGCGGCAAGCCGAGAACAACCACTCGCCGAAGGAAATAAGAATAGGTATTTTCTGCCATTTATCTTCCTTGTAATGACTCTCACTTAATAAAGCAATTTATTTACAATAAGGAAAACAGGTAGCGAATACCAAGTGTAATCACATGTAATTAATGTGATTATCATTCGACAAACATCTCATTCGGAGAAATATTCTATAAATTGAAGGTTAATATCGGTACACATAGAAAAAGCACCTGTTCAGGTGCTTAACAAACAGACGCTTATGCGGATTTTGATGACTCAAGGTGAATAAGATATAGCCGAGTATCAAATTCCAACTGGTGGTAATCCGGTTCCATATGGCAACAAAGCTGATAAAACGCTTTGTTGTGCTCTTTTTCTTTTAGGTGTGCCAATTCGTGAACCACCAGCATGCGTAAAAAAGGTTCAGGCGCTTCTTTAAACATTGAAGCGATACGAATTTCATTTTTCGCTTTGAGCTTTCCGCCGTGAACGCGCGACACAAAGCTATGCAATCCTAGCGCATTGTTTACGACATGGATTTTCCCGTCATATGCGACTTTGCTGATTGGAGATGACTTTTTAAGGTACTGGTCTTTATACCCCATTACATAATCATAAAGTGCCTTTTCGGAGGTAATTTGGTGGTTGGTTGGATAACGCTTTTTTAGCCATTCTCCAAGCGTACCCGTTTCAACAAAGCGGTTTACCTGCTCCAATAAGTGTTCGGGATAGCCACCAAGATAGCGAAGTGAAGGATGCATCTGATTTCTTCAATATATAACGAAGTGGGTATGCTATCAGTATCTCCCTGCATTAAACACTCTGCCATGTCAGATCAGTCCGACTCATCGCTTTATTCATAGCGACTTTCCACGCTTCAACCACGACAAACTCACGATCACTTTGCCCCACATTGGCTTAAACATCAGACATATAGTTATTAAAGGTATTGCTAACATAACTATATCTAAGCAATTTAACGCTATCCGTTTCTGGTTTGTTAGGCCAATCCGCTAAAAAAGGAGAACGACATGAACACAATAAAGGTGGCCTTATTTGGCTGGCATCCTGACGTGGTAAATTATGATAAATGGCCAGGCATGACAGCAGAAAAGCTTCGGGCTACGTTAGAAGGTGACCGAGACCGGCTGCTAGATTTAGGCTATTCCGTCGATCTGCATTATATTCGAGATGGCGAAACAGCCTACGATGCAGCTACTTCAGCGTTAGCGGGTCAACCCTATGATTGTGTGTTGATTGGTGCTGGCGTGAGGCGAGATGATGACCACTTTTTGGTATTCGAAAAACTTGTCAATGCTGTGCACAAAGCCGCACCGCAAGCTACGATTTGTTTTAATACAACCCCCAGTGATACGGCTGACGCCATAAAGCGCTGGACGTAACTCACTGTATTCGTACCGACACGGAGGTGTCCCTTTGACTCGCGCGACAACACAAGGATTCAATCCCGACTACGATGAGGACTCTCCGACATTTGAAGAAGTCAGTGATATAAAAGGCTTTGCGATCGTTGAATTTGGCGCACCTTGGTGCGGACATTGCCAAGCTGCACAACCCGCGGTAGAAGACGCTTTATCAGCGTATTCTCTTCCACACGTAAAAGTGTTTGATGGCAAGGGTAAACCTCTTGGGCGAGCATTCAAGGTCAAACTCTGGCCGACACTCATTTTGCTTCGTGATGGCTTGGAGGTCGACCGTATTGTTCGCCCTATTCATACAATGGAAGTCACCGAACTTCTTTCTCACATGAATTTACGCTGAAACATTATTTCGCGAATAGTTGCCCTTCGATGTCCTTGAACGATTTAAATTCCAAGGCATTGCCTGTGGGGTCGAGAAAAAACATGGTGGCCTGCTCGCCTGGTTCACCCACAAAGCGAATGTAGGGCTCTATGACAAATTCAATACCTTTTGATAGCAACCTGTGTGCGAGCTTCTGCCAATCTTCCATTTCCAGAACGACACCAATGTGCGGCACAGGGACGGCTTTGGCATCGACAGCATTGTGATGAAGATTAAGTGTATTGGTCTCACCGATATTCGGGTCGTAGTGAATGACGAGCTGGTGGCCATACAAATCAAAATCAACCCATTCATTACTGCTTCTTCCCTCTTTGCAATTAAGCACATCGGCATAGAAGCGACGGGATTCTTCGAGGTGCCGGACAGGTATCGCTACATGAAATGGGGTCAGAGCCATAAGAATATCCTTCTCTTTATTTCAATCCTTTTAGTGTTATTTTAGAAACGAATTTCGCTTTAGTTGCCCTAAATTCGATAATCATCTCGACCAACCATTGTTCCAACGTTGCTTTTGCGATAGTTTGAAATCATGAATTTAGAGACCGGAAGGCGTCCCAATGAGCATCGAAACTTGGCTGGCATTTCTGACTATTGCATTTCTCGCAGCCGCTTCTCCAGGTCCCGCTATTTTGCTGGTGATGACACATTCATTGCGCGCAGGCTGGAAACGCGCAATGTTCACCATTGCGGGGAACGTAACTGGGCTGTTTATCATGTCGAGTTTTTCGGTGTTGGGCTTGAGTGCGCTGGTGCTGAGTTCAGCGACTGCTTTTATGGTGATAAAAACCTTGGGTGCGTTATACCTAATGTACCTTGGCATCAAGATCTGGCGAAATGGGATGGAGATATCCATCGATGATGTCGATACGCGCAAGGTCAGCAAACGACGAAATTTTTACCTGCAAGGTATACTGGTTGCGTTAACCAACCCGAAAGCGATTGTGTTTACCACTGCCCTTTTCCCTCAGTTTTTGACGATTGACCAACCCCTTCTGCCTCAATTTACTCTGTTGGTAATAACATTTATCGCCTGCTCTATTACTTGCTTAACCGCCTATGGGTATTGGGGAGTGAAACTAATTACCCGTTCAACATCCGTTGTCGCATCTCGTTGGTTACCGCGAACATTTGGCACCACGTTTGTTGGTGCAGGGGTTGCACTGGCGTTAACGGCGCAACGCTAAAACAACTAATTCGCGATCAATAAACCCGCTAGACAAAGCACCGCAATAAACAGAGCTAGACTCAACCCTTTCCAAAAACGCAGCGGATCTTTTTCAATCAACGGTAAGTGCTTCTGATTTTGCTTAAATGAAGGGTTTGGTTTTTTTAGGTCCTGCTCTAACTCAGAGAGCACGTGATAGCGTGCATTGGCAATCGGGTGAGAGGCCTTTTTCAATCCTGCATCAAACCAGTCGGGAACATCAGAACGATACACGGTCGCTGGGACATAATTTTTCCTTGCGGATGTGCGGGGATTCGCAGGGTTCACTGCTTTATAGGGCAAATGCCCTGTAAGTACCTCATACAATGTGACCCCTAAGGAAAATACGTCTGACGCCAGCGTTGCTTTCCCCCCTTTAAGATACTCCGGCGCGGCATAATTCAGGTCACCAACCGCATAGTCTTCCTCCTGATAGCCTGCTAATTCCACCAGACCACTTGCTTGAGCCGTGCCGTAATCGATTAAGGTGATATTCATGTCTTGATCGACCATTAGGTTGTCAGGTTTGATATCTCGATGAACCACAGACATTCGCTGCAAAACACGTATCGCGCGTATCGCCCCTTTCGCAATGGATCTCACTTGGCTCAGCGTTGGCTGCGGGTTGTCCAGCATCCACTGCCGCAATGTAACACCGTCAACATAGCTACAAACGTGATAAAGAAAAGGCGAATGCATCGACCGTGGATGTATTTTCATCACACCGCGTTGCTTCACCTGTTCGCCTATCCAACCCTCCTGAACAAATCCAGACAGATAAACTGGGTCATCCGCGAAGTGTTGAGACGGCATCTTCAACACATATTGCTTTCCGTCTAACTCGCTTCTAGCAAGATATATATGGCTTCGGCTACCGCTGTGTATCACTCGCACCACACAGTAATGATCTATCGACTGTCCTTCTTTAAGAACGGCAGGAATTCTCAGCCCCGCCACACTTTTTAACGCTTCTCCTAGTGTCGCCGAAGGTAAATGATCAACAGCAAGCAACAGACAGGTGATGTTGTCATCACTGCCGGCTTTAAGTGCTTTGTCTACGATAGTTTGAGACAGGGATTCGAGATCGGTTTCGACCCTGATATTTTGGAGGGATTCACTCAACGCATTGTGCATCAGCGCATCATGAACGCCGTCCGTGGTCATCATCAGTATATCGCCGCGCTCTAGCGAAAAGGATTGATAATCAAAATTTAAATGGCTGTCGATACCTAAGGCTCGGGTCAAATGATGGGTTTGTTTGTTGGTATAGCGACGGTGGTCTTGCGTCTGTTGCGTCAGCACATGTTGCCTGAACAGGTATATTCGACAATCACCTGCATGAAAAACATGCGCAGTGTTTGATTTGAGCACCACGCTACCAAATGAGGCCACCATCGCATTGGATGCGCAGCCTGCCAGTTGTCCATGGTGATAAAGCCAGTGATTGAGCGATTTCAACACATTCGCAGCTGCGTCTTTCGTCGACCATGTTGTGGGCGTACCCAGATAGTCATCAACAAACTCGGTCACACTCATTTCGCTGGCTTTTTGGCTGATGTCACTGGAACTCACCCCATCGGCAATGGCAGCGACGACGCCTTTGTGTTTCAGCGCATGCATTTTTTTCGGTATACAAACAGCAAACGCATCTTGGTTCGGCACCTTAAGACCCGCAATTGAACAGCCACCAGCACGCACAACAAGGTGAGGAGTCAATGTTGACGACTCCCTGATGTGATGGTCTGGCGTGGTTTCCAACCCTGTTGTTGAAAGGTTTTCTGGCTTCATCAATTACACTTTTGCTACGTCGATCATTGTAATGCTTCCATCGTCATTTTCTTCTGCTATTTGTCCGGAGGGCTCTTCCATAAAGAGTAATGTGATAAAACCAATTAACGCAGTACCCGCAATAACATAAAAAAACGTGCTGTATTCGACGACAGACAGAATTGTCAGGTATGTCACCGCACCAACGTTACCATAAGCCCCTGTCATGCCCGCAATTTGTCCTGTCATTCGGCGCTTGATCAATGGCACTGCTGCAAACACGGCTCCCTCCCCCGATTGAACAAAGAAAGAACACCCCATCGCTGCCACAACCGCTAACCAAACAGGCCACGTGCTGTCTACCCATCCCATGACCAAATACCCAATAGCAAGCCCAGCGGTGAGGATCAACAAGGTAGGTTTACGGCCAAATTTATCTGACAACCAACCGCCTCCAGGACGAGACATCAAATTCATAAACGCATATGCCGACGCCACCATACCTGCCACCACAGGCGTCAGTTCAAACGTTTCCAGAAAAAACAAAGGGAGCATTGAAATCACCGCGAGCTCTGATCCAAATGTCGCGAAGTACAAGATGTTCAATACCACAACCTGTTTGAATTTGTATTGATGGACTTCCGGTACTGGCGTTTTGAATATGTGCTTGTTCACCTTCCAAACTTGCGAGACATCAAACAGGTAAATTGCCACCAATACAACGTAGACAGCAATGACCGACGAGGAAGGTAGCATGTCGACGCCAGACGGAGATAACTTCCAAGCCAATAACGCGAGTGCAGCATACATCGGTACTTTCATGATCAGTAGCAGGAAGAAATCCCCTTTGGTTGTCACCTCCATCGCACCTACATTTTTAGGTTTATAGTAAGTCGCGCCTTTCGGGGTATCGGTAACATTGCGGTAAAACACAAATGAAAAACCTAAACTCATCAGGCCTGTAATGGCCATGGCGTACCGCCATCCATCGTCACCACCAAAGAGCACCGCAACAGTAGGCAACGTGAATGCTGCTGCCGCTGAACCGAAATTTCCCCAGCCACCATAGATGCCTTCAGCAGTACCCAATTCATTGTGTGGAAACCACTCAGACACCAAGCGGATGCCAATGACAAAACCTGCCCCGATAAACCCAAGGGCAAATCGAGCAATTGCGGCTTGTAGAAAGCTATCCGAAAAGGCAAAAACAAAACAGGGAATAGAGCACAACGCGAGAAGAAGCGAGTAAACAATACGAGGACCATATTTATCGGTCAGCATACCAATTAAAACGCGCGCAGGTATGGTAAACGCCACGTTTAAAATAAGCAGCGTTTTAATTTCAGCGGATGTTAACCCTAACGATGTTTTTACCGACTGCAACAATGGAGCGAAATTAAACCAAACGACAAACGTAATAAAAAATGCGAACCAACTAAGATGGAGTATTTTCATCTTTCCTTGAAAAGAAAAGATATTAAATTTTTCACTCCCTGACATGTAGACTTCCTTATCAAATAATAGAGACCTGAACCACGACTTCGCAATATCACAGAAAACAATAGAATTTGAGCGAATTTTACGAGCTCAATATCCGTTTAAAACACGCTATTTCACACCTATTTGAATGTCGCCATTTTCACGTCTGATTGGATACGTAGAAATGGAGACAGCGGTATCTTCAATGCACTGCCCGCTATCGAGGCAAAAATGTTGTTTGTAGAGCGGTGATGCGATAACCGTCTTTTCTCCTATTGAGCCAATCATGCCGCGTGAAAGCACGTTGGCTTTTCCAAATGGATCATAATTATCGACGGCATAGAGATTATCGGTTTTCCCACACAAAAATATCGCCACCTGACGCTCACCAAAACGCGCACAAACACCGGTGTTTTTGACTAGATCGTCCTGTCGACAAATCGTTTTCCATTGCATCATGTTTGTTGCTCCTTAATTTTCTACCGTCACGATATCGATGCGCTCAGGTGTCGATGAAACCTCCACGACAGCGGGAATTCGCTGACCACGCACGGTTTGATACTTCAAGTTATCGTCAGCTAATTCGCTATTGATGTAGTGACGGAAACGCTTAAGTTTTTCTGGTGATTCAATCGTGGTTTTCCATTCACATTGGTAGTTACCAAGGCTGGTTGCCATCTCTCTTTCAAGCTCTTCCCCGATTGAAAGTTTGTCTTCAATGACCACCTGCTTGAGGTAGTCGAGTCCACCTTCTAGGTTCTCCAGCCAGACAGAGGTGCGCTGTAGCCTGTCCGCCGTGCGGATGTAGAACATCAAGATTCTGTCGATGTATTTGATGAGCGTTTCACGATCTAAATCCGAAGCAAAGAGGTCCGCGTGACGTGGGCGCATGCCGCCGTTACCACAAACATAAAGGTTCCAGCCATTTTCTGTTGCGATAATGCCGATGTCTTTTGACTGGGCTTCGGCACATTCACGTGTACACCCAGATACAGCAAACTTGAGTTTGTGCGGCGAACGGAGACCCTTATATCGGTCTTCAACATCAATGGCGAATCCGACACTGTCGTCAACACCGTAGCGGCACCACGTCGAGCCCACACAGGATTTTACGGTTCGTACGGATTTACCGTAGGCATGGCCCGTTTCAAACCCTGCATCAACAAGAATGCGCCATATCTCGGGAAGCTCGTGCAGTTGCGCACCGAATAAATCAATACGCTGACCGCCTGTGATTTTGGTGTAAAAATCGTACTGCTTCGCGACCTGACCGAGAACAATCAGTTTATCAGGCGTGATTTCGCCCCCAGCTACACGCGGAACCACGGAATAAGTGCCGTCTTTTTGCATATTCCCAAGGTAGATGTCATTCGTATCTTGCAAGCCAATATGTTCTTCTTTCAGCACGTAATCGTTCCAGAAAGACGCAAGAATAGAGCCGATAGCGGGTTTACATATGTCGCAGCCCAGTCCTTTTCCGTGGCTTTCTAACAGCGCATCAAAGGTTTTTACTTTGGTGATACGGACAATGTCTACCAACTCTTGACGGGTATACTGAAAATGTTCGCAAAGATCGTTATTAACTTCGTGTCCTAACGCAGCCAGCTCGGTATCCATGACTTGCTTGGCAAGTGCCGAACAGCCACCACACCCCGTAGAAGCTTTCGTGTCCGATTTCAGGTCAGCCATTGTCGAGCATCCAGCTGCAACGGCGGCTTTAATGTCGCCTTTGGTCACGTCGTAGCATGAACAAATCAGTGCCTCATCAGGTAGATTTGCCAGTCCTGCTGCCCCTGAATCGGAATCTGCGGCACCGTCAGACAGTAATAACACCGAGGGATACTCTGGTAACGGAAGATCATTAAGCAAAGTTTGGAGAAGGCTTGAATAGCTTTCAGTGTCCCCAACTAACACAGCGCCCAACAACTTCTTGCCGTCTTCAGACACTATGATTCGTTTATAAACCTGCTCAATACCGTCTGAAAACGTATAAAACTGCGCACCGGGCGTATTTCCCTGCGCATCACCAAGGCTCGCCACATCAACCCCTAGCAGCTTGAGCTTGGTGCTCATATCCACGCCTTTAAACGCAGCCTCTTCACCGCAAATGTGCGAAACCGCCACTTTGGCCATTTGGTAGCCCGGCGCAACCAATCCAAAAATGCGACCTTCCCAGAGCGCACATTCGCCAACAGCGTAGATGTCTTCATCATTGGTTTGGCACGTATCATTGATGACAATGCCGCCTCGCTCGCCAACGTCTAATCCATGTGACTTAGCGAGGCTGTCTTGCGGACGAATACCCGCAGAGAACACCACGAGGTCAGTTTCAAGTGAAGTACCATCGGCAAAGGTCAACCTGTAGCGACATTCATCACCAGTAATGATTGACGTCGTCGCTTTCTCGGTATGCACCTTAACGCCAAGCGATTCGATCTTCTCACGAAGCAAGGTACCCCCGCCGTCATCGAGTTGTACCGCCATCAAGCGAGGCGCAAACTCGACGACGTGAGTATCCACGCCCATTTGCTTTAACGCATTAGCAGCCTCAAGCCCGAGTAGGCCACCACCAATAACCACACCAGATTTGCTCTCTTTACCCGACGCTTCAATGGCTTCCAAATCTTCAATGGTGCGGTATACATGGCAATGCGACTGATCGTTACCATCAATCGGCGGGACAAAAGGATAAGAGCCCGTTGCCAACACTAGTTTGTCATAAAAAACTTCGCGGCCTTTATCTGTGACAACGCATTTATTTTCACGTTGAATGGCGATTACCTTCTCATTAAGAAAGTAGTGTACGCCTTTGTCGTCATAGGCCTCGTTACTGGTTAGCATGAGATCATCAGCAGTATTTCCACTAAAAAAGCTACTGAGTTGAACACGGTCGTAGGCAAGTCTTGGCTCTTCTGAAAACGTGGTAATTTCGACGCTGCCGTCCGTAATTCGGTCACACAATTCATCAATGAATCTGTGCCCTACCATGCCATTTCCAACAACAACAATACGTTTCTTATCCATTATTCATCCCTAAGCTGATAGCTTTTCAAACTGTTCTTGTGACTGCGCAACAAACCACTCCAGTTCGTTCGCAAGTGACACCACCTCACCAACCACAATCAATGAGGGTGATTGAACACCTTTATCCGTAATTTCTTCCTGTATGGTGGAAATCTCAGCGGTGAATAAGCGCTGTTCTGACGTGCACCCTTTTTCTATCACGGCCACAGGCATTGACGGTGATATCCCACCCAGCAGCAATTGCTGAGTGATCATTTGTAGTTTTGAAAGGCCCATGTAGAAGACCAATGTGTGATTAAGTGACGCCAGTGCTTTCCAATTTAACGCGAGTTCTTTTTCAGCATGCGCCGTCACCAGCGTGCACCCTTGAGATAGCCCTCTGTGTGTCAGCGGGATGCCGGCATAACTGGTGCAGCCAGATGCCGCGGTGATCCCGGGCACAATCTCCACACTGATACCCGCCTGTCGGAGTTCGAGCATTTCTTCCCCGCCGCGACCAAAGATAAAACCATCACCTCCTTTTACTCGGCAAATGGTCTTTCCAACGCGCGCTAACGTGACTAACGTTTGATTAATATCGGCCTGAGGCACACTGTGAAGCCCCTTTGCTTTTCCGACATAGATTTGTTCAGTAGTAGGAGGGAACAGGGCAACGATGTCTTTGCTGACTAAACGGTCGTAAACGATGACATCTGCCTGTTGAATGGTTTTCAGGGCTTTCAGCGTTAAGAGGTCTGGGTCTCCAGGACCTGCACCGACTAACGATACACGTCCTGCTTTTTTCATGGTGCCTGTCGGCAATGTAGAGACTTGCTGACGACAACAATCGGTCCCAAACAACGGCGAATTTTCTAAGGAATGATCCATGGCTATTCTTCCCCTATTCCTTTTTCTGAAAAGCACATTCAGCACTCAGTGATATTGGTAACAGGCAAATTAGATGCCAAGAAATAATCACAAAGGCTGGCGTAAGCACTAACGCTATGTTTTCGGTGAACTTAAACGTTCAGTAAAAGACAACAAGGTATCGCCAAAATAAGTACACAGACATGTAATGCACTTAAAAGGTGCAACAGAGGTAATTCACGCACCAAAAGGTTCCAAACAATTAATATTACTCACCACACACCGTTCTAAATAAACGATTCAACGCGTCCATTTATCACCATAACTGTCAGAATTAAATCAAGAATAGCCAACTTTTTTCTATATTTAGATTTTAATTCCCAACTTGGCGTATTAGTTGCTATTTCTTATCTATCGAGGAAGTTCAATTATTTATTTGCAGGGTCCGAATTATCATGCTCAAGAAAAAATCAGAATGGATAAAATCGACCTGTGCCTATTGCGGTGTTGGCTGTGGCATAGAGGGAAAACCCAACAGTTCGGGCCGACTCGACATTCGGGGCGATGAAGAACACCCTGCGAATTTCGGCCGTTTATGCTCGAAAGGGCTCGCTTTAGGTGACACCGTCACTGTGGAAGATCGATTACTTCACCCACAAGTTGATGGGATGGAATGTGGTTGGAACCACGCACTGTCTCATGTTGCCTCATCGTTTAATAAAATCATTGAGCAGCACGGTGCTGATGCAGTGGCGTTTTATGTCTCGGGCCAACTACTGACCGAAGACTACTATGTCGTGAATAAGCTGATGAAAGGATTTATTGGCAGCGCAAACATCGACACGAACTCTAGACTGTGTATGGCATCGTCTGTGGCTGGTCACAAACGGGCCTTTGGTGAAGACTGTGTTCCCGGTAACTATGAAGATTTAGAAATCGCCGATCTGGTTGTATTGGTGGGTTCGAACTTAGCGTGGTGCCACCCCGTTCTGTATCAGCGGCTAAATGCAGCCAAGCAGAAAAAAGGAACCAAAGTCGTTGTTATTGACCCTCGCAAGACGGCATCATGCGATATTGCCGATTTGCATCTTCCTCTCTCTCCAGGGAGTGACATTGCACTGTTCAACGGGCTTCTTGCTTATCTTTCCCAGTGTCAACGCCGTGAACCATGCTTATGTCGACGCACATACAAATGGCATTGAAAAAGCGCTTTCCGCTGCCGAGTGTTTTTCTTCGATCTCATCCATCGCGGCAGAAACAGGGCTAGAAATAGAAGACATTGAAACGTTTTATCAATGGTTCAATGCCACTCAAAAGACAGTGACCGTTTTCTCTCAAGGCGTGAATCAGTCAGTCTGTGGCACCGACAAAGTAAACAGTATCCTCAATTGCCATTTGGCCACAGGACGAATTGGCCAACCTGGGAGCACCCCATTTTCGATTACAGGCCAACCCAACGCAATGGGTGGACGTGAAGTTGGAGGGTTAGCAAATACACTGGCCGCACACCTTGAATTTGGCAATGATGCACATACCGATCTTCTAAAAACATTTTGGGACAGTCCTCAGGTAGCGACAAAACCCGGTTTAAAAGCCGTTGATATGTTTGATGCAATTGAAAGAGGCGATATTAAAGCCGTCTGGATTATGGCGACCAATCCGGTTGTATCACTGCCTGACAGCAAAAGAATCCGTACCATTTTGGACAACTGCCCGCTCGTTGTTGTATCAGATTGTATGGAACATACAGACACCATGCAGTTTGCAAACGTAAAACTGCCTGCACAAGGCTGGAGTGAGAAATCAGGGACCGTGACGAACTCAGAGCGACGGATCTCCCGCCAGCGTCGCCTATTACCCACCCCCGGACAAGGAATGCCCGATTGGTGGATTGTCTGTGAAGTAGCCAAACGAATGGGGTTTGACCGCGCTTTCACCTACCGTTCCGAAGTGGATATTTTTAACGAGTATGTTGCCCAAACTGCACTTGGCAATAAGCAGGGAGAGCCGACAAAACGCAAGCTGAACCTCGAAGCGTTTGGCGAATTGTCTAACGAAGAGTATCAACATTTAGCCCCTATTCAATGGCCTCACACTCTGGATCATGAGGTCAAAGAAAGGATATTTTCAAACGGGCAATTTTCGACGTCAGACAGCAGAGCATGCTTTGTCCCCGTCGCTCATCAATCCCTTGCGGACAAACAGACGTCAACATTCAACATGCGCCTTCTTACTGGACGATTGAGGGACCAGTGGCACACGATGACCCGAACAGGCCTGTCAGCATCGCTTAACGCCCTCGATATCGAACCGTATGTTTTGGTTCATCCTGATGACGCGAAAAGTCATCACATAGCTGACGGGCAATTAGTGCAAATAACCAGTCGTTCTGGTCAGCAAATTTTCAAAGCAAGAATTTCGACAGACGTATCGATTGGTCAATGTTTCGTCCCCATCCATTGGAGCGAGACACACAGTAACGGTGGCAAACCAAACACACTCATTGCACCAAAAATTGATCCCATTTCCGGTCAGCCCGAATTCAAAGCCGCTGCCATCAACCTTCAAGCCATAAAAACGCCTTTCAGCATGCTGCTTGCAACCGTGAACCCACAATCAACGCAAACGCTGAATCGTCTTAAGCCTATTCATTGGGTAAAACAAACAGTGGATGGAGGGTATGTTTATCATCTGTACTTCGAGGCGGTACCCGTAAACTTACTCAATGATCTAGCTCCACAGCTATTCGGTTCCAATCATTCATCTCTATTGTCATCGAATACCAAGAGCCGCTCTGGCATTATTTACACAAACAAAAAACCTAACGCTGCGTATGTCCTGTTCGATGCGCAATTCGCTGCCTGCCAGCCTGATATTGCTCAGCTACTCGCTTCCTCTTTTGATGATGTAGACATTCATGCTTTTCTGTCCGGTGAATTGTCCGTACGCTCACCGACCATCTGTACCTGTAAACAAGTGAAGCAGGAAGATATTGAGATCGCCTTCCTTGAAGAGGGTGCATGTTCAGTAGAAAAGATCTGTGAGATGACACAAGCAGGAACAGGATGTGGAAACTGTGTGTCCGAAGTAGGGCGCTGCGTTAACCAACTGCTTATCGACACCCCTTTTAAAGATGATTGTATCGGGGGGTAGCCGCAAGAAAGTGAGAAGATGAAAACGCCCAATGACCATCATTGGGCGTTTTGATGTACGTCGCTTGTCACCCTTGGTTCTAGACCGATCGACACGCTAAGTGCTTATTTCCAATGTAGGTTAGAGCTTAAATTGACCCACGAGTTTGAGGAGTCGACTTGAAAGTTGCGCCAACTCATCGCCAGCATAAGCAATTTGCGCTGCGCTTTCTGTACCTTGCGCAACCACATCGTTGATGTTGTTGACGTTTCGGTTAATCTCTTGAGAAACGGAATATTGCTCATTTGCGGCACTTGCTATCTGGATATTCATATCCGTAATTGCAGAGACCGCACTGCGAATTTCATTCAGCGCGTCACCCGCACTCCTCACTTCCACAACACAGCCATCTGTTGTGGTTTGGCTTCTCGTCATCACTTCAACCGCGGCTTGTGCCTGTTTCTGGAGATCTTCGATGATTCGCTGGATCTCGGTAGTCGAAGATTGTGTACGGCTTGCTAGCGTGCGTACTTCATCAGCAACAACGGCGAAGCCCCTGCCTTGCTCTCCCGCTCGCGCTGCTTCAATTGCCGCATTTAATGCCAACAGGTTCGTTTGATCTGCGATATTCCGAATCACCTCAAGCACAGTGCCTATGGTTTGGCTGTCGCGCTCAAGGTGATTGATCGTAACCGATGTTTCTCGGATCTCACTTTCCAGATTATCAATCATTGAAATAACGCGTTCTACCACGTTACTTCCCGCATCTGTAGATTGATTCGCACGTTCCGCTGCATCTGCGGCAAGCGTTGCATGTTGAGCAACCTCTTGTACCGTGGCGGTCATCTCATTCATTGCTGTTGCAACTTGTTCGGTCTCACCTTGCTGTTGCGCGGCACTTGACCGACTGGCATTGGTGATACTCGACATTTCCTCTGCAGACGTCGCCAAGGTGTTGGTTGCATCAAGGACTTGCTGCATGGTCACGTGTATTTTTTGAGCAAACTGATTAAAGGCACCGGACAGTTCACCGATTTCATCGTTACTGGTTACCTCGATGCGCTGTGTTAAATCCCCTTCACCTTGGGCAATATCCTGCATGGCGCGCGTCGTAGAAACGATAGGCTTCGTAATACCGCGAGCAATGATAAACGCGACTATGGTTCCGATGACCAACCCAATAACTGCCAGCATTGTCAGTTCAAATGAGATCTCATTCAAACTCGCCTCTGAATGCGTTCTATCCATCGCAATCGCTAAGACGCCAAGACGTTTTCCTGAAAAATCCTCAACGGCCTTCATATACAGCGCATGGGGAGTACTTTCGAGATCAACAACAGATTCAAACGCCTCACCCGCCATTACCTTTGAAAGCAAAGACACATCATTTAACTGAGGCGTGCGAAACGTACCACCAAAGGATTTGAAACCACCAGGCCCTGGCAGGATTAGCGCAATTCGCGCGTTATGTCTTTTTTGAAATCGCTCAAAGAACGGTTGACCAAATGACATCCCAAACTCTATCGAGCCAATGTGGTCGTTCTGATAAAAAACGGGAGAAACACCTCGAATACCGAGACCAGCAACTCCATTTTCCAGCCCTTGAATGTTAGCTTTCTTAATGTTGGTTTGAACAACCGTTTCTCTGAAACCAGACAAGTCGTCACCGAATTTCGTTGGCTGATGAACACGTAAAAAGGACGTCGCCGGTGGCGTATGAAACTGGAATTGTTCAACAGAAAAGGATTGCTTTAACGGTGAAAAAACGTGCTGACTTATTTGGTAGAGTTTGTCTCGATCGCCGTCTGCAAACGTTTGTTGTACATCAGGCATGTTTGCCACTACGGTCGACAATGCAACGGCCAAATGGGCAGACGACCCAATTTCTGAAATAGCGGCTGAATAAAGCTTTTCTAGCTCGCGACGTTCACCTTCTTTTATCAGCTGAGAAAATTCTGTTAAGACAACGGCGAGCACCGACCCCGTCAGAATGATTAACAATGCACATATACCCGAAACAATGCGAGTACTGATTTTAAAACGAGATAGCATGACCCTCTCCATATAACAGCTACCTAGGAAGCCACTATATAAAGTCAAAGTGCTAATTTTTATAGAGAATACATAATTATTGTGATGAGATTTGAATCTCTGTTGCAAGTTTAAAATTTAGGAAACGCAGTTGTTGCGCGACGACTAAATATCGTATTGGTCGCAGAATTATGAAATTTATTCGTAAATTGACTCAATTTGTGTGCACGAAGATGAAAAAAAAGCAGCCATCACGGCTGCTTTTTCATGCTAAACATACTGTTATTTTTTCTTACGCTTGTCAGTAACTTCCCATTTACCGTCGATGTACAAGCCCGTCCAACCGGATGGCTTTCCATCTTCCTCGGTACGCACGTAGTTTTCTTTGCTCTTACGGCTAAAGCGAACCACGGCTTTACGACCATCAGGATCTTCCGAAGGTGCGTCTGCAAGGTACTTGAACTTGTCGTGCAAACGATCTTTGAAACGCGCTAGCTCTTCAACCAACGGGGCACGCGTTTCACGCGATTTCGGGAAGTTGCTAGCAGCCAAGAACAAACCTGATGCGCCATCACGAAGTACAAAGTACGCATCAGAGTTTTCACATGGCAACTCAGGAAGGTGCACAGGATCTTTTTTTGGCGGTGCTACTTCACCGTTTTTCAAAATCTTACGCGTGTTCTTACACGTCTCGCTGGTGCAATCCATGTACTTACCGAAACGGCCGTTTTTAAGAACCATATCAGAACCACACTTATCACACTCAACAAGCGGACCTTCATAGCCCTTCAGCTTGTATTCGCCCTTCTCAACCAGGTAACCGTCACAGCTTGGGTTATTACCACACACATGCAGTTTACGAGACTGGTCAATCAGGTACGCGTCCATGGCGGTTTCACACTTAGGACAACGCTTCTTCGCACGAAGTGCCGCTGTTTCAACGTCTTCTTCAAGAACGTTAACAATGCCTTCTTCGTCCATCAGATTAATGGTTGTCTTGCAGCGCTCTTTTGGCGGCAATGCGTAACCTGAACAGCCGAGGAATACGCCTGTAGACGCGGTACGAATACCCATCTTACGACCACAGGTCGGACAATCGATATCCGTTAGAACAATGCTGTTAGGCTTCATACCACCTTCAACTTCATCCAACTCAGCCTTACCTAAATCATCGGTAAAGGCTTTGAAGAAGTTATTCAGCACTTTCTTCCAGTCTTCACTGCCCATCGCGATTTGGTCGAGTTGACCTTCCATACGCGCAGTAAAGTCGTAGTCCATTAAATCGGCAAAGCTGTCATCCAAACGGTCTGTGACAATCTCACCCATTTTTTCGGCATAGAAACGACGTTGTTCAACACGTACATAACCACGATCTTGAATCGTTGAAATGATTGCCGCATAGGTAGACGGACGACCAATGCCACGTTTCTCAAGCTCTTTAACCAATGCAGCTTCTGTAAAGCGCGCTGGCGGCTTAGTGAAGTGCTGCTTAGGGTCAACCTTATCTAATGACAAGATCTCGCCCACATCGACGTGTGGGAGCGTTGTGTCTTCATTTTTACCCATTGGACGCTGTACACGAGTCCAACCGTCAAAACGCAGCGTACGTCCTTTCGCTTTCAGCGTAAATTCGCTTGCTTCAACCGTGATAGTGCTTGAGTCATATTTTGCTGGCACCATCTGGCAAGACACGAATTGACGCCAAATGAGATCGTAAAGGCGGTGCGCATCAGGATCCATACCTTGCAGATCATCAGCTTTGACATCGAGGCTAGAAGGACGAATCGCTTCGTGCGCTTCTTGCGCATTACCTTTTGAGCCATACACGATTGCCGAAGCAGGTAAGTAATTCTCTCCGTATTCGCTACCAATGAAGCTACGCGCATTTTCAACCGCTTCTTTGCTCAAATTGGTTGAGTCTGTACGCATGTAGGTGATGTAACCCGCTTCGTACAGGCGTTGTGCCAGCATCATGGTTTTCTTCACGCCAAAGCCCATACGGGTGCTCGCTGCTTGCTGCAGCGTTGACGTAATGAAAGGTGCAGACGGCTTACTGCTTGTCGGACGGTCTTCGCGATCAACAACTTTGTACGTTGCTTTTTTCAACGTGTCCGTTGCCGCCATCGCTTGCGCTTCATTAAGCGGTTTAAACGCTTCACGGTTTTGCTGCGCCACCACAAGGCGAAGTACGTTTTCACTTGCCGTTGTCGTATCTGCGTGAATATCCCAATACTCTTGCGGGATAAACGCGTTGATTTCGTGCTCACGCTCTACCAGCAGTTTTACTGCGACAGACTGAACGCGACCAGCAGACAAACCACGTGCGACTTTCTTCCAAAGTAGCGGCGACACCATGAAACCAACAACACGATCGAGGAAGCGACGTGCTTGCTGCGCATTTACGCCGTCCATATTCAATTCACCAGGCGCTTGGAATGCCTGTTGGATTGCGTTTTTGGTAATTTCGTTAAACACCACGCGTTTAAAGCGGTTCTCGTCGCCACCGATAATTTCCCGCAGGTGCCAGGCTATTGCCTCCCCCTCGCGGTCCAAATCCGTTGCGAGATAAACGTAATCCGCTTTCTCCGCCAATGCTTTCAGTTCAGCAACGACTTTCTCTTTACCAGGCAACACCTGATAATTTGCTTTCCAGTCGCGATAAGGATCAACGCCCATTTTGTTGATAAGCGCGTTTTTCTCTTTATCTTTTTTAATGCGCTCTTTCTCTTCCGTGCTCAACCCTTTGGTTGATACAGGCGCTGCTTTCTTGCCGCCTTGAGCGGCACCGGTAGGCAGATCTCGAACATGACCTACGCTCGATTTAACGATGAAGTCTTTGCCCAGATACTTATTAATCGTTTTTGCCTTTGCCGGGGACTCCACGATAACGAGAGATTTACCCATAGTGACCAACACGCCCTCGCGTTAAAAAATTCATTTAATAGTTCAAATCGCATGCAAAACCTAGATGGCACGCTACTGACGCTTTTTTTAATATTGAGCGACTCGATCTGAATATCAACCAGTTTCTTTATTATTTACCCTGATTGATTGCTGCTTCTACAGTTGTAAAAATTCTGTAAACCGTATTCTTGCCCTTACGGAGGCATAGCGTAGTCTCAGTTTGGCAAGCGCGCTAATCATTACCATTGACCAACAGCAATATGCCATTTGTCTTCAAATTTTTCTGGCTTGGCTCACACAAAGCCACGCCAAAGGTGACGAATTCAACAATTTACGTGTCGCGTGCCCATTTTCTTTCAAAGGGGTATACTCGCGCTTTTCGTCCCAAAGCATTCGAGATAGTTATGTCACAGAAAGCCCAAATCAGCGCAGAAGCACTGCTAGTCATCGCCAACGAGATGATCCGTGATCACGAAGAATACCTAGAAGGTATGCACGCAAGCTCAGTCGAAGAAAAAGCCGGCGTGATGGTTTTTAAAGGTGAATACTTTTTAGACGAAAACGGACTTCCGACGCCAAAAACAACAGCAGTATTCAACATGTTTAAGTATCTTGCTCATCAGCTTTCCAAGCAGTACACGCTGAGCTAACAACATAGTAAAGGCTATTGCTTCTTTGTCAAAGCAAGGCCTTTTGATTTAGCTAGCGAATAGTGCTTTCAGCCTATCTGAGTCACTAGACGCCATGTACGCTTCATAGATTTTTCTCGAACCAACCGCGTTGATATGGTTGTTGTCTTTGTAAATGGGCTTCCCATCGATTGAACTCACGCACTTGTTATCTTTGCACAAAAGATCTGGGATATCGATGATGACCAGCTGAGGATATTTCTTCTTCAGGCTGTTAAGCATGTCATTGAAGTAGCGATACCTTTCTTTAAACGGTTCTTCATTTTCATCACAGCTGCTTTTTGCCATCCAGTGATAATTCGCTTTTTTCACTAGGCAATTGCTTGGTTTAAATGAGTAAGAAGGAACCTGACCAAAAATCACTGGTGTTTTACCATGTGAAATCAATTTCGAAATCGTTTCTTCTAATCCTTTATCAAAGACGCGACGATTGTTGGCCAGTGACTCTGTTCTGTCCTGCTCATCGCCTAGATAGATACTTCTACCTTCTTCATTTTTAGCCAACGTAGTTTCCGTGTAAGTCGCCCAACGTCCACCTAAAAAAACAACCTTAGCATCTGAATCAAGAATCCTTTCCAACGCACGCTCATTCGTCTTGTAACAGTGGTCTTCCAACTCGCCATAACGAACTCTGCCACCTTCAGCAATGGGAGGACAACCGCCTGCACCCGCATATAGTGCACCAAAATGGTATTTTTTCCCCAGCTCATCAACGAATGGTTGGAAATGCTGTGCATGCGAATCTCCCCATAAAAACACTGATGGCGAGGATTTAGTTTGGTCGCCCAATAACATAGGGAAAAAGGGTTCATAGGCTTCTAATTGTTTTCTAGACTGCTTTTCGCTATCAATATTTGAAACAGAGTCATAATATAACGCCATTGCTTCTTTGCTGAATCGATTCGGATAGCCCTCGTGTTTTTCAATATTTTTGGCAATCAACACTAGCGCGACGACGGGAATGAGAAAGTAACCAATAAATACATATTTTTTCTTAACGCTAAAATAACGAGCTGGGTTTTCAACCAGTTTATAGCTAAGTAAAGAAAGGCCTAATGTTAGTGCCGAGCAAATAACAAAACCTTTAATACCAAATTCCGGCTCGTAATAACGATAAAATGCCTGAACGGGCCAGTGCCACAAGTATAGCGAATATGACAACCTACCTATCCATACCAGTATAGGCAATGATAGAAATTTGGATGTTGGCGAGTCTTTCTTATCTCCTGAAAAAATCAGTAATACTGCTCCAAAGCAAACAATCGCAGCATTTAGTCCGGGGAAGATTTTACTTTTATCAAGGTAAACTAAGGAAAGCACCAAAAACAGCGTACCAGCAGCCCCAGTCAACACATAGACTTTATTAGGCAACACTAGTCTCTTTTCACGAGCTTTGAAAATGGCGAGTGCCAACGATGCCCCCATCAACATCTCAAACGCTCTACCTTGAATAAGGAAATAAGCTTGTGAAGGTTCAGTTAAAGCAAGGAATTGCGATAAACCAACCAGCGCCACCATACTCAAAATCAGCATACTTGAAGCCGATTTTTTTGGTAAATAGCGGACACAAACCAACAGTACAATTGGCCATATAAAGTAGAATTGCTCTTCAACAGACAAAGACCAAATATGCAGGAGCGGCATGGTTTCAGAGGAAGGCGCAAAATAGCCAGTACTTTTTTCAAAGTAAATATTCGAAATAAAAACTGACGAATACCTTAAACTGTCCGCAAACGATGAGAAATCATTTGGCGCAAATAGAATATATGCTAAGACAAGACTTAAAATGGCCACTAGATAGAAAAGAGGAAGAATCCGTTTTATGCGCTTTTCATAGAAACTTGAAAAAGTAAAATCACCCGATATCATCTGAGGAAATATCGCGGATGTGATAATAAACCCCGATATTACGAAGAAAATATCAACACCAATAAAACCACTGGGTAATATATCTTTATTGAAGTGAAAAGTGATCACTAATAAAACAGCTATAGCTCGGAGACCATCGATATCCGGACGATATTTAATATTAGCCATTAATATACTTAACCTTGATCTTATCTTTCGATTCTTTTAGTTAATGTTGTTTAAGCTATACCCGCACAACAACCACATCAAAAACTACTGTTGCAATGACTTATCAAGGTTCATGTCTGCAAGTTAAATACAGACTCTGAGAGATGAGTTAACGCTTTTCCTTGTAGTGATGTCTCCACGATCTTTTGACCGCGACAGCTAGAATCACTAAATACTACTCTACGCCTAAGCCGCTATAGAGCTCCAATTGGTATCTCGCCCCTTTAAAAAAGAGACTGCAACCAATAAACACAAAAAGTCGGCCTGAACATATTTCCTTGTTCAGGCCGACACAGTCAGTTTATCAAAAAATCAGATTAACCTTCAAATATCGCGGTGTCTTTTTCTTTTTTGACTTGTGAAGGACCGTTGCCATCTTGGTCATTTCCACCACGACCTTTAGGATCGGGGCCATAACGATTTGGTCCTGGCGTGCCGTCTTTCAGGCCTAGCTCAACGAGCGAAAATACCATTCCAATAATAGGAACGACGAGAATTAGCGCCCAGTACAAGTTTAGATCCCTATCTTGTATCCTTTTGATACTAAGGGCTAGTGACCCAAAAAACGCGGCATATTGCCCAATCGGACTGATGATGCCGTATGACACACCGTTTATCAGCTCATACGCAGCAGGAATACATAGGATTAGTAACGGTATTTGATATAGCCACCAATCTCGCCTACGTATGCGTCCACGAAGGGTAAACAGTACTTTCAGTTGATTCATCTACACTCCTAAACTATTGGTCGCTGGCCGCGGCTGATCCATTTCAGCAAAACACGATCAAACGCATCAGCTGAAGCGCCAGCCAGTTTTTCTGCCAGCTTTTTGCGCTGTACGTATTTCACGCCCAGAACGTCTTTTTCTTTTACCGCAGACACCAAGTAATCATCGCTGGTGCCAATGCTATCAATCAGGCCCAATGGCAGTGCCTGATTTCCAAACCAGTGCTCTCCCGTTGCGACTTTTTCCAGCTCAAGAGCAGGACGATGATCAGCGATAAAGTCTTTAAACAAGGTATGGGTTTCTTCCAACTCCATCATGAATTTTTCACGCGCTTTGTCGGTATTTTCACCGAACATGGTCAAGGTACGTTTAAATTCACCCGCAGTCAGTTGCTCAAACTCAATATCATGTTTTTTCAATAGCTTATTGAAGTTTGGCAATTGCGCAATTACGCCAATCGAGCCGACTACAGCGAACGGCGCGGCAATAATTTTATCCGCAACACATGCCATCATATAACCGCCACTCGCCGCAACTTTGTCGACGGAAACAGTCAATGGAATACCCGCTTGTTTGATACGGTCTAGCTGGGAAGACGCAAGGCCATAAGCATGGACCATACCGCCGCCACTTTCTAAACGCACCAGCACTTCATCACCTTCTTTGGCAACAGAAAGAACGGCCGTGACTTCTTCACGCAATGCCGTTACTTCACGCGCATCGATACTGCCCTTAAAATCCAGTACAAAAACATGCGGTTTTCGGCTCGATTCCAAAGAGGCGGTATCCGTCATTTTCTTCGCCTCAGCTTTGGCTTCTTTGGCCTTGGCTTTTTCCGCTTTCTTTTCCGCTTTGTCCCGCGCTTTTAGTGCTGCCTCGTCATAAAGGTGCGACTCCATCGAATGCACCAAATCCTTATGATTTTCAGTCAAGTTGGTGATTTCCAGATCACCTTTTTGTCCTTGCTTACCGCCCGCGCTTTTGACAATGATCAATACGACAATAACCGCAATTGCAAACGTCAACACTTTGGCAAGAAATAACCCGTAATCAAGCAAAAATTCCAAACTCTGTTCCTCGTTTTTCTTTTATATCCAAGCGACCATCAAACGGCTGAGGCACTTACTTTTAGCCAATTTCCCCATTCTATACCCAAACTGCGCCAATATGCAGTTTTCAAAAGGATTGAATGGCCGAAGATTAACCCCGTTCATCCCGCTAATTTCGCATTGACTGGTTGTTTCAGCCATTAAGTGCATCTTACAATGATGGCTGTTGAGATGAACAGACAGCAATGTCGACGATAAAAGGAATATTGTAACGTGGAGTATCAAGTAGCAGCCAATGCACTGACAGGTAAAGTCATTCTGGTGACCGGTGCTGGAGATGGAATTGGTCGTCAGGCCGCACTCAGTTACGCTCAACACGGTGCAACCGTTATATTGCTCGGTCGTACAGTGAAAAAGCTGGAAAGCGTTTACGACGAGATTGAAGCTGCAGGATACGCGCAGCCCGCAATCATCCCTCTGGATATGTTAGGCGCAACGCGCCAGCACTATCTTGATATGGCGGACACCATCGAGCAACAATTTGGGCAGTTAGATGGCGTACTGCACAATGCAGGGTTGCTGGGTGTGTTAAGCCCATTCGACCAAATTGAAGAAAAGGCTTACGACGACGTCATGCAAGTCAATGTCAAAGCGACGTTCTTGATGACACAAGCCATTATGCCTCTAATTCAAAAATCTGAAGATGGTCGAATCGTTTTCACTTCGTCGACGGTTGGACACTCTGGCCGAGCATTCTGGGGAGCATACGCCATATCCAAATTTGCTACCGAAGGTATGATGCAAGTACTGGCTGATGAATTAAGTAACACCACCGTCAAAGTGAATGCCATTAATCCTGGAGGCACTCGTACTAAAATGCGAGCCTCAGCCTTCCCTGCTGAAGATGCTAACAACCTGAAGACCCCATTAGAGATTATGCCGCTCTACCTTTACCTGATGGCCCCAGAAGGTAAGGACGTTAACGGCCAGTGTATTGATGCACAACCCAAGTAGTTTACTTGCCGTCTAAAATGACAAAAGCCAGCATTTCAGCTGGCTTTTTTGTAATGCAAAAAGCGTATTAACGCGGTTTGCGATTGCTTGGTGGCTTCTGGCGAGATGACGATTGACCAGATGACTTACCCATAGGTTTACCTGGACGACCACCGCTACCACGTTTACCTTGCGCAGGTTTACCGTGAGCAGGCTTGCCATGAGCAGGCTTACCGTGAGCAGGTTTGTCTTGTTGAGTACCACCGCGACGTGAGTTACGCGGTTTACGCGTTTCACCTGATTCAACGCGTTCTTCGTGACGACGAACTGCACGACGGATTTTCTGATTACGAGATTTGTGCTTCTTGGTTTCTGTTTCCAAAAAGGTCTCTTTTTCTGAACGAAGCTCTACCATTTCACGTAGGTAGTTCACCTCATCCAGACCCAGTTCCATCCAACCGCCACGTGGTAGTTCTTTGTTCAGGTAAATATCGCCATAGCGTACACGCTTCAGTCGGCTAACGGTTACACCCTGTGATTCCCACAAGCGGCGAACTTCACGGTTACGGCCTTCGGTGATTACAACGTAGAAAGTGTGGTTCGACCCTTCACCACCAGCGTAAAGCACGTCTTCAAAGCGTGCTTCGCCGTCTTCTAGCTCTACACCACGAACAAGGTTTTTAACCATTTGCTCGTTCACTTCGCCGAACACACGAACCATATACTCGCGCTGAACTTGACGGCTTGGGTGCATCAAACGGTTTGCGAGTTCACCATCAGTTGTGAACAACAGCATACCTGACGTGTTCGCATCCAGGCGACCCACGGCAACCCAGCGTGCACCGTTTAAACGAGGCAGACGGTCAAAGACGGTACGACGACCTTCTGGATCGCTACGCGTACACAGTTCACCTTCCGGTTTGTTGTAAGCCAAGACACGACATACTTGCTCAGAAGGTGCAGAAATCTGCACGCTGTGACCATCAAGACGCACGTGAGCGTTAAGGTCTTCAAGACGATCGCCCAACTTTGCCACTGCACCGTTGATGCTAACTCGACCAGCCAAGATCATGCTCTCAATCTCACGACGAGAACCTAGACCTGCACGGGCTAGCACCTTCTGTAATTTTTCGCTCATTTACTAATACCTTACTGTCGCCTTCACAGGCGTCGATGTCGGAAAGAAAAGCTCTAGATTCGGAAATTTTAGTGAATCTGAGATAACGGCGTATTATGCCAGTGTACAGGGCCGTTCACCAAGCGTTTTCGTTTTGCCAAGACACCACAGCAATGGAAATTAAACTTTGCATCTTTCCTTACAGCACAGTGCAAAATGCAACGTTTAATTCCAACTATAACAACAAGCTTATTCGAACGGAGCAGGGTCACCTGTACCACGACGGAGAATGACAGGCTCATCCTCGCTCATATCAACGACTGTGGTCGGCTGCTCGCCGAGATAACCACCGTTCAGAATGCAATCAACAGCGTGTTCCAGCTGATCGCGAATCGCTTCAGGATCGGATTCTGTGTAGTCATTACCCGGTAAAATCAATGACGTTGACATCATTGGCTCACCCATTGCTTCAAGTAAATCCAGCGCTATCTGATTGTTAGGTACACGAATCCCGATCGTCTTCCTTTTCGGGTTCATCAGCCTACGAGGTACCTCTTTGGTTGCACGTAGAATGAAGGTGTAAGGGCCGGGGGTGTTATTGCGAATCAAACGATACGCCGTATTATCAACACGTGCATAAAGCGACAACTCAGACAAATCACGACACAGGAGCGTGAAGTTGTGTTTATCATCCAAGCGGCGAATGCGACAAATACGCTCTAATGCTTGTTTGTTTTCCAATTGACAACCCAGTGCATAGCCAGAGTCAGTAGGATAAACAATCACACCGCCATTTCGAATGATAGCAACCGTCTGGTTAATCAATCGCGCTTGTGGATTTTCTGGATGTACATAAAAAAATTGGCTCACACTTCCTCCTCATGAGGTTTAGCACCGCGGTCAAGATCCGGAATCAACCAATGCTCCCAGATTTCCGAGCAGCCTTTAGGCAAGTATAAATTACGCCCTAGTTCCAGCCAGGGAGATGGATAATGGAAATCTGATCCTTGCGATCCCGCGAGTCCAAATTGAATCGCATAATCACCGAGTAATCGACGTTCATTCGGAGATTGCTGTGGCTGCGCCACCTCCATGCCATCACCGCTCGCATCCACGAAGGTTTGTAGTAATCTTTTCAGCCACTTGGCCGTTAGATTATATCGTCCTGGGTGCGCAAGCACGGCTTGTCCGCCTGCTTTGTGAATCACATCCACCGCTTCTTCAATGGTGCACCAATTCGGTGACACATAACCCGGATTTCCGCGCGTCAGATACTTTTTAAACACGGCTTGCATGGTTTTCACATGCCCTTGCTCCACCATCCAGCGGGCAAAATGAGCACGTGTAATTGGCGCTTCACCTGCAAGGGCTTGAGCCCCTTCCAATGCACCCGGCATACGGTGTTTTTCGAGCCGTTCAGCAATCATGCCAGCACGAATTTCACGACGCGATGCTTGTGCTTTAATTAGCGACACAAGCTCTTCATTGGCAGGATCTATGTTGAGCCCAACAATATGAATGTCTTTATTTTCCCAAACCGTCGATATCTCAATGCCATTAATGATGTGCAATGGAAGATCGTTTTCTAGAACTGCCAACCTTGCCGCATCAAGCCCTGCAACTGAGTCATGGTCAGTGATTGCAAGAACATCAACGCGAAATTCAGCAGCACGCTTTACCAGGTCCTCAGGGCTGAATCGCCCGTCAGACGCCGTTGTGTGGCTATGTAAATCAAATAGCATTTATTTTCTTCAATTTGTTGCTTGACTTTACCCTCACACACCAGTTAACTAGTACATGATTACGAACACAAATGGATTGCGTCTTCATGGTACAGCATAAACTCATTCAACAAACAGCACTGATTGCATGGTGGTGGCACTCCCAATAGCGGGCGGTGTGATGAGTTTTAGCAAAAAAAAGACCTCACCAAGCCCGCATACTGCGGGTTTTTTTGTACCCAAATTTTGACCGCCACTTCGATGAAAACGACAAACGCGGCGGAACGTAAGAAGGATTCTGACAATGATTATTGTACTAAAACGAGAAGCAACCGAAGCACAGGCAAAAGCTATCCTCGCAAAAATTGAGCAAGCAGGCCTGAAACCGCTGTTTATGCCGGGCGTTGAACGTATTGTACTGGGCGCATTGGGAGATGAGCGAGTTTTGCAAAAGCTGCATTTAGACAGCGACCCGATTGTTGAAGAAGTGAAACCTATCCTGACCAAATACAAAATGGTCTCTCGCGATGTCCAAGCGCATGACAGTGTAGTGCGCATTGGCAATATTGCCGTCGGGGGCGATAAATTCGCCGTTATTGCAGGTCCTTGTTCCGTTGAGTCAGAAGCGCAGTTGATGTCTGTCGCTGATGTTGTAAAAGGTCACGGCGCCGTCGCCCTCCGTGGTGGTGCCTATAAACCAAGAACCAGTCCTTATGACTTCCAAGGTATGGGTGTTGAAGGCCTAAAATTGTTGAAAAAAGCAAGTGACGCAACAGGCATGCCCACCGTGTCTGAAGTCATGGAGGTCAGCCAGGTAGATTCACTGTGTGAATACATAGACTGCTTACAAATTGGCGCACGCAATATGCAAAACTACGGATTGTTAAAGGCAGTTGGTGAAACCGGAAAACCGGTCTTGTTAAAGCGCGGACTTTCCGCCACTATCGAGGAGTTATTGCTGGCAGCAGAATATATCTATGATGCTGGCAACCCGAACATTATTTTGTGTGAACGCGGTATTCGTACCTACGAAACCGCTACCCGAAATACACTCGACCTCAATGCCGTCGCGTATATCAAGCAACGCAGCCACCTACCCGTGGTCGTTGACCCAAGCCATGGCACCGGTGTTCGAGAGTTGGTTATCCCGTTGTCTCGCGCCGCAGCTGCTGTGGGTGCTGACGGCATTATCGTAGAAAGCCACCTCAACCCCGCCGAAGCTTTGTCAGATGGTCATCAGGCATTGACCGGGTCGATGTTCGCGCAATTGATGCAGGAATTAAAACCATTTGTAGAAGCAGCAGGGAGAACGCTGTGAAAAACCACGCTTTAAAGCTAGGCGAACTCGACGTATTAAACTTGGATGTGCCATACGTCGCAGCACCGACAGAACTGTATGCGGCGGTTTGTAAAGACCGTCCGCATAGCTTACTGCTCGAATCTGCCGAGATTGACTCTAAGCAAGACCTGAAAAGCCTCATGCTGATCGATGCAGCGGTACGTATTGTTTGCCGCGGTAGGACTGTCGAACTCGAAGCAAAAACGAAGAACGGCAGCAATGTGCTCGACGCTGTAGAAGCGTCAATCACGGCACAAGGCTTGGTCGTTGAGCAAACGCGTAAAACAGATTTACTCACACTGCATTTTGCTCAAGAAAATCGTGCACAAGATGAGGACGCCCGCCTGCGTGAACCGTCACCTTTCGACGCATTGCGACTGATACAACAGGCATTCAGACTCGATGGATTACCAAGCGAAGCGCTTTTTATAGGTGGACTGTTTGCTTACGATCTCGTGGCACAATTTGAACCGTTTCCAAGTGTTGAGCAAAGCAATCGCTGCCCCGATTACCTGTTCTATGTTGCAGAAACACTGCTTATCATTGACCACCAGCGCCGTAAAGCCAAACTGCAAGGTACACAGTTTGGTGGTGCAGAAACAACGGAAGCCTACTTCGATCTGAGCAGGCGCTTACAAAACATCAAAGAAAACTGCATTCATCCTACACAAATGCCAGATGCCCAAAAACTGGCAAGTTGTGAAATGAATATGTCTGTGAGTGATGAAGAATTTTGCGCTGCGGTTGATGAACTGAAAAGCTATGTCGTTAAAGGTGATGTCTTTCAGGTTGTTCCTAGCCGAAAGTTCACCTTGCCTTGCCCATCACCACTGAACGCATACCTGAAACTCAAGCAAGGGAATCCAAGTCCTTACATGTTCTACATGCAAGACGCCGATTTCACGCTGTTTGGCGCATCGCCAGAAAGCGCGCTCAAATATGGCAAAGACACCAACCAAGTCGAAATCTACCCGATCGCGGGTACACGACCTCGCGGCAAAAATGCAGACGGTTCAATCAACTTGGATTTGGACGGCCGTATCGAGCTAGAACTTCGTAACGATACCAAAGAGAAAGCTGAGCACATGATGCTGGTAGATTTGGCGCGTAACGACGTGGCGCGCATCAGCGAACCCGGCACACGTTATGTCGCTGACCTACTCCAAGTAGACCGCTACAGCCATGTGATGCACCTAGTGTCCCGCGTTGTAGGTCAGCTTCGGAATGACTTGGATGCGTTGCACGCCTATCAAGCATGCATGAACATGGGCACCCTGACTGGTGCACCAAAAATCCGCGCGATGCAGCTTATCCGCCAGTTCGAACAAGGCCGTCGCGGTAGCTATGGTGGTGCCGTGGGCTACCTAACTGGTCATGGAGATATGGATACTTGTATCGTTATCCGTTCTGCCTACGTAGAAGATGGCGTCGCACAAGTGCAAGCGGGGGCGGGAGTGGTATTTGATTCTATCCCACAAGCAGAAGCCGATGAAACACGTAGTAAAGCACAAGCGGTTATCACTGCCATCAAAGCAGCACACACGGAGGCACAAGCATGAGCAACGCACTGAATGCACATATTGTGCTAGTCGATAACTTTGATTCCTTCACCTACAACTTGGTCGATCAATTTCGCTCTCTGGGTTATCCGGTCAAGATTTACCGTAACAGCCTATCTGCCGAACAAATTGCCAACGCGGTGGAAGAACTCGTTAATCCCGTTGTTGTACTTTCTCCCGGCCCAGGCGCACCCTCTGAAGCGGGTTGTATGCCAGCATTAATCCAAATGCTAAAAGGCAAGGTGCCAATGATTGGTATTTGCCTCGGCCAACAAGCCATCACAGAAGCGTATGGCGGTGAAGTATCTGGTGCGGGTGAAATCGTACATGGCAAAGCATCGCAGATGACACACAGCCAGCACCCTGTTTTTGGCAACATCGAAAGTCCTCTGACTATCGCCCGATATCACTCTTTGGTCGCAACCAAAGTGCCGGAATCACTGGATGTGATTGCCGACGTAGACGGGCTTGTCATGGCCGTGGTGAACGATGCCGACCGCGTAGTCGGTTTTCAATTTCATCCCGAATCAATACTAACAACGAAAGGCGCAGACCTTCTCACACACACAATCAGTTGGGCTACACAAACACGCTGATGGACATTAGGGAAATAGGAGAGAACTTATGGAAGCAATCATCAACAAACTTTACGACCAGACGACTCTGACTCAGGACGAAAGCCAACAGCTGTTTGACACCATCATCAAAGGAGAATTGGATCCTATCCTGCTGGCTTCAGCACTGACTGCACTGAAAATAAAAGGCGAATCGCCAGAGGAAATCGCAGGGGCTGCGGCTGCACTGACTGAAAATGCGAACCCATTCCCGTCACCCGATTATGATTTTGCTGATATCGTCGGAACAGGTGGCGACGGTGCAAACACCATTAATATTTCAACGACTGCCGCGTTTGTTGCCGCTGCATGTGGCGTAAAAGTCGCCAAGCACGGTAATCGAGGCGTATCGAGCAAATCAGGTTCCTCCGATCTGCTTGCAGCCTTCGGCATTGATTTAGCCATGAGCCCAGAAACTGCGCGTAGTGCGTTAGATGATTTAGGTGTCTGCTTCCTGTTCGCGCCGCAATATCACAGCGGCGTTCGCCATGCGATGCCTGTGCGTCAAACCATGAAAACTCGCACCATTTTCAATCTCTTGGGTCCGCTAATTAATCCCGCCAAACCGAGTTTGGAACTGATGGGGGTGTACGAAAAATCGCTTGTCCGCCCTATTGCAGAGACCATGTTGAACCTTGGGTTGAAACGCGCAGCAGTCGTACATGGTAGCGGACTCGATGAAGTTGCCATTCACGGCGAGACAACCGTGGCAGAAATCAAAGACGGGCAAATTCATGAATACACGCTGACACCTGCAGAATTCGGCGTAGAAACCTACCCACTGGACACCATCAAAGGTGGAGACCCAGAAGAAAACAAAGCCATCATCACCCAAATTTTGCAAGGCAAAGGGACGGATGCACAACAAGCGGCAGTCGCCGTCAACGTTGCACTTCTGCTTCGCCTCTTTGGGCATGAAGATCTCAAAGCTAATACGAAAAAAGCACTGGACATTATGCAGAGTGGTAAACCATTCGAACTGGTTCAGCAGCTAGCATCACGGAGCAACTAATGGAAACGGTACTCGCAAAAATTGTTGCGGATAAAAAAGTATGGGTCGCAGATCGCAAGGCAGCGCAGCCTCTTGAGAGCTTTATTAACGACATCGTGACAAGCGATAGAAGTTTCTACCAAGCGCTCTCAAGTAAACCTGCAAAGTTCATCTTAGAATGCAAAAAGGCTTCACCGTCAAAAGGCCTGATCCGTGACGACTTCGACTTGGATTACATTGCCAGCGTATACGGCAAACATGCCGCGGCGATTTCAGTCCTGACTGATGAGAAGTACTTTCAGGGTAACTTTGACTTCCTGCCAATTGTACGGGGTCAAGTGCCTTGCCCTGTGCTTTGTAAAGATTTCATGGTCGATACCTATCAAATCTATCTCGCGCGTCACCATCAAGCAGACGCGATTTTGCTCATGCTCTCCGTACTAAATGATGACGAGTACCGTGAACTGGCTGACGTTGCACACACGTTGAATCTGGGTGTGCTGACAGAAGTGAGCAACGAAGAAGAGCTGGCGCGAGCAATCGCATTGGACGCCAAAGTTGTTGGTATTAATAACCGCAACCTTCGCGACCTCAGCATCGACTTAAATCGCACCAAAGCGTTAGCGCCGCAGCTACCTGACGATCGTATCGTCATTTCTGAATCCGGTATCTACACCCACCAGCAGATCCGCGAACTTGCTCCTTACGCAAATGGCTTTCTGATTGGTAGTTCATTGATGTCAGAAACCGATGTGGAACAAGCGGTTCGACGCGTACTTTACGGCGACAACAAAGTGTGTGGATTAACACGCGCAGAAGATGCTAAAGCCGCTTACGAAGCCTATGCCAACTATGGTGGCCTGATATTCGTCGAAAAATCACCGCGGTATGTAGATGTAGAAGCTGCGCAAAAAGTGATGAAAGGCGCGCCACTGGAATACGTGGGCGTATTCCAAAACCACGAGATTGATCACGTCGCTCAGATTGCAAATGAACTTGGGCTGCATGCCGTTCAATTGCACGGCGACGAAACCGCTGACTATGTGGACAGCCTTCGTAGCAAGCTGGCTGAGAACACCCAAATATGGAAAGCGCACGGCGTGAGCACGGAAACGCCTTCCCTGCTTGAGAATGTGGACCGCAATCTTCTGGATAGCCGTGTAGGCGAACAGCGTGGCGGCACTGGCACTTCATTTGATTGGTCGCTGATCCCTGATGCGCGAAAAGACACGCTGATGATCGCTGGCGGGCTCAACAGCGAAAATGCAAAACAAGCCGCGGAGCTTGGCTGCATCGGATTAGATTTTAACTCGGGTGTCGAAGACATGCCGGGTCTCAAAGACAGAGAAAAACTGGACGCTGCGTTTACAGCGCTGAGAGATTACTAAGGACTGTTATGACTAAGTTGAATGCCTATTTTGGCGAATTCGGTGGCCAGTACGTGCCACAGATTCTGGTCCCAGCGTTGGATCAATTGGAACAAGCGTTCATTGACGCACAAAGCGACCCCGAATTCCAAAGCGAGTTTATCAATTTGCTCCAGGAATATGCAGGGAGACCAACCGCGTTGACGCTAACGCGTAACCTCACGAAAGGTACCAAAACCAAGTTGTACCTCAAGCGTGAGGACTTGCTGCACGGCGGTGCACATAAAACCAACCAAGTGCTGGGCCAAGCATTGCTGGCTAAGCGAATGGGCAAGAAAGAGATCATCGCCGAAACGGGCGCAGGTCAGCACGGTGTTGCGACAGCGCTTGCTTGTGCGCTGCTCGACTTGAAATGTCGCGTTTACATGGGTGCAAAAGACGTGGAACGTCAAAGCCCGAACGTATTTCGCATGAAATTGATGGGTGCCGAAGTGATCCCTGTTCATTCAGGCTCTTCAACCCTTAAAGATGCCTGTAATGAAGCACTGCGAGATTGGTCAGCCACCTATGAAGATGCGCACTATCTTCTTGGCACAGCTGCGGGCCCTCACCCCTTCCCGACCATTGTGCGTGAATTCCAAAAAATGATTGGTGAAGAAACTAAGCAACAGATTTTGGAGCGCGAAGGTCGCTTGCCTGATAGCGTGATTGCCTGTGTGGGCGGCGGTTCAAATGCCATTGGTATGTTCGCTGATTTCATCGAAGAATCCGACGTTGGCCTGATTGGTGTAGAGCCAGCAGGTTTAGGGTTAGATACAGACCAGCATGGTGCGCCGCTTAAACACGGTAAGCTCGGCATTTTCTTTGGGATGAAATCGCCACTGATGCAAGACACTCACGGCCAAGTAGAAGAATCCTACTCAGTATCTGCAGGTCTCGACTTCCCATCTGTTGGGCCACAACACGCACATTTAAACGCCATCGGTCGCGCTGAGTACGTTGCCATCACCGATGACGAAGCTTTGGACGCGTTCCAAGAACTTGCTCGTCATGAAGGTATTATCCCTGCATTGGAATCAGCCCATGCGCTTGCATACGCACTTAAAATGGCGAGAGAGAACCCAGAAAAAGAGCAATTACTGGTGGTTAACCTGTCAGGTCGTGGAGACAAGGACATCTTCACCGTGCACGACATTTTGAAAGAAAAAGGAGTGATGTAATGGCTGCGACCTTGTCTCACCGCTATGAAGCGATGTTTGAAAAACTGGATGCAAAGAATGAAGGCGCTTTCGTCCCTTTCGTGACCATTGACGATCCAAATCCTGAGCAGTCCCTGAAGGTAATCGAAACCCTCGTGGCAAACGGTGCTGACGCACTTGAACTGGGGATTCCTTTTTCTGATCCATTGGCAGATGGCCCAACTATTCAAGGTGCAGCAATCCGCGCGTTAGGGTCGGGGACAACACCTGACACTTGCTTTGACATCTTACGTAGAGTGCGTGAGATCCACCCTGATATCCCTATGGGTCTGTTGATGTACGCCAACCTAGTATTCGCCAACGGAATCGACAATTTCTATGCAAAATGCGCAGATGCGGGTGTGGACTCAGTACTGATTGCCGATGTACCCGCAGGCGAGTCCGACGAGTTTCGCGCGTCGGCAGAAAAACACGGTGTGCACGCGATTTTTATTGCGCCACCAAATGCCAATGAAGAAACACTGAAAACCATTTCAGAACTGGGTGGTGGTTATACCTATCTGCTTTCACGCGCAGGTGTAACGGGCGCAGAAACCAAGGCAGGTCAACCGATTAACCATTTGCTGGAAAAGCTTAGCGAATACGGTGCACCTCGCCCGCTGCTGGGTTTTGGTATTTCTGAACCGTCACAAGTTAAAGAAGCCATTGGTGCTGGGGCTGCAGGAGCGATTTCCGGTTCAGCCGTGGTGAAAATCATTGAGCGTAACGTGAATGATGAATCCAACATGCTTAAAGAACTTGGTGAATTTGTTTCAGTAATGAAAGCAGCAACTGCAAAATAGCATTTAAAGCCCGTTCAACACCCACTAAAAGCCAACCTTATGTTGGCTTTTTTCATCTCGAAACAGTTCTCTTCCTCGTTCACGTTTTATATAGCGTAAGTTTTCGGTAAACTCACCCGTTAGATTTGATAACACTCCGCTCAACGTTTGGAGTGAACAAGGATAAGTATCTGAATGAAACAGCTTCTCGATTTTATTCCACTGATTATTTTCTTTGCGCTTTACAAGATGTACGACATCTACACCGCAACAGGTGCGTTGATTGTCGCCACCATCATTCAAGTTGCAGTGACGTGGGTGCTTTATAAAAAAGTGGAAAAAATGCAAGTTATCACCGCAGTACTCGTCGCTGTGTTCGGGGGGATGACGCTATTTTTCCAAGATGATAACTTCATCAAATGGAAAGTCACCATTGTCTATGCACTGTTTGCTGGTGGACTGATTATTTCTCAAATGCTTGGTAAGCCGTTGATTAAAGGTATGCTGGCCAAAGAAATTAACCTGCCTGATGCCGTATGGCGAAACGTAAACCACGCTTGGGTTGCGTTCTTCTCGGTACTTGCCGTGCTCAATATTTACGTCGCATATAGCCTTCCATTAGACGTTTGGGTGAACTTCAAAGTCTTCGGGTTAATGGCACTGACACTGATGTACACGTTAGCGACTGGCGTTTATATCTACAAGCACATGCCGAAAGAAACAGACTCCGAGTAACCCTCTTTTCATTGCGCAGGATATTTACGATCCTGCGCCCTTTGGGACAAATTGATTCCCAGGAAGAAGTACCATGTCAGAATCAAATCCGTACCCACAGGGTAAATACTTGGCGGCCTCTCCGCTGGATAAAATTGCATCGCAATATTTTGTGGAGACGTTTAACAATGTGTGACACACCTAAAGGGCAACTCCTTTCCAGAACACTTGCAATGCCCAGCGACTGCAATCCAAATATGCAAATCTTCGGCGGCTGGATCATGTCCCAGCTTGACCTTGCAGGTGGCATCCTCGCAAAAGAAATCTCAGGTGGAAAGATCGTCACCGTTTCTGTTTCAAGTATTGAATTCAAGAAACCTGTGAATATCGGCGATGTCGTTTGTGTATATGGTGAGTGCGTCAAAATCGGTCGCACATCCATGAGCATGGAATTGGAAGTATGGGTGAAACCCATTAACGATGACGGCATTAAAGATCGCTATAAAGTGTGTAATGCCACGTTTCACTATGTCGCAATCGACAGTGAAGGCCGCCCACGAGCGATAAACAAGTCATAAATCAGACATTTCTGCCAGCACTTTACTGTATCCTTGCGTACACTAGGCTCAAAGCAAAGTGCTGACTTACATGGAGAGAATGAGAAATGTGGTACGTCATCTTTTCACAAGACGTAGAAAACAGTTTGCCGCTTCGCATGCAAGTGCGCGAACTACATCTGGCACGACTACGAGCCCTTGAATCAGAAGGACGACTGCTGGTTGCTGGCCCAAACCCTGCTGTAGACAGTGAAGACCCAGGCGAAGCAGGCTTTACCGGCTCGACCGTCATTGCTCAGTTTAACAGTCTTGAAGAAGCGCAAACCTGGGCGGACGCCGACCCTTATATTGATGCTGGCGTCTACAAAGACGTTATTGTTAAACCCTTTAAGAAAGTTCTGCCTGCATAACACGCAGATTTACAAAGCAAGGATCCCGTAATGCGAGATTGGTTAATCACCGGAAAATCCGTACTGGTTGGTGCACTGGTTTTAGGTTTATCAGCGTGTTCCAGCACATCAGATCTTGAAATAGCAGAAACATTTGCAGCTCAACGTGCAGATATGCTGGGCAAGCTCGTACCGGTTAATATGAATGGTTACAACTTAGTAAGAGCAAAAGCCAATAGTGCTGAGATAGAGCTTACTCTCTTGTATTCTGGAAGTGGTGATGTTGCTCCTATCGTCCTTGCTGACGGCTTAGAAAAACGATACTGCAAGGAGAATGAAATCTCGTCTCTGATGGAGAAAGGCGTGAGTTACAAACTCCTCGTAAGAGATGCTCGTGGCCGCCCTGTATTGGAACGCGTGATAACGAAAGAAGATTGTAGTAGCTAGAAACTGAAAGCCCGCAAATGTTGCGGGCTTTTATTTGATAAGCTCAAAACCTAGGAGGAATGACATCACTTTTTCCCTTGCCATCTCGCAAGGCTTTAGTGACCAAATGTCATCAACCAGATACAGGTTACCGCTAACAACGTCGTTGCCTGACACTGCCTCTGCGAATATTTTTAACGCATGTCCGTGACTATAGCGGCCTATCGATAGCCCCCACCGTTCACCATTGTATGTGACGTCATGGTAACCCGATTCTAGCGCATTTATCCGTTGAAAAGCGTCCATAGGCAACGCCTCGCGTCAATTAACTGTGTTTAAAGTGAAGCACTTTTAACGCGCTATCCGTGTCAATATCTTCAAACTCGGGTGGATTTTCTAAACGAGACTCAAAGAGGAATGCAGGAGCCAGTTCTGCCATCTGTTCAGTTAAGAAACTCGGCAATACATCCGGTGAGTTAACACAAGCAAGTACATCCCCACCTTCCGCCACCAATTCTGGCAACTTGCGCAGAATTTTCGCGTAATCTTTGGTCAGAACAAAACTGCCTTTCTGGAAAGAGGGCGGGTCAATGATAACGAGATCGTAAGGACCAAATTTTTTGACTTTCCCCCACGACTTAAACAATTCATGACCAAGGAAACTCACCTTGCTCATGTCATGCTGATTTAACTGGTGATTTTCACGACCACGAGACAAAGATGACTTCGCCATGTCCAGATTCACCACTTTCTCAGCCCCGCCTTCGATGGCTGCAACAGAAAAACCACAAGTGTACGCAAAGAGATTCAGTACACGTTTACCTTGGGCATGATCTTTCACCCATTGGCGGCCCAATCGCATATCGAGAAACAAACCATTATTCTGACGTTTACCGAGATCCAGCTTGTAAGTGAGCGTATTCTCTACCACATTGATTTGCATTGGCATTTCGCCAACCAACGTTTCCGTCTCTGCCCCTTCGCGATCTCTATGCTGCACAGAAACGGTTTTACCACCGACTTGCTTCCAGACATCGGATTGAACAAATGCTTGCACTTGTTCATTCAGCGCAATGTAAAACGCTGGCTCGGCCTCTTTAAACACAGCGATTTGCAGTACGCCCTGCCCCAGCCAGTCTGCTGTTATTTGCTCCAATCCGTCGTAGCAACGTCCTCGCCCGTGGAAAACACGACGCACCTCATCACCGCATTCAATCAAGCGGTTGGAAATAACACTGAAAAACTGTGGCAGTGCGCTTGGTGACATCATTCTGGGTTTTCCTCTTTAGTGACCGCTGCAGCCTCATTCAGATCTAATGGAATACCGCTGAGTTGCAAGTTATTAAATTCGTTGCCGTGATGACGTTGAGCGCGAGCAATTTTGCGCTTCCGCTGGCGTCTCAGGCTCGCAAGCCCCCAAAACTTATGAGAATTCGTGCTGCGCGTCTTACTGCGATTAGGCTGCATGCTTGTCTCCAATATTTACAAGCCATCCTTGGTATCGTTCCTGATTGTTCAGGTGAATTCCGTTTATTTTTGATGAAGTAGTTTGGGCCAGTTTAGAAGCCAAGGTGCTTGCCAATCGTTCGGCAATTCCGGCCACATGTCACCCAGCACTGGTGGTTCAACAAATTGATAGTGTTTACCGGTATGTGTAAACGACAAGGAATACGCGTGTAAATACCCTCTATCAGCGGCTTCACCACCATAAATATCGTCTCCCAGAATCGTCGAACCCACACTTTTCAGTGCCACACGAATCTGGTGGGTTTTTCCTGTATACGGCTTACAAAGGAATAACCGCTTACCTTCTCCGCCCGACGTAGAAAAAAACTGTGTCGTTGCTGGATTGGTTTTGCTCGAAAGCAATTTCCACATCGCGCGACGGCTTTTTGCCATATCACCCGAAATGGTACCTTGCTTCTTACTCGGCTTCTTCGCTGACAGGGCAAGATAGAACTTTTGAACCGTTCTTTCTGCAAACAGACTTGAAAGTGATGAAGCCGCTTGTTGATGTCGACCCAGCAATAGCAATCCGGATGTCATTTTATCCAGTCTATGGATTAAATAAAGTTGCTTATCACCCGTTGCGTTAGCAACCTCGGTCAACAAAGCCTGCTCATTATCATCCTTATGGACACTGACTCCAGGGTGTTTGTTGATCACCAAGAAATCGTCATTCTGATAAACCAGCGTGAACATGGTTAAACCTGTTATTTGTTACGTCTGCGGTGAGTGTAATCGGAGTGGGAAGACAGATAAAGCAAAGAGGTAATGAGGATGAAAAATAGTAAAAAAGAATCCCCGCACTGGCGGGGATTTACACAAAATGGTTACTTAAATAGCGGCCACAAAAACACCATTGCCATCAAGATTGGGCATACGATACGAACGTACGCTGGCCATACTTTCCAGAACGTGCTTTGCGCAAACTCAGGTTGACCATGGCTTAGCTCTTCAAGTACTTGGTTGCGGTTCCAAATCCAGCCAGCAATCAGTGCCATTATCAAGCCAAGAATGGGTTGCATGTACTCGGTTGTCACGGTAATCACTAAGCCAAACATGGTGTCGAAATTAAAGATAATGATGGCCGATAAAATAGAAATCGCACCACCAATCCACCATACAACCGCTTTACGCTCCTTGTTCAGTTCTTCACACGCACAAGAAACAGGCACCTCAAGCATTGAGATAGAAGACGTCAACGCTGCAATCACCATCAATGCAAAGAAAGCCACGCTGATAATGATGCCTGCAAAGCCCATGGTTTCAAACATGGCAGGAAGTACGCTGAACACCAATGTATCACCGTCAAGCAACGCACCTGCTTCGTTATAAATTTGCACACCATTTTTCTGTGCCACGAACATTGCCGGCAAAATCAGGAGACCCGCAACAAATGCTACGCCCGTGTCGACCATCGCAACTTGTGCAGCAGTCTTCGGCAAGTTTGCGTCTTTGCTCAGGTAAGAGCCGTATACCATCATGGTACAAACACCGATCGAAAGTGAGAAGAACGCCTGCCCCATCGCGCTCACCATCAAATCTGGAGAGAAATGTGACGTATCTGGGACTAAGTACATTTTCAAGCCATCAATTGCACCCGGTTGGGTCAAGGTGTAAATCACCATCACAATGAACAGCACAAACAGTACGGGCATCAAACGGCTAGACCATTTTTCAATACCGTCTGCGACACCGTTTTTCACGACAAGAATAGTCAGAAGCATGAACACGCCCATCAGAATCAGGTTACGTTCAATGCTAAAACCTTCAAGCCACGCTGCCGCACTCTCCATCCCGATAGCACTCAGCACCGGCCCCACAAGGAAGCCAAAGAACCAGCCCGCCACTATCGCGTAGAAACTCAAAATACCGCTGGCACCCAACAGACCCGCAATACCAACAGCACTGCCCAACGCTTTTTGTTTAGGTGCGACGGAAATAAGGGAACGAATAGGGTTCGACGCGCCATAACGACCAATGGTCAACTCTGCAACCAACAAGGGATAAGCCAGGACAAATACCATGACCAAATACGTGATCAAAAAAACAGCACCACCATTGCTGGCTGCCTGTGTCGGGAAACCCCATATATTACCTAGGCCAACGGCAGAACCTGCCGCGGCAAGAATGAAACCTAATCTGGAAGAAAACTGGGCTCTATTACTGCTTGCCATAACTACTCTCTACTACAATCGATGATGTTGTTTAGGTACTAATACCCAGCATCTTCTGCCTTTCCTTGGCATCTCCCAGCTGGATTGTAAACATTAGTTTACAGGAGACATTTGACCCGCTTTTGCAACAGACATGGCAAGTAAACCAGCTTTGGAATAAAATTTGAAGCGATCGCGCTATATTTTTCGATCAAGTGGTATATTTCCCCGCTCACACTCCCTTTTCTGTTACTTTATAAACACCTGGCGACAATTATTTCATAACAAACCTTTCACACTGACGAAGAATTGACTTCTAATGACTATCGATAACGAATAAGAGACACTAAAGTCTGTGCATAGTCAGCACCACCGCTCTATATTGAGTGACGAAAAAGGCTAAGTTGGTTGATATGGAAAAAATTTATCAGTTTATTGTTTGGGCGAGTGTTTTTTTTTATTGGCTTTTAATCGCCGGTGTCACCATTCGTGTCGTTCTAAAACGCCGTGCACTTGGTGTTTCTATTGCTTGGCTGATGATCATCTACATCATCCCTATTGTTGGGGTAATCCTTTATTTACTCGTAGGTGAGTTAAATTTAGGGAGAAAGCGAGCCGAACGTGCGAAAGCAATGTTCACCCCTTATGGTCAATGGATGGCAACACTGAGTGAGTGTGAAGTCCACCGACCACAGCACCAAAGCTTCCTCGCCCGTCCCGTTCATGATCTTTGCCTGAGACGCGCAGGGATACCGGCCTTAGCGGGAAATCAGCTTTCTCTTCATTGTGAAACCGCCGATATTTTACGAAATATTGCTAAAGATGTTCATTCAGCCAAACGTTCCGTCAACATGGTTTTTTATATTTGGCATCCAGGCGGACATGCAGACGATGTTGCTAAAGAAGTATGCTCTGCGGCGCGTCGTGGTGTGACCGTGCGAATTTTGCTCGACTCAGCTGGGAGCAAATCCTTCTTTCGAACCCACTGGCCAGACGAAATGCGTCGTGCGGGCGTAGAGCTTATTGAAGCGCTGGCCGTAAGCCCTGCTCGTATGTTTTTACGGCGCCTCGACATTCGACAACACCGTAAAATTGTCATCATCGACAACGAAATTGGCTATACAGGCTCCATGAACATGGTTGACCCACGTTTCTTCAAACAAGATGCAGGCGTTGGGCAGTGGGTCGATATTATGGTGAAAGTCGACGGCCCCTCTGTTCCTGTTTTAAACAGCATTTTCGCGTGGGATTGGGAAGTCGAAACAGGATTGCGATACTTGCCAGATTTACCAACCTGCCCTTTGATTGAACAACATGAACATGCTAACCATTCAGTGCAGGTCGCGCCGTCAGGGCCTGGCATGCCTGACGGTATTATCCAGCAAGTATTGATGCTAGCTATCCACCAGGCAAAAAGAAGCCTCACCATCACCACGCCTTACCTCATCCCGAGTGAAAGTTTGCTCGCAGCGCTACAGACGACTGCACAGCGGGGGGTGACTGTAAATCTGATTATCCCGGCAAAAAATGACAGCCTTATGGTCGAATGGGCAAGCCGGTCATTTTTCAATGACTTGCTAAGAGCCGGAATCAATATTTATCGATTTCAAGGAGGCCTTCTTCACACAAAATCCGTGATGGTCGACGAAAACTTCTGCCTAATTGGAACCGTAAATCTCGACATGCGAAGCCTGTGGCTAAACTTTGAATTAACGCTATGTATTGACGATCCGGATTTCTGCGCGGACCTTTCCTCTTTGCAGCAGGAATACATCAACAACTCGACCCCTCTTCTCATTGAAACGTGGCAAAAACGCTCCGTGTTAAATCGACCCATTGAGCAGTTTTTCTACATGTTCAGCCCGCTACTGTAACCACGAATAAAACACCAAAAGTCATGGCTTTGGTGTTTTTGGGCCCTTTTTTGAACAAGTCATTTAATTTCACAATTTCTTACACTTTTTCAGGTCAGATAAACACCCCATCTAGGTTTACAACGGACTAATTATCAAACGAGATTTTGGGGTTATTTAGTCACCTCATTTACACCCTGCCTCACTTTTGAAACATAACATTTACCATTTTCGGTAATTTCTTTTATGTATCAATTAGTTAAATGACAATAAAAAGTAAATTCAGCCAGATACACTCTTATGACGAGAGTGTCTGGCATATTAGACTTTTCCAGAGATGAAGATGTAATATTTGCGCCACTAAACCTATAAAAATGCAATAGAGATAAGCGTGGATATTCAATCGGAACTGAGCTCACTATGTCGTCTAATTACGCTAAAATCGGCAAAGCGCTATCATGACTGGCTATTTGAGCAAGGAGTCACTTTAGGCCCCGAGCAAACCATCACCATTTCAACGATTGCAAAATCTGTTGAATTTCGCCAAGGCGATCTGATGGCTTTGCCTTATTTGGCCAGTGAGAAGTCAAAAGTGAGCCGTATCGTCCAAAGTTTGGTGATGGAAGGCTACATTAATCGTCGTGACGATATTAACGACCGACGTTCTAAGATTTTGACACTCACGGATAAAGGTCAAGCAATGGCAGACCTTCTGAGTAAAGCAGACCAACGTAACTTCGAAACGATTCACGCACTCCTATCAGAAGAAGAGGCGGTTTCACTTCGTTCTACATTAACGAAAGTCGCACACGCCATTTAACGAATAAAGAAAACCCGGCCACGCCGGGTTTTTATTTCCTGCCCCAGCATGTCCATTGTTTCAACACATTGATTTATCAGCTCTGACTTAAATCACGCGTGTTTTTCCATCTTAATTACATCCAAAATACCGTATTTAATACGAGAAAAAAGTTTCGTTTTCACATCAAACTCTTGGTCATCAAAACCCATATTCATACGTCTTTTTCGCCCCTCAAATGCAACCTGTTGTCTACACTTTAAAAGCGATTACGGGTGATGCTCCAGGGGAATGATCATGCAAGCAAGACACAGAAACTACTTACTCAAAGATACAAAACAACTCCACGCACATGTCCAAGTTATCCCCACCGGCTTGGTCGAAATTGAAATAGTGGAGAATCGTCAATGCCATGAAGCAGAGTTCGAACATGTAAGATTCGAACGTAGCGGCAGGGTGACGAAGTTGGTGGGCAAACATACGTCAAATGGTAAACCCGTTCATTGGCAATTACCGTTAACCAATGCGGACGCAACAGAACTAGAAAACCTCATCGAAGAAGCTCAAGAAGAGCTCGAAATATTGATGAGAGACTTGTAACTACTCCTTGCATATCCTTTTTAAGCGCTGCACTGCAGCGCTTTTTTCATTTCATCTCATGATAATTCGAACTGTGTCGAGAGGTTAAACGTTGGTCGCGTATCTCATTCGGCGAATGCCGCTCACGACGAAGGACGAATGTACATTTATGGTCACTCTGGTAAAATGCGCGAAATTCAAAATGTGAGCATGACGAGAGCCAATTATGCCAATGTATGTTGTGGGTCATAAGATCCCTGATTCTGATTCTATCTGCGGTGCGATTGCACTTGCGTACCTGAAAAATCAAATCGATGAGCCAGCTGTTGCCGCGCGTTTGGGCGACCTATCTCCTGAGACTGCATTCATCCTAGATCGTTTTGGTTTCGAAGCTCCTGAGCTGAAACTTAGCTATGCAGGTGAAGAAGTTTACATCGTTGACCACTCTGAACTGACTCAGGCACCTGACGATATCGCAGAAGCGACTATTGTGGGCATCGTTGATCACCACAAGCTGGGTGATCTAACAACATCTACTCCTCTTGAATGCTGGATCCGCCCTGTAGGTTGTTCAAACACCGTTATCAAAATGATGTATGACTTCTACAACGTAAAAATTCCAAAAGAAATCGCTGGTATCATGCTTTGTGCGATCCTAAGCGACACTGTTATCTTCAAATCTCCGACTTGCACTACCGCAGACATTCGTTGTGTTGAAGACTTGGCAAAAATCGCGGGTATCGAAGATTTCGAAACACTGGGCATGGAAATGTTCAATGTAAAATCTGCGGTTGCTGGTACGCCAATTCGTGATCTGGTTATGCGTGACTACAAAGATTTCAACATGAACGGTAACCTAGTAGGTATCGGTCAGCTGGAAGTGGTTGACCTGGCTGTTTTCGACGAAATCAAAGGTGAGTTGGAAGCCGACATTGCAGTACTGAAAGCAGAAGGCGAACGCCACACTGTTATGCTGCTGCTAACTGACATCATGAAAGAAGGCTCTGAGTTGCTGGTCATTTCTGATGACGTTGAAATTGTTGAGCGTGCCTACGGTAAACAAACCGAAAACGGCCGTGTATGGCTGGACGGCGTACTGAGCCGCAAGAAGCAAGTTGTTCCGCCTCTACAGGATTCATTTGCTTAATCTCAAGCACTGAGATTCATTCAAAGGGTGGTATTTTTACCGCCCTTTTTCATGCTCTCCGTACACAGAGAAAAAGCGGACAAAAACAATCTCGCGTTAGGACAATGGCTTATGAACATTGTTCGATTAATCACTCGTTTAAACTCTGTTTCATATTGATGCCCGTCACATAACTGTGCATAATTCGTTCAACTTTTACTCAAGAGGAACGAACTGTGTCAACGTTGATCGCCGCTAAATTGTCTAAATATGCCCCACTTTTCGTCATGATAAGTGCAACTATCGCATTCGCTATTGTTAACGCTATGTATTGGGGTGGCGTTCTGTAATTCACAGTAAACGTAATCTTTTGAGAAACCGAGCCCGACGCTCGGTTTTTGTTTATAGCCTCTAAAGCCGCGTTATCAGGTGGCCAGCACATCAGGCAAGGTGCCAATAAAACTCTCCATTAATAAGGAAAACCTCCCCTATTTTCACCAAGTTAAACAACAATCAACGAAACGCCTGTCTCACCTCCAGTAATTACATCAATCAGCAACGTCGGCCTCACACCTGTGACTAAGACAGTCGTTCCTCTTGAGAGCTTTCAACACCGGCTCTCTACGTATGATGTGTTGCTGGAGGTGCGGGCGTGAACCTTCAGATGAGTCGTATTGAATCTGCCTGTGAAACACTCAAGTTACAGGCAGTGGGTCAAGAGTGGTCACATTTAGCCAAAACGGCACTCAACAATGAGGCGAGTCTTGCCGACTATTTAGAGTCGCTACTCAATGCTGAGCTGGAAGCAAGAGCGGAGAAAACAAGAGTCACCCTCACAAAGTTTGCAGGCTTCCCGATGGATAAAAC
>NZ_FUXU01000014.1 GCF_900167155.1 Enterovibrio nigricans DSM 22720 | reverse complement strand
CGCACAGGTGGATGGCAATTTCATGGTTGGCAGAAAATCGCCAACATGGACTGTCACTTTAATCTGGTTCAGATAGCCCAAACCCCAATTAAAAGGCATGTGAAAATCATAAGCAAAGCTACGCCTTACGATCCCTTCTATGAACCTTACCTTAAAGAGCGTAAGCCAAAGAAACTGGGACGAAACTCGTGGTTTGATCCTGTCTTAGCTGCATTGTGATTGCTGGGTAACGTAACACGCCTTAGCGGAGGCTTGAGCCGTATGCAGTGAAAGTTGCACGTACGGTTCTTAGGAGGGCGGCACTTGGTAACAAGTGTCGCCTATCCGACATCAAGAATTGGCAAAATATGTCTGATAAGACCAGTATTTTGCTGCCATTTGCGGTGATTTCTCTATAATTGCGTTTCAGTACATGGTGGGAGTGCCATTTTAAGGTTCTCAAACCACTTGGTGCCAGAAAGCAGAAATTAGGGACTTTTCGCAACAAGAACAGGAACAAAGCGATCAAGATGACAGCAAATCGCAACGTTTTACTTCTCAACGGCCCAAACCTAAACATGCTGGGCGTTAGAGAACCAGGACATTACGGACAGAAGACACTAAACCAGATAGTGTCCGACCTGACCGCGCTCGCTTCACAGCTCCAGATAAACCTAGAGCACGTGCAGTCAAATGCGGAACACGTCTTGATTGAAACCATCCATCAAGCATTGGGCAATGTTGATTTCATCATCATCAATCCCGCCGCCTTCACGCACACTAGTGTAGCACTCAGGGACGCAATCCTGTCTGTGGGCATCCCTTTTATTGAGGTGCATTTGTCCAACGTTCACGCACGTGAACCTTTTCGCCATCATTCTTACTTCTCCGATAAAGCCGAGGGCGTCATCGTTGGACTAGGAGCTGAAGGCTACGAATTTGCTTTGAGGGCAGCGGCAAGCCGTCTGCAATCAAAGGCCAACTGAACAACATATTGAAGAGATAAGACACCATGGATATTCGCAAGATCAAAAAACTGATTGAACTGGTTGAAGAATCAGGTATCGCTGAGCTAGAAATCTCTGAAGGTGAAGAATCGGTACGCATCAGCCGTGCAGTTGCACCTATCGCTGCGCCTGCACATGTTTATGCTGCGCCAGCTCAAGCAGCTGCTCCTGCTCCAGCACCAGTGGCTGCGGTAGAAGCACCAGCCGCCGCTCCTGCTGCACCGGCTGAAGTATCTGGTCATAAAGTACTGTCTCCAATGGTAGGTACCTTCTACCGCTCTCCAAGCCCTGAATCAAAAGTATTTATTGAAGTCGGACAATCAGTCAACGTTGGCGATACCCTGTGTATTGTTGAAGCGATGAAAATGATGAACCAAATCCAATCAGACAAAGCGGGCGTAGTGAAAGCGATTCTATGCGAAGACGGCCAGACCGTTGAGTTTGATGAAGCTCTGATCATCATCGAGTAATCGAGGACAGATATGTTAGATAAAATTGTCATCGCTAACCGCGGTGAAATCGCGCTTCGTATCCTGCGCGCATGTAAAGAGCTGGGCATCAAAACTGTTGCTGTTCACTCAACCGCTGATCGCGATTTGAAGCACGTTTTGCTGGCTGACGAGTCAATCTGTATTGGTCCGGCATCGAGCGTAGAAAGCTACCTGAATATCCCTCGCATCATCAGTGCTGCGGAAGTGACTGGGGCGGTGGCTATCCACCCTGGCTACGGCTTCCTGTCAGAAAACGCGGACTTTGCAGAACAAGTTGAACAATCAGGCTTCATTTTTGTTGGCCCTCGTGCTGACACCATTCGCTTGATGGGTGACAAAGTCTCTGCGATCAACGCGATGAAAAAAGCGGGTGTACCTTGTGTACCTGGTTCTGATGGCCCTCTGGATGACGATGCAGCGAAGAACAAAGCCTTCGCAAAACGTATCGGCTACCCAGTGATCATCAAAGCATCAGGTGGCGGCGGTGGTCGTGGCATGCGTGTTGTTCGTTCTGAAGCAGAATTGACAGACGCCATCGCGATGACCCGCGCAGAAGCAAAAGCAGCCTTCAACAACGACGTCGTTTACATGGAGAAGTTCCTTGAAAACCCACGCCACGTTGAAGTTCAGGTTTTAGCCGACGGTCAAGGCGGTGCGATCCACTTAGGTGAACGTGACTGTTCTATGCAGCGTCGTCACCAGAAAGTGGTCGAAGAAGCACCTGCGCCAGGTATTACAGCAGAAATGCGTAAATACATTGGTGAACGTTGCTGCCGAGCATGTGTCGAAATCGGCTACCGCGGTGCGGGTACGTTCGAGTTCCTGTATGAAAATGGCGAGTTCTATTTCATCGAAATGAACACCCGTATTCAGGTAGAACACCCAGTGACTGAGATGGTGACAGGCGTTGACCTGATCAAAGAACAGCTTCGCATTGCAGCTGGCCAACCACTGTCATTCACACAAGATGACATTCAAATTCGCGGCCACGCGATTGAGTGTCGTATTAATGCGGAAGATCCGGTTCGCTTCCTGCCAAGCCCTGGCAAAATTGAGCGTTTCCACGCGCCAGGCGGCATGGGTGTACGCTGGGAGTCACATGTATACTCAGGCTATACCGTGCCACCCTACTACGATTCAATGATTGGTAAGCTGATTTGTTTCGGTGAGAACCGCGATGTAGCCATTGCGCGTATGCGCAACGCACTCAGCGAAATCATCATCGATGGCATCAAAACCAACATTCCTCTTCAGCTGGAAATCATGAAAGATGAAAACTTCCAGCATGGTGGTGCCAATATTCACTACCTAGAGAAGAAGCTGGGTCTGCAAAAGTAGGTCCTATCCGCTTAGAAAAAGGCTGCGCTTGCGCAGCCTTTTCTTTTTCCACACAGCGCCACTGTCACAATTCGCCGACTTTTGCCAAAATAGGCGACCCATTTTTCCTGAAATACAAAAGCAGTCACGCCAATGCGCGTCACACTGCTCGGAGGCTTCTAATGAAAACGCTTAGCAGCCGTTACCACCAGGCGCATAAAGAAGCGAAATGGGCAATTGCCCTCGCACTTGCTTATTTCCTTTGGTGGTACGGATTTGCCTACGGCTTGGCCCCTGAAGGCATTGAGCAAGCGATGCCAGAACTCTACTTTGGTTTACCGCTCTGGTTCTTGTTTGCCTGTGTTGTTGGTCCCATTCTATTCACTGTTTTGTGTGCATTGATGGTGAAATTCCTCTTCAAAGATATGACTCTTGATATTGAGCAGGACACAGACAATGAATAGTCAGCTTCTTATTCCTATGGCTCTCTATCTGGTGGCCGTCTTTGCCGTCGCATTCTATTCGCGTAGTAAAGGGGATCGCAGCAGTGGCTTCCTTAGTGAATACTTGCTGGGTAGCCGCAGCATGGGTGGCTTTGTCCTTGCGATGACACTCGCTGCCACCTATGCCAGTGCCAGTTCGTTTATCGGCGGGCCCGGCGCAGCCTATCAAATGGGCTTAGGTTGGGTATTACTAGCCATGATCCAACTACCAGCTGCTTGGCTGACACTTGGTGTGCTAGGTAAAAAGTTCGCCATTGAGTCTCGCCGCCATAATGCGTTAACGCTAAATGACATGCTGTATGCACGCTACAAAAACCGAGGAGTGGTGATTTTCGCTTCACTCGCATTGCTTCTGGCATTTTTCGGTACCATGGTCGTGCAATTTGTCGGGGGGGCGCGTTTGCTTCAGACTGTCACGGGCCTTTCATACACCCATGGCTTAATGCTGTTTGCACTGACAGTCGGCATCTATACCACCATTGGCGGATTCCGTGCTGTTGTGATGACAGATACAGTACAAGGTATCATGATGATCGTCGGCACCATTGCATTGTTGATTGGTATCATTCATGCCGGTGGCAGCTTAGGCGAGATGATCACCAAACTTCACGATATTGACCCTGCATTGGTGACACCTTATGGCCCCAATGAGTTTCTGACTGAGCCCTTTATGCTGAGTTTTTGGGTGTTGGTGTGTTTTGGTGTAATTGGTCTGCCACATGCTACCGTTCGCTGCATGTCTTATAAGTCCAGTGGCTCACTCCACAAAGGCATGGTGATCAGTACCGCGATGGTGGCTTTCTTAATGCTCGGCATGCACCTCGCCGGCGCACTGGGGCGTGCTATCGTGCCAGAAATCGACAACCCAGACCAAATCATGCCGACGCTGATGATGACCGTACTGCCCCCTGTCGTTGCGGGCATCTTTCTGGCTGGCCCTATGGCTGCGATCATGTCGACGATTGATTCTCAATTGATTCAAGCTTCTGCTACCTTGCTAAAAGACTTGTACCTGAACTACATCAATCCAAAAGCGGCTGACGCGCCAGAAACAGAGAGCAAACTACCGACGCTGTCTTTATGGGTGACTGGAATCTTCTCTTTATTGGTCTTCGTCGCATCGACCAATCCGCCAGACATGATCATCTGGCTGAATCTACTGGCCTTCGGCGGCATGCAGGCCGTATTTCTTTGGCCTCTCATCCTTGGTCTATATTGGGAGAAAGCCACTGCAGCTGGCGCCCTTACGTCAATGGTGACAGGCCTTGGCACTTACGCAGCACTTTCCACCTTTAAACCCGACATGAGCGGCGTCCACGCCATTGTGCCATCGCTAACCATCAGCTTGATTGCGTTTATCATCGTAAGTTCAATACAACATCATCACGCTAAGTCTGTGGCGGCATAAGTCACCCACTCGTAAAACCTCAATGGGCAGCGCTCGCTGCCCTTTTTTCACGCTTTCTTACCTATGACGTTACGCATATCTATGCGACCTGACTACTTTTTATGCTAGACTCCGCCCCCTGAAAACGTAGTTAGACGAATAAGTGAAGAAACCATGCCTTGGATTCAAATCAAACTGAATGCGACCGCAGAAACGGCTGAAGCAATTGGCGACGTGCTGATGGAAGACGCTGGCGCACTGTCAGTAACCTTTCTAGACGCCAAAGATACCCCTGTATTTGAACCTATGCCGGGTGAAACCCGACTATGGGGTGAAACAGATATCGTCGCATTGTATGACGCAGAAGCGGATATGGAAGCCATCGTTGCGATTCTGAAATCTAACCCACTACTGGGTCAGGATTTCACTCACAAGATTGAGCAACTGGAAGACAAAGACTGGGAACGCGCTTGGATGGATAACTTCAAGCCAATGCGTTTTGGCCAGCGTCTTTGGGTTTGCCCAAGCTGGTGTGACGCGCCCGATCCTGAAGCCGTAAACATCATGCTGGATCCTGGTCTGGCATTCGGTACAGGGACACACCCAACCACCTCGCTTTGTCTTGAATGGTTAGACGGTCTGGATTTGAAAGGCAAAACAATCATCGATTTCGGTTGTGGTTCAGGCATTCTGTCTCTGGCGGCGCTTCTGCTCGGTGCAGAAAAAGTGATTGGTATCGATATCGACCCTCAAGCCCTGCAAGCGTCTAAAGACAATGCAGAGCGCAATGGCGTCGCAGATCGTCTTGAACTGTACCAGCCAAAAGATCAGCCTCAAAATCTGCAGGCTGAAGTGGTCGTGGCAAACATCCTTGCAGGCCCTCTTCGTGAGCTTTCTCCGATCATTAAAAGTTTGATGGCACCGCAAGGTCTATTGGCAATGTCTGGCGTGCTGGACTCCCAAGCAGAGTCCGTTGCAGACTGCTATCGCGACGAATTGACGGTCGATGAAATCACATCGAAGGAAGAATGGTGCAGAATCACTGCACACAAAGTCTAAAACTCACAATAATTGAGCGATTTTTGTACTAAAAAATTGAATTATTTGGCTTTTTAGAAAATCAAGACAAAACGCTCAAATATTGGCCTTTTCAGACTGGCAAAAAATGCGTAAAATGCGCGCCCTTGCTGACATAGAAGGTATTCCCTTGCAGATCGGACCTTATAAACTGGAAAACACGCTTATCGTTGCACCTATGGCTGGTGTAACCGATAGACCATTTCGTGAACTTTGTTTACGTCACGGTGCAGGTATGGCGGTGAGCGAAATGATGTCTTCCAATCCGGCGATGTGGCATACAGCCAAATCAAAAAACCGAATGGTTCATTTGGACGAGAAGGGAGTTCGCTCTGTACAGATTGCTGGTGCAGAACCAGCATTGATGGCAGATGCCGCACGCTATTGTGTTGAGAACGGTGCGCAAATCATCGATATCAACATGGGTTGCCCGGCAAAAAAGGTCAACAAGAAATTGGCTGGTTCAGCCTTGCTGACCCGACCAGACATCATCGAGCAAATTCTGAAAACAGTCGTTGCAGCTGTTGACGTTCCCGTCACGCTGAAAACACGTACAGGTTGGGATACGGACAATAAAAATTGCGTCCAGATCGCCAAAATGGCCGAAGACTGTGGCATTCAAGCATTGGCCCTTCACGGCCGAACACGTGCTTGTATGTATAAAGGAGAAGCCGAGTACGACAGCATCAGAGCGGTAAAAGAGGCGATATCCATTCCTGTTATTGCTAACGGAGATATTGATTCGCCTCAGAAAGCCAAGTATGTGCTCGAATACACAGGTGTAGATGCCCTGATGATCGGCCGCCCAGCACAGGGGCGACCATGGATTTTTCGCGAAATCCAACACTACCTAACCACCGGCGAAGAACTCGCGGCTCCGTCGATGGAAGAGGTCCAAACAATTTTGTTGGGTCATGTTCAAGAACTTCATCAGTTTTATGGTGAGTTCAAAGGCCACCGTATTGCACGCAAACACGTGGGATGGTACCTGAAAGAACATGATCAAATTGGCGATTTTCGCCAGGCTTTCAACGCAATCGAAGACGCCCACCAGCAGATCGATGCGCTGCAAGATTACTTCGAAAACGTTGCATAAATACGAGAAGAGCTGACAGAGTATGTTCGAACAAAACCTGACTTCAGAAGCATTGACAGTGACTACTGTGACTTCACAAGATCAAATCACCCAGAAGCCACTGCGTGACTCAGTAAAAGCCTCCCTGAAAAACTACCTAGCGCAGTTGAATGGCCAGGAAGTCAACGACCTGTACGAGCTGGTACTGGCAGAAGTTGAGCAACCACTGCTGGACACCATCATGCAGTACACTCGCGGTAACCAAACTCGCGCTGCAACCATGATGGGTATCAACCGTGGTACTCTGCGTAAGAAACTGAAAAAGTACGGCATGAACTAAGTTCAGTCTTCTTTGACGTTTTAAAAACAAAGGCCAAGTTTTTCACAGCTTGGCCTTTGTTGTTTCTAGTAATAAAAAACACGCGACTGCTCTCGCCTTTCCCTTTAGGCACAATGACAAATTGCGCCCCCCATGCTCTGAACTTATACTCTCTCCTTCAATTTACATGGCCATAACGCAATGCAGCGGAGAGATACCATGGGGCACACTAACGCCACCAGCGACACTCACAAGATGCGAAACGATGACAAACCTGCCATCTTACACATCTGCCTTTCTACAGGCTGGGGTGGGCTTGAGATGTACCCTTCGCGAATGGGAAAAGAGTTTGTCGAAAAGGGATATTGCGTCTTCGGCTTGGCAGCCGAAAATTCGCGCGTTGCAAACGCGATGTTAGACGCAGGGATGGACGTTTTCACTGTCCCTAAAAAATCTGCGCTGTTTGGTGCCACCCTGCTTGATCTCAATCGTTGGCTGAAGGAAAGAAACGTAAAAATCGTTCACTGCCACAAGTCAGGTGACATACTGATCTCTGCGCTGCTCAATGTCCTTCACCCTCGCTTTACCGTATTCACCGAGCACATGGGCGTAAAACGTCCGAAGAAAGATCTCTATCACCGCTGGGTATATCGTCATGTTGATCAGGTACTGTCTATCAGTAACGAAACCTATCAGCGCAACATCAAAGCCCTTCCCGTTGCAACCGACAAAATTGAACGCCTCTGGCTGGGCACTTACATTGAAGACAAAACCTTCAATGAAGCGACACGCCCCCACCTTCTCGCGGATGAATATGGTCTGCCTCACGACACGCGCTTTATCGGTTCAGTAGGCCGTATTTGTGATGGTAAAGGCCAAGCTGACTTATTAGCGGCCTTTGAACAGATTGCAGACACATATCCAGACACACATTTGGTTTTGATTGGTGGTCTAAACGGCGATGAGGGTGCTGATGTCGCATTCTCAGAGAAGTTGCAAGCAATGGCAAAAGCATCACCTTTTTCCAGCCGTATCCACTTGGCGGGCTATCGCCGCAATGTAGGAACGCTACTGGAAGAAATACAAATTGTCTGTTTGCCGTATTGGGATGAAGCGTTTGGTTTGACCGCAATTGAAGCCATGGCCCAGCATTGTGCGATTGTGGTATCCGATACTGGCGCGCTACCAGAGATCCTTGAGGACACCGGCGTTTACTGTAAACCTCAACATCCCACATCAATTGCAGATGGGTTAAAGCAATACCTTGAAAATCCTGCACGACTAGCGGCTAACGCAACCAATGCTTACCATCGCGCACTTGAACATTTCTCTATGAAAGGTCATGCCGACAAGCTTGAAGAAATTTATCAGCGTGGAACTGCATCAGGGAACAGAGGCTAAGATAACGCCCTGCTAGAAACACAAAAAGCGCCAACAGGCGCTTTTTTTAGAGCTCGCGACATTACAAGTATTCGCACAGATAGGCAGTAGTCTGCTCAACCTTAACCTGGAAAGACGACTCTCCAGGGACTTCGAAGTCATCACCTGTGCCAAAGGTTTGCCAATCAATATTGCCCGGCAGTTTAACCGTCAACTCACCTTTGATCACTTTCATGCGCTCAGGTGCAGCAGTACCGAAGGTATATTCACCAACTTCCATCACACCAATGCTGATTGGGCCTTTGTTTTCAAAACCGATCGACTTCACGTTGCCGTCGAAATACTCGTTAACTTTTAACATCACTGTCCTTAATTACTGAATTTTTTAATCCTTTCGGTTTGCCTGACGCTATCACACTCTCAGTATGTTCCCAACTACTATTTTATTTGTGCGATAGCCTTGTCTGGAATTGCAGAAAACTAACGCAAGTCTACACAGACTGCATAATACTTCAGCAACGATGCACTAACACCATGTGGCAATACAACTGCCTATTTTACGTGATAGCAAAGGAGATAAACATGCCAGAAACATTTTTCCAAGGACAGGCAATCCCATTGTCCGGCAACCTTCCTCAAGTCGGCTCACCCGCACCCAATTTTACGCTGACTGCCGCCGACTTGTCCGATCTGACGCTGGAAAGCCTCAGAGGAAACAAAATCATACTCAATATTTTCCCCAGCATAGATACCCCAACGTGTGCCTCTAGCGTTCGCGCCTTCAATGAAAAAGCCGCTGCAGTTAACAACACCAAGGTAGTTTGCATCTCTGCGGATCTGCCTTTTGCTGTCAGCCGCTTTTGCGAATTGGAAGGATTGATGAATGTACAACACGCATCGACGCTAAGAAGTCCTGACTTTATGACAGATTACGGCGTCGCCATCGCTGCTGGTCCAATGGTTGGACTGTCAGCGAGAGCGGTAATCGTCGTAAATGAAGGGGGAGTTGTTAAACACGTTGAGCTGGTTCGAGAGCTGAGCGATGAGCCTAACTATGATGCCGCACTTGAAGCTCTGAAGCGTTAAACAGGCAATGAACTTTTTTCCGATGGGGGGTGATACTCAATGACACAATTTCTTCCCCCCTCGTTTGGCTTCATACAAGGCCTGATCGGCGCGATCTAGCATGTTTTCTACGCTTTTTATTTCCCGTAAATTTGAGCAAACACCAATACTGACGGTAAAACTTACTTTTCTTACATCACATTCTACTTCCATCTGTGACAGACCTTTTCGAATACGTTCCGCAATCGCTAAAGACTCTAACCGATTGGTATCGGGTAACAACACGGCAAACTCTTCCCCACCCACTCGCCCCAATGAATCTTGTTTTCGCAGTTTACTTTCTATTTTTTCAACCAAGCGAATGAGCACAGTGTCTCCGACGCAATGGCCATAGTTGTCGTTGATAAATTTAAAGTGGTCTATGTCCAACGCTAAGATGCTCATGCTTCGTTGATGACGCAGGGCTGCTGAAAATGATTGATTGGCGTTTATCATAAATTGACGACGATTCAACGCACCTGTCAGAGGATCAGTCGATGCCAATATGCGTAACTCTGCTTCTAGACGCTTCCTTTTCGTAATATCTGAAAAAGTATGTGCGACCCAATGTTTCTCATCATATTGCAAACAGGACATGCCAATATCGGCCAATAATTTTCGACCACTTGATGTAGTGACTTCGAAATCCCCCCGAAAGGCTTTCTGAGCCGGATCAGTCAACACGCTTTCACGCATCACCCGATAACGCTCTCGATGATTCTCTGAAATCAGGACCTGGCTACTTTGTCCTAGCAGTTGTTCAGCTTGAAAATCAAAGAAACGTTGGGCAAATGCATTAACCAACACTATGTCTCCATTATGGTCGCTTAATACCATGCCGACAGGTGCACTTTCGATCACCTGTCGCAGTTGATGCTCGGTCCGCTGAACGCGATCAAAGGCTTCTCGCCTAAGGCGGTCAATCATACGATGCTCGGTGATATCTCTAAATATGACGAGCAGCTTGTTGTCATCAAATGGGGTAATTCTCGCTTCAATATATTGAAGCCCAATCGAGTCTCCCAAGCTGTATTCATAATGGCAGGGCTCTTTGCTCTCCTGAACTTGCCTTAATCGGTGCTGAAAGACGTCTGGATCACTGATAAAGGGGAGCTCCGCCACTTCTGCTCGTGGGGATACCGCGGCCTCGAAATGCTCCAATCCATGTCCAGGTCTGAATTCGACGAGCCTCAGGCGTTTATTGAATGTCGCGGTTGAATCAGGGAACGCATCTAATAAGCAAGATAATGCCCGGTTGCGCTGATTTAACTCTTCAGAACTAATATCCAGTGCGCGATGAAGCTGGCGGTCGTTCAGCTCGAAGCTTTCGTACGCCTCATCGATTAGCGCGATCAACTTATCCCACTTTTCATCATCGGGAAGATCATGACCGTACACTTTATCCAATTGCCTTTTCAGCAATCGATGCATAGTGATCACTCCTCCTTCAGCGTTGTGACTGTCATGGTTTGGTTATGCAAGCCACAATTAAAAGCTCGTCCATAAGGCGCTAACTCTCCGTAGCTATAAAAACCGCAAAGTAGAGTCTGCTCACCTAAAACGTCTCTGACTGCATCAACTTCATCATCCGCCATTTGTTTGAACAACAACCGTCGTCCAACACAACTGATCAATATTGCTGCATCTGGGGAGGCATCGTGCTGGCAATTGATCGCCGCGTCCTCGGCCCCTTGAACCAGAGAAGGTAAATCGGTATTCATCAGTTGCACCTTAGCCCCTTCAGGAACATCCCCTGCAAACGTGACACTTTCATCATCTTCATTGATGCCTAACAAGGTACGAATCACAGAGGTGCCTGCTTCTTCTACGTGAAGGTTCAAGGGGTAACGTAGCCCGCTGCCCGGCAACTCATCAGCATGGCTTCCTAAATAGGTTCGATAAAGGGCTAAAGCGGGTTCATGATCAATTTCATAAACGATGTTTGCCTTAGAGTATGTGACGGTTCGTTCAGGCCCAAACTTTCGCCATCCGCCACCAGAACCAAACCCCACGGACAATCGATGACCGTAAAATCCAATTGCGACAATGCGACCGGATTTCGCATTGTCTTTATGCCAAACCAATGTTTTTTCAAAACGGCCATGGTCTCCCGCCAATCCTCCTGTCACAGGGACTGATGCCGGCAAAACGCTGTTAAATCCACTGGCTAACTCACTGCCGTTAACCCGAAGACCATCGCTAAGAACAAACACCCAAGAAAGACTGTCTTGGTACAAGGCTTGGCCTAGCGCCTTTCCCGCTTGGAATGATTCGTCTTGGTTAACATCTAACTGCTCAATCCGGAGTTGGGTATGATCGAACCGATAAACAGTGGCAACAATTTGCGCTTCACTCACGCTTAATTCGTTGTTGCTGATTTCACCAGAACTAGAACAACCCGCGACAAAACTGGTAGGAAAAAACTGGAGCAATGATTGTATAGCACTGCCGTATTCAGGAGAGTCCGCCACACCAAATAGCAAAACCAAGGTCTGAGATGAATCCAGACCTGATAACTCGTCAAGTGACGTCCAACCAGAGTCTACTGACCACGTACATTGTGCGCAATGCACCATGCCCTACCTCCTCAACACAAAAATAAAACAACGTCTTACTTTTTAGAATAGGTAAGTTTCTAGAGGTTGACCAAAATGACACCGCGTCGCCGCTTTAATATAAGGAAAAACGTGTCAACTCCGTATCAGTCGACTGCAGCCAGCGCTTCGAGAATGGAGCAGTGGCTGGCGTTATCATCAACGTGACCACAGCAAGCATCATTCAATTTCTTTAATGCGGAGCGGATCTCGGTCAGTTCTGCGATCTTCTGATCGATATCATCCAATTTCTTCTGCGTGATCCCTTTCACTTCAGCACAACTGTGCTGACTCGCTTCTAGCCTAATTTCCAACATTTCCTGAATATCGTCTAACGTCAGGCCAATGCGCTTGGCTTTCAATATAAAGTGTACGCGAGATACCGCATCTTCACTGCAAAGCCGGTAACCGCCATCACTTCTCGCTGATGGGGAAATAAGCCCGACTTTCTCGTAAAAACGCAGCGTATCTCCGGAAACCCCCGCCAGCTTGGCAAGCTGGCCTATTTGCAACATCTTCATATACTCACCTTTGTTGGCCATCGAGGTCAGAATTGTGACAAAACCATAAAAGCAATCGATTGCGTCGATAATTTAGGTTAGAATATACGCCGAATCAATCAGGCTCTGCCGTAACAGGTATTTGGCAAAGCAGCTCCCCCCTGCGGCGGTTTTGCCAAATATCTTATCCCCACAGTTGAAGAGATGGTAGCAATGGAAAACGCTCGTCCTATTCGTCGCGCATTGATTAGCGTATCTGATAAAACCGGTATTGTTGAATTTGCGAAAGCACTGGCAGAGAAAGGTGTCGATATTCTTTCGACTGGCGGTACCGCTCGCCTACTCGCAGAACAAGGTCTGAATGTCACTGAAGTCTCGGACTACACGGGCTTCCCAGAAATGATGGATGGACGCGTGAAAACGCTGCATCCGAAAGTTCACGGTGGCATTCTTGGTCGTCGCAATACAGATGATGCGGTGATGGATAAGCATGGTATCTCCCCTATCGACATGGTCGTGGTCAACCTGTATCCGTTTGCTGAAACTGTGGCAAAAGAAGGCTGTACGCTGGAAGATGCTGTTGAGAACATCGACATCGGCGGCCCAACCATGGTTCGCTCAGCAGCGAAAAATCATAAAGATGTGACCATCGTGGTAAACGCGTCAGATTATGGTCGCGTGCTGGAAGAGCTGGATACCAACAATGGCTCTCTAACACTGAAAACCCGCTTCGATTTGGCAATTGCTGCGTTCGAGCACACTGCCGCTTACGACGGCATGATCGCTAACTACTTCGGTACCATGGTGCCCTCTTACGGCGATAATAAAGAAGGTGATGACGAGTCGAAATTCCCTCGCACCTTCAACCAACAGTTCATCAAAAAGCAGGACATGCGCTACGGCGAAAACAGCCATCAGGCAGCCGCTTTCTATACCGAAGCCAACCCAGAAGAAGCATCTGTTTCTACAGCGACTCAGCTTCAAGGTAAGGCACTGTCTTACAACAACATCGCGGATACTGATGCCGCGCTAGAGTGTGTAAAAGAATTTATCGAACCGGCCTGTGTGATCGTAAAACATGCCAACCCATGTGGCGTAGCACTGGGCGAAAACATCTTCGAAGCATATGACCGTGCATACAAGACCGACCCAACATCCGCGTTTGGTGGCATTATCGCGTTTAACCGTGAACTGGATGCAGAAACCGCACAAGCGATCGTTGACCGTCAGTTTGTCGAAGTCATCATTGCACCAAGCGTATCTCCAGCGGCTGCAGAAGTGGTTGCTGCGAAGAAAAATGTACGCCTTCTGGTTTGCGGCACGTGGAGCACACAAACCACCGGCTTTGACGTAAAACGCGTTAACGGTGGCCTGCTAGTACAAGATCGCGACCAAGGCATGGTGTCTTTGGATGACCTGACCGTGGTTTCTCAACGTCAGCCTTCAGAAGAAGAACTTCGCGATGCCCTGTTTTGCTGGAAAGTTGCGAAATATGTGAAATCGAATGCCATTGTATACGCCAAAGGCAATATGACCATCGGCGTAGGCGCAGGCCAAATGAGCCGCGTGTACTCAGCAAAAATCGCGGGTATCAAAGCAGCTGACGAAAACTTGGAAGTGGCTGGCAGTGTGATGGCGTCCGACGCCTTCTTCCCGTTCCGTGACGGTATCGATGCCGCCGCTGAAGCAGGTATCACCTGTGTGATCCAACCTGGCGGTTCAATGCGTGATGACGAAGTCATTGCTGCAGCAGACGAACACGGCATGGCAATGGTATTTACTAGCATGCGCCACTTCCGTCACTAATAGATTTTCACAGCCCGAAACGATTTCACGTACGTCATCGGGCTGATTTGATTTAAGGATTGAATATGGACGTATTGGTTATTGGTGGCGGCGGTCGCGAGCACGCACTGGCGTGGAAAGCAGCGCAGTCTGAAAAAGTGAACACTGTCTATGTTGCACCGGGCAACGCAGGTACTGCATTAGAACCTAAGCTTGAAAACGTGGCGATTAATGTCGAAAACATTTCAGCACTGGTCGCGTTTGCCACAGAAAAAAATATCGGCCTGACGATTGTTGGTCCAGAAGCACCACTGGTGATTGGCGTTGTAGATGCATTTCGTGAAGCTGGTTTGCCAATTTTTGGCCCAACAGAAGCAGCAGCGCAGCTTGAAGGCTCAAAAGCGTTTACCAAAGACTTCCTTGCTCGCCATGACATTCCTACGGCGGAATACCAAAACTTCACTGAGATTGAGCCAGCCCTTGCGTACGTACGCGAAAAAGGCGCACCGATCGTGGTGAAAGCTGATGGCCTTGCTGCGGGTAAAGGCGTTATCGTAGCGATGACCCTGGAAGAAGCAGAAAACGCCATTCAGGACATGCTGGCAGGTAACGCCTTTGGTGAAGCAGGCCACCGCGTGGTTGTCGAGGAGTTCCTCGACGGTGAAGAAGCCAGCTTCATTGTTATGGTTGATGGCAAAAATGTGTTGCCTATGGCCACCAGCCAGGACCACAAACGTGTAGGCAATGGCGATACAGGGCCAAACACTGGCGGGATGGGTGCTTATAGTCCTGCGCCTGTCGTAACGCAGGAAATCCACGACCGCGTGATGAACGAAGTGATTTTCCCAACCGTGCGAGGCATGGAAGCGGAAGGTCACCCTTACACTGGCTTCCTGTATGCTGGTCTGATGGTTATGGCCGACGGTACACCCAAAGTTATCGAATACAACTGCCGTTTTGGTGACCCTGAAACACAGCCTATCATGCTGCGCTTGCAATCAGACATCGTCGAGCTTTGTGAAGCGGCTGTCGCTGGTAAGCTGGATAAGGTTGAGTCCAAGTGGGACCCGCGCGCTTCAATTGGCGTAGTGTTGGCTGCTGGCGGCTACCCTGCGTCATACGACAAAGGCGACGTAATTTCGGGTCTGGAAAACGCAGAAATGGATGCCGCGAAAGTATTCCATGCAGGAACTGCTGAAAAAGACGGTAACGTCGTGACGGCAGGCGGTCGCGTACTGTGTGCAACGGCAATGGGTGATAGCGTTTCTGATGCACAGAAACGCGCCTACGAGCTTGCAGCGAAAATCAGTTGGAATGGCATGTTCCACCGCGATGACATTGGCTACCGTGCGATTGAGCGCGAAAATAACCAATAATAGCTGCACATACTAAAGAAAAAGGCCCTTATCTCGATGAGATAAGGGCCTTTTTAGTGTTTGAGCCTTAGCGTTTAAATTCAGGCCTGACGAGACAGGGGGTCTCTCCGTCTCCCAGAATGATCACTTCATTCACTGTGTTCGATTTTCTGCCAACTTCACCGACAGCAGCGAGAAAGTTGCTCGGCTGATCGAGACTTTGCAGAAGATAGTCAGGAAGCACAGTATCAAACGTCAAGGTTTTCTCTGACGACGAGCCACATTCTTCAAATGTGCCAGCCTTCCAATGACCTTGGAAAAAATCCTGCTTTTCTTTTCCGAGGGCTTTTGCGCTTGCCAATGCTTGTTCCGCTTGTCGATAATACTTCACCAGCTCAGTACCTCTGATGGGCAATAAATCCCCATCCAATCGATACTGTTGGTAAACGGCCTGACCTTCCGAATCATAACGGATCAGAACAGACTGCTCTTTCAGCTCCCCATCATCAAGCACTGTTCCTGTACGTTGAATTTCACGAACTACCCCTCTTCGCCAGCGATACTCTGACTGATACTGCCCATAGTCGCCCAATAGAACGATTTCAGAGAGCGTTTCAGGAAAGGTTTGCTTTTCGTCAAGCCAATAGATGCTGGCTGCATCGCCATGTACGGCTGCAGTTTGGGTGGTTTTAACAGGGACAATGGCTTCTGTCGAGCTACAGCCCGCCAATACAACTGCGAGGAATGAAACGAGAGGTGCTGCTATCGCGCGCATAAAAATCCGCCAAAACAAAGGATGCTTTGGCGGAGTATAACTTACTTAACTGCGTCTTTAAGCGCTTTGCCCGCAACAAACGCTGGAACGTTTGCAGCTGCAATTTGAATTTCCTGACCCGTTTGTGGGTTACGGCCAGTGCGCGCAGCACGATGGTTAACTTTAAACGTACCGAAACCGATCAGTTGAACCTGATCACCTTCTTTCAGCGCACCTTCGATACCAGCCAGAGTTGCTTCCAGTGCTGCTTTCGCTTGTGCTTTAGACAGGTCTGCTTTCTCTGCGATCAGGTCGATCAAGTTGGTCTTGTTCATTAGGTCTTCCCTTCTTAGGTTTTCTTGAGACAAGGCAACTCTAATTCAAAAGAAGCCCGACTGGCAAAGGTTTGTGGCACTACAAGTGACTGTATGCAGAGTCTTTAACCACAAACTGAGCGCATCCTCACAAAATATTGGGTATATTTTCGCTTCAACACTTGTATTTACTGCGCTGAGACCCGATTCTTGCCGCTACTATTATTCCTGTTAACTACTCAAACGCTGGAAAACGATGATCCTGCTAATCATGTTTGTGGCACTGTCTATCGGTGTTTCATTTATCTGTTCAGTACTTGAAGCCATTCTACTGAGCATTACTCCTAGTTATTTGGCCCAGATGCGACAAGACGGCCACCCAGCTGCAGGCCGTCTTCAAGAACTAAAAGATGACATTGACCGCCCTCTCGCTTCAATTTTGACTCTGAACACCATTGCACACACTGTAGGTGCTGCAGCATCGGGCGCACAGGCGACCAAAGTATTTGGTGATGCATGGCTGGGTGTGTTTTCGGCGGTACTGACGCTGGCTATCCTGCTGCTGTCAGAAATCGTACCAAAAACCATTGGCGCAACTTACTGGCGTCAACTGGCACCAGGGGCAGCGTCGATCCTACGTTGGATGGTATGGGCACTCACGCCGATTGTTTGGGCATCAGAACAACTGACTCGTCGACTGGCTCGCGGCAAGGAGCAGCCAAAACTGCGTGACGAGATTTCCGCTATGGCACTGCTAGCAAAAGAAAGCGGTGAACTTGAAGACGATGAGTCAACCATGCTGACTAACCTTCTGAGCCTGCGTGACGCACCAGTAACAAAATTGATGACACCACGCCCAGTTTTGTTCCGTGTTGACGCTTCCATGACCATTGAGGCGTTCCTTAAAGAACACCACGATACGCCGTTCTCGCGCCCTTTGGTTTATGCCGAGCAACGTGACAACATTTTGGGTTTTGTGCACCGTCTTGAGCTGTTCTCAGCAAACCAACACGGTAACGGTCAGCAACCATTGAGCAGCATCATGCGTCCAATCCCTGTGGTACATGACTCAACGCATGTACCAAAAGCATTTGATCGCCTGATGGCACAGCGTTCTCAGTTGGCGCTGATTGTGGACGAATACGGTGACGTGCAGGGTATTATCACCATCGAAGACATCTTCGAGCACCTGATGGGCAAAGAGATCGTTGACGAAGCAGACAAGAACTCCAATATGCAGGCTCTGGCCCATGAGCGTTGGGAAGATTGGAAAGAAACTCACGGCGTGATTCAAAGCAATGACGACGATGATGATGAAGCTCCACAAAAAGCAGAGCCTGAATCAGACATCTCAGCAGAAATCGCGGAAGAAGCTAAGGTTGAAGACAACAACGCAAATACGCCACAAGAACAGATGGCGGACATCAAAGACCTTGCCGAAAAAAACGTAAAGTAACAAAACAAAAAACGGGCCGATGGCCCGTTTTTTTTGCAATAACAACCGCTAAATGGATAAACCCAGATTACTCACACCGTCTTCACGAAGCTCGTTGCGAATACCACGTATCATCTCTACATCGCGTTCAGCTGCTTCTTTCAGTGCGCGGAAAATTGCCCACTGAACATCCCATTCAGCACACACTGACTCAATTTCTTTCTGGTTATCATCAGTCACTTCCACGCCTGTCTGCGCTTCTTCCAACTGAGCAACACTCGCTACTGACTGCTGGCTGATTTTCAGCACGGATTCCATAACGAGATCGCGATCCAACAACGTGTGAATGAGAGTCGACATCGCCACGCATGCATCAATTGCAGGGTAAACCAGGTAGATATCAAATTCTTCAGTTGTCGGGATGAGATCCTCTAGCTTTTCTAGCTGACTCTCAAAGTCGATTTTGGCATTTTTAACCGTCAGAATTTCCCACACGCAATCAAGCAATTGACGATATGCTTGAGGCTCAGCGAAGTCAGTTTGCTGACAGAACGCAGCATAGTTTGGATACATACGCTCCACCAGTGCCGCCATAAAGGTGATGTGTTGCCACTGCTCAAGTTTTTCGAGTCGCAGCTGGATCGGATTTTTTAACATGGTCTGCCGTCTACACTGATTACCGACGTATAATGCCGGAAAGGATTTCCGCGCAAGTGTACTTTATATACTGCGTCAGCAAAAGGAACAGATATGAACCAACTCTATCTTTGCTCAATCAATGAAGCGCGATATCGAGCACTGTTAGAGCTGGCTGCGCTGCCAGATCTGGTACTCACTGATTCCATCCAAGACGCGACAATAATCTTAGCTGACCCTCCGAAGCTTGCGCCACGAATTGAACAAGCCACTCATTTGCAGTGGCTGCAGTCAACCTTCGCCGGTGCCGATGCATTGCTAAGCAAGCCACGAACGGATTACATACTGACGAACGTACGCGGTATCTTTGGGCCCTTAATGTCTGAGTATGTGTTTGGACAGCTTCTAACGCTGAGTCGCCACTTGCCCCACTATCGAACGATGCAGACGAAAATGCGCTGGTCACCCGCGCCCTATCAGGGACTAGCTGGGAAAACCATGGTGATCTTAGGCACAGGTTCAATCGGCACACATGTTGCCTCTACCGCTAAACACTTTGGGATGAAGACGATTGGTGTCAATCGCTCTGGAAACGTCATCCCCGGATTTGACAAGATGCTGACCACCAGAGAAATAAAAACTGCGCTTGCTGACGCAGATGTGGTTGTTTCCATTTTGCCGTCAACGACAGAAACGAAAGGTATCTTAAATCAAGAAACCTTGTCCGCTTGCCAAAACGCTATTCTTTTCAATGTTGGGCGCGGCCCCGCGGTGGATGAGCAAGGGCTACTCATCGCTATTGAAGGTGGTCATATTCGACATGCTGTTCTGGATGTCTTTTGCAAAGAACCTTTGGCTTCCTCACACCCATTTTGGCCACACCCTTCGATTACGGTTACGCCGCATATCTCTGCCGAAAGCTTCCCCGAACAGGTGTTTGACATTTTTTCCAGCAACTATCGTCGCTGGCATAACGGCGAATCGCTGCATTTTGTGATGGATTTTTCGTTAGGATACTGATGATTAATACAGAACTAACAATACTTATTGAAGACGTTCGACGCTGCAATCACTGCGAGGCGCACCTACCGCTTGGGCCCCGCCCTGTCGTTCAAGCCAGCAGTGCCGCAAAATTGCTGATTATCGGTCAGGCACCCGGTACGCGCGTTCATGAAACTGGGGTTCCCTGGAATGACCCAAGTGGTGATCGTCTGCGTGAGTGGTTATGGATGGACAAAGACAGGTTTTATGACCCTGCTCAGGTTGCCATTATGCCGATGGGCTTTTGCTATCCGGGTAGAGGAAAGTCTGGCGATCTACCACCTAGACCCGAGTGCGCACCAAAGTGGCATGCGCTCATCGCGTCGCATCTTCCCAATATTCAACTTACCTTGCTGATTGGGGATTATGCCCAGCGGTACTACCTAAAAGACAAACCGAAAACCCTGACCGAAACCGTGAAATCTAATACGAATTGGGCTGCGGATTTTCTCGCACTACCGCACCCGTCACCGCGTAATAACTTATGGCTAAAAAAGAACCCTTGGTTTGAAACCGACACGATCCCGCAATTACGCCAGCGTATTGATCAGCTTTTCTTATGACAATCAGCTTTTTCCTGAACACTTTTAAAAACACCAAAAACAAAACAACATAACTTACTGATATAACTTAAATTAGTATTAATGTTCAGCTTTATCTGCCTTTTCTCCACTGAACCTCATCAGCCCTAATTCTCTTTAAAAAAGCAGAAATCATATATATTTCTAATGCGTTCAGCTTTTTTTGCGTCAAACAGCTTTTTCCTGAACAAATATTTTACATCAAAAAAGTAAAAACCATAACACTATGTATTTAAACGAATTTTTTTCGTACAGCTTTTCGATGAATTTCCCTAACGAACCATGAACAAACAGTAGAAACAAAAAAGGCCGACAATTTGTCGGCCTCGAAATCTTGCGCTTGGATTACTTATGATACGGCTTAGACAACTCATGCACCGCATCAACGAAGACACCTGCATTCTCAGGTGGCACGTCCAGATGGATACCGTGGCCAAGGTTGAAAACATGTCCAGTACCAGAGCCAAATCCTTCAAGAATCGTTGCGACTTCTTCACGGATACGCTCAGGAGAAGCATACAGCATGGATGGGTCCATATTCCCCTGAAGTGCCACTTTGTCGCCGATACGACGTTTTGCGTCTGCGATATCGATCGTCCAATCTAGACCCACACCATCACAACCTGTCGCGGCGATTTTCTCCAACCACATACCTGCATTTTTAGTGAACAGGGTGACCGGCACGCGGCGTCCGTCATTTTCACGGATTAGGCCATCCACGATTTTGTGCATGTATTGCAGCGAGAAGTCATTGTAATCACGCGGTGTCAGGACGCCACCCCATGTATCAAATACCATCACAGACTGGGCACCCGCTTTGATTTGCGCGTTCAAATACTCAATCACGCTATCTGCCAATTTATCCAGCAGCAGGTGCAGGGTTTGTGGCTCTGCGTACATCATCTTTTTGATTTTGGTAAAGGCTTTCGAGCTGCCGCCTTCCACCATGTAAGTAGCCAGCGTCCAAGGACTGCCAGAAAAACCAATCAATGGAACCTGACCATCCAAACCTTTACGGATGGTGCGCACGGCGTTCATCACATACTGCAACTCACCTTCTGGATCAGGCAAACCGATTTTTTGAACGTCTGCTTTACACGTGATTGGTCGCTCGAACTTAGGACCTTCACCTGTTTCAAAATAAAGGCCTAGTCCCATTGCGTCTGGGATGGTCAGAATATCAGAGAATAGAATAGCGGCATCAAGATCATAACGACGCAGAGGCTGAAGCGTTACTTCACATGCGAGCTCAGCATTTTTGCACAATGACATAAAGTCGCCAGCTTGCGCACGGGTCGCCTTGTATTCTGGTAGGTAACGGCCTGCTTGGCGCATCATCCATACCGGGGTGTAATCTACAGGCTCTTTGAGCAAAGCACGCAAATAACGATCATTCTTTAGTTCTGTCATTGTCTACATCCTGAAATTTATTCCGCGTTATTGTAACACCCTCAGAACGCAACAAAAGCAGTCCTTTGTGGAGATGATCATAAATATAGGTACACATTGCATCCTTAAATTGCTGATAGATTAATCACATGTTAAAAAATAGAACAAATAATAAAATGTCTAAATAGACACTACCCATAATCGCATCTTACCCGCCCCCCTACGGCGGGCTTTTTTTTGGAGCCGCGAAAACACTGGCTTTGCCGCGTGTTTACTGGGCTTGAGGCGAATCGGCCAAAATCACCAAAACACGAATTCACGCAAATATTACGGTATATTCTCAATGTTCACCGCCATTTTATCGCCACTCAAACTGGGGGCGATTGGGGCGTGTTAATCAGGTGTGATCATGGTTGCCAGTGGGTTCAACGTTACAGCTTGTTGCAAATGGTCTGGCGCGAAGTGGGCATATTTCATGGTCATTTGGATATTGGCATGGCCCAAAATACGCTGAAGGGTGAGAATGTCGCCGCCATGTTGCATGAAGTGGCTGGCAAAGGTATGGCGGAAAACGTGGGTTTTCTGGCCGTCCGGTAAACGTGGGAACAATTTTGCCAAACGCTTTTCCAGCATTTTACGCACTGGTTGAACTGGCAGGCCGTGTTCTTCATCGTAGCGCATCAGCTCTGAATACAAATCTTCACTGATTGGCACCGTTCGGTTTTGTTTGGTTTTGGTTTTAGTGAACGTGACCTTGAACTGTGAAACCTGTGATCGGGTTAAGTTCTCAATCTCGGAAATACGTGCGCCGGTTGACATGCACAACTTGCAAACCAACAGGTATGACGCCTTATAAGTCGCCTTTTCAAAGCTGCCAAGTAATAGCCTGATTTCATCTTCAGTGAGATACGTCATTTCAGCTTGGTCACTTGCCAGTTTCTTCACGCTCGCCAATGGGTTTGGCAAGTGCCATTCGTCCGCACTGATCAGGAAATTAAACACACCTTTCAACAATGCCAGGTCAACATTGTGCGTGGCTGCTGCGGCTTGTTTGTCTTTGCCATGTTGGGCAGCGTATCGGTTTACGCGAAGTGATCGCCAGTGCAGGAACTCTTTTGCAGTGAATTCACGCGCCAGCGGGTTGCCCAATTCTTCAATGGCCTGATGCAAACGCTTCAAACTTTTTGCGCCGCTGGTTAAGTGTTGGCCGTGCAGCCGAAACCATAAATCCGCCAGTTCTTTCAAGCTGCGGGATTCTGCCTTTTGTCCCATCCATGGGCGAGCGTTAGCCGCATCCATAGTGAAGCGCTCAAAAGAAAGCGCCTCGCCTTTGGTGGCAAAGCGCTTGCGCACCCGCTTGCCCTTTGAGCCGTGCGGGTAACATTCACAAATCCAAGGCAGAGCACTGCCGTCTTTAAGGTTTCGGACTGACATAATTAGATTTCAGCTAACAGCTTTTCTTTCTTCTCGTTGAACTCGCTTTCGGTGATCACACCTGCTTCTTTAAGTTCAGCAAGTTTCTTCAGTTTCTCAACCGCATCTGGTTCTGATTGCTGGGGCTCAATTTTGGCATGCTCTGTTTGATAGCGACCAGAATCAACAGCATCAGAAATACGCTGCTCCAATTCCTTATCAGCAAAAGTCTTGAACGTTAAATCATCGTGGCTTGTGTGGAATCTTAAAACGCGATGACCAAGTGTTGATTTGCGCTCCACAGAAGTGATCGCTTTCAGTGGAATGGTTTCCAGCACTTCACCAAGAAGCCCTTTTCGATAGAAAACTACGCGAGAGCCAGTCACCATCAACACGCCATTGTGTTGCGTGTCTTTGCCCTTGCCCATCATTTCCCCGATGTAACCTTCAGCCCAAACAAGAACCGACTCACCGCTCTGCAAATGGCGATCTTTGAACTTGACGACATGCTTAGACTCTTTCATTTAAACGACTCCATTTTTTATTGTTGTATTGGGATTAATCCCTAATCATGCTCATGGCGACACGGCCTAATACTTTTATATCGCCTTCATCAACAGTCAGTGTCGAGCCATTAAACTCCACAGCCAGTTTCTTGCCTGGCAAACGTTGAATCTGGTTAATCGAAAAGTTGCCATCCACATCAATCAAATAGCGGCCTGATGTTGGGTTGGTTTCATTCTTATCAATGAAGAACCGGGTATCACTCTGTTCAATTACCAATGTGCTATCAGCAAGAAGTCCGTAAACCTCAAGCGTCTTTTCATCCAAAGATAAGTTGCCAGTTTCCTCAAGTTCACCATTTTTCAAAGTGCTAACCGTCAGACTTTCAGTTGCCAATACTCGATTGGACTCGTACGGCTCACCAGTGCCAAAAGAAAGCCACTCAACAGAAACCCCCAAAGCAAGATGGAGACGAAGAACAATCTCATAAGAGAGGTTTCCGCGCTCAGACCAGGTCGAAATTGTGGATTTTGGAACCCCAATTACGTCCGCAAGCTGCCCATGTGAGTTTTTTCCTGTGATCTGCATCAACCTTTCAATAAAAGGTTTCCCACCAACGTACGCAGGTGCGGGTATTTGCGCTTGCAATGAACTCATATGCGATCAATAATCCTCAAAGTTGAACGCTCGCACGCTAAAACGAACACATACACGCCAAATTAGACAAAGTAACGGAGAAGGATACCACTATGAGCGCTTACCCAATAGCACCGCCCGCACCATTCGTAACAAAAAAACGCTTCGCCGAAATGACCGGACAAAGCCCGCGCGCAATCGACAGCATGATTCAGAGTGGCGAATTACCGATTCTTCCAAAGAAGGGTCGCAACTCAGCCGCACTCATCAACCTTGTTGCTCTTTACCGCCGCAGCGCAGAGCAAGCCGCATGAATTCGGCTAATCACTCAAATGAAAGACTGCAATTCAAAAACCTGCCTTTGTGGTACAGAGTTTTCGGATTTGCAGTCATTTTTTGCCTTACGCACTCAATTGAGTATTGATGATGACTCAAAATAATCAAATGGACGGTTCACGTGGGAATGTCCCGCAAGGTTGGCGAGCAGGTTGTCAGGCATTTGCCGCGCTTCGCCTTTCCAGTCAGTTGGAGCGTGGACTGGGTTATGCAGCGGGAACCATCCGCAAGCGCATCAACCCAGATTACGCCGAAGCGAAGCTGACCGTTGAACAACTTATCGAAATCACCAACCGCTCAGGCCGCCCGGAACTGATTGAGGGTGTTTTGCAGAGCGTCAATTACGTGGGTGCGCCAATCACAGGTGCAGACACAGAAGAAACATTGGCAATCAAGGCGCTGAAAGCCAGCCAGTTTTCTGGCGAGTTGGCGCAAGTCGTTCTGCAAAACGCCAACGGCAGCCGCCTACCGCGTACCGAGCGTGACCGCATCAGAAACATTGCGAGTGCAGGCATTCGCAACTTCGTTTCTGTGATCAACACCATCGAAACCAAAACCGCAGGGATTCAGCCGCTTCTGTCCATAGGTGCAGATGTCGCAGCGGGTTTCCCCCTGCCCGGCATCGCATAAGGAAAACGCATCATGAGCAACGCATTTGCACTAACCAGCCAGCCGCACAACAGCAATCAGGCACGCGCCTTGATTGAGCAAGCTGCCAACGCCGACACGCGCCCAGCGGAAGACAGCATCGCTGCTGCAAAAGCGCTATTCACCAAAGGCCACAAGCAAAGCCAAATCGCTCTCGTATACAACGGTCTAGATGAAAGACAGCGTGGACTGATCCTGTTGGCTGGACGCGCAGACCACAAACTTAGAGATAAGAACTTCAAAGAACTGGACGACCTGACCCGCGAAAAAGTGCGCCGTGGCTTGAAAGAGTTTTCAAGCGTGGTTCGCCGCTTTAACAACGCCGTGGGCCATATCGAAAAAACCCTACCTTCAGATTTCAGATAACGGCAAGCAGTACCTTTGGCCCTTCGGGGCCTTTTTTCGTCAGTTGAGAAAGGCAAACACCATGGAAGAACAAAAAGTGAAAGACCTGAAAACCGCGATAGATGGACTGATTTGGTTGAGCACTGAATCAGTGCTGCAACAACCCCGCCGCTTTTTGGTGGACGTGTCAGTTTGGGCAAGTCGCAAAACCGCAAAGGTAGAGATTTTGGACGCCCGCACCGAAGCCGTCATTTATCTGGATTCAAGCAACGGCAAACCCTTCACCGCAGAAACCATTCTGGCAATGGAAGACCGCTTGATCGAGAAATTAGCCGACCTAAAGAAACCGCAGGAGCAAGCAGCATGATCAATTTCCTCGCCATATTCCTCAACCATGACGGCAAAATCGTGCGCAACGAAAAAGCCGAAGTGATGAACATCCAACTGGGTGAATTCGAATCCAAAGACACGGCGATTCAACAGGCAATGGCGCAGCTTGGCTGCGTGAAAGCCGTGAATAACGTGATCCTCAAAGGCCAAAACAAAGGTGGTTTCATGGTGGTTGATGCGCAGGAGTTCGCCGCAGTATGACCCGCCCTGCAACCCCACTGGCGATTCCGGGAACCGCCGCCGCATACGAAGCAGAAAAGCTGGCCCAATTGTGGGCCGCTGGCGCTTTGCCTGCGCGTGAGGTTTCCGGCCTTGCCCTGCCACCGGAAAAACACACCCGCGAACCGGAGGCAATGAGCGTCACCGAGCGCAAGCTTTACTACGTGAACCCAGACGACCACGACTGGCGCAAACCTTACTTTGCCGATCTGCCTGATTACCTGGTGCGCTACTTTGCCAATAAATACATTGGCATTTTCAACAGCAAAGGCCGCAAGGCTGCAAACGAATTCGTTACCAAACGAATGGGCGGTGAACTTCAGCGCCGCATTCGCTTGGTCATGAACCGTTACCGCAAACTGCCAACCCTGAAGAAAGTGGCAGCACTGGCGGGCGACTACGCCGACAAACTCAACGAAGCCGACAAACGCGCCGCACAAGGCAAAGTGTTTGTTGGCCCACAGCAAGAACGCCTGCCGTTCGACTTCGCCACCGCCACACAACGCCCACAGCGCGAAAAGCTACTGTGCGAGCTCGACCGCGACGAAATCAAAGAAATGGCCTTTCAAATGGCGAACGTCTGCCAAGAAAAAATGCTGGCAGAAGTCGACGCCCTGCCATCAGGCACCAAGCACAAAGAAGTGGCTCAACAAGCCTATGAAGCGTTGGCAAAGTTCGTGGAAAGCCTCGGCATCAAGCCACAGCTCACCAAAAAGCGCCCAACGGTAGAAGATTACGAATGCGCATTGCTGGCAACCACCAACGAAAAGTGGTGGGAAAACCGCTTGAAGAAATCCCGCAAAATCATGCGCGAACACCTCGCCATTGCCATGGGCCAAGTCAGCAAGAATGCCAGCCCATATTGCTCACGCGATTGCCAATACGAATACGAAGAACAGAAGAAGCGCAACTGGGAAGCGATCGAAGCCATGGAACTGTTCGACGCCGAAACCGAAGAAACCGCCTCACTGAAAGACATGGTATTGAAGTCAGTGGCAAACCCTGCCATTCGACGCATGGAACTCATGGTGCGCACACGTGGTTGCGAAGATATCGCCAGCCACTTTGGTTTAACAGGCCTGTTCCTGACACTGACCGCGCCAAGTTGTTACCACAACACCTACAAGAAAGGCGGCTTCATTCCCCATTGGAGCGGCGCAAGCCCGCGTGATGCACAGCAATACCTCAACCGCACATGGGCGAAAATCCGCGCAGCACTGGCACGCGCTGACATCCGTTGGTTTGGCGTGCGCACCGCAGAGCCGCACCACGACGCAACCCCACACTGGCACATGTTGCTTTGGGCAAAGCCGGAAGACGTTTTCCGCATCACCAAAGTGTTTATTGAATACGCCATTCAAGAAGACATGCACGAACTGTTCACCCAAAAGCGCCTCTTTTACCCAGTGCAATATGCAGGCGTGCCAATGCCACAGGTAGCGCCAAACAGCGGCTTTACCGTGCCGAAAATGCTAGACCACCGCTTTACCAGCAAACTGAAAGGCGTGGCGAACCTGCGCCCAGTGGTAGAAGTGCCAGCAGGTGTGATGCCATATCCATTCACCGAAGCGCCAGCGCTGACAGATTTCAACGTGGATTATTCAGCGCGTTGCGATGTGAAATTCATCGACCCAGCCAAAGGCACCGCAACCGGCTATATCGCCAAGTACATTTCCAAGAACATTGACGGTTACGCGATGGACGGCGAGAAAGACGACGAAACAGGCAAAGACGTGAAAGACACAGCAAAAGCCGTCACCGCTTGGAAAACCCGCTGGAACATCCGCCAGTTTCAATTCTTTGGTGGCGCACCTGTGACCACATACCGCGAACTGCGCCGTTATGCCAACGCCAACAAAATGGAGTTTGGCAACTACCTGGCACAACAAGAACGCAGCGATCTGATCAAGTTGTTGGAAGAAAGCTACTCACAAAGCTTTGTTGGCCCGCGCCTGAATGCAGTGGCCGTGAAGCACCTGAATATAAACACCAAAGACCTGTTTGCCCGTCTGATGAATACCTACATTCCAAAGACAGACAGCAAAGGCGTAACAGAAACATTGAAAGCCGCCGACCAAGGCGACTGGAAAGGCTACGTGATGGGGCAAGGTGGCCCGTTTGTATCGCGTGACGAACTGCAAATCCGCAACGATTACGAAGTGACGCCGTTTGGTTCTGCCTACGGTTACGCCGTGTCGAAAATCATTGGCTTTGTCGCAGACGGTGAAAGCGTGAAAACGCGCACCAAGGTTTGGGAAATCCGCAAAAAGTCAGACGCGACAGCGGAAGCTCTTGCTCTTTCTGGCGGCTCTGCCGCCTCTCGGAGTTCTGTCAATAACTGTACGCACCCCGTCTGCGTAGGAATTAACGAGCAATTTGGTCACTTATACCGCGAAGGCTGGGAAATTGGCGAAGATGCGCTCGAAGCCATGCTGAAAGGCTCCCGCGTTAACGTTGGCGACGGCAGAACATTGCGCATTCGCCAAGTGACCGAACAGGTATTAGACGAAAACGGCCAATACATCACCATCCAACGACCGCCACAACTCATTGCGGAAGACGATGGCCGCAAACAGCGCGAACAAAAAGCGTTCGATGATGCGCTAGACGATTTCCTCAACTTCGGAAAACCGGAAAGCGCACCACCAAAAGCACCGAAAAACACACAACCCGACCTTTCACGCATCCCGCCAACCTACTGGGATGACGAAGAATGGCCGCTGATTTAATGGGAAAGGAGCAGTCCGCATGAAAACTGAAAACTAATTGGACGCACCTAAGGTCGCCACGAACACTTCTGCTTCGCGCACTTCACCTGTGTCAGGGTTGACCACCTGAAGCCGAGGCCCACAGTAATCGATAAACAGCTTATCACCTGCAACATGTAGTTGGCGCATGCTGCGCTTTTGGGTTTTGAACCAACGCGTGAAGTGCTCGCAGAACTGAGTGTAAGCGTAGGCTTGCTCTGATATTGCTCATGATATTCCTGCCACAACAACATCTTGGTCATGCCCTTACGTCTGAGCTCGACAGCGTATTGCGTGAAGTCTGGCATGACTTTATCGCGACTGGCTTTCTTGCTGTGATACAGCGCTTGAATGAGAGCGGTATCGCTGCAACCTTCGGGCAGAGGCCAGCCAAGTTGGCTTTGTTTAAAGCGAGTCAGGAGTTCCGAGATGGTTGAAGGGCCGAGTTTAAGGCAAGAAGCGATACTGCGATTTGAGAGACCGCAGTCGTACTTAAGGCGTAATACCTCTTTGATTTTGTTCATTGGAGTTCTCTTTTTTGCCATTGTCGCTTCCTTCCCATCTTGTGTAAGAGGTAAAGAATAGCGAGCTATTGATTTAAAAGAGAAAAAGGAAGGATTTCGGCATTCCGATCGCGGTTTTCGCTATTCCGATCACCGATTTCGGAGTGAGGCTAAAAGTGATCGGATAATCGCGGAATCGGTGATCGGTTTAAACCGAAATGGGTGATCGGATAATCCCGAAATGACTGATCGGAATGCTCCGAAATATGCAGCATGTCTCGACAATATAATAAACGTCAAAATATACTGTATGTATGTACAGTGGTTAGGGATAATAAAAAAGTGAATGTTCAATACCAACAAGCCCTCATATGGCTTGAAAACCGCGCATCAGAAAACACCGCGAACCCAGAAGAGAACGCGGTGTTAGACTATTTAATTGGCTTAGTGGAGGCCGACGCTAAAACAGCGCCAGTTGTTGTTGAAGCGTTTGGCGAACAGATGGCGTAACAGAGCGAATCAGCGCCATTGCCAATTCGTTGGTGGTGAGTGCTGAAGGTGAAAGGGTGTAGGCATGAGCGCGACACATCACGAAGCGGTGGCCACAGCCAGAACACTGGCAATATAAATCGCTTACTGTGTTGGAAAGTCGGTTAGTTTTTTGAATGATCGCCCTTTCACCGCAACCACAATAAATGCGTTTTCCTTCCACATACGGTTGCAAAGACAAGCCAGCGGGAACGCTGGCTGGAAAACTTAAAGAATGCCTAAAACTCAGACTGGCAACAAACGTATGGCCGCATTCAGGGTTTGTGCATGAGCAATACAAGTTTGTGATATTTGAGTCTGTGCTGTCTCTCTCGCTGCGGCTCACCACAGCTTGCGCACCGCATGAACAATCCACACGCATGAAAACCTTCCCCTAACTTACTGACCGACCAAACGATAGTAATTAAGTGCTGGTTATTTGTACAGCACCCGTCTAATTCTGTCATGTCTTCTGTGTATCGAAACTCAAAACATAGTTGATATGCACTCGGTTTTTAATGTAATAGGAGAAATGTGCGGACACATGTGATGCTGTGAAAGTTTATTTGATTGATGCAAATGGTGAGTGCCGACAAAAAATTTACGCTATTGATAAAGGACAGGTGTTGCGCGAAGAATTGGCTAATTTCGAAGGTGTATTTTACCACATCAAGAAGGTAGATAGCCTTGGCTGGGTAGCACTGCATACTCAAAATAGGATGTTCCCATCTCCAGACGGACCGAGAGGGAAAACGCCAGCACGTACAAAATTCGATATTTGTGAAAGTGAACAAATACTTCGTGCAGAAATGGAAGCGGCCATATCAGTGCTTAAAGAAAAGGGTGTTAAAGCTGAAGGAGAGATTGTCAATTGTCCTAACAAGGACGTTTTTGCGAGTATTTCTTACGATTGGCCTTTACAAGCATAAAAAAAGCCCGCTATTGCGGGCATTTTCTTTTTAAGCGGTTGGCAGGGTTAGTTCAAACGTCACTTTCAAATCACTGCGGTTGATAATTTCAGGGTCATGGTTGATCTCATCCATCATCAGTTCACACACCGGAATAATTTCATCACGCAGGTATTCGCGGCCCACTTTTTCAGGGTCGCCAAAGCCAGCGGTATTGGTTGGCACTATGCCGCCTTTGCCCGGTGGGAATCGGTGGCTCACCAGAATGTCTTGCGCGGTGATGTTCTTAATGCGTTCAAATTCATCTTTGGTGGCAATGTCGCCCACCGGAATCAGTTGAATACCTTTTTCATGCCCGTTGGGAATGTTGATGTACATGCTGCGGAAGTTGCCCACGCCTTTGGAACTGGCAATGGCTTCTTTCATCATCTTTTCATCTTCATCTTTCAACTTGGGGTCTGTGCTGTAGAAAATGAAACCCATGTGTGCGCCGTTCTTGTAGTAGCGGCGGCGGAATAACGTGGCGTCTTTGTTCAGCAGGGAAGATTGCAACCCGCCCACGTAATCCGGTAGGCCATACACCTGCTGTTTCGGGTCATACTGCGCCAGCCAAATCACGTCTTTGGCTTTGTACAGGCGTTTGTTGTCGTCTCGCTCCAACACCCACACATCACCATTGCGACGTTTTCGCACATACATGGACGGCAGCGGAAACAGGCCAATCACACGGCCAAGGCGATCCCGAAGTTTCAGCAAGGCACCGTGGCCGAATTGGGTATAGTCCCGCGTGAATCGCTGGAACAGGTGGCGGCGAATATTGCCACCGCCTTTGAAACGGCCCGCCACGTAGTTGGAACGGGCGATCAACAAGCTGCCGTGGTAGGCGTTGGCGTTCGCCAGTTGCGCCAGCCCTTCTGGGTTAATGGGTGGTTCCCAGTAGTCTTCAGTGTCGTTGTAAAACAGTTCGCTGTAATCCGTTAGCCAACTGCTGGAATCTGCCGTTTCGAAACTGGAACTGAAGCTGTATGCACTGGCCGGTTCCTTCACTTCGGTGGTGTCATCATTGGCGGCGGGTCGGGTTAGTTGCTCGGTCATGGTTATTTCCCAAAGGTGTATGAGGAACCGCGCTGCGCTTCATCGGTATTAAGCGGTTCATTTATCAGCGCATGAGAAAGCGCCCAGAATGCGTCTGCGTGTCCGGTGGTTTCGCTTCGCTCGGCTTTGAAGGTCATCATGTTGCCGCTGTTGCTGGCAACGCGTTTGATCGCCATAAATGCCATGGCAATGTCTTTGTGTTCGGCATCCCACTGCACGCGGCCTGCGTCTATCACATCAATCATTTTCAGCACGAGGCGGTTTTTGTTTTCGTTGCTGTAGTGAATGGCGTGGGCTTCGCGGGGGTGTTTGGTGCTCACCAAATCCCACACACCCGCGCCAATGCCTGTGGTGTCAATGCCAATGTAAGTCACGTTATAGCGGTTAAAGGCGTCGTCTATCTGGCTGGCCTGATACTGGAAATTGAGCCCTTTCCAATAGTGCTTTTCGAGCACGCGGAAAAGCTCGGCATTAGTTTTCGGTGGCGCGACAATCACCAAGCAGGCGTTATCGCGTGATCGGCTTGGGTCATAACCCAGCCACACTTCTTGGTTGGCATAAGGCCGCGCCGTGTTGGGTTTGAAGTCTTTCCATTTGCTGGCGTCCACCATGCATTTTTCCAGTTTGCTGAATGCAAACACGCTGGCGTTGCCATCGACAAACACGCACATGAACAGGTTGGCAAAATCGGCCTTGCTGTATTCTTCGCGCAGTTCGTCAATATCAAACAGGTCACAACCGCCCGCTGCGGCATCTTCAATGGTGACAACATAGCGCCAGTGTTTATCCGGGCAGAGTGCGCCGCCCTTGCGGAATTCGTCGAATTTCGGGAACTCGACGTTTTCGCGGGTCTTGGAACTGCCGCGCCAGGTGTCGCCCGTCCAAAATGGGTATGCCTGGTGCGTTTTGCTGGAAGGGGTGGAAAAGTAGGTTTTGCGCCACTTCTTATGCGTCGCCATGGCTGACGCCAGCTTGTTCAGTTCGTCAAACTTCGGAATCCAGAAGTATTCATCGACATAAACATGGCCGTGGAAGCCCTGCGCGGTTTTGCTGTTGGTCGAACAAAAACGAAGTTCAGCGCCAGTGCTTAAAATGATCGGGTTGCCTGTCAGTTCAATGCCAAGGAACTCACGCGCAATCTTTACAATGTAGGTGCGGAAAATCTCGGCTTGGGCGCGGGATGCAGAAAGGAATACTTGGTTGTCTCCGGTGAGTATCGCATTTTCCAGCGCTTCACAGGCAAAGTAGTAAGTCGCACCAATCTGGCGTGATTTAAGAATGTTACGAATACGCTGGTGCAGGTTTTCGCGCATCGTAAGCTGGTATTTGAAGAAACTGGCGTGCAGTTCAGCGAAATCATCAGCAGTAATCTCGCTAACATCATTCTTTCTTTTCTTCCCTTTCGGCTTTTTCTCGCCGCTGCTGCGTTCTGAGCGGTTGTTGCTTCTTTCCGGTGTCGTTGGGTTGCCGCTGTTGCTTTCATTCGCTGGCGGCTTGCTGGCGGTCTTTGCGCGTTGGTGTTTTAACTTAACGTGCTGACCAATCAGCATTTCCAGCTCTTTCAACTGGGCAGGCGTTTTTTCTGCTTGGTTGGTTAACAGAATAATGCGGCGGTTGATCGCCTCATCCACTTCTTCTTCACGCAGCAAATCACGCCAGCCGTATTTATCCGCCCAGTGGTAAACAATGCGGTTATTCGGCAGCGCCAATTCATCTGCAATTTCTTGCGGCGTGTAGCGTCGCAAATAGAGGCGTTTTGCCGCCTCTCTGATTTCAGGTGAGTAAGCCATGAGCGCAGTTTACGCATTTAAACGGCCTGAAAATCCAAGTGAAATTCGGAAGAATTCGGATTTCGCCTATATCCGAATTTCTAGGAATGGAACCAGATGAAAGCCCGCCTTTAACGCAGTAACTTGCCCGTAAATTCGAACGCATTTGGCGAAAACGATTCACGAGAGCAGGGACATGTAACCGAATGAGCAAGCAATCTGGCTGGGTAATCATCGCAACGGAAGGCGCTACCGTAGACGGTCGCACCATCACCGCGTCATGGATTAAAGACATGGCGGAAAGCTACTCAGTAGAAGAATACACCGCACTGATTTGGCCTGAACATTACCGTTCTCAGTGGTCATCCTTTGAAGGTAAAAACTGGGGAACAGTGGATGAAGTGAAGGCAGAGAAGAAAGGCGGAAAACTGCGCCTGTTCGCCAAAATCACTGCGAATCATTACCTCATTGAAGCCAACAAAGACGGCCAAAAGCTGTTTACCTCTATCGAACCAAATTTGGATTATCGCGGCACTGGCAAGTGTTACCTGATGGGCCTTGCAGTGACCGACTCCCCAGCGAGTTCAGGCACCACCCGCCTCAAGTTTTCCATGGGCGGCAAAGACTGCGAACGCGAATACAGCCAGTTGGAGCCGCTTCTTTTCCTACAGGCCGACACCGAACAGGAAGAACACGAAGCCGCTGGCTTCTTCAAAGCACTGGCAGCAGGCATTGCAAAGTATTTGCCGCAGTTCAGCGCCGAACTACCGACTGACACCACACCACAACCCGAGGAAATCGACGTGAAGAAAGAAGAACTCGAAGCATTGCTCCAAGGCGCATTGCAACCGTTCTCCACACGCCTCGACGCCATCGAGCAGAAATTCAACGCGCCAGCACCAACAGGCGACAGCGAAGAAACGCCCGAAGGTGACAAAGGCGGCGACGTGACCGCGCCAACTGTTGAGCAATTTAGCGCAGCACTGAGCGACGTGATCAAACCACTGGCAGACAAGCTGAACGGCTTGGAAACCCAATTCAACAAACTGTTGGAAGAAGCGCCAAACCAACGCCCAGCGGGTGAAGGTGCGGACGACAATTTCAGCGCTGATCTGGTTTAAGGAGCTACCTACATGCAACTGAATGAAAGCGCACGTAAGTACCTTGGTCAGTACAGCGCAAATCTGGCGACTGCTTTTGAAATCGCAGACAGCAGCAAGCTTTTTGCGGTGACTGGCCCGAAGGAAACCAAGCTTAAAAAAGCCCTTCTGGATTCAGCAGAATTTCTGAAGCGCATTTCACTGATGGACGTTGATCATAAATCTGGTCAGGTCATCAATGTGGGTTCAACAGGTCTTGCTACAGGCCGAAAAGCAGGCGGACGCCATACCAGCAGCCAAGATGTAGACGGCCACGAGTACAAACTCGAAGAAACCGACTCTTGCGCGGTGGTCACATGGGAAACCTTGTCTGTTTGGGCTAACGCGGGTTCAGCGGGTGAGTTTATGCGCCTGATGAACGAAAACGCCACTATTCGCTTTGCACTGGATATGCTGCGAGTTGGTTTCAACGGTAAATCTGTTGCTACGACCACCAAGCCAGCCGAAAACCCTAACGGCGAAGATGTGAATATTGGTTGGCACAAATGGGTGCTGACTGATGCGCCAGAGCAAGTGATCACTGAGCCTGTGTATCTGGATGCAGCAGGCGGCGGTGATTACAAAACGCTGGATGCCATGGCCGCTGACATCATCAACACCAAGATTCAACCTGCTTACCGAAACGACCCGCGCTTGGTGGTGTTGGTGGGTGCTGATTTGGTGGCGTATGAATCTGCCCGTCTTTACGACGAAGCAACCACCCCTAGCGAGAAAAAGCACGCGCAACAACTGCCATACTCCATCGCTGGCCGTCCTGCCATTGTGCCGCCATTTATGCCGGGTAAACGCATGGTGGTGACACTACTTTCCAACCTGCAAATTCTGACGCAGAAAGGCACACGCCACCGCAAGGAAGAGCACGTGGAAGACCGCAAGCAGCACGAAAACAAGTACCTGCGCTGGGAAGGTTACGCAGTAGGCGATTACGACGCTTACGGCGCAATTGACGAAGCCGCAGTGAATTTCGGCACTGACCCAACACCGGAAGCATAAGAAATGGCTAGGCGTTTATCTCCAGGTATGAGGAGCAACCTCAAATGGGAACGCGCCAGCCATAACAGCGCGGGGGAACCCCCGCCTGTTATCGCGGCGGCCACTACCGGTTCTCTTGAACTCCAACTGATGGAACTGGAAAACGACCGCGCCGTGCTGAAAGGCTTAAACGCAATTTCAGACAAAATCGAGCACAAGCGTTCGGTTCTCATTCCGAAGTACCGCCCGCAGGTGGAAGCGTGGCTGGAAAGCGGCGTGGCGGAAGAAAACCCGATTTTCTCTGAAATGGTGATCTGGTTTTACGACACCGGCGACATGGAAACCTTCATGGCGTGGGTGCTGAAAGCCATTGAACTGGCACTGCCAACCCCGGAACGCTTCAAGCGTGATTGGCAAACCTTCTGCGCTGATAGCGTTTTCGATTGGGCAGACGCCCAGGTGAAAGAAGGCAACGCGATTGACCCTTATTTCACACAGGTGATGGAACGCATTCACGAGGGGGAATGGCGCGTGTTCGAGAGAGTCAGCGCCAAGCTGTACAAACTCGGCGGCCAATACCTGCTGCGCGATGAGCTCGGCAACGTGAATGTGCCAAGTGTCGGCAGCGTTGAAACGCTGGAAAAGGCACTGGCGATGCTCACCAAAGCTAACGACCTGCATTCAAAGATTGGTGTGGGCGACTTGATTAAAAACCGCATTCCGGCACGCATCCGAGCGTTACGCGAAGGCACGAATTTATAAACGGCTCCTAACCCCCCGCGTGCTTCGGCTGGCGAGTCGGGCTGCCGTAAGGCAAACCCAATGACGTTGACCTAGTGGGTAGAAGCACACCGATTTGAGGAACAAACAGCATGAGCGGATTTGGCGGCAAGGTGCCAACCAACCAGAACACCAACATTGCGGGTAACGGCTGGCCGGATTTATCCACCGCTGACTTTCGCAAGGTGCGCCGCATTCCCCATGTGTTTGACGAAAGCAGCGTGGCAATGGCAATCGAAATTGCCGCCGACAACGTGCAAGGCCAGTTGGCTGGCGTTGACCAATCGCTGACAGGCGCAAAGCTGGCGCTGTACCAACGGGCGGTGTACGCACTGGCACACGCTGACCTGCTGCCAGAGTTCGCCACCCAGAACCGCCGCGATGAAGCCGAAAACACGGCAGAAGATGCAGGCGAACAGGGCGACAGGTTCCGCGCTCAATCAACGCGGGACATTGCCCAAATTAAGGGCGAAAGCCCCAACGGAATTGAGTTGCTCTGATGGCCGACGCATACACCAAAACCAAGTTGCAGCACCTCACCGAATACGTGGTGAAGGCACTGAAAACCAGTGTGCTGGATAACAAAATCGACGCTTGGCAGGAAAACGCAAAAATCGTCATCAATGGCGACGACAGGGGCCACGGCATTCGCATTGCTGAATGGCAATACAACGCGGTGATCAGCATTGAAGGTTTTCCACATCACCTATTAGACCCGCGTTACCTGTTGGCGGCGGTGGCCTGTTGGATTAGCGAGTTCGACCACGAGCGCAGTGATCTGGAATTGGAAGACCCAACACTGGCGGTGGACATTCTCGATGAAGGCACCGTGGACGTGACCATTGAGTTAGAGCTTTCGGAGCCTATCGAAATGATCCCAGACCCTAACGGGCTGATTGAATACCAGGGCGAAACCTATCGGGTGCAAACCGTGCCGGTAGATGTAGCGGAAGAAGCCGAAATCAGCAATGAAACCGACGGTTAAGTTAAATCAGCGTGACGCGCTGAACTTCAACGAAAAACTGGCACTGCTGGCACTGCCACCCAAAAAGCGGTTTTGGATTCTGAAAACGCTGGGACGCTGGGAAAAACAGAATGTGCGCAAGCGTATCAGCCAGCAAAAAGACATTCACGGCAAAGGGCTAGAAGCCCGAAAGAAAGGCCGGAAAAAGATGTTCCGCCGCATGGCGAAGGGCTTAGAGCCTTACGTGAAAAACGGCGCGAAAGAATTAGACCTAACGTGGCGCAACAAGCAAACCGCCCGAACAGCGGCAAGGCACCACATAGGCCAAACCCAAAAGATGAGCGCAAGGCAACTGCAACGGCGCTTTGGGAAACCAGATTACGACGCCCCGCCAACCAAAGGCATGGCGCGCAAACTTCGGGAACTGGGTTACACCATCCCGACCAAAAGCGGCAAAGGCCGCAAAAAGCCAACACTGGCATGGATTCAACAAAATCTGACGCACGGTAAAGCAGGCGCAATTATCCGCGAACTGAGCGGCAAGCCGAAGCAATCACAGTGGGACATTCCACTGGCCGAACGCCAGATTCTGGGCAGCAAACACACCGACGTTAACCGCCAGCTTGTGCAGATTTTCGAGCAGGCACAGAGAAGGAAATAACAATGGCATTGGGACAAGTCGAGGTAAATAACCTCAACCTTGGACAAGGCGGCATCCCCGAAATTGAACGGCATTTACTGTTCATTGGTACCACCGCCAAAGCAGCGCTTCAAGGCAAAGTGACGCGCATTGATGCGACCACTGACCTTGATGAACTGTTTCTAAATGGCGAGCAGCCAGACGATGCACTGGCGGCGAACGTTAAAGCGGCGCAAGTGAACGGCGGCCAAAACTGGACGGCTGAAGTGTTCGGTCTTGATGGTGTTGAAGGCGGCCTGACATGGGCGGATGCCATAGACATCGCGAACGAGTCTGGTTCATTTGAAGCCGTGGTGATCATCGACGAAACCACCAACAAAGCAGACTTTGACGCCATGCAGGCGGTAACGGCAGAACTGACCAACAAGCTTGGCCGTTGGTGTTTCGTCTTGGCAGCGGTGCCGGGCATTGATGCGGAAACACAAACGTGGACCGAATACGAAAACGCCACCATTGCCCTGCAAGCAGGCGTGGCCGCCAACATGGTGGTGGCAGTGCCGCAACTTCACGGCAATAACGCAGGTGTGCTGGCTGGCCGCTTGTGTAACCGCGCCGTGACCATTGCCGACACGCCAATGCGTGTGGCAACGGGCCCAGTTCTCAGCCTTGGCGAAGCGCCAGTGGACTGCGCAGGCAAGCCGCTTGGCTTGGCAACACTTGGCGCACTTTCCCGCGAACGTTTCAGCGTGCCGCAGTGGTATGCCGACTATGAAGGCATTTACTGGGCAGACGCTTCAACACTGGAAGCCAAAGGCGGTGATTACCAGTTTCTTGAATACATCCGTCCGGTACACAAGCTGAACCGCCGTGTGCGCATCAAGGCAATTCGCCGCATCGCTGACAAGATTCTGAATTCCACGCCGGAATCTATCGAAATGAACAAGCAATATTTTGCGGCTGATATGCGCGAAATGAGCAAGGGCATTGAGATTGGCGGTATTCAGTTCCCTGGTGAAATCATGCCACCCGCAGAAGGTGACGTGACCATTCAGTGGATGACTAAAACCAAAGTGGCGATTGGCCTGATTGTGACCCCGCACAACTGCCCGAAACACATTGTGGTGAATATCGCCCTCGACCTTTCAAACCAAGCGGAGGCGTAACCCATGCGTATTTCCGGTAAGAACCTCAAATTCATGATGGATGGCCTCAAGCTGCAAGCGCAGAAGTGGACGCTGGACATCACCGATAACAGTGCCGTGACCAAAACCAATGGCGTGCCTGATGGCTACGTGGAAGGGGATGTGGAAGCCAGCGGCGAACTGGAACTGAACACCAGTAATTTCAACCTGCTGATGAAGGTGGCGAAAGGGGCGGGTTCCTTCCGTGGCTTAAAACCTTTCGACGCCATGGGCTTTGGCAAGACTGAGCGTGACGAACTGAAGGTGGAGATGTTCGGCATCAAGTTGAAAATCTCCAGCCTGATTGATGCGGATAGCAACGGGGGCAATGCGCTGGTTCACAAGGTGCAGTTCGATGTTACTGACCCCGACTTTGTGACCATCAACGGTGTGCCGTATCTGCGCCCTGAAGAAACCATCGACATTATCGGGTAATCATCATGCCGGACTTTATCGACCATGCCAGCGATAACGAAACCAAACAGACCGAAGTGGCATTGGCTAACCAGTTGGCAGCCAATGCCAAAGCGAAACGCGAACACCCATTTGGCGAAACGCACTGCTTTGAATGTGGCGCGGAAATCCCCGAAGCACGCCGAATCGCGTTACCGCATTGCTGCACCTGTGTGGACTGTCAGCAGCTTGTCGAACTGAGGGCTAAACGTTGAAACATTTCATTTTAAACCGCCGCTACTTCGATGAAGGCTCCTTCGGCACGCTGCATCGTCAAGATGGCTCACAGGTATGTGTGATGGCGGAACGTGCCGACCTGAACAACGCGCCGGGTAAATCCTGCATTCCAGAAGGTACTTACCAACTGCTGCCGCATGACTCGCCAAAGTTTGGCAGCTGCTACGCACTGGAAGCGCGCACGCTGGGTGTGACCCGTTACGGCCCAAGCCTGCGCACTCACATTCTGATCCACAAAGCCAACCTGCCAAGCCAGTTGCAAGGCTGTTTGGCACCGGGCGTTCACTTCGGTGAATTGCACGGCGAATGGGGGGTAATGAAATCAGGCGCAGCGTTTGATGCGCTGATGAAAGAACTGGGCGGCGAACCCGCCATGCTCACCATCAAGAAGGACTAGGAACATGTGGCAAGACGTTAAACGGATTCTAGGCAGTGTTGCACCGCTGATCGGCTCGGTGATTGGTGGCCCTGTTGGGGCAAGCGTGGGCGCAATGGTTGCCAGCAAGTTGGGTGTAGAGAACACCGCCGAAGCCATTGGCATGGAGCTGGCGACAAACCCAGAAGCCGTGCGGAAGGTGCAGGAACTTGAATTCGAGCATGAGCGTGAACTGAAGCAGTTAGCGCTTGAGCACGCCAAGTTGGAAAGCGAAGAACGCAAGCTGGCGATCACCGAGCAGACCAAAGTGATGCAAGCAGAGCTGGCAAGCAATGACCCGTTTGTGCGCCGCTGGCGGCCAACCTTCGGTTACGCCATGTGTGTAGCGTGGGTGTCGATTTTTATTGGTATTGCAGTGTGCCTGATTGCTTCGCCAGAACAGGCGGCAGCGGTGATCAACGCAGTGGTGGCCTTAACCCCACTATTCAGCGTCGCGCTTGCTGTGCTGGGTATCAGCATTCACAAGCGCAGCCAAGATAAGCAGGTGGCAAAAGGACTTGCCCCTGCGGGCATCCTTGGTGGTCTGAAACAGGCCGTTAAAGGGGGCTAAATGGAAGATTGGCGCGTGTTGATTGCGGTCGCTGGTTTTCTTCTGTCGCTGATTGCCTTTGTGTTCACACGCGCTGAGAAATCCGCCACCACAGCAAAAGAACTGGAACAACGCACCCATAGCAACGAATTAGCAATCGAAAGGATGCGCGGCGACAACGCCGAAAAGTACGCCACCAAACATGAATTGCGTGAAGCGGTGGACGACTTGAAAGAATCCATCAACGGGCGGTTTGACCGTCTTGAAACCAAGTTAGATAGAGAGAAATAACCATGAGCAAAGCAATCGTTCTGGCCGTCGCTGGCACTGATATCACCTTCACCCCATCGCCTGAACTCTATGGCGAATACATCAGCGCAATGGCGCGTGGTGAGTTGGTCGATTCTGCCCACAACTTCGTGATGCAAGCTGCTGAAGGTGATGAAGCAAAAGACGTGCTGCGTCAACTGGATGAAGACAACGCTGGCGCAATGCTCCAAATCGCAGGTGCGGTGGTAGGCGAGTACGCACCGAAGGTGGCAATCACCGTAAAAAAATAGAAGACCTGGTGAAGTCGCTGGAAAGCAGCGACTTACTCCAGATGTACGCATGGCGGCGCAAGTGGCTGCCGCATGAACCGGACACAGAAATAAACCTTGCGCGTGCGGTATTCCTTGAAAAGCAATATTGGGATAACGCGAGCATGGCAACGACAAACGGCACCGCCAAAGCCTTTGCAGGATAAACGAATGTCTCTACCTGAACCGCTTCGCTTCACCGTTGGCCTGATTGACCAAATCAGCAAGCCGCTTGGCAACATCCAACGGCAGTTCACTGATATGTCAAAAAGCTACCGCGACGGCACACACACCATGGTGGCGGGTGCGGCTGGCGTGGCAGGTGCAGGTATTGCACTGCAACAGGCATTGCAACCGGCCATTGATATGGACCGCGCATTGGGTGAAGTGAAATCACTCGGTGTGGCTGATGCGCAGTTGAAGACATTGGCAGAAACGGCGCTGCAATTCTCGGTTGAATATGGCAAGTCGGCGGCGGAGTTCGTCGGCGCGTCTTATGACATTCAATCAGCCATTGCAGGGTTGGCGGGGAATGAACTTTCCGAGTTCACCCGCGCTTCAGGTGTGCTGGCGGCAGCGACCAAAGCAGACACGGCCACGATTACCAGCTACGTGGGTACCATGTACGGCATTTTCCAGAACTCAGCCAATGAGATGGGGAAAGCCGACTGGGTGAACATGCTCGGCGGTCAAACCGCCAAAGCGGTGCAGATGTTCAAAACCACCGGTGCTGAAATGAGTTCGGCCTTTACCTCTGTGGGTGCATCGGCAACTGCAGTGGGCGTGGGTATGACCGAACAAATGGCGATCCTCGGTACGCTGCAAGCCACCATGAGCGGCAGTGAAGCGGGGACAAAGTACCGCGCTTTCCTTGCAGGTGCGGCGAAAGCACAAGACACGTTGAACATGTCGTTCACCGACTCGCAAGGCCAACTGCTGCCGATTGTCGATATTCTCAACCAACTGAAAGGCAAGTTCGGTGACACCATTTCTGTGGCGGAATCGGCGGAGCTTTCCAAGGCGTTCGGCTCGCAAGAAGCCGTGGCAATGATTCAACTGCTGATGCAGAACACCGAAGGGCTGGCAGGTTCAATTGACCAACTCGGCAAGGTGCAAGGGTTGGACGTGGCCGAACAAATGGCCGGGGCGATGACAGACCAATGGGAACGCATGGAGGCGGGTGTTTTCGCCATTCGTGCGGCGATTGGTACGGCGTTGTTGCCTTCCCTGTTGCCTATGGTGCAAACCTTGGCAGACGGTGCCATGGAATTGGTGGAATGGACAAAAGTCTTTCCAAACATCACCAAGTGGTTGGGTTATGCGGCGCTAGGATTCTTCGGCCTTGTCGCCGCTGGCGGTGTGCTCACCATTCTGACAGGTGCCTGCAAAATGCTGTGGGCAACCGTGTCACTCGGTGCGCCTTTGCTGAAAGTGGTGACCTTCGCATTCGGTGCGCTTTCCAAAACGCTGGCCTTTGCCAAAGGCGCAATGCTGGCCCTGAACATTGTGATTGCAGCTAACCCAATTGTGCTGATTGTCGGTGCATGTGTGGCGGCAGTCGCGGCTATTGGTGCGCTGACCTACTACTGGGATGATCTGAAAGCCAGCTTTGGTGACACCGCCTGGTTTGATGCCATCACTCTGCTTTCCGCCCCTTTCCGCGCCGCTTTTCAAGCCATTTATGGTGGCTGGAAATGGGTAACCAGCGGCTTCACTGACTTCACCGCCTTTGATGGTCTGTTTGCCATTGGCGACGAACTGAAAGCGGTATTCGGCAGCCTGTTTGAATGGCTGAACAGCGGATTCAATGCAGCCATGGAATCGGTGAAAGGGCTGGTTGATTGGATTCCGGGCTTTGGTGAAGAAGACGAAACACCGGGGCGAAGAATTGAAGCGGTTCGCCAAGCCACCCCACGTGCGCAGGTTCAGCAAGGCGGTGTGGCGCGTCAAATGGCGACCTATAACAACCAAGGCCGAAACACTCACTATGGCGGCGTGAACATCTACGCGCAACAGGTCAACAACCCGCAAGACCTTGCCCACGAATTGGAGATGGCCGCACCATGAGCAGAGATTACATCTACCAAGATATGCTGATTGAAAACGGTGACGTGAAGCTGGACGACGGACGCAACCCGGTACTGATTAAAGATGCACAGGTGATCGCCCAAGACATTAAGCACGCGATTATTGAAAGCGGCTTGGCCGTGGCCCTAGTGGGTGAAAATTCCCCGTCTGGCCGTGCCGACATCAAAAAGCAAATCGAACTCTTGGTGGAAGAAGAAACACGACTGGTGCCAGGCACAGTGACATTGGAAGAACCCAAGCTGGGCCAAATCTGGATTTTTGCCGATACCCGCGAGTTCGGCGCGTTGAAACTTGAGGTGAGCAATGGCTGATATTCCAAAGCCTGATTATAAGCAAATCGTCAAAGACGCAGGCATTCCAACCGACCACGACGGCTGGCGCAAAGTGCTGAAAGCAGAGATGGAAAAAGAAGGCAGCGTGATCAACAACGACAGCCGCTTTTCTCCTTTCTGGCGCATGATTGAGCAAGCGGTGATCACCTGCACTGTGTGGCTGGTTGAAAAGTTGCTGATCGGCTTTGTATTGCCAAACATGTTTTTGGCGACAGTCTCGGGCGAGTTTCTAAAGCAAAAGGCATGGGGCGTGGATGTAGAGCCAAAGCCTGCCAATAAAGCCAAAGGCAAAGTGGTGTTTCAACGGGCTGCCATTCAAGGGCCAGCGCTGTTAATTCCCGCAGACACTTGGGTTCAAACTGATGTCATCAACGGCAAAATCTACCGCGTGAAAGTGCTGGAAGATACGGTGATGCCGGAGAACGACACTACAGTGGACGCCATTGTGGAAGCGGAAGAAGCGGGCGCAGCCTATAACCTCGGCGCTGGGTATTTCCATGTGTTGCCCTCTGTCCCTTCTGGCATTGCGGCAGCCACCAATGAAGAAGACTGGCTGATTGAAGCAGGTGCCGACGAAGAAGATGAAGACGAATTGCGCCTGCGTGTGCGCAATCAGTGGTCTGCGGTAGCGCAATGGCACATTGATGCTGCTTACCGCGCCATTCTCACCGAGGCGGAAGGCATTCAAACCGATAACGTGTTTTTCGAACACGGTGCGCCGAATGGCCCCGGCACCGCAAACGCGCTGATTCTGCTTGATACCGGCAACCCCGCACCAGAACTGATTGCTGATCTGCAAGCGCGCATCGACGAAGGTTTACACGGCCACGGCGATGGCATGACCGTGAAAGCCATGCCGGAAACGCAGCACAACATCACGGTGTTGGTATGGCCGAAGCCTGTGCTGACAGACGCTGAACGTGAAGCGTTAAAAACAGACGTGGAACTGATCACTGAATCGGCTTTCCGCGAAAACCTCGATTACTCCGTGACGCGCACCCAGCCGGTTGGCCGTTTCAGCTTTTCACGCTTGGAGGGTGAATTGCACACCCTGCTGCCTGGTTTGGAATCGGTGAAGTTTGAACAGGCGGATATTGTCAGCCATCTGACCATTCCGCGCCTTGGCACGCTAACCGTGAACTTGCAGGGCTAACCGCATGAAGCTGCCTGAAATTAAGTTCAAGTATTGGATGGGACGCGGCGAGCTGGTGAAGTTTGCCCGCGCCCTTCGAAACTACTGGCTGAAAGTCGATGAAGCATTGCGCCTGCCTTTAACCCAGTTTGATGCGCTCACCGCGCCCATTGGCATTGTGAAGCTGATGGCATGGGAGCGGGACATTACCCCGCTGGAACGTGAAGACGAAATGATTTTCCGCATCCGTGTGGCAAATGCCTACCCGTTCGCCCGTCATGCTGGCGAAACACGCGGTTTTAAAAACATGTTCGCCAAGCTAGGTGTGGATTGGGTGGAAATCCATGAACGCCAAGACCCTGTGCAATGGGATGTGGTGACGATTGAAACCGCAGACGGGGAACTGGCGCAAAAGAACTGGCTAATGAATGCCATGATTCGCCAATACGGGCGCACCTGCCGCCGCTATCAATTCAATGTGACTTATCCAGCCACGCTGCACATGCACAGTGCGGCGTTTGGGCATCGCTTCGCACTGGAAGCGGCCAAAGCCTGCAACGAAACCGCCGTGGCGGTGCGTGAACAAAGCATCGAACATCATCAACAGATTTTTGTGGCGTCTATGACGCGCCGAATGTAAGGAAAGGGAGCGTTAACTATGAGCCAAGTGGCTATCCCGTTAGAGTTTGAAAAGTATCTGCAAAACAAGGTTTCACTCAGTCAGCCGACTGACCTCAATGAAATCATTTTTGCCATGATTCCTGATCTCGATTTGAGTCAGCCGATTGACCGCACAGTGACACTGCCGCCGCAAGGCCAATGGGTTCACCAAAAGGACGTTGACCAAATCGGCAAGTCCGGCAGTAATGCGGTGGTGTATTCGGTCGTCATTCCGGGCAGCACTGAGCCGTTCACGTTCAACGCCATGTTTTTGCGTGACAAGGCCGTGCCAAACAGTTGCGGCATGGTGGTGTATAAAGCCACTGAAACCAAAGAAACGGGCATGGCGCTAACCAAGTCCATGTTGATGCAATTCGACGGGGCCGCCGCCGCTGCGCAAGTGACAGTGGACGCCGCAACTTGGCAGATTGACTACCAAGCCCGTTTGAAAGGCATGGACGAAGACCACCGCCTGCACTGCTTGGACAATTACGGCCACACGGCGTTTATTGATGGCTTTGACGTAACCCGCCACGACGTTGACCAAACCAAGTATTTGATTGCACCGGGTGTGGTTTACCTCGGCGGCCTGCGCGTGCAACTGGCGGCGCAAATGGTGCAGACCATCACCAATAAGCCGATCACTCTGTGGCTGGATGCCTACCGAGACGGCAGCGCACTTTCCACGCATGAAAACCTGTTTGATGTGGTCGCCACCAATGACGCGCTCACCGATTACACCGACGCCGAAGGCCGCGAACATTACGTGGCAGAGCTAGCCCGGGTTGAAGCGGATGGCTCGATTACTGATTTGCGTGTTAGCGGGAAGATGAAAGCGGAGCTGGCCGAGCTTGAAGCCAAAATGTTGCGCGGTAAGGTTGGCGATCCTGAATACTCGTTCAGCGCGACACCAAAACCCTGGCAGGTGCCTGCGCGTGGAGACATGGCGCTTTCACGCGACGTCGATGCGATTCTTTGGCAACACGCTGTAGACAACAGTTTAGTGGTATCGCAAGCGCTGAAAGATGCAGACCCATTCCAATACGCTGGAAAGTACGGTGACGGTGATGGCGTTTCGACATTTACCACGCCGGATTTGCATTTGGGCACATTCTTGCGTGGTGCGCCGGAGGGTGTGGCGCATGGTGAAACGCAAGGTGACGCGATGCGAGATATTACAGCATCTTTCTACACGAACAACGGATGGATGTTCACGCAGGGACATGGAGCTATGGGTATTTTGGGAGGCCAACAAATTATGGCTAACGCGACGACAACTGCAGGTGGCGCATTAGTGGCACCTGCGGTGGACTTTAAGGCTTCCCGTGTAGTACCAACCGCAAATGAAAACCGCCCTAAAACTATCAACATCGGAGCATTCATCCACCGGGGCCACAACGGAGGCGCATCCGCATGAAAACTGCTTACGCATTCAATCCAACAACCCTGATTTTCACTGGCGCGGTGCCTGTTTCTCTGATTTCTGGATATCCTGACTACATCAAACCCAAGTTTGCATTGTGGGAACCCGCACCCGAGCACAACCCCGAAAACCAACAATGCCGCGCTGACCTGGAAAACCAAACGTGGACTGTCGAAGCCAAGCCGCAAAAAATCGCGGCATACCATAAAGAAACGCAGGCGGAAAAAGTGTTCAGCGATGTTAGCGAGGTGACGGACGATTATACGGTAGACAAACCCACTTCACCGTTCGATGAGTGGACACCTCAAGGCTGGAAAACCAACGAGCAGATCCGTTTTGAACACCGCTATGAAGAGACTGTAGACGCACGCCGCTCAGAATACACGCGTCTTTCCGACCCATTGTATATGGAAGCGTACCGATTAAAGCGCAAAGGATTGGATGACGAAGCAGAAGCCATCGAAAAGCAGGCGGATGGGTTTGTCGAAAAAATCAAAGCGGCACATCCTTGGCCGACACCGCCAGGATGGACATAAATGCTTACCCTATCCGCAACCCAAATCCCGCTGAAAGGCTTAAAAGTCACCGCCCGTCAGCAACTCGCCTGGCAGGACATGTCCGGCAGTTCTGCAGCCACTGACCAAGCCGAAACAGGCGACAAAGCCACCGTGTTGGTGGTCACTGGCACATTGCCCTTCACACAGGCCAAAAGCCTTAACCGCCTATACACACTCGCCCGCGCCAAAGGCAACAGCGCCCGCGTGATCTATCGAATTGGCAACCGCACTGCTGAAGCGCTGAAAATCAGCCAGGTGAAGTTTCAGGGCACCGTGACCGCACAGGAAGATGCCCAGCTACGTCAGTGGCACATTGCCTTTGAACTGGTTGAACACCTCAGCATTTCAGAGCGAACCGAAAAACGCGAGCCGCCAAAGCCCGCAGCACAACAAAAAGCCACAGGCGTAGCGACACCTGCGCCACCGCCAACCGCGACTGCTGACGTGCCACCGGACACCGAAGTGGAAATGACCGGCTTTATGGGCGTGCTACAAGATTTGGATAAGGCGTTGGCATGAATAACGCAAAATTTCGCATCCAATGCTGGAAAGGCAACACACTAATGGAAGTCAGCCAACATCGGCTGACCTTTTCCGATAACGCACCGGGGCGGGCGCAACTCACCATCAAAGGCGACGCAAACCCACAACAAATCATTGCTATTGAACTTGGTTGGGGCGATTCCGTTAAGCGCGTGTTTACGGGCTACATTGAGCGAGTATCACCAAGCAACCCCGGTTTCGTGCAAATCTTCTGCCGTGAACTGGCCGCCGTGCTGTATCACCAATGGCATGTTGTCATGCGTCACCCTAACTTGGCAGGCGTACTCAGCAACCTTGGACTACAAACGGGCTTGCAGTTCGTCTTTCCAGATAAAGCCTACAGCCAAACCGCGATCCCCTGCTTTTACTCAACAGGGAACGGCTACCGACTGTTAGATGAAATCGGCCAAGCCTTCAGCATTCCTGATTACACCTGGCAACAACAAGGCGACGGCAAAATTTACGTGGGCAGTTGGTCTGATTCCCATTGGGCAGACAAACCCGTTGAACTGCCAAACAACATCATGAACCCCAACCAAGCACTGAAAAAAGCCACCATGAATTGCATTCCACACCTAAAGCCCGGCGTGGTAGTGAATGGCCGTAAGCTGGCAACCGTCGAACACACAGGAACAGAGACAATCATCGAATGGACGTAAACGCGATAAAGCGCATTATCTACCGCCTTTTTCCCGAACTGACAGGCAACTGGCACCTGCCACACGCCGCCAAAGTCGTGGCCCTGACAGAATTGCCCAGCGAAGGCGATTTATCTGATCGCTTTTATCCCCACTACGCCGCAGACGTGAAACTGCTGGATGGCAAATTCATGGAGCGTGAAGACATTCCAACCCTTCAAGCCGTGCCACTGCCAGTACCAGGCATTGGCGAACAGGCCGGAAGGCTAGAACCGCCAGCCATTGGCGCAATCGTGGAAGTGGCCTTCTTCAACGGCGAACCGGATAAACCCTTCATTCGCACCGTGTTGCCACTGGGTTGCAAGCTACCCGCCATCAAAGCGGGCGAAAGCCGATACCAACAGCGACCCGGCGTTTATCAGCACGTGGACGAAAAAGGGAATTTCAGAAACATCACCGATAAGCTGGCCCAACTTCATTGCGACCTGCACGAAGTACGCGCCAAAACAGAACAAGACCACCGCGCCCCAAAGACATGGATTGGCTCAAGCGGTGAGAACGTGCTCAAGCTGCTAAGTGAACTGATGCAAGTAGTCACAGAACTGGCCGACACCTGCGCCGCCCATAAACACTCAAGCCCAGAGACAGGCGCACCAACCAGTGCACCAGATAAAGCAGACAACATGACAGGCCACGGCCAAGCATCTACCGCCCTAAAAGGCAGGCTAGATCCCATCACCAAATAAACCCACGTAAAACAAGCCACCCAAGCGCCTCACACAGAGGCGCTTTGTTTATCTTGCCCAGCCACACCGCACAAATCACGAACGCATCACCACGCGCCAAACAGCGGCCACGTAATCCGCACACGTGAACCTTTCCGCCACGTAAAACGCGCTCCTCCTCCCCTCCCGCGACGTATGCGATCTGATTTTTTTTTCAGTTTTGAATTCTGCAAAAATAAACCGCCAACCCGCACCGCTGCTGGGGCTTGGTCAATGATCAGGAATTTCAAAAAGTGCGCTTTTTTTCAGTGTTTTTCAGTTTTAACGATCACCGAAAGCGCAAGGTGCTAAACGTAAGTGATTGAATAAAGTGGAATGAATGCGGTTTACGTGGTCAAAACAGACGATCAGACGACCAAAAACAACGATCAGCAACAACCACGACAAACCCGCGCCAGCACTGGCACCGACGCCAAAAACCGACCGTTGGAAAAATTTCAAAACAGGCACACAAGAGTAACTATTATCAAGGCGGGTATAGTTTTCCTAGAGCATTAGTGCAACTTATGAGTTGGCGATGTTGGCTAACTCAACATTGCCCCAAAGTAAGTTTGAAACAGCAAACCTCGTCATTGTTGTCTCATTAGTTTTCGATAGATTTCCTAATGCCAAACGCGATTTATGTGGAAATACCCCATTTTGTCGTTTTTTCTCGTTCGCGATTATATTGCATATAGTGGTACTATATGTAAAACAATGACTTGTGAAGCAATCTAGTTTCCGTTAGATGCGTAAAAAGCCCCAAAGTGGGGTGTTTAATTGCCCCAAAGTGGGGTGTTTAATTGCCCCAAAGTGGGGTGTTTAATTGCCCCACTTTGGGATCTAATAAATTGTTATACCCTCATGAAATTGCCAGTAACGTGTGCTAAATGCATGCAAGAAGACATTGCAAATGCAATGATCACTGCCACGGTAGAGTTTAGGGATGATGGCCGTTATGAAATAAATTGCCCTAAAGGCCACTCTTCTGTCACTTTATTACAACAGCAGAAATTTGAAATTCTTTTCGATATCGGAGCCTATGCCATCTTAGATGGATACTACCGTGAAGCGGTTTCATCCTTTACTTCTTCGCTAGAGCGGTTCTACGAGTTTTTCATCAAAGTAGTATGCATCTCAAAGAATATAGATTGGGATAAAACTCAAGATGCGTGGAAAGAAGTTTCTAATCAATCTGAAAGGCAGCTTGGTGCGTTCATATTCCTCCATCTTCAAGAAACTGGAAAAAAACCTACCTTGCTAAGCAATAACAAGGTCAAATTTCGTAATGAAGTCATTCACAAGGGTAAAATACCAAGCAAAGAGCAAGCTATCCAATATGGTCAGGCAGTTCTCGATGTTATCCGGCCATTACTTAACGTATTAAAAGCCGATTACAGCGAAGCAGTAAGTAATGCTACGTTCCGTCATTTAAGTAACACCCTAACGCCATCTGACGACGGCATCCCAGTTTCTACTATGTGCATTTCAACGATAATCAGCCTTTCCAATGGTGAGCCTTCACATGATCAAAGAGGGCTGGAAGAAGCTATCAATCAGTTTCGTCGGTGGTAATGGGTTCAACAAGTCAATCAACTACGCGCCTTCGGCGCCGGACGCAGCAAAGCTGCGCCGGTTATTGAAGCGTTATAACTCAGAGGTAGTATGAGCACAGAAAATCCCATTGATTTTGCTCCGATTGTTGGAGCATCGATTGCAGCCATATCGACGATTATTGGCGTTTTCCTTGCCAATTGGTTTAATACTAAGAGTTTGAATCAAGCTCATGAAAGAGTGGTAACGCAGAGCAACAAAGATACAAAGTTGGCTAAATCAGAAGAGTTATATTTAGCATTATTTCGCTGGCATAAAGATGTGACAAACTTGTACTTGTTTCATCTTCGATATTTTGTCGGAAAGTTAGCATTCAACCAAATTAGTGAGTTGGTGACTGATAATTTCCGAGATAACAGTAAAAAGTTTGATGCTTTGACCATGCTCGTGAATGTTCATTTTCCAGAACTTAAGCCTGATTTTCAGCTAATACTGAATATGCGAGATAGTTTGACTAAATTCTTAGACGAGGATGCACCTAAGAAATATACAGTAGATGAGTTTTGCGCAGACCAAGACTGTTTTGATGCTGTCTGTGAGTCTTTCCTAGAAAAACTAGCAATTGTAGCAAGAGAGTTATAACACATATGAGCCCTTCTCCGGTCAATAGGCAATAGCTCTCTTTTGGCTGCATTCGCAGCCATTGTTTTCGAACAACAAAGTCGTCTGCTTCACTTTCCCTTACCAGAAGTTGTCTGAGCTGGGCAGTCGCAAACGTTATTCTTAACTCAAAGTTGTCCATACTCGTGTCAGCCTCATCTTTTCTGGCACGTTTATGCCCCTTTTCTTGTTAGACTTTTTACTCATTCATATCTTGTTAATCTGAATTTTCTCTACTCAAATTTATTCGCTTGAGTTGAAAGCGTAGCGTTCCTGTCGTTAGGCGACACTTTGCAGCCAAGTACCCCTTTACGCGCTCTAACTTATTGATCATTAATTGAACCAGTATGAATAAGAGTGCATTATGTAAGGGTAAGAGACGACAATTTTCGACTAATAAGCGTTAGGCAAAAGGAGTTCATTTGAAGTATTTGCGCATTGTGTTTTTGATAGCGATAGGGGGAATCGGTTTAGTGTTCTCCTTTTTACTATTAGTACACGGTTATCTAAACGGAAGTGAGTTCGTGGCGCTGTCTTTCGGGATTGCGCTGCTATCATTAATAACGGCTTTCTGGAAAGATGTATCCGAGTTATCTATTGGTGGCAATATCATTAAGCTGCGAGAAGTTAAATCTGAGCTTGAAAATACCGTTGTGGGTTTAAAATCATCAACGATTGAAATGCTTAAGATGCACATCAAATTAGTCAGAAACCCTGTGAGTAATGGCTTTTATTACGAAGGGTCTAACAAAGATGAAAGAATTGACAATTTCTGGAACATCTACGGAGTAATAAAAGACCTAGGTATTGAAAAAGAGTTGACCAATGAACTCAAAGAGACACTCGATGTTTTATTACGAAACCAATTATTTGCTCTTGGGTGCTTGTGTCGAAAAACTATCCATGAGTCATATTCAACACCATTTGACTCAACCACACAGTTACCTGCAACTCGAGACCTTCAGAAGTTAGCTGTAAAGGATGTCGAATCAAACATTTCAGCTTTGGGTTCGAATAAATCACCTGACGCGTTCCAAGACTATGTTCTTGATGGTGTGGAGTATTATGATCGGCTTTTGAAACTTTTTGAGAAATTTTCCTAACAATATTTAAGAGTGACTCACTACGCTTCAGAGGAGTTTTATAAAAATGCACGTCTATAGATATCGCTCTCCGGGGCTCTTATCTCAAAAGGGACTCATTTACGACGAATGGTATTTTGCATCTAGGGAAGAGTTAAATGATCCTATCGATATGCAGTCAAAATTTGAATTTCCAAAGGATAGTAAAAGCACTTGGTTTCGTGTCATTGAATCACTTTGGCAAAACGAAGTGTGGTCAGAGCTGGCAGCAAGATACTTTAATAGCATATGCCCCATTTCGGTGGAGCAGTTACTCGAAGAGTATGACCAACACTCAGTAAAGGTAGCTGAAAGCATATTTAAGAATAGCGTAATCAATATGGCTGATTTGCAGAAATTTGGAGAGTTGCAAAAGCAACTTAAAGCCCTGTTATCGCTTTATGCTCCTAGTGCTGGATATTCTGTTTCACTTTCAACCTGTAACAATGAAATGCTCATGTGGTCCCATTATGCATCGAGTCATACTGGCTATTGTTTGATTTATCGACCGATTAATGGCTATTTATATCAATGCCCTAGTCGTGGGAAAGATAGAGTATCAATAAGTAAGGGGCATACGAGTTTAATTGGTAACAAATTTAAGGTGGAAGAAATTGAGTATGATAATCAGTTAGAAGCCATTGATGCTTTTTATCTATTACCTTCCTACAATACTGGGTATAAGTTTGAAACTGAGGAAGAGCGTTTAGGTTTCCATGCAAAAATTCAAAGCCAATTATTAACCAAGAATAAGTGTTGGGCATATGAGCAAGAAGCTCGCTTAATGCTCCCGCAACCTAATAAGTATATTTCTAGAGAATCATCACTCACTAACTTTCAGCGTTTATTTCACTATGACTTCAGCCAAGTTGTAGGAATCATTTTTGGAGCACGCATGAAAGAAAACGAAAAGTTAGCGATCAAAGAAATAATTAATGCGAAACTAGAGAAACGATTCCGAGATTTAGGAGGTAAGTCGACAAAAACACATGTTTTTGATTTCCTATACCAACAAGCAGAGATTTGTTCATCCTCAAGGGTTGTTAGAATTAGCGACAAAGGACTGATATCAATGGGGACACATTTAACAATCGGTTCTGAGTACTATGAAAGACAACTCAAAGCTTGGAAAGAATTTAAAGGGGTAACTGTCGAAGCGGGTAGATACAGTTATGATGCGATCCCTTGAAGCGCGTATAACAAGTATTTAAGTCTTACGTGGTATATTTATGTTGAATTGTTGATTTTTTTACCGAGCAGGAGGAGTGGAGCTATCAAAAAATGGTTGAATTACTTTTTGTTTTTCATTGTGCTCCTAATTATTGGGCAGATGCAAAAAAAGGAAAAAAGAGAAGCTCTACGATTTGATCAAGTTGTTGCTTATGAGCTGTCTAAGCAAGAAAAACTGAGCGTTTGCCATGCTATTCAAGGCTCTATAGAGAGATCATTTAGTTACCAAGAGTCTAACGATGGTATCGTTGAGTTATACAATGGAAAACCACAGTCATACTGCGCTTTTTATCATACTGAAATTGAAATTGGCGATATAAATACCAAAGATATAAGCAAATGTCGTACCCTTACGAAGGCTCAGATCTCTCGGGGTGCTGTTCCGACATCAACCGAATATAATCCCCAATACTCGGTATATAAAAATGGCATGATTTATTGAAAATGTGAGAATGGAAAAAGCCCTAGGCGGATAGATGTTCGCAATGAGCGTTATGATGCAACCCCTTACCGATATGCAAAGGATAAAGATATACTGCTTGTGAAAGCAGATTATCGCCTTCTCTATTTTTATAAGGGAAAAGTGTTCAAAAGCGTATCAAGTGAAAGGGCATCCTCTATGTATAACGGTGATACCCTTAAGGTCACGCACCCTGAATACTTTGATTATGCTCCGTATTTAGTTCCGTTTGGCTCCAAAATATAACAAGAGTTTGGGGTCTCAAGATACTTTGACTAATCTGATAGTCACGATTTACGGTGATTTCCTAAATTGCTTCTGTCCAAAAGTAGTTTTCTACGCTAAGCCAACCAAAGTGCCTTTTAAACGTGATAATCTTTTACCCCTCCAAACTAATCTGAGAGGGGAAATCTCAATGCAAAAGGAAAAGCCGATACAGGCTACATTGGTTGAATTCCCCTGTGACTGCGGGAAAGGATTTTACCGAGTGGATGAAAGCGCCCGCGTGGTTCACACCAACCCCAAACAATGGAAGCACAAGTGCAGCGCTTGCGGCAAAGAAACCCACTTCGCCTTCCCTTATTCCATGGTCAAATACAAGGGCCAAGAATTCGTGCTGGCAAAACACATCCGGTTTGAAGGGAATGACCACATAAAATAAAGTGTCGCCATTTTATCGCCATTAGACCATTTTAAAATCTATAAATAACTGTAAATTAAAGAATAAAATCAACAGTACCTATAATCGCATCTTACCCCCGCCTCCCTACGGCGGGTTTTTTTACCACTAGGTCTAACACTATTCATTGCTGTATCTCCGCGTTATTCCCGCTTTTTTGATGCGACGATGAATGGTTGAGCGATCAACCCCCAATACGCGTGCAACCTGAGAAATATTCCAATCACACTGTTCCAATTCCGCAATTAACGCGTTGGCTGAGTCACTTTCCTGTCGCCCACCAGCAGCGCTGGTCAAGGTATACCGTAGGTGTTCTGGCAGGTGGTGTGGATAAATTTCGCCTTCAGGACAGAAGGCCAATGCAAACTGAAGAATGTTTTCCAGTTCTCGAATGTTTCCCGGCCAGGCATATTGCACCAAGATGTCTCTCGCCGCGTTAGAGAGGAATACTGGCTGCCTCGTGTTTTTCGCTATGATTGCTTCGGCCAACCACAAGATGTCACAACGCGCCCGTAAAGGCGGTATGTCCAGCGTTGCACCATTGATGCGATAGTAAAGGTCTTCGCGAAATGTCCCGCCTCGCACAAGATCTGGCAAAGACTTGTGGGTTGCAGCCAATACCCGGAACGAGACGGACACCGACTTTGTCGCGCCAACAGGCAACAATTCTCTCTCTGCCAGCACTCTTAGCAATCTCGCTTGAAGCGGTAATGGCATGTCCCCGATTTCATCTAAGAACAAGGTGCCGTTGCAGGCTTGCTCAATCAGGCCTTTCTTCCCTTTACTTCTCGCCCCCGTGAATGCGCCGTCGGCATAACCGAATAGCTCACTTTCAATTAAGGTTTCTGGGATTGCAGCACAATTGATGGCAACGAATGGGCCTTTTTTACGCGTGGAGCTTTGGTGAATCGCGCGAGCGAGATATTCCTTACCTGTACCCGTTTCACCATTTAAGAGCAAGGGCAAATCTGACAGCGACAAGGTGGTTGCCTTATTGGCAAGCTCAGCCATAGCTTCATCATCACCGTAAAGTGCTGACAAACTGCCGCTGATCACTTTATTGCGCCGCGGTATAAATGAAGGCTGAGGGGCTATCGCATGGGCAAACCACAAATCACCATGAATAGTCGCAAGCAATCGCTCTTCGGTAGGCAACGCACGGCTAAGTGCAGGCAGCTCGTTGATATCGATATTAAAGAAATCGGAGAAGCACCCGCCAAGCACGCGGTCTGGATTGCGCCAGTCGCTATTGCCAATCCCAGACAACAACCGCTGGGCACTGTGTGTCATTCCAATGATCAGGCCTTCACTGTCTACTGCCAAGGCACACTCGGGGTCTACGTCTAAAAACGCCGGAGATTGACTGAGCCTGACAATCCATTCCTTTCGAAAGCTATTCATCAGTGCCGCCATTTCGATACGGCGCGTGCAAGAGGTGACCAGCTGCAGCGTCAATGCCTGACTGGCTTTGGGTTGCGGGCTTTGTAAGGCGGAAATATCTAAGACTGCAGCCAGTGTGCCATCGACATCATAAATAGGTGCTGCGGTGCAAGAAAGCGGTGAGTGGGTGGCATCAAAGTGGTCGTTTTGATGCACCGTCAGTGCTTCTCCGGTGTATATACACGAGCCTACCCCGCAGGTGCCAGCGCGTTTTTCCGACCATTCGGCGCCAAGATAGAGCCCGGCTTTCTTTAGCTCCCAGGTAAGCGATGTGTCGCCTTGATAATCGACCGTCACCCCTTCAGCGTCCGTCAGCATCAGCACATAGCCATGGTCGGCAACTTGGTGATACAGGGAGTCTAAACCGTACTTGGCAGTGCGGATAAGTTTATCTAGTCGCTCTCGGTGCTCTTTCAACTGGGTCTGTGGAACGATATAGGCCTCCTGCATTACGACAGGATCGAGGTGATAATCATCGATACACCGCGTCCAAGATGCGGTGATAACGTCATCGCGAGTTGTCAGGCTCCCTTCAATAACGCTTTGCACTTCCTTGATGTGTTTACTGATGTGCGGGGTTACTGCCATCGTCCACTTCTCCTTAACTTTCTCTAAGTATTACTCCGAGTAAGCATCAATGGTTAGGGTGTCCAGCGCTTCACGCAACCGTCTCTCATAGATGAAACAGGCCTAGCTCAATCACTACAGCAACGGGCTCCTAACGCCACACCTGTTGCAACAACTGAGGCGTACGCCACACCATGAATTTTCAGAAAAAGTTGCAACGATTTGTTTTTGCTTAAAGTTTAACCCTCCTTATTGCTGGCACGCATCTTGTTCTATTCCCTTTATCTTCCTCATACCCGGAGGCTGAGACGTGACAGATCAAACCTTTGGGCAAACACAATGACAACATCAAGGAGACACTCATGAGTGATAATCCATTACCTCTCTCTCGTGAAAAATTGCTGGACGCATACCGGATGATGAAAACCATCCGCGATTTCGAAGAGCGTTTACACGTCGACTTTTCCCGCGGCGACATACCGGGCTTCGTTCATCTCTATGCGGGTGAAGAAGCCACGGCCGTCGGCATCATGATGCACCTGAACGACAACGACCACATTGCCTCTACCCACCGTGGGCACGGGCACTGCATTGCTAAAGGCGTGGATGTGCACGGCATGATGGCTGAAATCTATGGTAAGGAAACCGGTTCCTGTCGAGGCAAAGGCGGCTCGATGCACATTGCAGATTTGTCGAAAGGCATGATGGGTGCCAACGGCATTTTGGGGGCCGGTTCCCCCTTGGTATGCGGCGCAGCCCTTGCCGCGAAGCATCTTGGCCATGGCGGTGTCGGCATCAGTTTTACCGGTGATGGCGCATCCAACCAAGGCACGTTTCTGGAAAGTCTGAACCTTGCTGCTGTCTGGCAACTCCCTACCATCTTTGTGATTGAAAACAACGGATATGCCGAGTCAACCTCAGTGGATTGGGCTGTTTCCTGTGATTCTTATGTCGACCGCGCCACCGGATTCGGTCTGCCTGGCGTCACCGTGGATGGCACCGACTTCTTTGCGGTATATGAAGCAGCAGGAGAAGTCATCAAACGGGCGAGAAATGGCGGCGGCCCTTCAATGCTGGAATGCAAAATGGTGCGCTTCTTCGGCCACTTTGAGGGAGATGCGCAAACCTATCGCGCCGACGGCGAAGTCGAAGATATCCGAACTAACCGCTGCTGTCTGAAACTCTTCCGCCAACGAGTGGAAGAAACCAACCTTATCAGTGCAGATGAATTCAACGCCATTGACGGCGAAGTAGCTGCACTTATCGAAGATGCCGTTCGCGCAGCGATCGATGCACCACAACCACCAACCAGTGCCCTGCTGGCCGACGTCTACGTCAGCTATTCAGAATAACAAGGAGTGTAACGATGGCCAGAACACTATCAATCAAAGATGCGATAAACGAAGCAATCGATCAGGAAATGTCGCGCGATCCCAACGTCATCATGATGGGGGAAGACATTGTCGGCGGTACCGGTGCGCCAGGTGAAGACGATGCCTGGGGCGGTGTATTAGGGGTAACCAAAGGGCTTTATGCCAAACACCCTACCCAGATGATGGACACGCCGCTTTCAGAAAGTGCGTACGTGGGCGCGGCAATTGGAGCCGCAACCAGCGGCATTCGCCCAATTGCAGAGCTGATGTTTATCGACTTTATTGGGGTCTGTTTCGATCAGGTTTTCAATCAAGCCGCCAAATTCCGCTATATGTTTGGTGGAAAAGCAGAAACGCCCGTGGTGATCCGTGCTATGTGTGGTGCAGGCTTCAGAGCAGCAGCGCAACATAGCCAAATGCTCTCCCCTCTATTCACCCACATTCCGGGGCTGAAGGTTGTTTGTCCATCGAACGCCTATGATGCCAAAGGGCTACTTATTCAGTCCATCCGTGACAATGACCCTGTTATCTTCCTTGAACACAAGAACCTGTATGGTGCAGAGACTGATGTGCCAGAAGCCCCTTATGCCATTCCTTTTGGCGAAGCGAATGTGCTGCGTGAAGGGAAAGATGTCACGCTCGTTTCCTACGGACTGACGGTCAACCGTGCGCTGGAGTCAGCTGAAAAACTGGCAAAGCAGGGCGTGCAATGTGAAGTGATTGACCTGCGTACCCTGTCCCCACTGGATATCGATACGGTCATAGAAAGCGTGGAAGAAACCGGGCGTTTGGTGTGCATCGATGAAGCCAGCCCACGTTGTTCTATCGCTGCTGATGTGTCTGCACAAGTAGCAGAACTTGCCTTTGCCTCTTTGAAAGCGCCGATTGCCATGGTCACCCCGCCTCATACGCCGGTGCCTTTCTCGCCATCTCTGGAGGATATCTATGTGCCGACGGTAGAAGACATTGTCAGCGCAGTTAACCGAACGGTGGGAGTCAACGCATGAGTGAGAAAATCATACCTGTTGTGATGCCAAAATGGGGACTTTCTATGAAAGAAGGCACCCTTACCGAGTGGCATGTTGATGAAGGAGACACGATTGAAGTCGGTCAGGTGATCATGGATGTGGAAACCGACAAGATTGCCAGCGAGGTGGAAGCACCGGATGCTGGTCTGTTAAAACGCAAAGTGGCCGAAGAAGGTGATGTTTACTCAGTGCAAGCACTGCTGGGTGTACTAGCGCCTTTGGAGGTGACAGATGAAGAAATCGATACGTATGTTGCCAGCTTTGTTCAGCCTTCCTCCGAAGAGGGCAGCGAGGAAGATGCAACCTCGACCTATGCCTTTGTTGATACTGAGGCTGGCCGTATTCGCTACAGCCATGTGAATGCCGACGCGTCTGGGACACCTTATGTACTGGTACATGGCTTTGGTGGCGACTTGGACAACTGGCTGTTTAACCTCGATGCGCTTGCCGAAAATGCGCCCGTGTTGGCTCTCGATCTTCCCTGCCATGGACAGTCGGCGATTTCAGCAGATATCCGCTTTAGCGATTTCATCAGCGCTGTCGTGGCTGTTATGAATAAGCTGGATATTGGGAAAGCCCATCTCGTCGGTCATTCAATGGGGGGACTTATCAGCGGTGAACTCGCACGGCTCCATCCCGATAAGGTGGCTTCGCTGACCCTGATAGGCAGTGCCGGTCTTGGACGGGAAATTAACAATGACTATATCCGTGGTTTTGTTGACTCGGAAAGCCGTAAGAGCCTGAAACCTGTCTTACAGCTGCTTTTTGCAGACAGCAGTTTGGTCACGCGTAATCTGGTCGATGACGTACTCAAGTATAAACGTCTCGATGGCGTGAAGGCGTCACTGGATACACTCGCCAACCAGCTTTTTGTTGATAGCTCCCAAGGCGTTGCGCTGGATTTGGATGCCATCCCTTCCCCACTGGTGATTTGGGGTGAGGCAGATGCTGTTATCCCAGCGTCACACGCCTCAAATATCAGCGACGCAGAGATACACATCCTCGCGGAGGCGGGACATATGGTACATATGGAGCAAGCAAATAACGTGAATAACTTGATTCTGGCCCATACCTGCTAGAACAAAGGGATGCTTTGGCATCCCTATCTTTTCATGATGACGGCATCGATGAGGCGTTTGGCAATCGTACCTTCTGGTGCCACCAGCGGTAAGTCATTAACCTCAAACCAGCGCGCATCCGTCAGCTCTTCATAGTCAGGGCGTAACTCACCACCTGCATAATCCGCAATAAATCCCATCATAAGATTGGACGGAAATGCCCAAGGCTGACTGTCAAAGTAACGGATGTTTGTCACGTCTAATCCTGTTTCTTCTTTTACTTCACGCGCAACACACGCTTCCAATGTTTCACCCGCTTCGACGAAACCGGCCAACACGGTGTACATCCCGTTCTTATGACGCGGATGCTGCGCAAGAAGAATTTGCCCTTCCCGCCTCACTGCCACAATGATGCAGGGCGAAATGCGGGGGTAGGAAACTGTATTGCAAGACCTACAACTCATCGCTGAATGGTTAGTATCAAACGTATTTTCACCACCGCAACAACTGCAAAACCCTTGAGTTTGCTGCATATAATCGAGCTGTATCGCCTTACCCGCCAGATTAAACAAGGCTGGAGGCAGGGCGAGCAATGCGCGCAAGCTTTCAAATTGACCCGAATCACACCCTTCACTGAAATTGGTGTAATACACCTTTTTTCCCTCATGGCAGCCGACGACATAGCGCGTCGGAGAGATTTTATCCAATTGATATTTAGAGATTATCGGCAAGCTGTGATCAGGCAGCCACAACTTGCCATTACTTACATAACATAGGTACACAAGATCATTTCGATCAGACATAACGCAGTTTCGATCCTTGATAACCGCTGCAATTTGCGGCAATCTAAATTCAGTAACCTGATGTTAGACAATTGATGGCCTGATTGATATGGCCAATATCCTATATAAGCGCTCAGGTGCGCTGATCATGAGGACGTGGTCATGCTTAACAAACTCGAAAAAGCACAACAGCAGTGGGGTGGCTATAGTGAAGTCATCGACTACTGGCTAACACTCCGACAAGAATTACTCGTCGAATACTCAAAAATGGCAGGGTTGTCAGGAGAGAATCGGAACTGTCTACCGACAGAGCAGGCGTTAAACCGTTTTTGCGAATCGCTGGTGGATTATATTTCTGCAGGTCATTTTAAGATTTATGACATGGTCATGGCACGGTGGAAATCTACCGGGTTTTCAAGCAATGCGGAAATTGATTCCTTGTACGCTCACATCGTTGAAACAACAGAGCCACTGCTTACGTTCAATGATAAATACAGTGACTTTACACTCAACGAAGATAACTTCACGGGCTTCGACAACGATATCTCTCGCGTGGGAGAAATCATGGAATTGCGTTTCGAACAGGAAGACATGCTGATCCAGCTCATCGCTGATAGCCTCGCAATTCCACCAGGAGCATAAGATCCATATACGACTTCCGGTTGATGGCCACATCAGCCGGTCTACTAGTTGACCTCGCTTCTCGCTTCTCGCTTCTCGCTTCTCGCTTCTCGCTTCTCAACCAAAGACACATTAAAAGCAATGTATACCAACCCTAGCCGTGAAAATTACAGGTACTTTCCGCCATCTGCAATAACTAGAGCAGCATAGAACAAGATGATTTGCTCAGTGAGAATGAATGTACAGGTTCATTGGGCGCTAGAAACAAAAAAGGCATCCCGAAGGATGCCTTTTTAATATCAAGTCAGCGAAGATTAATTATCGTCGCTCAGACCCGCGTTAAGCAGTGCTGCCAGATCCTGTGATGCTTGTTCAGCATCAATTTGTGGAGTCGCTGGCTCTTCTACCACGTTGCGACGCACTTGGCGCGACTTGTGGTAAGCAAAACCAGTACCCGCAGGGATCAGACGACCAACAATAACGTTCTCTTTCAGGCCGCGTAGTTCATCACGCTTGCCAGATACAGCTGCTTCGGTCAGTACGCGCGTCGTTTCTTGGAACGATGCAGCAGAGATGAACGATTCAGTTGCCAGAGACGCTTTGGTGATACCCAGCAGATCGCGCTCGAAGTTTGCAATAGTTTTGCCTTCGGCTTCCAACTGACGGTTCGCGATAGTTACGCGAGAGTATTCTACCTGCTCACCTTCTAGGAACTCAGAGTCACCTGAAGATGTGATAGTTACCTTGCGCAGCATCTGACGAACGATAGTCTCGATGTGCTTATCGTTGATCTTAACGCCTTGCAGACGGTAAACGTCTTGTACTTCGTTAGTGATGTACTCAGTTACCGCACGTACGCCACGTAGACGCAGAATATCATGTGGAGATTCTGGACCATCGGCGATTACGTCACCTTTCTCGACTTTTTCACCTTCGAATACGTTCAGCTGACGCCATTTAGGAATCATTTCCTCGTATGGCTGGCCGTCAGTTGGCGTGATGATCAGACGACGTTTACCTTTGGTTTCTTTACCGAAGGAAACAGCACCCGTGATCTCAGCCAAAATTGCAGGCTCTTTAGGCTTACGTGCTTCAAACAGGTCGGCTACGCGTGGCAGACCACCGGTGATATCTTTCGTACCGCCAGATTCCTGAGGAATACGAGAAAGCGTGTCACCCACACCAACGTTTGCGCCATCTTCCAACTGGACAATTGCTTTACCAGGTAGGAAGTATTGCGCTGGCATATCGGTACCAGGGATCATCACAGCGTTTCCAGATGCATCAAGCAGCTTCACGGTAGGACGCATGTCTTTACCCGCAGAAGTACGCTCAGCAGCGTCCAGAATAACCATTGAAGACAGACCAGTCAGTTCATCCGTTTGACGCTGAACGGTAACACCATCCACCATGTCTGCGAATTCAATACGACCTTCTACTTCAGTGATGATCGGCATTGTGTGCGGATCCCAGTTAGCCACGGTTTCGCCCGCGTTAACTGAATCACCATCCAGCTTGCTCAAGATACAACCGTAAGGCAGCTTGTAGCTTTCCTTCGTACGGCCGAACTCATCAACGATAGTCAGCTCAGATGCACGCGAGGTGATCACCAATTTGCCAGCATTGTTGATAACAAACTTCGCGTTATGCAGGTGCAAAGAACCATTGTTCTTAACCTGAATGCTGCTTTCAGCAGCTGCACGCGATGCCGCACCACCGATGTGGAACGTACGCATCGTAAGCTGTGTACCCGGCTCACCGATTGACTGAGCAGCGATAACACCAACTGCCTCACCGTGGTTAACAATATGACCACGCGCCAAATCACGACCGTAACAGTTTGCACAGCAACCGAAGTCAGTTTCACAGCTTACAACTGAACGAACTTTGATTTGGTCAACAGAGTTCAGCTCTAGGATGTCACACCATTTTTCGTCAAGCAGCGTATTACGTGGCGCAAGTACTTCTTCAGTACCTGGCTTAAGCACGTCTTCTGCAACCACACGGCCAAGAACACGCTCACGTAGTGCTTCTTTAACGTCACCACCTTCGATAACCGCCATCATGTTGATACCTTCAGAGGTACCACAATCCGTTTCGGTAACTACCACGTCTTGCGCTACGTCTACCAGACGACGAGTCAGGTAACCGGAGTTCGCAGTCTTAAGTGCGGTATCCGCAAGACCTTTACGTGCACCGTGCGTCGAGATGAAGTACTGGAGTACGTTCAGACCTTCACGGAAGTTCGCGGTGATCGGCGTTTCGATGATAGAACCATCTGGTTTCGCCATCAGACCACGCATACCCGCCAACTGACGAATCTGAGCAGCCGAACCACGAGCACCTGAATCGGCCATCATGTATACGCTGTTGAAAGATTTCTGTGCTTCTTCTTCGCCGTCACGGTTAATAACGGTGTCGAATGACAGGTTATCCATCATCGCTTTCGCTACTTGTTCGTTAGCGGCAGCCCAGATATCGATAACTTTGTTGTAACGTTCGCCCGCGGTAACCAGACCAGACTGGAACTGTTCCTGAATTTCAGCAACTTCAGCTTCTGCTGCTTCAATCAGGTCGTATTTCGCCTGTGGGATCACCATGTCGTCGATACCAACAGATACACCAGACAGTGCCGCATATGCGAAACCGGTGTACATGATTTGGTCAGCGAAAATTACAGTGTCTTTCAGACCCAGCTTACGGTAACAGGTGTTAAGCAAATTCGAGATTTGTTTCTTGCCCAGTGCTTGGTTAACGATGCTGTATGGCAGGCCTTCAGGCACGATTTGCCACAGCATTGCACGACCAACTGTGGTGTCAACCAGACCAATATTTTCTTGGCGGTTACCCAGTTCATCAACCAATACTTCGCGAACACGAACTTTTACGCGTGCGTGCAGTTCTGCGCAGCCGGTACGGTATGCTTTTTCAGCTTCCGCAGGACCAGACAGGTACAGACCTTCACCCTTCGCATTAACTTTTTCACGGGTCATGTAGTACAGACCCAATACAACGTCCTGAGAAGGTACGATGATAGGATCACCGGACGCAGGAGACAGGATGTTGTTGGTCGACATCATCAGAGCACGCGCTTCAAGCTGTGCTTCCAGTGTCAGAGGTACGTGAACAGCCATCTGGTCACCATCGAAGTCGGCGTTGTATGCCGCACAAACGAGTGGGTGCAGTTGGATTGCTTTACCTTCGATCAACACTGGTTCAAACGCCTGAATACCCAGACGGTGAAGTGTCGGTGCACGGTTCAACAGTACTGGGTGTTCACGGATGACTTCATCCAGAATATCCCAAACTACCGCTTCTTCGCGCTCTACCATCTTCTTAGCAGCTTTGATGGTAGTCGCTAGACCACGCGCTTCCAGCTTGCCGTAGATAAATGGCTTGAACAGCTCAAGTGCCATCTTCTTAGGAAGACCACACTGGTGCAGACGCAGGTATGGACCAACGGTGATTACCGAACGGCCAGAGTAGTCTACACGCTTACCAAGCAGGTTCTGACGAAAACGACCTTGCTTACCTTTGATCATGTCAGCCAGAGACTTCAGAGGACGTTTGTTCGAGCCAGTAATAGCGCGACCACGGCGACCGTTGTCCAGCAGGGCGTCAACTGACTCTTGCAGCATACGTTTTTCGTTACGTACGATGATGTCAGGTGCAGCCAGATCCAGCAGGCGTTTCAGACGGTTGTTACGGTTGATAACGCGACGGTACAAATCATTCAGATCTGACGTAGCGAAACGACCGCCATCCAGAGGTACCAAAGGACGTAGATCCGGTGGCAGAACTGGAAGTACAGTCAGGATCATCCACTCAGGGTTGTTTCCAGACTGCAGGAATGCTTCAACAAGCTTCAAGCGCTTGGTGAGTTTCTTACGCTTAGTTTCAGAGTTGGTTTCTTCCAGCTCTTCACGCATAAGTTCAGTTTCAGCTTTCAGGTCCATATTGCCCAGCAAAGCTTTCACTGCTTCGGCACCCATACGAGCGTCGAATTCATCACCCCATTGCTCAAGCGCGTCAAGGTACTGCTCTTCAGACAGCATTTGACTACGCTCAAGATCGGTCATGCCTGGTTCGATCACAACATATGATTCGAAGTACAGAACACGCTCGATGTCACGCAAAGGCATGTCCATCAGCAAACCGATACGGCTCGGCAGTGATTTCAGGAACCAGATGTGGGCAACAGGTGAAGCCAACTCGATGTGACCCATACGCTCACGACGTACTTTGGTCTGAGTGACTTCAACACCACATTTTTCACAGATCACGCCACGGTGCTTCAGGCGCTTGTATTTACCACAAAGACATTCGTAGTCTTTTACCGGGCCAAAGATACGTGCACAGAACAGACCGTCACGCTCAGGCTTGAAGGTACGGTAGTTAATGGTTTCTGGCTTTTTAACTTCACCAAAAGACCATGAACGAATCATGTCTGGTGAAGCTAGACCGATTTTGATTGCATCAAATTCTTCGGTCTTATGCTGTGCTTTCAGAAACTTTAGTAAGTCTTTCACATTCGGCTCCTGTGAGGAGTTGACCCATAAAAGCGCAGGCTACCTGCGCCTTCATATTGATACCGGAACTTCCCTTCGCGGCTTGCGCGAAGGGAGTCACGATTAAGCGTTGGCTTATTCGTCTTCCAGCTCGATGTTAATACCCAACGAGCGGATTTCTTTCAGCAATACGTTGAAAGATTCCGGCATACCCGGTTCCATGCGGTGATCGCCATCGACGATGTTCTTATACATCTTCGTACGACCGTTCACGTCATCCGACTTAACAGTCAGCATTTCTTGAAGGGTGTATGCAGCGCCGTATGCTTCAAGCGCCCACACTTCCATCTCACCGAAACGCTGGCCACCGAACTGAGCTTTACCACCCAGCGGCTGCTGAGTAACAAGGCTGTAAGAACCGGTAGAACGGGCGTGCATCTTGTCATCAACCAAGTGGTTCAGTTTCAGCATGTACATGTAACCAACGGTTACTGGACGCTCAAACTTATCACCAGTGCGGCCATCGAACAGGTTCAACTGACCTGACTCTGGCAGATCACCCAGCTTCAACAACTCTTTGATTGAAGGCTCTGGTGCACCGTCGAATACTGGCGTTGCAATCGGCAGACCGGCACGCAAGTTTTGGATCAATGTACGCACTTCGTCATCAGTCATTGTGCTGATATCGACTTTCTGACGAGTATCACCCAGGCTGTAAACCTTCTGCAGGAATTCGCGGAATTTCGCCAACTCTTGCTGCTCTTTAAGCATCTTGTTGATCTTGTTACCAATACCTTTAGCCGCAAGGCCAAGGTGGGTTTCAAGGATCTGACCGATGTTCATACGAGACGGTACACCCAGTGGGTTCAGTACGATATCTACTGGCTCACCATTTTCATCGTACGGCATGTCTTCTACAGGGTTGATCTTAGAGATAACACCCTTGTTACCGTGACGACCTGCCATCTTATCACCAGGCTGGATGCGACGTTTAACAGCCAGGTATACCTTAACAATCTTAAGGACGCCCGGTGCCAAATCATCACCTTGGGTGATCTTACGGCGTTTAGTGTCGAACTTCTTATCGAAGTCAGCTTTCAGTTCGTCGTACTGCTCAGCCAGTTGTTCCAGCTGAGTTTGCAGTGCTTCGTCGTCAAGGGTCTGAGACAGCATGCTCGGGCGATCCATGTTCGCCAGTTTTTCTTGGCTGTAACCAGCATTTGCTAGTACGCCACGAACACGTGCAACCAGACCACCTTCCAGAATAGAGAACTCTTCTGTCAGGTCTTTCTTGGCTTCTTTCAGCTGCATTTCTTCGATTTCAAGCGCACGTTTGTCTTTCTCTACACCATCACGGGTAAATACTTGTACGTCGATAACCGTACCAGATACACCGTTAGGAACACGCAGAGAAGAGTCTTTCACGTCAGACGCTTTCTCACCAAAGATTGCACGTAGCAGTTTCTCTTCTGGCGTCAGTTGCGTTTCGCCTTTAGGCGTTACTTTACCAACCAGAATGTCGCCACCTTTCACTTCCGCACCGATGTAAACAACACCAGATTCGTCAAGCTTAGACAGCGCAGCTTCACCCACATTAGGGATATCAGCAGTGATTTCTTCGCTACCCAGTTTAGTATCACGCGCCACACAAGACAGTTCTTGGATGTGGATGGTAGTCAGGCGGTCTTCCTGTACTACACGCTCAGATACAAGGATGGAGTCCTCGAAGTTGTAACCGTTCCAAGGCATGAACGCGATACGCATGTTCTGGCCTAGTGCCAGTTCACCCAGATCCGTTGAAGGACCGTCAGCCAGTACGTCACCGCGCATTACAGGCTCACCTGGCATGACACACGGACGCTGGTTGATACAGGTGTTCTGGTTAGAACGGGTGTACTTCGTCAGGTTGTAGATGTCGATACCGGCTTCGCCAGATACCAGCTCATCTTCATTAACCTTAATAACGATACGTGATGCATCTACGGACTGAACCATACCGCCGCGTTTCGCAACAGCTGTTACGCCCGAGTCAACCGCTACTGCACGCTCAATACCAGTACCTACCAGCGGCTTATCAGCACGCAAAGTTGGAACTGCCTGACGTTGCATGTTCGCACCCATAAGTACACGGTTAGCATCATCGTGCTCTAGGAACGGGATCAGAGATGCCGCCACAGATACAACCTGGTTGGTTGCAACGTCCATGTACTGAACGTGATCGCGTGGGTGCAGACCTGAATCACCTTTCTGGCGAGCTGTAATCAATTCTTCACCGAAAGAACCGTCTTCGTTCAACACGGCGTTCGCCTGTGCGATTACGAATTGACCTTCTTCGATTGCAGAAAGGTAATCAATTTGGTCTGTAACTTTACCGTCAACAACTTTACGGTAAGGCGTTTCCAGGAAGCCGTACGGGTTAGTACGTGCAAACGCTGAAAGCGAGTTAATTAGACCGATGTTTGGACCTTCAGGTGTTTCGATAGGACATAGGCGACCGTAGTGGGTTGCGTGTACGTCTCGAACTTCGAAGCCTGCGCGCTCACGCGTCAGACCACCAGGACCCAGAGCAGAAATACGACGTTTGTGCGTTACTTCTGACAACGGGTTGTTTTGGTCCATAAACTGGGACAGCTGAGAAGAGCCAAAGAACTCTTTAACCGCCGCAGAAATAGGTTTAGCGTTGATCAGATCTTGAGGCATGATCGCGTCAAGGTCGCCAAGGCTTAAGCGCTCTTTAACCGCACGTTCAACACGAACCAGACCTACACGGAATTGGTTCTCTGCCATTTCACCCACAGAGCGAATACGACGGTTACCCAGGTGGTCGATGTCATCCACTTCACCAATACCGTTACGGATATCGATTAGCTTACGCATCACCTGAATAATATCATCGTGGCTTAGTACACCAGAACCGGTCATCTCTTCGCGGCACAGTGAACTGTTGAACTTCATACGGCCTACCGCAGAAAGATCGTAGCGATCTTCTGAGAAGAACAAGCTTTCAAAAAGCTGTTCAGCTGCTTCGCGCGTTGGTGGCTCACCAGGGCGCATCATGCGATAGATTTCTACCAATGCCGTCAGGCGGTCGCTCGTGCTGTCGATACGCAGGGTATCAGCCATGTACGGGCCGTGATCCAAGTCATTGGTGAACAGGGTTTCGATCTTCTTGTGACCAGCCTGAGACAACAGCGCCAGAGATTCCAGGCTCAGCTCTTGGTTAGCACCAGCGATGATCTCACCAGTTTCCTCGTTGATGTAGTCGCGTGCAGAAAGCTTGCCCACGATATATTCAACAGGGACTTCAATTTGTGCAACGTCGTCTTTTTCAAGCTGACGAATGTGGCGCGCAGTAATACGACGGCCTTTTTCGATGTATACCTTACCGTTAGCTTCGATATCAAAGCTTGCAGTTTCGCCACGCAGGCGATCAGGTACCAGCTCCATAACCAGAGACTTGCCTTTTACTTCGAAAACAATTTTCGAGAAGAACAGGTCTAGGATTTGCTCAGTAGTGTACTCAAGTGCACGCAGAATGATCGATGCAGGCAGCTTACGACGACGGTCTATACGTACGTACAGCAGATCCTTAGGATCGAATTCAAAGTCCAACCATGAACCACGGTATGGAATGATGCGTGCGTTATACAGCACTTTACCTGAGGAATGGGTTTTACCCTTATCGCTGTCGAAGAAGACGCCCGGGCTACGATGCAGCTGGGATACGATAACCCTCTCAGTACCGTTAATAACGAAGGTACCATTGTCTGTCATGAGTGGAATTTCACCCATGTAGACTTCTTGCTCTTTGATGTCTTTTACGGTGCCAGCAGGTGCATCTCTATCAAACATCACTAGACGCAGTTTTACGCGCAGTGGTGCAGAATAGGTTACGCCACGGATCTGACATTCTTTAACATCGAAAACTGGCTCACCGAGACGATAGCTAACGTATTGCAACTCGGAGTTGCCGTTGTAGCTCTGAATCGGAAAGACAGAGCGAAAAGCAGCTTCAAGTCCGTATTGCCCTTCTGGATCCTGCTCGATGAATTTCTCGAAGGAATCTAGCTGGATGGACAGCAAGTATGGCACGTCCAGAACTTGAGGACGCTTACCAAAATCCTTACGGATACGCTTTTTCTCGGTATAAGAGTAAACCATAGGGTTCCTCAGCTCGCTGATAAGTGACCCAAACTGTCCAGACTGATGGGACAGTAACTATAAACCGCCGTTTACTGTAGGAACATCAGAGGGTTAAATCTGATGTGTTTTGCATGGAGAGTAGTGACTAAACGGGGTGTAAAATTCACTACTGCCCTACAGCGCAAAAAGGCCGGTGGCTAAAAAGCCACCAGCCAATAGCCCTTTCAGGCTATGAAGCTAAGCAATAATTACTTAACTTCAACAGAAGCACCAGCTTCTTCTAGCTGTGCTTTAAGAGCGTCAGCTTCTTCTTTAGAAACTGCTTCTTTCAGAGGAGCTGGAGCACCGTCAACAACTGCTTTCGCTTCTTTCAGGCCAAGACCAGTTGCGCCGCGAACTGCTTTGATAACAGCTACTTTGTTTGGACCAGCAGCAGTCAGAATTACGTCGAATTCAGTTTGCTCTTCAGCAGCTTCAGCAGCAACGCCGCCAGCTACAACTGCAGCAGCTGCAGTTACGCCGAACTTTTCTTCCATAGCTTCGATCAGTTCAACAACTTGCATTACAGACATTTCTGCAACTGCGTCTAGGATTTGCTCGTTAGTGATAGACATAACAATTCTCTTTAAAGTCAACAATTAGTTTAAATAGCAACCAGTTAAAAGCAAGGCAAATTATGCCGCTGCTTCTTCTTTTTGGTCGCGAACAGCTGCAATAGTACGTACCAGTTTGCCAGCAGACGCTTCTTTCATGCACATCATCAGGCGTGCAATCGCTTCGTCGTATGTTGGCAGTGTTGCTAGTACGTCAGCGTCAGTGATAGAGCCTTCGAATGCAGCAGCTTTGATCTCGAAATTTTTGTTCTCTTTAGCGAAGTCTTTAAAAAGACGCGCCGCAGCACCTGGGTGCTCATTAGAGAAACCGATCAGTGAAGGACCGACGAAAATGTCTTGTAGACATTCGTAGGCAGTACCTTCAACTGCTCGACGTGCTAACGTGTTACGAACAACTTTCAGGTAAACACCCGCTTCACGCGCTTGTTTACGTAGAACAGTCATCGCGCCAACGGTAACGCCGCGAGAATCAGCTACAACTGCAGACAGGGCACCACTGGCAGCTTCGTTGACTTCAGCAACAATTGCTTTTTTGTCTTGAAGATTTAATGCCATTTGGATTTGCTCCTGGATTATATTTACACCACTCGCTACTTCACAGCAGGAGAGTAATTACGGCGCAGATCCAAGAAAGAATAATATCTATCATGTCCTGGCACCGTCTACGTAGGGCTTATTAAGTATCCTTCCGAAGAAAGAAACGCCTACGGTCTTGGACGAAGTCCGACAAGCGGACATCAGCCATTATTTTGAAGCGGAGAATTGTACAGTAACTCTCCGCTTCTAGCAATTAGTTTGCGTTCGCGTCCAGAGTATTCTGGTCAACCGCAACACCTGCACCCATAGTGGTAGAGATGGTTACTTTCTTAACGAAAGTACCTTTCGCTGAAGAAGGCTTCGCTTTCTTCAGAGCTACCAGCAGAGCTTCCAGGTTGCCTTTAAGTTTTTCGCCGTCGAAATCAACCTTACCGATAGTGGTGTGGATGATACCGTTCTTGTCGTTACGGTAACGAACCTGACCCGCTTTTGCGTTTTGAACCGCTTCAGCAACGTTAGGAGTTACAGTACCAACTTTCGGGTTTGGCATCAGACCGCGAGGACCTAGGATGGTACCTAGTTGACCTACAACGCGCATTGCATCTGGAGATGCGATAACTACGTCGAAGTTCATCTCGCCTTTCTTGATTTGGTCAGCCAGATCTTCCATACCAACGATGTCAGCACCAGCAGCTTTAGCAGCTTCAGCGTTCGCACCTTGAGTGAATACCGCTACGCGGATGTCACGGCCAGTACCGTGTGGCAATACAGTTGCGCCACGAACGTTTTGGTCTGATTTACGTGCATCGATGCCTAGGTTTACAGCAACGTCTACACTTTCAACGAATTTAGCAGTAGCTAGTTCTTTTAGAAGAGCAACAGCTTCGTTGATGTCATACTCACGAGTTACATCAACTTTGTCACGGATTACGCGCATGCGCTTAGTCAATTTTGCCATTGTCTTAACCCTCTACTACCAGACCCATTGAACGAGCAGTACCAGCAATTGAGCGTTTCATCGCTTCAATGTCTGCGCCAGTCATGTCTTTCGCTTTAGTTTCTGCGATTTCCTGGATCTGAGCGTCGGTAACAGTACCCACTTTCTCAGTGTTAGGACGGCCTGAACCAGACTTGATGCCAGCTGCTTTTTTCAGCAGAACTGCTGCAGGTGGAGTCTTAAGTTCGAACGTGAAAGAACGGTCGCTGTATACAGAGATAACTACTGGAGTTGGCAGACCTTTCTCTAGAGATTCTGTACGTGCGTTAAACGCTTTACAGAATTCCATGATGTTAACGCCGTGCTGACCCAGAGCTGGACCAACTGGTGGACTTGGGTTTGCTGCACCAGCTGCAACTTGCAGCTTGATGTAAGCTTCTACTTTTTTAGCCATTACTAAATACCTAAATTTGGGTTCAAACGTCTGTTTTATGAAAACAGACTCCCCGTTTAACAAAAGGGCGCGAAATTGTATTCAAATTTCGCGCCCCTCGCAACTGTTTCCGAGCAAAAAACGATCAGCTTTTTTCGACTTGGCTGAACTCTAGCTCAACTGGTGTAGCACGACCAAAGATAGACACAGAAACCTTCACACGGCTCTTCTCGTAATCTACTTCTTCAACCACGCCGTTGAAGTCCGCAAATGGGCCTTCAGTAACACGGACAACCTCACCTGCTTCATAAACAGTTTTATGAACTGGTGATTCGCTCGCTTTCTCCAGACGGTTCAGGATTGCATCCGCTTCTTTGTCAGAAATCGGAGCTGGACGATCAGGAGTACCACCGATAAAGCCCATTACACGTGGAACACTACGAACCAAGTGCCATGACTCATCGTTCATGATCATCTGAACCAGTACATAGCCTGGGAAGAACTTACGTTCACTTTTGCGGCGTTGTCCCGCGCGCATTTCAACAACTTCCTCAGTAGGTACCAGTACCTCACCAAAGTAGTCTTCCATCTCGTGGATCTTGATATATTCGTTTAGAGACTTAGAGACTCGGCCTTCAAAGCCAGAGAAAGCCTGAACAACATACCAACGTTTTTTAGGAGCTTCGCTCATGTAGTTAACCTCACACGCCAGTGATTAGGCGGACCAGACGGACCATGATACCGTCGATGCCCCACAGGATGAGCGCCATGACGACAGTGACAGCCAGAACGATGAGAGTGGTCTGCAAAGTTTCTTGGCGAGTTGGCCAAACAACTTTACGCACTTCCATACGCGATTCACGTGCAAAGGTGATCGCTGCTTTACCTTTCGCTGTCAGGGCAGCAACACCACCCGCAGCAGCAACAAGCACGACAACAGCTGCAGCTCGAAGCACGACAGACATATCACTGTACAGGCTATTTCCCACTACCGCAGTTGCCACTAAGGCAAAGACCACAACCCATTTTAGGGTGTCCATTGACCCGGTTGGGGCTTCAGCATTCGCTTTCATACATTCTACCTGTAACTAATCTATTTCATAGACGACAACAACCTCGCGTTAACGAGGTAATAGATTAAGAAAATAATACCGGTTATCCGTTTACGCATATTTTCTCATCCCAAAACAGTTATCACTGCGACCAATTGGCGAAAAAAGTTCAATCCAAAGATTTGGTGCAGAAAAAGGGCATCAAATGATGCCCTTTTTGCTAGTGTGTCGTCAAATCTTATTCGATGATTTTAGCAACAACACCCGCACCTACAGTACGGCCACCTTCACGGATAGCGAAACGTAGACCTTCGTCCATCGCGATTGGCGCGATCAGAGTTACAGTCATAGAAACGTTATCACCAGGCATTACCATCTCAACGCCTTCTGGCAGTTCGATAGTACCGGTCACGTCAGTTGTACGGAAGTAGAACTGTGGACGGTAGCCTTTGAAGAACGGAGTATGACGGCCGCCTTCATCTTTCGACAGAACGTAGATTTCTGAAGTGAAAGTAGTGTGTGGAGTGATTGAACCTGGCTTCGCCAGTACTTGACCACGTTGTACTTCGTCACGCTTAGTACCACGCAGAAGAACACCAACGTTCTCACCTGCACGACCTTCGTCAAGAAGCTTACGGAACATCTCAACACCAGTACAAGTAGTGGTGATGGTGTCTACGATACCAACGATTGCAACTTCGTCACCTACGCGAACGATACCTTGCTCAACACGACCAGTTACAACTGTACCACGGCCTTGGATTGAGAATACGTCTTCGATTGGCAGGATGAACGGACGGTCGATCGCACGCTCTGGCTCTGGGATGTAAGAATCCAGTGCTTCAGCCAGTTCGATTACTTTCGCTTCCCACTGCTCTTCGCCGTTCAGTGCACCCAGTGCAGAACCTTGAATTACTGGGCAATC
>NZ_FUXU01000145.1 GCF_900167155.1 Enterovibrio nigricans DSM 22720 | reverse complement strand
ATAGATACGTGGTCAATTTATGGAAGGGATACAGATTAAGATTATTTAAAACAATGTGTTACTTTGAAAGATATAGCACCTTTCGGTGCTTTTTTAGTGTTAGTGCGAAATCGCTTTGTCTAACTGTTTCTGTTTCCAGATTGAAGCAAGAATACCGACCGCAAGCGATACCACAATCACACCCAGAGAAACGGGAGTAGGGATTGCGAAAGGCGTATCGATGAGCAACATCTTCGTACCGATAAAACACAGCATAAATGCCAATGTATGATGCAGGTACGCAAACTTATTCAACATCCCGCCTAATACGAAGTACAGAGAACGCAGGCCTAGCAGGGCAAACACGTTTGCGGCCAATACCAGATACGGTTCTTGTGTGACTGCAAAAATTGCTGGAATGGAGTCAAGCGCGAACATGATGTCAGTCATCGCGATAACCATCACAACCACCAGCATAGGTGTCGCTAACAAACCAATGGCATCTCGGGTAATAAGCTTGTTTCCGTGGTAATCATCACTGACACGCAAGAATCGTTTAACCAACCTTACCGCGACGCTGTCAGAAAATGATTCATTTTCTTCTCCGTGCTGTTTCCACATTTTGTAGCCTGTCCAAATAAGGAAGAAGCCAAATACATAAAGTACAATATGGAACTTAGCGATCAGCGGTGCACCTACGGCAATCATAATTGCGCGCAGTACCAAGGCTCCGACGATACCCAGCATCAGTACACGAGGTACATGGCTTTCTGGCACTTTAAACTGGCTGAAAATCAGAGCAAAGACAAACAGGTTGTCGACGCTTAACGATTTTTCAAGCAAGTAGCCGGTGATAAAGGCGGTGGCAGCCTGGCCATTCGTATAGTGGCTGGCGGGCGCCATTTGTGGCCAAAAAAAGTAAATCGCGGTTGCAAAGGCGAAAGCCAGGGCAAACCAAAAGATGCTCCAAAGTACCGCGCTGCGAAAAGTAATTTTTCCGCGGGTAATCAGAAGATCGATACCTAACATACACAATGTGAGGATAAGAAGGCCGTCATAGCCTGAAAAGAGTTCGCTGAGGAACATTTATACCTCCGTGTGCGGAGGGGAGGCGAGATCAAGAAGCCGTACCAACCGCACATCTATAAGCAAGTAAAAGCGAATAACTGGCGTTGGTCTTGTCAAAACACCTAATGATGTTCTCGCGGGCCGGATGCAAATGCAACGTAATGACGACTTCGCGACGTAGTGACTACTCCCCAATACGGCGCAATAGTAGAGCTTTTCCGAAAAATTTGAAACTACTTTTTATTAGGGATGGTCGATAGTTGATACGGGTAGAAGCGACGGGGCAAAATAAGATTGAACTTGGCAGTATAACGACATGTTTTAGCGCATAATTTTGGTGTGCATATTTCGTACAAGTAGGAGCTAAGAACGGAGAGTCTGTGGCGTTTTGCGGACACAATGAAAAAAGCCTGCTCGAAAGCAGGCTTTTAAAGTGGTGGGCGATACCGGGCTCGAACCAGTGACCCCCTCCTTGTAAGGGAGGTGCTCTCCCAACTGAGCTAATCGCCCGAATAATCGCGATTGGGATTCTCTAAAAGAGAGTGCGATTATTGGAATTTGGTGGGTCTAGGCAGACTCGAACTGCCGACCCCTGCCATGTCAAGGCAGTACTCTAACCAACTGAGCAATAGACCCAAATTCTGATTCCTTCCTGGTTAGGGAAAGAATGGTGCGTCCGGGCAGACTCGAACTGCCGACCCCTGCCATGTCAAGGCAGTACTCTAACCAACTGAGCTACGGACGCATTACATTGTTTCTAGGAAAGCTTGGTGCGTCTAGGCAGTACTCTAACCAACTGAGCTATAGACGCATCGTTTGCTGAATTTCAGCGAGGCTTTCCGTGAAAGCGGGGTGAATATTAGCGACAAGGACGAAGGCACGCAAGCGTAAAACCGGACTTTTTTGCGCTTTCGCGTTCGTTTGATGCTTTGGTGCACAAATTGGCGTGACTTCAGCCAATTGTGAGGCGGATTATTGGTATTCAAATGCAATGATTTGTTTTATTGACCAATTTTTACGCCACATCGCTTAAACAGTGATTGCCAATATGCGACATGATTATTTACGGCAGATTGGAAATTTTGGTAGTGGTTGCCTGAAAAATACGCATTGCTGTAATCCGAGAAGGTGTGAACCGTTTTAAATTGGTTGTGAAAACGGGTGAGTGATGGTTGAACGTCAAGGTACAGGCCATTAAGTTTAGAAATATAGGGATGAACACCACCAATAAAAAAACGGTTAAAGACATTATGTAGGTATGTAAGGCGTGTCGTGTCTCGATTTTTCCCGCATATGACTAAGGCATCATCACGATTGAGTTGCTCCGTTGCTGCGTTTAACCAGCGTGTGCTTTCATCCAGAGAGTAAAACAAAGCACCTAAGTAACGCTGCTTCTCAATAGGCTCCTGAAGGGCAATAACGTCGATATCTTTGGTCTGTAACAGCAGTAGGGAATAGCTTTCAATCGCCAACAGAGCCTCGCTATGGGGAAAGGGCGTATCAGGAGGAATCATGTGTAGCGATGGGGGCGTAAGTTGACGCCGCCAGGCTTCGCTGCCAGCAAACGTATTCCAGTATACGCTATGTAATTGTTGTCTTTTTTGTTTATAGATTTCATTTAAATTTTTGGACAAGGCTTCGCTGTCCACGAGTTCAAGACACTGTTCGAGGGTACGCAACAAGGCCATCTCATAGTTCAGTTGTCGAAATGCGTCTTGAACCTTGCCTAAAATCGAGTTTCTTTCGGCAATCAGTTGGAATAATCCGCACTGCCTTAACTCATAGGCATCCAACAATCCCATCCGAATATCTTTGATTGGGGTGACGAGATCCCTTTTCCTTGGGAGTATCACTGCGTTGGATTTGAAGGGATTAACGGGTTCAGTGTCCACAACGTTGGCCAACCGCTGGACGTAGTCGGAAAAAAGAGATGTCGCCTTGTCATTCTCAAAGCACCCGTTGAGTATGCCTGCACAGGTAAATACGAGTACTAGTGACGTGATTCGCAATACATCTCCCTCGCGGAAACCAATGTGCCGGGGTTTTAAGAAGTATACGAAAAGGAAAGTCGAAAAGAAAAAGTCCCGCGAGCGGGACTTTAGATGGTGTTACTTTTCTGCCATTGCAAGTTGGAATTCGACAGGCTGCTTGCGAATCCAATACAGGCGCATACCCAGCATAATGGCTGCTGAAGTTAGGCCAATGATGATGCCAACCCAGAATCCGTAGGCGCCCATTGGCTCTACAATCCAATCCGTCATGCCTAGGATGTAACCCATTGGCACGCCCAAAATCCAATAGGCAATGAAAGTACGTTCAAAAATTGCGCGCATATCTTTGTATCCGCGAAGCGCGCCAGCGGCAACCACTTGAATGGAGTCCGTACACTGATAAACAGCGGCAAGCAGCATCAAGTTAGCGGCTATCCCTACCACTTCAGGGTTCTTGTTGTAGAGATGAATAATTGGCTCTCGGAAAATGACGGTGAGAGTTGCAGTGATAAAAGCGGCAATCAAACCAATGATGATCCCCAATTTCGCGGCACGAGCGGCACCTTCTGTTGATTTCGCACCGAGTTGATGGCTGACACGGATACTCACCGCGGTTGCCAGGCTCATTGGGAGCATGAAAATCATTGAAGAGAAGTTAATCGCGATCTGGTGCGCAGCGACTACGATGGAGCCAAGTGGTGCGATAAGCAATGCGATCACGGCAAACAATGTCACTTCGAAGAAAAGTGCTGCGGCAACGGGAAAGCCCATTTTGAACAGACGGGTCAAAGCTTTCACGTCAGGTTTAGAGAACTGAGAGAACGCCTTAATGCGGCTAAGTCGCTTGTTAACCATCACGTAGATGAACATTGCGACAAGCATCAGCCAATACACAATAGCTGTTGCGACACCACAACCGACTCCCCCCAGAGCGGGGGCACCAAATTCACCGTAAACAAAAATCCAGTTAAGTGGAATATTCGCAGCCAAGCCGAGGAATCCGATGATCATGGCAGGTGTTGTTAGAGACATCCCTTCAGAAAGGTTTCGAAGAACTTGGAAAAGAAGATAGGCAGGTACAGCCCAAAGTACCGCGTGTAAATAACCAACGGTTTTTTCTGCAAGCGCAGGTTCTACGTCCATGTAATAGACGATATATCCTGCATTAAACAACACAAGGCAAATAGGAATCGATAACAGAAGGGCCATATAAGCACCTTGCTGAAATTGGAATGGAATTTTTTGCTGACGACCAGAACCATTAAGCTGCGCGATGATTGGAACCATCGCAATCAGAATACCGATACCGAACAAGATAGACGGCAGCCAAATGCTTGAAGCAACGGCTACAGCGGCCATATCAGTGGCGCTAACTCCACCGGCCATAACAGTATCGACGAAACCCATGGATGTCTGGGCAAGTTGTGCAATGAAAACGGGAATACCCAGTTTAATAATGGCTTTGGCTTCTAGGCGATAATTTTGCACCTAAGTGACTCCAACAACAAAAGAGGCAAGAAAAAGGACAGCGCATTATACGCTCAATGGCCATCTGAACAATCTGTGTGTATGAGAAAATAGCAAATACTAAAACGAGAGTCTGAATCAGAAGCTCGACCTAGAGAAATTGCCTTATAGGTGAATGAAATATTGTACGTGTTTTTGTGAGTCATTAAACTGGTGACATAAAAGATAGGAACAATAGGGAATCCCATGTTCACCGGAATTGTACAAGCAACTGCAACCGTTACTGGGCTTTGTTGCTTAAATCGATGGAACTAAATCTAGAAGCTACGATCTGATCGGCTACACCCATCAATCGTCGTAGTCTCATGTCTAAACCTCGTTACAAAACAACTAACTGGAAGCAGTACAACAAAGCCTTAATCAACCGTGGTTCTCTGACCTTTTGGATTGATGAGGAAACGATAGCTGAGTGGAAACAAAACAAACAAGGCAAGCGTGGTAGACCTCGCCGATTCAGCGACTTAGCCATTACTACCGCACTGATGGTGAAACGCATTTTCTCTATGCCATTGAGAGCG
>NZ_FUXU01000171.1 GCF_900167155.1 Enterovibrio nigricans DSM 22720 | reverse complement strand
TTTTTAACTCAGGATAACCTAGGGTCTCAGCGGCCTTCTACTAACTTTGCAACGGAGCCGGAAGTAGTGTTGGCGACAATCCATGTCGCCAGATGAGATTAGATCTATTGTGGGAAATGGTCTTTTATTAAATCCCAAATCGCCACACTCAAGACTCTTAAACAAATAGACCCTAGAGTTTTCACGATTAGTATTGCATTACGTTTGAGCACAATTCACCTTCAATGGTTGATTCGTCTCATCACAAACCCTAAACTTCATAGTGTTAAAGTAAGAAGTTTTGTCTGTATGGACAAATTTTCTAACACCTACAAGCCTGTAAATCTGTGGAGGATTTCGGGCTTGTTCTCTTTTCGACAAGGAGAAATACGGTAATGTCTAGCCTCTTCTTCTTCAAGTCTTGACACATTCCGCTTTCGCTTGAAAAACCAAAGAATTTTACGAACGTTCCCTATCTGATGTTTCCAAGCATACCAACCAGCACGGGTATGTAAACATAGCCAATACTATATTTGGGTAAAGTGACCGAGCGAATATCAACAAAAAAGACCCCCAATAATTGGTTGTCCAACTATTGGGGGTCACTTCATATAGGGGGTCTTTTAATTACATTACTCTGGCGACTGACAGCGGTAATACTTCACTTTCAAGTATCATGTTCTCCGCTTCCCAAGTATCCAACTTTGCTTGCATATTGATCCAAAAGGCCACACCAGTACCAGTTGCCTCAGCAAGTCTACGCGCCATTGCATGAGAGCACTTCGAGTGACCGTTAATGAATACACTCAATGATTTCCTAGTTACGCCTAGTGATTGCGCAGCAGATGTAACAGAAATCCCCCTCTCTTCTAGAATTTCTTCTTTAAAGAACTCTCCAGGGTGAGTTGGTTTTCTATTTAATTTCATGTTATTACTCCATAAATCACTGATACTCTAGATAGAGTTATCGATGATCTTTAAGAGCGAGCAACAATGCTTTTACCGTGATAATCCAAGTAATCTAAGAAAACTGCACCATCGTCCTTTATTTCGAAGGTGATTCTCCAATTACCGTTGACCTCGATACTATAAACACCATTACCAGCCCCTTTTTTTTCACCGAACCTATGTTGAAAAATGTTCTTTAAATCAACTGGGTGATGAGATGCGTCTATCGCATCCAGAATACGAGCTAGTTTCTTTTCGTGCTTAGGGTTAATGCCAACTGTCGTACCGTTATAGTAGAACTTTTCTAGTCCTTTGTGCGCAAAACTCTTGATCGCCATGCTTGGAGACCTCCTGAATATTTTCAACTAACACTAATTTGTTATTATTCATGGTGTTATTCCTTCATTCATATTTCTGATGCCTTTATAGGCTTGGTCAATTCTGGCGGTCTACGCTATCCGGTGCTGATTATTCCAGTTCTTCCACGTGATAATCTGTAACCCATAACGTAACACTACACACCCTGTGAAAGAAAAGCAAGCCCATCGATCAAATTCGCCGCACTGACACTACCCCTTTTACACTCTGAAAAAAAATTTGGAGAACGGAAAAAAGTTATTACCTTTTTCAAAGGAGAGCTGAAAGACAAAAATCCCCAATGAAATAAAGCGCCTTTGGCGTGATAAACCTGAATCATTTATATAATGAAACAACTAAAAGAGATATTGGAATCAATGACTAAGCTCGTAGCGGAGCTAAAAACAGTACCGATGATGCTACAACTATCGTTCGTGTTACTGTCTGCTACAGCTTTTGTTGCTGTGCTTCCACTCTAACTAAGGAGGAAAGGGCCGCTTATGCGGCCCTTTTTGACTCTTTGTCCATTTTTACACATGTGTAAACGCAGAAATTCCCCCACTTAATCTGTTTGTCTGACTCTCATTGATGTCAGTTTTTGTTCTGCTTTTTAACCCACTTGATCAATTGCCAAACTCTGCCTCCTGCGCGTCCGAATTTAGAGTCAGGGCATAAGCTATGCGCGATTAAAGAGAAGCCTATTCCTGCGATTACTGGTTTTGTTATAAATGGTGATAACGTGCTCAGTGGGCTTTTTGTGCTGATACCGCTTGCGTCGAGAGTCGATAAAACCGTTAGAACAATGATAAGTATGCCAATCAACAGTGGTGTTTTTGTTGACGATACCCCTTCAGGTTTTTGATCTGCATTGTCTCTCACTTAACGTTCCCCAGGTCTACAAAAAGTCCTGACTCAAAACTGATCCCGTAGCTGCAAAACCGAGCTAATATCTTGGCTTCTGTTTCTCGCCGTATAAGCGATTTTCCATTTTCAAACTCTCTTAATGTCGTTTTACCGACCCCTGATTTATCGCAAAAGTCGTCCCTTGTTAAACCGAGGTATTCCCTAGCGTGGCGGCATTGTAAGCCAGTGATCGATAAAGCCGGTGCATTGTAGCCGACTGGTCTTTTTGTCATGTTCAGTTCACTTAACCACTTTTGCGCCGTGGGGTAAGAGACGCCTAACAGTTCGCTCATTTCACTGATCGAGCGAGCTTTTTTATAGGCTGTGGTTATTTCATCGTCTGTAAGCTGCAATCGCTTATTGATAGGTATAAATATAACTCATTGTTATCTATGTTGTTTATCCTATCTTTGCTTTTGCTCTTTAAAATAAAAACAAAAAAAAACTTGGGCGCGGAGCGCGAAACTTAACTCGATGATAAAGCACGATAGAGACTGTGTGATAAGTCGAAGACTTATCCACATTCTCTTTAACTCGATGCTAACGGCCTAACTATTAAAGACTTTTTTTATTTACTTTTAACTTTAATAAACTTTATACTTTTAATACTTTAACCTTTTAGATCTTTAAAACTTGCGTTTTCAGGTCTTTTTAAATCAACAGGTTACAAGTAATGAGAGGGAGTAAATGTCCGATAAAGGGGAGTAATAATCCGGTGAAGGGGAGTGATTGTCCGATAAAGGGGAGTGATTGTCCGATGGAAGGGGGAGGGATTGTCCCAATAAAGGGGAGTAAATGTCCTGAGTGGGCACATGTACTTATCATGGCCCTCCCTGTTTAGCGAAATATCAACAAGATATATTGCTTTGTTATTTAGCCTCGATCGTAGCCAATCGGCTAATTACTACACAGTAAATGTCGATTTTGTGATCTAAAAGGGGAGTGCTTAGGTCGTTTTCTTGTTTTAAAGGGGAGTGTTATTATGGCTCCGTTGCAAAGTTAGTAGAAGGCCGCTGAGACCCTAGGTTATCC
>NZ_FUXU01000160.1 GCF_900167155.1 Enterovibrio nigricans DSM 22720 | reverse complement strand
GGATAACCTAGGGTCTCAGCGGCCTTCTACTAACTTTGCAACGGAGCCAGTTTTTTCCATTCTTCATCTTGCGGTTTGGCATAAACAACGAAATAAAAGAAAAGCACTAAGCCGATACCGACGAAAATAGACAACAGATCCACAGCGACTCCTTGTTGAAATCCGATTGCTTAACCGCATTCGCTCAAGCCCCAGAAAATAAGGGACAAAGGCAATTGATGAGGCTATCTATTGTATATAAAACAGGCTCAACAACTGTGAGCCCGTTCGTGCATATCTGACTCGTTTAAAACTATTTTTTGTTTGCCTTGATAAGCACAGAGGTATCCATGCGACCGAAACCTCTTTGTTGCAATTGCGCGTATTTGTTGTCGACGTTTTTCGTCAATTCCAAATCCAACCCGTGGCGGCTCGCTTCGTCTAGGCAAATGCCTAAATCTTTACGCATCCAGTCTATTGCGAAGCCAAAATCAAACTTGTCTTGCGCCATCGTCACCGCTCGGTTCTCCATCTGCCAAGAACCCGCAGCACCGAGTTTCAACACATCGGTCACTTGCTCAATATTCAATCCTGATGCTTGTGCTAGGATCAGCGCCTCACTCAGTCCCTGCAAAATACCGGTGATACAAATTTGATTCACCATTTTACAGCGTTGGCCTTGGCCATTTCCGCCCAGCAACACGGCTGATTTAGCATACGCATCAATAACAGCTTGTGCTTTCAAAAAGGCGTCTTCATCACCACCGCACATTACCGTCAACGCACCGTTTTCGGCACCAGCCTGTCCACCAGAGACGGGCGCATCGATAAATTGGACCTCGTGTTCTGCACAGGCATTAGCTAACTCTACAGCTAACTCTGCCGATGTTGTTGTATGGTCAACCAAAATACTGCCTGGTTTCATGCTTGCCAGCACACCATTTTCCCCATACACCACACTTATAACATCGTCGTCATTGCCAACGCAAACAAAAACCAGTTCACAGTCTTTTGCTGCATCACGCGGCGTAAGCGCACATTGTCCGCCATGTTGTGCAACCCAAGCTTCTGCACGAGAAGCGGTTCGGTTATACACTGTCGTGTTAAAACCAGCACGAAGGAGGTGGCCAGCCATTGGGTATCCCATTACGCCCAGACCGATAAATGCGACGTTTTTCTTTTCCATGTTTAACTTCTCCTTCAAATGCTTTTACCTTTCGGGTTCTCACCTAATGATTCACGGTTAGGCGTTAATTTGCTGTGACTATAATTGCATCGATTGACATATGTCAATAAACAGTGGCTATTTATTAAGCTATTTCAAATTAACGAAAATCGCGTCATCCTCGTGTGAACTCAATGTGTTGCAAATGTTTATATTAATCAGGAAAGGGCGGTTGTGTGAGTGAAGCTAAATTCAGGAATATCGCAGTTCATATAGAAGCGCGTATTGATGAAGGTACATACCCTGCTGGTGCAAAATTACCCCCTCACCGAGACTTAGCGGCTGAGTTCAATACTACCCCTGTCACCATATCTAAAGCCTACAAATTACTTGCTGAGTATAAGCGGGTCGAATCATTTGTCGGACGTGGCACATTTGTCGTGACACCGCCAGCTCTCGGCCAAGCAATTCAAGCGCAAGATGGCGGTGGTTTTAACTTTTCCATTTTGCAGCCTTGCATGCCTCTCAATTTTAGCTACGTACGTCAGGCATACCGCGACGCAGCAGAGAGTCTCGATGTTTCTTTGCTTTCCTATACAGAAAACTCCGGCCATGACGATCACAGACTCGCGGGTGTTCAATGGCTACAACAATTTGGTGTGACAGACGCAAACATCGGGAACACTTTGCTCACCAGTGGTGCACAACACGCTTTGTCGTTAGTGATTGCAGCCCTTTCACAACCGGGCGATGTGATTGCCGTAGAGGCACTAACGTACCCCGGAATATTAGCGATCGGTGAGTTGTCATCACGCACTGTTGTCGCCATAGACATGGATGAACATGGGCTATGCCCTCAACATCTAAAGAAAACGCTGAAAGTACACAAACCTAAACTCGTCATTACGCTTCCTTCCCATCAAAATCCCACGGGGATTACGATGACCGAGGAACGCAAAGCGCACATTGCGAAGATCATGGGATTGTCATCGTCCTATCTGGTTGAGGATGATATTTACGCGTTTTTAAATCCAGATATCACCACGTCTATTTCGACACGGATACCTGAAAAAGGGATTTACATTACAAGCCTTTCTAAGGCGATCAGCCCTGCAATGCGTTGCGGTTATATCAAAGCACCAGAACACCTTATCCCCATCCTTAATGCGCATATACGGGCAAACATCTGGCTCGCGTCTCCACTCAACTTTCACGCTGCGACCCAATTGATACAAAGCAAGGTCGCACATAAGTTAGCGCTAGTACAAAAGGAAGAAGCGCAAGCGCGGCAGAAAATAGCGACAGAAATTCTGGGCTCACGACATCATGCAAGGTCAGGTTTTCATATTTGGCTTCCTTTGCCCCCCCATTGGTCTTCAGAAGGCTTTACCGCCGAAGCCAAACGCCACAATATAACTATCAGTAGTGGGCTGCATTTCTCTACCAATGAAAAAGAAAACAAACATGTCCGCATATCATTGATGGCCATAGGCACTCGAACACAGTTAAAAGACGGTCTGAAAGAAATAAAGGCACTGCTCGATAGTAAACCGCTTCCTAACGTTGAATTTTGAGGCTTTAATTTCGCCAACAGCAGCGCATTCTCTGGATAAGTGGTACTCTAGTCGCGTTAACTCTCAAGAGATTAAATTAATGAGCAAACTTACCGCAGATATCCAAGCAAACTTGATGCTTTTCGTAGAAGAATCTAAACGTACAAACGTGGTTTGGGGTCTTCAGAATGAAGAAGAAGATTGGCTGGCAGTAGACTCAACCGAGTTTGAAAACAGCGAAGTCATGCCTTTTTGGTCTGCAAAAGAAGACGCTGAGCGTCACAACGTGGAAGAGTGGGCAGAATTCACTGTGACTGAAATCCCTCTTGATGTGTTCGTGGAAAATTGGCTGATCACGCTAGATGAAGACGGTGTGCTTGTCGGTACCAACTGGAACAGCGAGTTAGAAGGTAAAGAGATTGAGCCTTCAGAACTGGTTAAGATGTATCTGTAAGTTCAATCAGTTATCTTAATAAGCCGAGCCTTTGCGCTCGGCTTTTTATTTTCGGCTGAAACTTACGTGTTAGTAGGCGGGATGACTCTTAGCTCTGCTGAGAAAAAGCGCCTCGCAATTACCTCACGCACCGCCTTCAGCTATACCGCGACAGCATCGTACAATTTCACGCTAGTTAACGCAGAAACTTCATCTAAATACTGGCGAACATTCCCAGGGTAACGCAAGCCTTTCACCACTGTGTAGTTACGTAAAAACGGGAATATATTGATGTCGTCATAGCTCAATACATTGCCTCGCTGAGACGGCAGCACAAGAAAATCAAGTTTCAATAACTCAACGTTTAACTTGGCGATATACTCTTCGCTGTTTGCAAAGGCATCATCAAATGTCATGTCAATCATTGCTGACTTTTTACTGTTAAACCAAGCCTTCGCGTCTTCGCTCTGAAATTCTGGAAGATCAATCATCATCCAGCGGGGATAGATCAAACGGGACCCGTAGTATCCTGCCACCTCCATCCAAGCGGAAATACGCTGACCCTGTTCAGCGTTTTGCACCATAGGCTCGCCATCAAAAGCATCAAGGAAAGCAACGATATCCAGACTCTCTGCCATATATTCGGGCTCCGTTGCAAAGTTAGTAGAAGGCCGCTGAGACCCTAGGTTATCC
>NZ_FUXU01000143.1 GCF_900167155.1 Enterovibrio nigricans DSM 22720 | reverse complement strand
GCGCTTATCCCACCACGAGAAGGGGCTGCATTCTGGGAACAAGGACACCCTCGCAATTTAGCAGTAGGTTGTCAAAAGCTCTACGGCTCCAACAAGAAGTGGAAAAAGCGGTATGGCTATCACAAGCGCTCACTATCAGAGACAGCAATGTAGCGAGTAAAACAGCTGCTAGGTGGGAAATTAAGCCTAAAAAATTACAATGCTCAGGTTGGCGAGACTTACGCTATGATCAAAGCGCTGAACAAGCTTACAGGACTGGGTATGCCTGAAACTCAGTATATTGCTTAAGAACCGAACAACTTTAGGCTGCCATGTCTTCCAACCGAATTAAGCAACAAAGCCAAGAAAGAGGTCAATGGCGTCACAACGTATTTCAGCTATTACGATGAAAGCGGTGAATCGGATTGCCCCGAGAACAGATTTAGAGCATTTGTTAAATCTCAGGAAGTTGTTCCAGTTGGCGGTCAAAGCGGCAGCAGCAACAATAAGGTCGTTACTTTTACTTATGAGTCTATTGAGAAAATTGATGGCAGTGACACCTTTGTTGTACCAAAAACGAAAAGTTACGACGGCAACATACTGTCACTTTCTTATCATGGGTCTGATACAGATATATCGGTACGCTCAGAGCTGGCAGCCCATACCTTGTCGAAGGGTGAGTTGACCTCATCAAGTTCTTATGTTTATCAATTTGCTGATAATAGCTTCGTTAAAACAACTAACATAACGGGGTTTGATGCGGCTTCCGTCAGTAAGAAAGAGGAAATTTGTGTTTGGACGGGCAATGTTCTTTCCGAAACAGACATAGATAACGTAAAAACGGCGTATACGTATGATGCGTTAAATTTGCCTCTGACAAAGACGGAAGCCGTTGGTACCGACTACGAATTACAAACAACCTTCCAGTATGACAACCTCCCTGATATTGATGAATCGTTAGATCCTGAGTCGAGTATTGGTGTTCGGGTAACGATGACAACGCAAAGCCAAGTGCAAGTTATCGATTTCGACGGCGAACATAAAAAAGGCGTTTGTTATCAATCTGACAATGATGCTCAACTAAGAAAAGTGACGTCTTACGATTACGATAATCAGGGGCGGTTGCTACGCCAATTTAACTTTGATTATGAACTTGATACGGAAGGATTGGATCCCAAAGCTACCTATAGTACCAGTGTTGAATACCTCTATGGCCGCTGGGGGGAGGTATGTGAAGAAGCGTATCATGATGGACGAATTTTATTAAAAGCGTATGACCCATTCACATTGCAGCTAAACACGCAGTTAATACGTAGGGATGACGACGCGGACCCATCTACAATTACGGCAAAATTAGCGGAAAATATCAGTTTCTATGACTTGTTTGGCAACAAACTAAAAGAGCAGCTTCTCGATATTAATGGGCAGATATACAGTGACGTTTTGTCGAGTTACGACGGGTTTGGTCGAAAAGCGACGATGACTACGCCTACAAATGCAAAGGCAACCGTTGATGCTTATGATGCATTTGACCGGATCACGCAGGTTACGCTCGACAATGGTCAAAACGTCCTGTTGAGTTATCAGGATTTTACCAAATCGAATAACGCCATCACTTCCGTCGACACCCGAGATCCAGATACCCAAACACCGTATAACCTTGGCAAGCAAGTCTATAACGGGCTGACGCAGTTAACGCAGCGTACGGTGGCAAGCCGCACAACATCATTCTTGTATCAAAAATCGAAGAAGCGTCCAGATGCGATCCTTACGCCTAAGCACAGTAACAGCCAAGGACTGACATTTGATTTTGTGCCTGAGCTGAAAATGCAGGCTTCGGCAGTCAATGATTCAAAAGACTCGATCAGCTGTGTATATACCAAATCGTCAGAAGCTGGGATTATCCCCCCTATAGGTTCGCTAGCAACAACGGAAAACGCAACGGCGAAGTATGCGTATACCTATTCGCGGCAAGGTTTTGTGAATAAGGAGGTCATCACAGATAAAAGTACGAACAATGAGGTGACAAAGACAGTCACCAATACCTTACTTGGGCAATTGCTTCAGGTCGAAGTCAAAGACGGGGAGGAGGTGCTAACGAGTTGCCAATATACGTATGATGAATTCGGCAGACTAAAAAGCACTATTCAAGACGGTTTTACGTCAACGACGACCTATGATGACTTCGGCAGAGTAGAACGTTGTGAAACCACCATTGACGGCTGTACGAATAAACAAACAATCACAGCAAATTATGATGAGTTTGGCCGTGAATGGCAGAGACAAATTGACATTATCAACATTGAGCAGAACGACGAATCTTCATCTGAAAATGCCGTCCCGCAAATCAACATTCAGAATACCTACAACACTTTGAATCAACTGACGTGCCGAGAAACAAGCGTTAGCGAAATCATACTCAAGGAGGTTTATCTTTACGACGCGATGAATAGGTTGCAAAGCTACACCGCGGAATGTTCGGATACGCAGCGTCTACCCCAAGATGAGTATGGTAACGCCATTGTCTCGCAAGCATTTGACTTCGATATGTTTGATAACGTGATAAGTGTGACCAGTACTTTCCACGATAACAGTAGAAACGTTGCAACGTACACCTACACGGACGCAGCACAAAGACAAGTCTCAAGCATCCAGAATTCGCATAAGGACTATGTGGCGTCAGTGTCATTGGAGTACGATGCGGATGGTAATGTACTCAAAGACAAACCGAATGTTGCCTATGCCTACTCAGATTTTGGTCGACTCACTTCAGTGAGCCGTGATACTGAAAATATCGATTATTTGTATGATTCACTTAATCGTATTTTTTCAACGAAAACTCAGGATGGTGCATTAGCGAATCGTTTTTATGTTAATAATCGATTGGCGGTTGAGACATCGCAAGCGGCTAAAAGAACGTTGATTTCCCACCAAGGAATGCCGGTGGCTGAGGTCAATGGAGACCAAAAGCAATTCTTAGCAACCAACAGTCAAAATAGTGTGATATCAGTTCTAGACTTGGTAAACGCGAATGCCTTGCCACAGGCCATGACATACACCCCTCATGGCTTTAGGCATCTAAATGGCGTGAAGTCGGGTTTCAATGGTGAAATCGTTGAAGACCTCTCAGGATTCTACCTGTTAGGGCATGGAACGCGCGCTTATGCGCCTACGTTAGCCCTGTTTCTTTCCGCGGATAGCTATTCCCCCTTCAATGCGGGGGGCATTAATCCGTATATGTATTGTAATGGTGACCCAATCAACAATTCGGATCCTTCCGGCCATTTCAGTTCTGGGGCAGATCTTGGGCTCAATATCTTTTCGTTAATTGTCGATTTATTTGCGTTGGGTGCCGCTATCTATACGGGTGGTGCGTCGCTCGCTATTGGTGCGGCAATTATGGGCGTAACCAGTGATACCTTAGGTATTGCAGCAGATTCAATGGCGATTAAAGACGCTAAATCTGGTGATACTTCTCGACAAGACACCATACAAAATCTCGGCTTTGCGTCGGGTATTTTTGGCCTAGCGTCGATGGGTGTTGATGCTGGTATGAGTGGTCACAGTATTAACAACGTCGTTAAGAAACGTCCTAAATCCGGAGCCGCTAAAGATCCTGGCAAACAGACCTTTAGAAAATTCATTGATGATGGCACTCAAATCGGCGATATGCCTTCTTCTGAGCAATGGCTTGGGAAGAACAAGCCCCCTGTTTCGGAGCATGTTATTACCTATGGAAGCTTAGCAAAGCAGGTTGCTGTACCCATCCTCGATTTTGTTGGTCTGCATATGATTCTGGGAACATTAACACGGACAAAAGCCGTGACAGGCATTGCTGTTGGTACTGCATCCTTTGCATCCGGGTTGGCTTTATTTTCGAACACCACGTGGGCACCTGCTCCCAGTTCGAATGATACGCAATCGTCTGTGACAACCGCGCTTCAGGATAAGTTTCTTGTACCATTCAGCATCAGTGATATGGAGGATGAAAACAAATAAGGTTCATTAAAACGGTATTGAGGTTTTAGTATAAAGAAGGGAAATGGAGACGTTATATCACGCTCTCACTCCCCTGATGATTGCCTTGTTTTCTTCCGTTAAACTCCCTTGCATCTTCTGGATGCAAGGGAGTTAATTGTTTATGGTATCGATGAATTCTCCCAACCATACATAGGCTGAAATGGGCCTACACCTCATACTCATGGAAAGATGTGTGATGCAGGGGGGGACTTTCGAACAATTACGACCTTCGTTTATTGTTTGGCATCATTTCCCGTGATGCATCAAACGGCAATCTCACCTGTAATTTGGCAAGATAAATAGTATCAATCTCCATAGGATACAGCGACATGACCGACTGGTTGATCAAGCGTTGGGCAAGAATCAGAGATAAAGGCCAATTACGCTATGTGGCGTTAACAAGCTTGTTGCTGTCTTTGGCGCAAATTCTTGGTCGATTTATTGGTGCTTATTGGAGCAACGCGGGGGTGTGGCAGGAAAGCCATATGGAGGAGCTGGTGCTGCATGCCATCTTTGTCTTGCTGATTACGCCTGTACTCGCTGTTATGTTCTGGTATCTCGAAGAGGCTTGGTATCAAAAAGCCTTAAAACGAAAAGCAAAACGATAACTCTCCTAGAGGGGAACACATATTGTTGTACAAAGGAAGTTGCCTTTGCGGAATGGTATCCATCGAAATCCATGGTGAAATAGAGAAAGCCATCCATTGTCATTGCAGCATGTGTCGAAAAGCGCACGGCGCACAGTTTGCATCTTTTGGTTTAGTAAAGTCGACATCCTTTGTGACTAGCTCGAAAGGAGAGATAGGGCGTTATGCCTCTTCTGCTTCTGTGACTCGGACGTTTTGCAAAACGTGTGGATCTAACATTCAGTGGATTGACCATGGTAGCGATTACAACAAAGGTTGGGTGTCGTTTTCTCTTGGGTTGTTAGAGGGGACAGTCTGCCTGCGTCTGCGGTCTTAATGGTCCTTTCAAGCAATTGCAGCCAACATATCTAGCATCATATTGTTGATGGCTCTGTGGTAAGACCCCGCTTCTCTAGACACTCAATAGCTATATAATTGAACAAACTATGAGGTGTTGCTATGAGCGGAAAACGCTATCCAGAAGAATTCAAAATTCAAGCCGTCCAGCAAGTCACAAAACAAGGTCATACACTCAGCTCTGTAGCTGAGCGGTTGGGTATCAGTTACAAATCTTTGTGTGATTGGGTTAAAAAGTACGATAAGCCCGAGAAGCAGCGTAAACAAGAAGACGATCAAAGTGCAGAGATACGCCAGCTGAGGGCTGATTTAAAGCGGGTTACGATGGAAAGGGACATTTTAAAGGAAGCCGCGGTGTACTTTGCAGGGGAGTCAAAGAAAAGTACA
>NZ_FUXU01000222.1 GCF_900167155.1 Enterovibrio nigricans DSM 22720 | reverse complement strand
AACTAAATCTAGAAGCTACGATCTGATCGGCTACACCCATCAATCGTCGTAGTCTCATGTCTAAACCTCGTTACAAAACAACTAACTGGAAGCAACCCGTTTCAAACCGCTATTCTAGGGGTATCAGACCTATAGGTTTAAACGCGCCAAACACTCGTCTAATGCACGCTTAACCCCCTCGATACCCGTTTCAAGCCGCTGTTCATGGGGTATCAGACCTATAAGATTAAACGCTCCAAGCACTCGTCTAATGCACGTTTAACACCCTTCGATACCCGTTTCAAGCCGCTATTCCTGGGGTATCAGACCTATAGATTTAAATGAATCAAACGTCGCCTAGTAGTTAAACTGGTCATTGCTGGCTCGTTTCTGCCCCAAAGTGTATATGGCTCCTTCTCTGATCGGATAATAGTTCCCCCGATTAGCCTTATTCTTTTTAATCTGAACTGCCTTTTTACTGTTAATAACCACAGCATCGTAGAGATCTAATGCATGTTGATGAAAAACGACATTTTGGAGCTTTTTCACAAATCGACGTCCTGATCGCTTAAAAAAAACATTAAAATCAATCACTAGCGAGAGGTTAAGGTATGATGCATTGTTATTAAAGGACAAAGTGTCGGAATTAAATACGACATTTTGTCATCTAATACACTGTTAGGTGCTTTGGCGGAAAGTAGGAATAATCATTGATAAAATATCTATACGGGAAGAGTCAATATTTAGAACACTTTGCTGAAACGGGCAAAGGGTTGTGGTTTCGAGACTTGTTTACTATGGATAAACTCGAGAATGACAATATTAGTGATGACGAGGCAAGAAAGTCTATCCAACTTGCTCCAGATGCTATTACTAAAGTTATTATTGCAGGTCGAGAATTCAAAGTCGTACCAGATAAGCCTATAACGTTCTCCCAATCGCCAAGAAGATGCCATGTTCTGTGTTTAAGCGAAAAAGGCCATGATAAGGAGCTTTTTGAACTATTTAAGGCTGATATATGTATTGGTATTAATGTAGCGAAACTAGCTGAGTTAATTGAAACAGCAAATAAACATTTAGGTTTAGAGGTTATTGCTGATTCAATTACTTACTATGAGCGTAAAAACGAAATCCTCGATCTCTCTCAGGAGCAGTTGGCCTTCGTAAAACCATCCGACCCGTACAGCAGGGAGCATGAATTTCGTATTGCTGTATTTTGGCCTCAGGACAGCTCATCTCAGCTAGCAACTGATGAGCATGGAAAAATTAATGTTTTCCATGCTAGCGGAACATCTGATGACCATATTACGTTTAACTTTGAGAGCCCTGCATATGAAGAAGTGGTGCACTCAGTTACACGCACCTAACAATAAATTTAAGAGTGATTCACAACGCTTGGCGCTGTCAACGCCGACTTAAAACTGATCCACTTAGCGACGCTATCGCCGAAGTAAAATTGACCC
>NZ_FUXU01000187.1 GCF_900167155.1 Enterovibrio nigricans DSM 22720 | reverse complement strand
ACGACGAGGAAGGTGACACTAGATTGCCTGAAACTTAAAACTTTGCAACGGAGCCCGATTTAGTTCTCCATTATGTGACAGATATTTTAAAGCTCATCGTGTCTAAAACCAAGTCTACAAACACTTTTAGCACTGTGCTTAGATATACATTTGGCTGTCGATTTTTCCATTTTATTATCTTTAAATAGTTTTTTAATTACTTCACTTCTTAAATAAGCAATAGCGCCTCTGTATGCCCCTGAAACATTTAGCAATGAATTTGGATTAACAAGACCAGCTTCAGGAATGTACGTGCGAATTGAGTTTTCATATTCAAAAAAACCTAAACTAATGCCAATTAAATTATGATTGTGATAAACACCGCCAACTACAAAATCCGTATCGATATTTCCATCTAATATATCGTCTAAAAAACTTTCTATATGATAGGCAAGATCTAACCCCAACTCTAACTGCTCTCTATCTTCTTCATTTTCGTTATTCTCTTTATCTTTTAGATGAACTATCCATTGCTTAATGATTTCGTGATATCTAGTTACAGTTGTTCGAATTTCAGGAGTTATTTCGTTAGCCGATATTGTAATTATTTCTGTTGTATAGCTCTCTCTTTCTTGAACTTCTGGCTCTCCGTTGTCATTTAAAATTTTCACTACGTTAGGTAAGGGGGAAAAATTTTGTTTTTCGAGGGTATATATACCTAATGGAGCTTCAGAAACGGCCTGTTGTACTTCTTTTGAGCTTGCTTTTTCTCCAATGGAATTAGTGAGAAAATCAGTAGATGCCATTGCTGCCATTCCTGTTATGCCTGCCGCTTGCTGCAATACATCTGCTGCCTCGCTGCGATGAGATGAAATTACCGATATTAGTTCTTGACGCTCTGCTTCTGAATCCTGTGGATATTGGCTGTTAGGAAAGAGGGAGATGGGAATATGGCCATTATTAATAATATTTTGTACTATATTATTAATATCTATAAAATTAAGACCTAATATCACATACAGTTCAACCATCCTTGATGTCCAGCCAAGACAGCCCTCTGAGCCAGGAGAACGCTTGTGGCGCTTACCCTCGACTTGAGCCATAACAGGGACGTGGCAATAGTGTGACGATGTCAAAAACGCTATGGTATTCCTATCTTTTAAATCAAACCTTTCCAATAAGTGGTATCCAACGACATCATCATACGCTTTATCGACAGCTGCCTCTATTAGCTCCTGCTCCAAACGTAGGTCACTAATTGAGTTACGACTTGCATTGTAGATATCGGAAGCAGGTTTAGGCTGGCATATGGCACTACCAGAAGAAAAAATCTCTTTTAATTCTTCAATCAAGGTCATGTTAGGTCTTACACATCTAGCATGGCGTTCATGGGCAGGGAGTTCATGATAAAATGCAACAGAGTGACTAACAGTTACTCTATCTATAATCCATTCAGAACCAGTAAGCTCATAAAAGGGTTTTTCGATAGTTTTACTTAGCATTGAATTATCGGTTGTTATATTGTCACTATGAAATGCTTCATAATCATAAAGTTGACCATTTGAGTCTTCTTTTATTACTATATTCTTATAGTTACTTTCTAATCCTTTTGATATTCCAAGCCCAATTGTAATATTATTATATTTAGATATATATTTGTAAAAATGGTTATTTCCAGTGTACGTATCTAAGATGTAAATTTTATCTTTAGTGAATGTTAGAATATAGTGTCCAGATAGGTTAAGAGTAAATCTACTGCGTGGAACACTTTTTAAACGGAGAGCAAAAACCACTTCGGCTTGAGAAGGCAATAAAGATTTATCATAATCAAAAGTCAATTGTCTGGAGGGGTTGTTATTCGTTACATTTATCTTGCCAACTGGTTGAACTGCATGCGTAATAGTGCTTCCTGAGTTCGGGTCATGGTATCGCGCAGCCTCAACTTGGATATTGCCACCAGTGTACTCGCCACTCGATAAGTTGGCATTATCTTCTTTTCTAAAATGAAATTGAAAAGCAGAAGGCCCATAAAGTCTCCCACCCCACCCATCATTTAATTGATAATACCTATTATTTTTAACTAATTTCGCTTGTAAATTCATAAAGTGAGCAAGATTATTCTCATCTCTAACCGAAATGGTCACTCTCTGAGGCTTTGCTATAACTCTCCATAACGAGTTAAATAATGAATTTGTGCTTGCATACGAATAAACCACATCTCCGACGCTTGCCTTTAATGGGTCTGAATAGGGGGTAAAGAAATAAACACTACTTCTATCTGGAGGGGTAACTTGGTACTGTGGAGAAATGACTCCTAAAAGCATAGATGTGCACAAAGACTCAGCGATATAGGTCTCGTATCCAGAACTAAGAGACTCAATTTTGCAACCATAAGCCTT
>NZ_FUXU01000142.1 GCF_900167155.1 Enterovibrio nigricans DSM 22720 | reverse complement strand
GCCTGAAACTCAGTATATTGCTTAAGAACCGAACAACTTTAGGCTGCCATGTCTTCCAACCGAATTAAGCAACAAAGCCGCTTTAATGCAGACTTTGCGAGCCTAAGTTTTCGTACATAACTGGATGGCGTATGATTTGTCCATTTTTTAAATAAACGATACGAATACCATGGAGAAAACAAAGATACTTCCGCTAAGTCAATAAGCGAGATGTTGTCATACAAATTGAGAGCGATAAAATCTTGCATACGTTGAACTGCTTCTTGCTCGTCTAACACTTTTCACCTCCTTATCCGCGGAATATACAGAAACAAATTTTAGGCCTCTCGACTATTTTTGCTGTGCTGATTCTATGTTACTGCACTTTTTTTTTTCAATTTAGCGAGTTGCGTTTTTGCTTACGCCAAAAAAAGCCGAGCCACTTTGATGGCTCGGCTATCGATACGGTTTCGGTAATTTAACTATTTGTTTGTATTGGGTACCGATGCTGTTACCGCGTTAATACGAATTGGATCCCTTTGTGGCGATGGAAGGTTTAGCGCTTTCACTGCCTTGCGACCTTGGTCTGAGATTCCACCCACATATTGTGGCTCGGAAGCACCCGGCAGAATTGTAGCTACCGTACCTGGGTTCCATGCCTCAAAAAATGCAGTCAGATCCGTTTGTGCAGCGTAAGAGGCGCAAAGCATCAAGGCATCACTCGCGCCTAGTCCAGAACGGTAACACTGGTTTTGACCGTAATGTGTTATCGCAGGATCGTTAGCGTTGCGACTTAAGCGGTGCATTAACTTGAACAAGTTAAAGCCATTCATGCCTGTGTCGGTGTTGTAGTAAGCCGGAACATCATTCGCATACCAATGCGTGATATTGAATTCTGTTTCAGCCCACTCTTTCATTTGCGCGAACATCAGCAAACGTTCACCCGGGCCGCCTGCGCCCCAAGCATGCCCCATTTCTGCATTGATGTACTCTGGTGCAATGCGAATATCGCTTGCCACGCGCGGCATAGAGCCTAAATACTTCTGCTGCATGTAGAGAGCGAGAACGTTGTTAGCAACCTCGGTCGCACCTTCTACGGTAAGTGGTGCTTGCGCCGCATTGTGTCCAACTTCGTGCCACAACAACCAACTGTTTAGCGGATCGGTATTGATATTGTTACTTTGTGTATTAAAGCTACTGTTCATTACCGGATAACCCGAGTGCGCAGCGCCGATACTGATAGCAACATCGTTCACAAACGCATGGCGATTGTTTGGAATGCTCGGGTGCGTCGCGGCGCGGTTATGCGTACCGTCGATGCCTTCATTTTTTGCGTAGAAGTCATTCAAGTCATTGGCAAACATGTCCAGTTCATCGGCAAATTGCGCTACGCCACCGCTAACATTGGCAGCAGTCAGGTTGGCCTTTGGCGCAGTAAAGATAAAGCTATCCGAGACAACATCACCGATAGGTGCTGGCGAGCTCATATCATTGACCCAGCCATTTTTTGCAGAATCATACAAAGGTGCATCAACAGTACCACTGATGTTGATAGTGACCTCGCTGCTGTTACCACCTTGAACATAGATCAAGCCGCCATAAGGGACTTCAAACACGGTTGAAGTGTCCACCTCGAAAGACTTTTGCATACGTGGTGGACGCATCATCGCGAGTTCGTGTTTCTCACGACCTGTTAAATCATCGTGCAGCGCGACGGTGACTTTTACAGACGTAGTATTGCCAGAGACCGACACGGTGAAAGGCTGATGTGCAACGGCCCATTGACCTGTTGCTTGACGATTTCCCGCGTAGTACGCCGCTGTGTTATTGCTCATATCAAGCGTTATTGACGTTCCACCAGTGTTGCCGCTTGGTTCACCAGGGAATGGACGGACGTCAACGACAACGTCATAGTCCCAGAAAGAGCGACCTAGCATTAAACGCGTTAAGGGTTTTTCCATGTAGTTTAGCGGGTAACTTGGGTTCATTTGCCCCGCGTATTCGCCTGCATCTTCACCGTACACCATGTTCATGTTGACTAACTTGCCGCCGAGGTCGACAGGGCAGCGTGTATTGCCGCCAGCAAGGTCAGCGGTGTAGCAGTTCAGGAATTCCGTGAATCGCTTGAAGCCCAGCTCATCCGCAATCGCACTCTCATAACGGTAATCTAGGTCATTCCATAGCCAAACCGTCATGTTGTTGTAAATTCGGTTCAGATCGGTGCTGCTTAAACGCTCGCCTTCGTTGCTTTTAGAACGGAAGTAAAGCTCATGTTGATACAAACGTTCGATATTGGTACCCAGATCTGCCGCTTTGATCATTGCTTTCGCTTGTTCAGAGCCCAAATCTAACTTGGTGTAGATAGGACGTTCCATACCACCTGTTAGTGGAATGCCATTGCCTGGACGACGCTCAAGACAGTTGATTTCATAGTGGTAATCAGTGCGCTTACACTCTTGGTAAGTACGTTGGCCGCTAACGAGGAACTGATCTAGCAACGCATCTTTCGCCAATTGCAGTGATGCTTCATCAAGAACGGGTTTGCCACTAGCGCCAATAATCCACTTTCCTTTCTCGTCTTTGACGAAATGGTCTTCTTCACGAATGAAGGCTTTTAGCGTTTTAAGCTCTCCATTGATTTCGGCTTGGTAGAATGCCGTTTCCAGTTCGAGCTTTTCTCCCACTTCAATGTCCCAAATGACTTCACCGGTAGTTTTGTCGATGGAGTAGGGAAGTTTTGGAGCCTGACCTTCACCTTCAGACTTCGCTGCATAGCGTTCGATGATCCAAAGTGCATGCTCGCGGTTTGCACGAGGGCGGTCAGCATAGCCATCGTTAGGGCCGTTACCGTTGAGAACTACCGTATCGCCCATGCCAAACGCGATGCCTGCTGCATCGAGGAAGCGTCCTGTTGCGCCGGTATTGTTTTCTTGAATGATGGTTTCCATCATCAGCACGCTACCGCCGTTGTTGACGTACTCGATCAAGGCTGTCACGTCATCTTGGGTCAGTTTTGGCTTGGCCACATCTGCGGAGTGAGGCGGGGTGTAAGGGTTGCCGTTAGGGTTTTTGTATTCAAAACCGTTGATGATAAGCAGTGGCATGTCGATCGGATTGATGCCGTCGAAGCTGCTTAGCTGTTCGGTATCGACATTGAACTCAGGAGAAATAACGTAATCTGCTTTAACGCCTATAACCTGACCATGACGCGCAAAGTAGACATGAGGAATGTTGGTCCCTACAGTGATTCTTTCGTCTGCCGCACGGTTAGTGAGATAGCGAATAACGTTGCTGAAGAAGTTCTTCATGTCATCGCCGTCTTTGTCTGCTTGTGCTTCACCGCACTGCCCATTACTTGCCCAAGAGTAGTCATTTGGACAAACGAGGATTGAGTTATAACGACCGTTGCCGACAACCATGACTTTACCCTTGCCCATTTCTCCAATGGTGACAAACGGGAGATTAAAGGTCGCGGTGTTTTTACCAACTACGTCGATTTTCTGTGTCGACGGCTTTTCGGTGATGTAGGCAAGATTGCGTTCGTCATACGCTTTTTTCTCACCAAAGGATAGCCAGTAGTTGTTGTCGTTTCTCGCCATCATGACTGGGAAGGCCTGATTCGAGATATTGACAGCAGCTTGTCCACGAGCCAAACCTGTACTGCCATAGAAATTCGTGGCATCGGTAAATACATGGAACTTCTGAACAGGCTTCCAACCGTCAGTGAGTGCATCATTGATGCCCCAAAGCTTATTGATGTCAGCTTGAATATTGGCTAGATCGTCGGTGGCGGTATGAACTGTAGGTTGACTGAAAAATGAGAAAGCAGACGTACCGCAAGCGCTACCACAAATTGCGTCATCGACAAGGCTTGCAATGCCATTCTCAAACTGTTTTTCGAATTCGGCGGAAACGGTTTCGGTCAGGCCACCACCCACTTCCAGTACCGTATCTTTGTCATTCAGTGATAGCGAAATGGCTTCGTTAATCACATTCGGGTACATGGCAAACACGTCAGTGATTTTTTCGCTGATGACGCGTCTATTTGATGTGTTATCGGCATAACGTTTTACCAGCGCGTCGGCATTTCGCCCACGTTGGTCAGCACCGAGATCGATCAGTTGGTATTCGGTTTTGTTGCCCCGAACGTCACCCAATTCAAAGGTGTCGATACCAAAGGATATGGATTCACCCCACGCAAAATCAAATTCACCGGCCGCATTGGTTTTTCCGCGTGATGAGTGGCTAAAGTAAGACAATCCTTCAACCGGTAAACCTGTGCTGTCAGTAATCACCGCTTTTGAAAGGATGACTTCTGTTGGCTTGTACTGATATGCCTCTTCGGCGTTCGCTGAAACGAAGGAGGCGTTTAAGTCAGTGGATGTTCCCGGTGTGACTTCGGGCTCGATGTCTGGCACGTGTGCACTCGGGTTTTTGTCTGCCAAGTTTTCTTCTGCAGGTTTTTCTGCAATGACGCTGTCGAACGCTTCCGGAGAAAGAGACAGATCGTTGTTATAGATACTGGCAAAGGCTAGTTTGTCGTGAATCGCTGTCAGCTCAATATCAATTTGATTGCCATGTGTCGGTGACACTGTGGTCAACAGTGCATGCGCATTACGGGCTTTGTCTGGTGAGTCTACAAACTCATCCGCATCATTCAAATTGAGACGATGGCGCGTAATTGCTTGGTCAGATTTGGCCAGTTGCTTGGTGGTTACATTGCTAAATGTCGCCAGAACGGTACCGTCGTAACGGCAGGTGACTGTGTCTTTCTCTTCAAATTCGAACGCATTGGCGGGTTCGCCATTACAGTTGACCGATGAACCGTATACTTTGGTTCCATCAAGTGAAAATTCACCCGAAATGATTGTAGGTTGCGGCGTACCTGTGTCTGGGTTTCCTGTATCAGGCGTACCCGTATCAGGAATGGATGGAATTCCACCCCCTGTTGAGACGTGATTATCATCATCACAACCGGCAAGCGCAGCCATGATGAGTATCGGCAGAATCTTTTTTTTGTACATTTCTATAATTCCTAAAAAGGCCAAAATTGCCTTATATACGTGCGACAGGAAGTGCGGAAAAAATAAGCAGTTGCGGCTGTTTTGTTATGAAGTGGAACCAAGCGCAATATTTCTTTGAAGGTCAGTGACTACAATCATTTGTGTTGAGAAAAAGGGCGCACGTTTTACCTCAAATTGCATGACCAGTTCAAATGAAAATAGTTGTTTTCTGAACGAAAGTACGGGTTTGCTTTTAAGGTGAGAGTTGTTTGTTTGTAAAAGAAACAGTTGTAAACGGGGAGGTAGGGAATATGCCTAGTTCTTCAGAAGGCGTTGGACGATTTAAGGCAGCAGTAAGGAAGGTATAGGCTTTGTTGCTTAAATCGATGGAACTAAATCTAGAAGCTACGAT
>NZ_FUXU01000168.1 GCF_900167155.1 Enterovibrio nigricans DSM 22720 | reverse complement strand
ATGGGTGTAGCCGATCAGATCGTAGCTTCTAGATTTAGTTCCATCGATTTAAGCAACAAAGCCTTGGTACCTTGTGCAGTATCAGTGATGAAGTCGCAGCGGCATCAACGGAACTGGCAACGGTTATGACCCAATCTGCGGCGAATGCGCAACAAGAACAAGGTGAGATTGAGCAAGTTGCCTCCGCGGTTACAGAGCTTTCTAGCACCGCAAACAATGTGTCAGACAATGCAGTGAACGCTGACCATGCAGCACGTCAAACGGACGATCTGGCATCACAAGGTCTGGCCATTTTCGCTCAGAGCTCTCAAGCTGCACATCAAATGGCGGAATCGATTGAGAATACAGCGAGTGTTGTGAACACGCTTCAGGAGCAGTCACAGCGTATCAGCCATGTGGTTGAGGTCATTCGTGGTATTTCAGAGCAAACGAATTTGCTGGCATTGAATGCGGCGATTGAAGCTGCGCGTGCCGGTCAATCCGGCCGAGGTTTTGCGGTTGTCGCTGACGAAGTGCGTATGCTTGCGGCGCGAACTGAAGCGTCGACCAAAGAAATCCAGCAAATCATTGAAGGTTTGCAAGTTCAGGCTGCACAAGCAGGTGATAGCATGGGCACGTGTATGGATGTTTTATCCCGTACCCAAGAGCTAAGCTCACAGGCCAATGAAGCCCTGACTGGCATTACGCAATCCGTGGCGCAAATTACAGACATGAATACCTTGGTTGCAACCGCTGCTGAGCAACAGTCTGCGGTTACGCTGGACATCAACCGTAATATCAGCAATGTTTCTGAAATTATTTCGCAAAATGTTGCGGGCATCAGCCAAAGTGCGCAAGCAAGCCAAGAGTTGTCTCAGCTTGCGGAAAGCCAAAAACAAGAACTGGGCTTCTTCCGATTGTAACTGTTTGATATATAAAATAAAAGCCGTCTTTATGACGGCTTTTTTCGTTTGCTGGCCGCGTGAATTATTTATCACCGTGAATGATCGTTTCATCTCGTCATTGCATTTTCAGCTACTTGTCTTATTATGATAATAATTCTCATTATCATAAAGCGGACGCTATGACTGAATTCATATCCAGAATACTGACGCCTACTTCAAGAGCGCAACGCCGTTCATTGCGTTATCACCGATTAGTCGTGCCAGCGGTTCTTTTGGCGCTTGTCGTTGCAGAACCAACTCGGGCGACGGTGCTTCCCACTTTATCTGACGCTTTTTGGCAGGTAGCTGCGTATGTTGCTGCAACGCTAGCACTGTTCCACTATCTATCTGAAAAATTTGATCGCAAGGGTGTTTTTCTCAATACGATCATGCGTCACAAGAATTTGCAGATACTGTTTGCTTCTTTTATGGGGGCTTTGCCCGGGTGTGGAGGGGCCATCGTCGTCATTACGCAATTTGTTAGAGGCAACCTGAGCTTCGGGAGTGTCGTTGCAGTATTGACGGCCACTATGGGGGATGCGGCGTTCTTATTGTTAGCCACAAAACCTCATGATGGCGTTTTTATGCTGGTGCTGGGCTTTTTTGTTGGTTTAATTTCAGGTCGTATTGTGGATGCGCTACATGGCGAGCATTTTTTACGGCCTAAAGTGAAACAAAAAGCGAGAGACGTTGTTTGCACCGAGGAATGTCAAAAGCCATTTATTAGTGCACAGGGGCGTTTTTGGCAGTGGTTGGTGGTGCCAGCGCTTGCAGTCGCGTTGATTGGTTCGTTCCAGTTAGATACTGACAGTCTTCTGAGTATGCCCAAGGGGACGACCGAATTACTGGGGGCGGTATTGGCAATCATTACGGTCACCTTCTGGGCCGTGCAGCGTGAGGCAAACTCTTACGAATCGGTTGTCGGTGAAGACCCCAAATGTCAGCATGCACATTTGTTCCAGCGTGTGGCGCAAGACACGAATTTTGTCACTGTCTGGGTGATTGCTGCTTTCCTTGCTTTTGAACTTACCGTGTTGGCTTTTCATATTGATCTTGCTGGCGTGTTTGGAGACTGGACGCCGTTGATGCCTTTATTTGGTGTGTTAGTTGGATTATTGCCTGGGTGTGGCCCTCAAATTTTAGTTACAAGTTTATATATAAGTGGCGCTGTTCCTATGTCTGCCCAAATTGGGAATGCCATTTCGAATGATGGTGATGCGCTTTTCCCTGCCATTGCTCTTGCACCTAAAGCTGCCATTGTTGCGACAGTATACTCAACAATTCCTGCGCTATTTTTTGCATACAGTTATTATGCACTGGTTGAAATGTGACCTGCTTATGTTTATAGCCGTAATAGAAGAAAAAAATGGGGAACTTATTCCCCTTTTTTTTGCGTTTTATGGGTGAATTTCTAGCGCGTTTCTGTAGTAAAAAGTGACCAATATGCATAGTTATTGGTGAAAAAAAAATAGGCGACAAATTTGGTGTGGCTATTTTATGGTCTGTTTGGTTTCGAATTTGTTGTTTAATTGATTTTTATTTGTGTCATCACAAGTTCGCAAGTGTGACCTGGGTTAAATATACTGATAGTTCCCCCCAAAAAAAAATATCTAATTTCGTAAAACCGCTGTTAATCTCCTTGCGAATTAAATGTGACAAGAAAGTAAATCTTGAAAAGGAGTATTCAACGATGAATGCGGAAGCAAAAAAGATGTCCCTGACGACCCGCGTGCTTGTGGGCATGGTTTTGGGTATTGTCACCGGATTTGCGATTCGATTGTTGTTTGGCGAAGAAGGCTTCGTTAACGAGTACATCGTCAATGGTTTGTTTGACGTTGGTGGTCAAATTTTTGTTGCTAGCTTGAAAATGCTGGTTGTGCCGTTAGTTTTTGTTTCCCTTGTTTGTGGCACCAGTTCATTAAAAGACATTGCGACGTTGGGTCGTCTTGGCAGTAAAACGTTGATGTTCTACCTGGGAACGACCGCTCTGGCCATTACACTGGCGATGAGTTTGGCTTTGCTATTTGGGCCAGGTAAAGGCGCAGATCTTTCCGCCGCCTCTACGTTTACGGCAACGGAAGCACCTACGTTGGGAGAAGTCATTGTCGATATGTTCCCGACAAACCCAATCAGCTCAATGGCGGAAGGTAATACTCTTCAAATCATCATCTTTGCTTTGTTGTTTGGTATTGCGATCAGTGCGTCTGGTCAACCTGGTGAGCGTGTTGCGGCATTTTTCCGTGATTTGAATGAAGTGATTCTGAAGCTGGTTGCGTTGTTGATGAACCTTGCACCCTATGGGGTGTGCGACGTGAAGTCGTATGAAGCGCTGTTCACCGCTCAACGAGTGAACCATCTGTATCACCAGATGAACCTAGGAGCCTGAATAAAG
>NZ_FUXU01000141.1 GCF_900167155.1 Enterovibrio nigricans DSM 22720 | reverse complement strand
GGCAGGTATCCAATGTGGCTTTGCTGCTTCAATGCGACCAAGTAAATAATCGTAATAGGGGTCTAGCTTCGACGGGCGTGACTGACGTTCGGGGTACACAGGAAGTCTGTCTTTATTCCTAAGGTAAACTCTCACCGTGTTTCTAGATACACCCAACGTCTTTGCGATACGGCGGATGCTTTGGCCCTGTTGATGTAAAACGTGTATATCCACTAGTTGCTCCTGATTGATCATAGTCCGCCGTTTTATCCATGAAACGAACAGACATTTTGTCTCAGGTGGGTCAATTTTAAATCGACGTTAGTGGGTCATTTTTACATCGGCGGTAACAGGGTCTCAGTTTGGATAACTAAAGGCTGCTCAATGGCTGTTTCTTATACACAAACCCCTGAGCAACGCTCGGGGATTTTTTTGAACTCTAGTGGATGGGCGAATTTGGCCGCTGGATTGGACGTTTGCAATATCTCAGACAATCCGTTAAATGCTAATTTAGCAAGGTCACTGACAAACTTCTGTACACTTTTGAGTTGGCCACGTTTGCTAACTCAAAATTGCCCCATTTCGTGTTGGTGAAAGCAGTCATCAACACCTTCTACCCCGAAGTTATTGATAGATTCCCTAATGCCAAACGTGAGGTGTGTGGAAATGCTCCATCTTGTCATTTTTCTTACTCGCAGTTTTGGTGAATATGATGATAATATTTCGAAAATATACTCCGACCTCAGTGTTGGGTGCATGAAAACCAAAGTAGATTGTTAAATTACCTTACTTTGGGGGCTAAGAGATTTTCATAAGTATGGAGAATGTTGGTGGAAAAGTTCCTTGGAAGGATATTTGGTTATGGCGAAGGTAAGTTCTCGGAGTTAAATACCACTCTCAATGAGCGAGATAGATACGAAGCTGCTCTAAATGAAATTCTGCGTGATTTTGTTAGCCAACTGGAAAAAGCATTAAACGAATTTTATGGAACTAAGGGGACTGTCAGCGTTTTCGATTGGGAATCCAAATCAAAAAAACGTGTCCCTCTAATACACATAGCCACTGACATGGATAGGTGGGACACATTTGCTCCCAACGGGAAAATTACACTAAATGTAATTTTCCATTTTGATAGCGCTGAATACATTGAGAGAATTGAAGCCATATATAGTGAAAGTGCTATTAATATCGTCGTTGGTAAATATACATGTACTAGTATCGAAGAGTTTTGCTATGAAGTAGAGAAAGCAGTCAAAGACAGTCTTAGATTATAAAGCTAATCCGATTTAGGTTCGTTAGACCACAATCCCTATTGCGAAATTGGAGCCTGTAATTTAAATTTTTCATACTCGTAGCAGGCTGATCTGCTCTGACACTTTTATGCCCCAAACCGCGTTAGAGTAGATACTCGTAACATTCCCACAGCTTCCTCTTTGACTTAATTCATCTAATGCATTTAATATGAAATAACGTGGCTATTGGCATAATGGCGATTCGTACCATGACTTGGGATCGCATTGAATGTGACAATCATAGATAAAGGAGATTACCTTGTGAGCAAAATTATTGTAGAAATTGTGGAAAATCCAGAGAAAGAGCATGGTTGCTGGGGAATTCAGATAAGTAACGAAGGTGGAGATTTGTTTTTTGATACTGGTTACATTTATGAAGGGCAAGGTGCAGCGGATAGAGCATTTTGTAAGTTGTTAGATAATTTACCGAAGAAAAAATCTTAATTTGGCTTTAGTTGAATATGTGTGAGTGAACATAGGATGAGGAAAGAAATGCAGCTTCCAAAAGAATTTAGAGATGCTCACGCTGCATGCATGTTCATGCACGATGTAATGGTAGAGTTCCTCCGTTCAGGCGAAAAAAATAGCGCTTTTCGCCATGAATTTTCATTTGGAGAGCATGAGATTAAATCGCTTGAAGGTGAGATAAACATTCTCGACTGGTTAGAAAAAAAACAAAAGCATGATGAACGTAGTTTGGTTATCAGAACCGTCGTATTACCAGCCGTGTTATCTGATATGTTGCACTGTATTTATGAAGCTTTGACTGCTGCCGAAAAAGGGAAAATGTCAGTGGCTTTTATGCTACTAAGAAAACCTATTCAAGAAAGTCTTTATCTCCTCGAAGCTATGGTCATAGATGAAAATGATTTTGTCGAAAAGTTATCCCTAGATCCTATGTTTCTAAGGCCCAAAAATGGCGGAGGGCCTGAAGGGCATGCGAAACGTATCAATACTGTTTTGAATCGGATTGGCTTAGAAGGAGTTATGAGCCCAGAGTATCTCGGTGAGCTGCGTTATAACAAGTCTAGTTTTGACAGTTTTGATCGTGTTTGCAATCAAGCCACTCACTTATTTACTGAGCATAAGGCCATAAAAACAGAGCTACTTAACATAAACTTTATTTTCTCTGGGCCTGAGCAGGTCTATACGCAACAGCGTTATTTGTACACGCGACTCCCTTATGTTCTTTATTATACATACTTCCTTTTTGAGTATATTGCGTCAATTGTAACCCCAACCGAGCCAGAGTATTTGACAAATATTAATAGGCGTATCGTTGCTCTTTTTCTAATTGCATACATGCAAATAGAAGATGATTTCATGACCGACTACATGGAGCATTTAGCAGTAGTCTTTTGCGGGAATTTAGGTCTTGAAGTTGAAGATTCAGTAGACATCGATAGCTTACTAAATGAACTTGTAAGAATATCAGAAACTGGCGAACTATCATCGTAGACAAATGGTATATAAGCATTTAAGAGTGATTCCTTACGCTTGCTGGTTTCGCTTCGCTCACAGTTTAGCAAGCGTGCGTCGCATCTTAATGCTGCTACATGGCCCTATGCAAGATCTAGAGGTATACAGTGTCCAATAAAGAAAAAGAAGTAGAGTTTTATGCCGCTACGGTTGGAGCTTGGCTAAATACGAAATTTGAGCTGGATAAAAGTTTGCTAACGTTAAGTACTGGAGCAATAGGTTTACTCGTTACGTTATTAACAACCGTCGGTGCTAGTTCAGTTGAAGGGTTGGTACTGTATTTTGTGGCGCTACTATCTTTTCTTGTTTGTATTGTCTCAATTCTTTTTGTTTTTAAACGCAATGCTAAGCATCTTGAGGGGATCGTTACTGAAACACAAACAAATGATCCTTTATTGAAGTCATTAGACACATCGGCAGCAATTTCATTTGTGTTTGGAGTTATTCTAACTCTGATCATTGGAGGTACTACTGCCATTAATCAATTTATAGAAAAGGAAATGAAAATGACAAAAGAAGTAAATAAAACTATTCATAATGTCGCTGTTGGTGATTCAATCAATGGTCTTGAGGCTCTTCGTCCTGCGAGAAAAGAAGAAGCTAGCGTTGAAGGGATTATAAACATGAAGCCTCAACAGAAACCCGAACCTACTAAAAGTAAGTCTGAAAATTAAGCCATACAAGGCAATTAAGTCGGCTTCATGAACGCGTGCTGAACTCGTTACGCTCAAACATGGCACACGTTCATTTGCCGCTTATTGCTGCGTTAAATTGAAATCTGTGCCCTGCATCCCAAAGAACCATATGAAGTCTAAATAATATACAGGTCGTCTTCATTGAAATCTGCATTTAAAGATCTAGCTTCACTTGGGTGCTTCATTTTAGTGAGAAGTGCATCCCATAATCTTTCATCGAAGCGTCCGTCTAAATATGCGTAACGACAAATATTCAAAAGTTCGCATCGATTACTTTTTCCACCGAATCTATCTTCTAACTCGTAGAAAGTAGGGCTATTGTCTTCTAGCCAAAAATCATCTAAATACTTTATTACTTCCATCGTAAATTCTGCGGAAACCACAAAGTGCTCTGAGAAACTTTCGTGTGGTCTGTCTGGTACGCTGTTATCTCCGTCTTGAAATACGGGGTATACACCATGCATCCAAGCGTAAACATATGCGTTAGACATAAGGTCTGCATTCATAGACTTCATAAAAATAATTTGGGCTCTTTGCTGAGCAAAGAGTGCTTTCATAAGAATTTCGTTAGACATACAATAACTCCATGTAACTACTTGTTGTTAAATAGCTTTACATGCCCAATCTACAACTTTTTGGCTGTATGTCTATGCGCAATATCACGAATATAAAGCAATTTAGTAACGCGTTAAATTTCAGGAGGGTATGAATGCAACACGATACAGAGAAGTACAGAGAAATATTTGAAAAAATGTCCTCTGAAGAAATCGAAGAAATGAACCGACTGAATGACGATGAGCATCAACGACAAGCCGAAGGGTTTAAAGCTGGCTATGAACGAGGCGTTTGTTATTTATGTAACAAACCTTTCAAGACAATCAGTAAAGACGTACCTTGCCTTCATTGGCTCTTACGCCAGTGCAAATTCAAAAAGAAAGATTTTCCTAAAATTTACGCGAAATATGGATATGGAAATATCGCAGCATTCATTCGATGGTGCGCGAATCAGGAGCGTATGCTTTCCAACATCAATGACTTAGAAGAAGAGAAAGCAGATAGGAAAATATTGTCATATACCGTTAAGTGGAAAAATATCGAATGGACATTTGACTGCTCCAAGAACGATTTTGAGGGGCATTATGGTACATCTATTGATTATCCTCATTTTCATTTTCAAATGAGAATTGATGGGCGGCAGTTCATCAATTTTAATGATTTTCATGTTCCGTTTAACGACCATGACTTGTTCGTGCTAAAAAATAGTGTGGAGCAAGGTGATTGGTTCAAACAAAATTTCGGCTCTATAGGTTCAGGTATGCAGGAAGCAGTAAGTGTTGAGCCAAAAGACATTATCGAGCATGCAACTCGTTCGGAAAATGAGGATGAAGCTACGTATCATTTTTCGACAATGATCGATGCGAGAGATAACCCTATTTCTGGAGAGGAAATTTATGAAATACAAAAAGAGGCAGAGCGAACTGGGAAATCTTTTGCTTATGTTGCTAAGAAGAGGTTAAAAGATCGAGCTAAAGTTCAAACTTCAGTTAGCCCTGCTGACTCTATATCTGACATAGCCTCAAGAACTGAGCACAAGCGGCGATAAGAGATTTAACAATAAATTTAATCAGATTCGCAACGCTTGATATTCTGAGTTCAAGGTTGGTTTTGTGTGGGCTGACCCATCAATACTGGACACTAAGCTAAGTGACTATCCATACTTATTGTTATTCATGAATTACTAATTTAGTAAAGACGCTAGCAAGCTTTTGTCCAAACACATGACAGGCGGCTCTGTTCTGGCAGAGCAATTTTTCCAATTAATGAGAGATTGGGAGCCATTTTATTAAATAGTCGATAATTATTTTGTCTTGTTAGATGCTTTTATTGTTCAACTACAGGTGAATAAAAGAAATCTAGAAATGACACTCTAAGGTTGGTATCCTGACGCATAGTCACTGAGGCGTTTAACAACTCAGCATTTCTACGCTTTTTTACGTGCATATTGCTTATTTTCAATAGAGGAAATTATCTTGACAGATATTTTTAATACCCTTATCAACCTTCGACGTCTTCGTGTTTTCGCTCGTGACATCAATATCGACCAG
>NZ_FUXU01000038.1 GCF_900167155.1 Enterovibrio nigricans DSM 22720 | reverse complement strand
TTTCATTTAAAACCAAAACCAGAGGAGCAATACAACACCTGGCAATTGATGCCACTGGCCTCAAGGTTTATGGCGAGGGTGAATGGAAGGTCAAGAAGCATGGTACTGATGGGAAGCGCAGAGTCTGGCGTAAACTGCATATTGCAGTAGATACAAGCACTCACGAAATAGTCGCAGCAGAGCTGAGTTTATCTGACGTAACTGGTGCCGAAGTGCTCCCCAACTTACTCAAGCAGACGCGTCGTAAAATCATTGAAATATCAGGTGATGGTGCTTATGACACAAGGAATTGTCATGATGCGATACGGATTAAGCGAGCGGTTGCGCTTATCCCACTCAAAGTGAGATTCAGCGGTGTAGTCCCAGTTAATGGTGAAGCCAAGGTTGACAATAATTTCAGATTTTTCGTCTTGCGGGAATGAATAGCGGTGAACGCCCACGCGATCAGAGGCGGTTAATTCCGCTTTGATGTCATAGTCGTCGAGGAAAACCGAATAGTAACCTGCTGTTGCTTGCTCGTTTTTATGTTTAAAGCGCGAGCCTTCCACATGCAAACGCGATGAACCTTCATTGAGCATGTAGTCTGAGCGGCTGTTAATAGGCATAACCAGAATGTCATTCAGGTCACCTGCGCCAGCACCAGAAAGGTGGGTGTGGGAAAAGCCGACGGTACGGTTGTCGTTGTAGTAATACCCCGAGGTATATTCCCAACCGTTAGAGCCATTATTTGGAGAAAGCTGCACCATGCCGTGTGGCGTTGTAGCACCCGGGTAGGTATTGCCTAGGTTACCGGTGCCGATAAACGGGTTAACGTAACGGGTCACGTCCATGTCATCAAACATGACAGGAACATTTAAACCCATTTCAATCATCGGCTGATCGGTTAAAGAAGCGGTCTGCGTTGTACAACCCACAGTCCCTAATATGCCTGAAATAACTGCTACATAAATCAAACTCTTTCTGAATTTCATGTTACACCTTCATTTCACTAAAAATACGAATAGAGAAACCCTATAAAAAGGGTTTCTCGTGTTTTTTTATTTTTACTTTAATGCGTCTTCTTTATTTCCGGTCATGACGAAATGTAGTTGTCCGCCCGGCTTAAGATCTGAGTGTTTAAATGAGAAGTTCTTATTTAGTGGCTGACCATTAATTGCCACGGATTTAACGTAAATATTTTCTTCGCTGTTATTTTCCGTCGTAATGGTGAATGAACCACCGTCGACAGGAATTTCAGCTTTGTCGAAAATTGGACGCGTAATGGTGTACGACGGATCAGCAGGTGTTACCTGATAGAAGCCCAGCGCGTTCATCACATACCATGCCGACATTTGGCCGACATCTTCGTTGCCAATCAGGCCTTCCAACGTTGGGTGGTAGAACTCATTCATTGCGCGATCAACGATTTCTTGGGTCTTCCAAGGCTCTGCCGTCCAGTTGTAAATCATCGGCACGTGGTGATCAGGCTCGTTACCCATCACGAACTGACCAATGTATCCCGACATATCGTGAGACTGGCTGGTGTCTGCGTTTGAGTTCGCATTGAACAAGGCATTAAGGTTCGCCAACAGTGCCGCTTTACCTGTCGCTGACATCGCTTCCGGCATGTCAAAGTCGGTACGCACATTGAATTCGCCACCCATGATATTTGCCAAACCGCTAATGCTGTGCGGGGCAAACCATGTCCACTGCCAGGTGTTACCTTCGGTAAAGTCTTCGCCGCGGTGCTCAGCACGGTATGGCCAGAACACATCGTTTTCTGTCAGGGTCTTACGGTCTTTACAGCCGTTGTAATCCAAGCCGTTAGGGATAGACAGTGCCAGGTTTGCGTCTACACAATCCGCTTTCAGGTTGTTAGCAAAAGTTTTGGTGCCATTCAGGTTGTACACAGGACGCATAAATCCTGTCGCACCCAGCGAGTTGCCTTTGCTGTCCAGCAGTTTTCCGTAGAAATCAGGGTTGTAGTCGAAGTAGTTCTTGAACGACTCTGAACGTGCCATGTAGCGTTCAAACGCAACGTCATCACCCGCTAACTTGGCAATCTGAGCCACGGTCCAGTCGTAGTAGGCATTCTCCAAACCGTAAGAGACAGACTCATTCACCAGTTCGTCGTACTTGTCGTTTTTCAGGCCGTTTACATAAGCAGGTTTGTCACCCGAGTCATCAGCCCATTTGGTGTTAGCAGGAATGTAACCGAGATCTTCTTGGTACGTATTGTGACGGGTCATGACCGTAAAGCGCTTGTCACCAGACCATGCATCACGATAAGGCACCCAGCTGTCGGTTTTCATCAGGTCAAAATCAAGCGTGTCATTAGCAGCCTGAATCGCAAGTTCAAAGTGTTCTTGCGTGAACGCTTCTGGGTGTTTCACCATGATATCTGCAATTACAGAAACGGCTGGGTGACCCACCATTTCACCGGTGTAATCAGAGTGAAGCTCCCATTTCGGCAGCACGCCACCGGTTTTGTATTTGTTCAGTAAGTCATGTGCATATTCAATGGCACGAGGCTTATCAATGATGGTTTTCAGCGGGTGGGCAGCACGGAAGGTATCCCACATAGAGTAAACCGAGTAGTTAACCAATCCGTCTTCTGCTTGGTGAACTTTGCCGTCCATGCCACGATATTTGCCGTCAACATCTTGGTAGACAAATGGCGCAATGTAGGTGCGATACAGCGAGGTAAAGAACATGGTCTTATCTGCTTCTTTACCGCCTTCCAGTTTGAATTTACCCAGCACGGTCGCCCATGCAGTGCGGTTTTTCTCAACCACTGCGTCGAAGTCGAAGCCGTTTGTATCCGCGTTTAGGTTGTTAATCGCGCCGTCGATGCTGGTGCCAGAAATGGCCACTTTCACCGTGATTGGGGCATCACCTTTACCAAAATTAAGGTGCGTCATCACGTCATTTGCACGTTGTGCCAGACGGTCAGCATCCGGATCTGGCTCGCCTGGCATCGGTTGATGTTCTGCGTAGCCGCGGTAATCAGCAAGGCCAATTTCCGTTGCATCGACCGGTCGTAACTGGCTTTCAGACGCCAGTTTGGCGTATAGGTTTTCTTCAACGATTGATTCAGAGAATTCAGCGACAAAGAAGACGGTTTGCCACTGTCCCCATTCGTTTGAGGTACGCGCGCCCACCACGGTGGTGTCATTCGAGCGCTTGTAGTAAATATTGCGCGAGTGGTTACCGTAGACTTCGAGCAGCTCGTGCTGAAGGTCGATACGTACTTTACGGTCTTCCCCGTCTTTGAAGTTGTAACGTTGAAACGCCACGCGGTCCGTTGCTGTCAGTTCTGCTCTAACGCCCGTTTCAACCAGATCAACCGCGTAGTAACCCACTTCTGCGGTTTCAGTCTTTTTGTTGATGGTTGGCGCATCGGTGTTAAAGCCCGTGTATGGCAGGAAGGCGAAATCATTTAAATCACCTTTACCTGCACCTGAAATGTGGGTCATGGTGAAGCCAGACAGAAGTGCATTTGAAGGGTCATACTCAGACGGAGAGCCCTTGCCGTTCCAGCCATTAGGATCAAAGTTATCAGGAGAAGGCTGGATCATGCCTTCTGGCATCACTGGCGACGGGTTTACGTTACCCAAACCCTTGGTGCCAATCATGGTATCGACGTGATTCAGTACAGACAGATCAGGTTGTGGCAAGGTACCCGTCAGATCGTCAGATTCATTTGAATCAGAGTGACACCCCGCCAACGCAAAAAAGATGGCCATAGCAAGTACAGACTTTTTGTTTATCATTTTCGACCTTAATGTATTAACGTTATTTGGAAATTTGGCGTGAGCGATCCCCTGCTGAATTCAGCATGTATATTCATTCCCCATATAAATAACTGCTTATATAAAGGGATTCATATAAGGTTCGACTGCCAATTATTTTATTGTTTTAAATATTTCAAAAAAACCGCCCAACACTTAAACATTCAATCTTTGCTTAAATAATTTGGGCGGTTCTCCTTTTCATTTAGTGAGATGTATTTATTTGTTCATCACTTACAGATTTGCTTTCATTGCCTCAGACTTGTCGGCAGTCATCTCAAATCGCAATTCGCCACCGGCTTTAAACTCTTCATGCTTGAAGGTATTAAACTGGTCCAGTGGCTTACCGTTGATGGTGACCGACTTCACGTACATATTGTCTGGGCCATTGTTCTCAGCGATGACTTTGAACGTACCTTCACCGATCGACATGGTCACTTCATCAAAAATCGGGCGACCGATACTGTACGTCGGATCGGTAGGTGCAATTTGGTAGAAACCAAGTGCAGACATCAAATACCAAGCGGACATCTGACCTACGTCTTCATTACCGATGATGCCGTCTGGCGTAGGCTTGTAGAAGTTATCGTAAACCTGATCCAAGTATTCCTGCGCCTTGTAAGACTCTTCAGTACGGTTGTACAAGTAAATCACGTGGTGTGAAGGCTCGTTACCGTGAATGTACTGACCAATGTAACCCGTCATGTCTTGGTGCTGGTCGCCTTGGTTTGAATCCGCATTGAACAGGTTATTGAGTTTCTGGTTCAGGCCGGCTGTGCCACCCATGATTTCGGTCAGCTTGTCCAAGTCTTGCATAAACGTCCACTGCCACTGCCATGCGTTACCTTCGGTGAATGCGCATGGGTTAGCGACATATGGGCTAAAACCATTCGGATACAGATCTTGTTCCCATGACGTGCCTGAACCCTCTAGCGGGGCACACTTATTGTCGCCCACTTGAACGGTTGGTACAAAGAAGCCTGATTCTTCATCCCAATGCGTTAACGAGTTATAAGAGCGTGCTTTAAACTCCTTATATGTACGCTTATCTCCAGCGGCCTTCGCCATTTCAGCGATGGTCCAATCGTAGAACGAGAATTCAAGTGAGTAAGATACTGAGTTCCAGTTTGGAACGCGCACACATTTCTCATTGATGTGGTAATTCAATTGACCCGCCATCAATGATGTCAAAATACCATCGTTGATTTGTGGGAAGTCATGCGGACGGTAATGTGCTGATTTAACAGACGCTTCTAGCGCTTCTTCTGCATCAATTAAACCTTTAGTCACCGCATCACCAAGAATTGCGGTTGATGGGTAGCCAATCATGGTGCCCGTTTCAGAGCCGTGACCTTCCCATTTGGGCAGCATGCCGAACTCGTCGTTTGATTTACGGATCAAATCTTCGGCGTAAAGGGTAGCTTGCTTCGGATCGATGATGGTCCAGAATGGGTGAACAGCACGAAACGTATCCCACGTTGAGTAGATGGAATAGTTTGGGATGTCGTCGTCTTCAAGAGTACGAATTGTGCCGAGCATGTCCACGTAGCGACCATCGACGTCATAGAACTCGATTGGCGCAATCATCATGTGATACATACCGGTGTAGAAGTTGGTTTTCTCTGCTCTCGTACCGCCTTTAACTTTTACTTTCGCCAGTTTTTTAGCCCATGCCTTCTCAGCGTTCTTCTTCACTTTATTGAAATTGAACTTAGGTGCTTCTGCTTCCAAGTTCTTCTGCGCACCGTGCCAGTTTACGGGAGAGATACCCACGCGAATTTCGATGTTTTCTTTTCCCTTACCAAAATTCAGGTATGCGGTGAGATCATCGCCCTGATATACCGCGTTGTGGCGCATTTCACGGGTCGGTTCGCTATCAGACTCACCTAGCAGTGCTTGCAATACTGGCTGATTGAATTTGGCATAGAAGAAGATGTCATGACCTTGATGGTCTTGCCCTTGGAACCAACCCGTCGAAGACTTGCGACCGCGAATGGTGTACTCATCGACCACTTCAATCTTGTTCTGAAGCGATTCACCATTGTTATTCAACAAAGTATGGCCCAAGTCGAATTTCACATTGCGGTCTGCACCTTTTTCAAAGGTGTATTTGTGCAAACCAACGCGTTTTGTTGTTGTCAATTCTACGTCGATATTGCCGTTGTTAAGCTTGGTTCTGTAATAGCCTGCAGTTGCTACTTCATTATCTTTGTCAAATGAGTTAATTAATTTGTCATTGAGATCTGTGTATGGCAGAACAAGAACATCACCTAGGTCTGTCGCACCCGTACCTGACAAATGGGTATGAGAAAAACCATAAAGAGGCACATCAGTAGCTACTATTTCACCCGTTTCATAGTTGGACGAATCCCAGTAACCCGATGCAGAGTGCCATGGATTTTGACCAGATTCGTGCTCAATGCTAGATCCAATGAACGTATCTGGGGACAGCTGAACCATGCCCGCAGGTACAACCGCACCCGGGAATGTGTGGCCCGATGCAGCGGTACCAATCATTGGGTCAACGTATTTCAATACCTTGGTATCAACCTGCTTTCGCTCTTCTATTTCACCAGCAAAGGTTGATTTATTCGAAGCAACTACCTGTGTCGAATTAGAATCTGAATTACAGCCAACAATAGACAAAGCGAGGGCTACAGCTAGTGCACAAGGCGCTATCTTGATGTTCATCTTATTTACCTTTAGGAAAAAGGGTGCCGCAGGGGGATGCAGCACCATGTTTTTATAATTTTTATTAAGTTAGAGAGACAGTTCTGACTTCAAGAAGGCGATAACTTCGTCTTCAGTAGGCATGCTCTTTAGGGTGTTTCTGAAGTTTTCGTGGATCAGTTTTCTTGCTAGACCAGAGAAGATGCGCATGTGCTGATCGCCCTGATCTTTGTTAAGGGTCAGCATGATAACGAACTCTGCATCACCATCTTCGTCTTCGCTCCAACGCACCGGTTTTTTCAGACGCGCGATAGAGATTGATGAGTGCGCGATGTTGTCTGATTTAGTGTGTGGGATGGCAAAGCCGTTACCCAAGCCCGTTGAGAACACAGCTTCACGCGCCCAAATGTCCGCTTCCAGCTCGCTCACTAAGTGAGTACGGCCGCGAATACCCAAGTTACCTACCAGTGTTTGAATCGCTTCTTCTTTGCTGTTGAATTCACAATCCAGCAGCACACATTCGGTTGCCAAAAATGGCTTGTCTTCTTGTGCTTTGCTGAACGCATCAAGCAGAGCTTCTACGTCGGCGATAGTCGCGCAATCGCACGCCTGTGCAAACAAGTCACGGCATTGCTCGCTGTCAAATTGACGCAACGCTGCTTTAGTAGGAGCAATGCTTGGTGCTGCCATGCTCAACTCGTCCAGACCTGCGCCAACTAGCAGTGGCAAGACTTTCTTATTTGCACCCAGTTCGCCACATAGGCCAACCCACTTACCGTGTTCATGTGCCCCCTCTACCACTGCCTTCAACAAGCGAAGGAAAGATGGCGCAAGGCTATTGTAAAGCTTGGCAACGTTGTCGTTGTCGCGGTCTACAGCCAGCAGGTATTGGGTCATGTCGTTCGAACCAATACTGAAGAAGTCTACTTCTTTGCAGAACTGATCCATGATGAATGCAACCGATGGGATTTCCACCATGATGCCCAGTTCGATGTCGCCGTAAGCAACGCCTTCGCTGTCCATCACTGCTTTTACTGTCGCGATTTGTTCTTTCACCCAGCGGATCTCTTCGATGCTTTGGATCATCGGGATCATCACTTTTGTGTGACCGAACGGTGCAGCACGCAAGATGGCACGAATTTGCGTGTGGAACAGCGCAATAAACTGCGGGTAAATACGTACCGCACGGTAACCCAAGAATGGGTTGTGCTCGTGTGGCAGGTTCAGGTAATCAATAGGTTTGTCACCGCCGATATCCATGGTGCGGATAATCACCGCCTTGCCTTCTGCTGCTTCCAATACCGCTTTATACGCATTGAACTGCTCGTCTTCATCCGGTGCAGTCGCGCGGTCCATGAACAGCATCTCAGTGCGGAAAAGGCCTACGCCTTCTGCACCTTTCGCAAACGCTGGCTCGGCTTCTACCGTACACGCAATGTTTGCAGCGATTTCAATGTGCTTGCCGTCTTTGGTTTGTGCTGCGTCGTTCACGAACTCGCTTTCTACTTGGGTTTTTTGCTCTGCCAACCAAATAGCGCGTTCGAAGTACGTGGCCACGTCTTGTGACGCTTCCAGTGCAACAACACCCAAACCGCCATCGACATAAACCAGCTCACCTTCTTGTGATGCACACTGGTCGATAGACACACCAGAAACCGCCGGAATGTTGAATGCACGCGCCAGAATCACGGTGTGCGAGGTTGAGCCCGCTTGTGTCAGGATCAAGCCTTGCAGGTGTGAACGATCCAAACCCAAGAATTGGCTTGGCGTCAGATCATTGGCGATCACGACTGATGGCTCAGTCAGTGTAAACTCGGTCGACACGTTCATGTGCGGGTGCGCAGTGATCAGCAACTGAAGCGCGATGTCTTTGATGTCCAGTACGCGCTCTTTCAAGTAGTCAGACGAAGACTGCAACAAGGTTTCAGTAATGCTTGCTACTGCAGTCAAAATGCCGCGTGCCAGCGTTTTACCCTGAGATACCTCGTCCATGACTTGGCTGTTCAACGCCTCGTCTTTCAAAATGCCCAAATGTGCATTAATGATTTCTTTTTCCTGGCCGTTAGCCGTTTCAGCCTGTGCCAAAAGCGTCTCAGTGACTGTCTGTTTTGCTTGCGCAAATGACATGTCTGATTCGGCGTCGTTGAACAGTGAAAGCTCAACCTCGGTGTAACGTACCAATTTGCCTTTTGCGATACCCGCAGACAAACGTTTTGCGTGTACCAGATTTGGGTTGTGATGCATCAGCGATTGAGGAAGAAGAACATCACCTTGCTCCATCACCTCTAATGCTTCGTCACAATGCGGAAACTCTTCCTGAATATATTTCGCGAGGGTTTCAAATGCGCTTTCTGCATCGTCACCTTCGATGATCAGTGAACACGGGTCATTCAACAACGTATCCGTACCAACCAGCGAAAGAACGCTTTTCGCAGAGCCTTGGTTTCCGTTACGCAGGTTTTTCAGCGTAATGTCACTGTTGAATTTGCTGCATACTGCTTCCAGATGGTTCGCAGGGCGAGCGTGAATACCGTTTGGCAATTCACAGGTAAATGCGACTTCTTTTTTCATTGTGTTCACTTAAATTTTTTTAATAATGCGATAGGTTGATTGAGTGCGTCTTGTACGGAGACGATTGTCAGGTTTTTACCTTCGTAACGGTCGCTCTCAGAGGGCGTGATTTCGGTTGCTAACAAGATGTGGTCTGCTTCATCAAACTCTTTTTTAGAGATTTTGTTTTCAATGCCCATGGCACCCTGCGTTTCTACTTTTATTTGAATAGAAAGCGCTTGCGCTGCTTCGACGAGGCGATCGGCGGCCATGTAGCAATGAGCGATACCAGTGTGGCAAGCGGTGATAGCAACAACTTTCATAAACACGACTTTTGTATGACTTGGATGGCCTTATGCTATTGCTTTCACAGCCTTTCAAACAGATGAAATAACTAGCATTTACTGGACAAAAGTCGCATACAAATCAATGTGTGAATTGGGTCACCGGAAATAAGGAGGGGAGTGGATAATTCTGTGACATTGCAGCAAAAAAAGAAAAAACCCGCATAAATAGCGGGTTTCAACTGGATTAATTTACAATTTGAGGCGGAATTTGAGCAGTTAACATCTCGCGAGCGTTTGAAACCCATTGTAAATTCGTGACGAGGTGGTAAACCAACACATCGCACCAAATACACAGGCAATCTCTACGAAATACTGAGGGAAAACGCACATAACAATAAAGCACAGAATGGTCTCCGAGCCTTCCGTCAATCCCGTCATGTAGTACAGCGACTTGTTTTTATAGACAGGGTCATCAATGCCCTGCTTACCCGCCATAATGGCAAATGCCAGAAAACTGCTTCCCGTACCGATAAACGCGAAGATCAGAAATGCACCCGCCACTGCATTCTGCTCAGGATTTGCAAGAATAAAACCGAACGGCACCAGCGAATAGAAAAGAAAGTCCAAACTGATATCAAGAAAACCGCCCGCGTCTGTCACGCCCTGAATACGGGCCAATGCACCGTCTAGGCCATCCAACATGCGGTTGAACAAAATGAACACTAATGCGAGTTCATATTGCTGGAAAATCAGTGACGGTAATGCCAGACAACCAATCAAGAAACCTGCCACGGTCGTTTGGTTAGCCGTCACGCCAAAACTGTCCACCAGTTTTGCCGTTTGTGACAGCGGCCAACGCACCACCTTTATTCCAAAACTATCAAGCATGAGTAACTTCCTCACGTACCGTATTCCACGGCCAGCTTAAAAGCTGACTGCCTGGGGGAATATCTTCCATATCGTGTGTGACCATCAACGCTGGGATATTCGCTTCTTTTAGCTGCTCTACCACCCAGTCACGAAATTGCGTGCGCAGGGTTTTATCCAGCTTGCTGAAAGGCTCGTCCAGCAACGCAACTTTCGGCTTTGCCAACAACATGCGAGTCAAGCTGATACGGGCGCGCTGCCCGCCCGAAATCTGATCGGGATACGACTCCGCCAACGAGGACAATGCGATGTTTTTCAACGCCTGCATCGCGCGGTCACGACGCTCTTCGCCTTTAATGTGGTTAGGTAAGGCAAATGCCAGGTTCTCCCAAACGCACAAGTGCGGAAACAAAAGGTCGTCTTGAAACAGAATGCCGACTTCACGCTTATGCGGCGGCACGCCATCCAATAGCACCTCATTCAAGCGAATACGCCCCGTGTAGGCAAATTCGCCAGATAAGTGCCCTGCCACTGCATCCAGCAATGTGGACTTTCCGCATCCGCTTGGTCCCATCAAGCAAAGAATTTTGCCTTTTTCAACACGCATATTGAAGGATGAAAAAAGCTCCTCTCCGGTTGATTTACGAATGGCGAGGTTTTCGAGACATAAGCTCATTGCGAATATTTCTCCGGGAAGAAAGCCGACGATATTTCAGCTGGATACGACTGGTTAATATCGCCAAAGAGAAGAACATAAATGGCAGAAGTGCCTGCCAAATGGCATAAATTGCCGTCACGCGACGGTCAAAGCCGCTCGACAGTGCGACCGCTTCCGTTGTGATGGTGCTAATGCGTCCCGCGCCCAATATCAGGGTTGGCAGGTATTGCGCCAAACTCACGCTGATACCAATTGCCCACGCAAACGCAATCGCAGGTAACAGAATGGGCATTTTCACACTAAACCAGACGCGAAGTGGGGACTTACCTAAGCTCAATGCCGCACGGGTTAAGCGTTCGTCATAACTGCGCCATGGGCCATCTAACGAAAGATACACATACGGAAAGGCGAAAAACACATGCGCCCAACACACCCAAAGATGGTGCGCGTCCGCATTCACGTACAAGGTCGCGACTTGCATTCCAAACAACACGGAAAGTTGTGGGATAAGCATAGGTACCGCAATGACGTACCCCGGGACTTGCAAGCGATAGCGAATACGGTATTCATGGGCGAGCAACGCCATAATTAGCGCGAGTGAAGCACAAAAGATCGCGATCGCGAGGCTTTGTTCAACGGTATTGAGAATAGAGGTCCACTCGTATTCCCAGAAACGCAAACTATAACGGCTGGGCAGCAAATCTGGGAAGCGCCAACGCTGTGCGACACTCCAGATAAACATGATGGGGACCATCAGAACCGAAAGCACCGCCAAGGTTGTAAAAACCGATTTACCGGGAAGCGCAACACTACAGCGGCCCGAGAACTGCCAACTTCGTGCGCCTTTAGTAATGCCCCATTCAACAAAACGCGCGACACCAATCAACAGCAGCGAAATCGCAAACAAGACAACCGCACCCGCCGCAGCTCGTGGCAATAGTGACAAGTCAGGATCGTTAAACCACTGCCAAACCAGTACAGCAAACGTCGGCGGATTCGTCGGTCCAATGATCAGTGCAACATCGACCACTGACAGGCCATACGCCATGACGGCCAACATTGGGAAACGCAGCTTTGCCAGCCATTGGGGGAATACGCACTTCCACCATGCTTGTGCACGGCTGTAGCCAAGGGACGCACTCACCTTTTCAATCTGGTTGACCTTTACCTGCTGCAGCACGGAAATGCTCATCAGCAACAGGAAAGGCACTTCTTTGAGCGCAAGCATCAAAATCATACCGAGTGCGTAGGGGTCTTTCACCAGCAAGGCAAGATCTTCAACGCCTTGGGCGGACGCATCATAACCCAGCGTCGAACTTAATAGCCGCGCACCGATGCCAGTCGGCGCGAACAGAAAAGCAAAACCAATCGCAAACGCGACATGAGGAACAGCCAACAGCGGCGACAATGCGACTTCAATATTGCGCCAGAAACGCGTTCCCCAGCTTGCCTGCAGAATCGCGAATGTGATCAAACAGGCAAGGTAGGTACTGGCTATCGCCGAACACACAGTCATACCGATGGATTGCCACACGCCTTCCCATGAAAAAACCATGGCAAAGCCACCTAGCGTCAGCGTGTGCATGTCGAGTGGGGGAATGTAGCCCAGCGACGACACAACCACACCCGTCAAACCAAACGCCGTCGGCAATACGCAGCAAAGAATAATGACGAAATAAAGCGCACGTAACATCAGCAATTAGCTTCCATAACGTTGCAGCCATTCTTTCTCAATGGCGCTCTGCCAACTTGGGTGCGTTTCCTGTACCGATTTAAACGGTTTATTTTCTTTCGCTGAACCTGAAAGGTGATCAGATTTCAACACGGAAGGATCACCCCAAATGTCGATATTGCCCTTGCGCGACTGTGCTTCCGGACTCAACAAAAAGTTAGCCGCAACCAATGCGCCTGCTTTTGCATTGGCATTCCAAGGCACTGCAAGGTAGTGGATGTTGGACAGCGCACCGGAGTCCATTGCATAAGCAACGGTAGATTCGGCTAAATTGCCTGAGGCATGAGCGGCATACACAGCGTTCGGGTTAAAGGTAATGGCTAAGTCGATTTGGCCATCATCCAACAATTGCAACGTTTCTGCTGTGCCGGATGGGAATTGTTTTCCACCACGCCATGCAACGGTGTGGAATTCATTCAGGTAATCCCAAAGCGGCTTGGTCAGCACTGCATAGTCAGCGTCTGATACAGGTTGTTGCAGACGTGGATCGTTTTGAGACAGTTCAATCAACAGCGATTTAAGGAAACTGGTGCCATGAAATTCCGGCGGACGCGGGTACGTCAGACGGTTTGGGTTCACTTTGGCATAGTTAAGCATGTCAGCATAACTGCGTGGTGGATTTGGCAACACGTCGGTGTCATGGATAAACACAAGTTGGCTCATGCCCCACGGTGCTTCTAAGCCATCTGTTGGCTCGGAAAAGTCGACCGTTACAGGTAAGTTAGTGTCCACAAACTGCCAGTTAGGTAGCGACTCAGCAAACGGGCCAAACAGCATCTTATTGTCTTTCAACGATTTAAAGTTTTCGCCGTTTACCCAAATCAGATCAACACTGCCACCCTCTTCTTTTCCTGCTGCTTTTTCTGCAATCAGTCGCGTGGTGGTTTCTGAAATGTCGGTGACTTTAACGTGATGAAGCGTGACATCGTAACGACGATGCAGTTCTTTCTTCGCCCAGTGGATGTAGCGGTTAATTTCCTGACTACCGCCCCAAGCATGAAAATAGACATGTTGACCTTCGGCATCGGCTTCAACCTGCTGCCATTGCGTTGGGTCCATTGCGAGTGCAGAAAACGATGCCAAGAGCATAGCAATTGCAGAAATCAGTTTTTTCATAGCGCGTTATTCTTCTGTTATCTCTACCAAGTCCATAACGGACTTACTGACTGATAGAACACATTTTTAAGTGCTCTGAAACGCGAAAATCGCCCCTTGCTTTCGGCAAGGAGCGATACAATATTCACTTCTGAAGCCAGCGCAAGTTATTTCGCCAGGTCGTCCATGTTGATGCCTTTTTTCTTGGCGATGTATTTCGGGATCAAAGACATGCCAAACAGCACCAGACCTGCACCTGCGAATTTCACCAGCAGCATTGCAGACACACCATTCGTTGCAATATCACCCGCCATGTAAGCGAAGATAAACGCACCTGGCGCCATGGTGACCAGAGAAACCAGCGCGTAAGTACCCAGGTTCAGACTGGTCAAACCGTACGCGTAGTTTTGCAAGCTGAATGGAAACACAGGAACCAGACGGGTCAGGATCAAGAAGCTAGTACCGTTTTGCGCTACACCGTCATCAATTTTCTTAAAGATTGGGTTGTCACCAAACTTCTTCATGATGGTATTGCGCAGCAGGAAGCGAGCGATCACGAATGCAACAACTGCGCCCAGAGTCGCTGAAAGCAGTGCAAGGATACCGCCTTTGATTGGGCCGAACACAATACCCGCCACAATGGTGAACGCACTGCCAGGCAGCAGGAACACACATGCAAACACGAATGCCGCAACGAAAACAACATAACCTAGTGCGCCGAAGCTTGCGATCCACTCTTGCAGGCTCTTGATGTCGGTGATGATTTCAAGAATACCCGTTTGCTTTGCCGCGAAAAGTGCTAACGCTACGACCAGCAGCGCGATACCGATTTTTAGAAATTTCATGATGATTTACCTGAAAATATTTTGAAACTCTTTATGCCCAAAGGTGTTATCCAAAGGGGGAAAGAAGCGCGCTGAGGAAGAGCCGAGGGAGACAACCTCGACCCTGTCATAGTGCGTATGAGTTTTCTGCTCAGCGACTTCTTTAAATCACACTGACATGCACTTAATCAGGCCAGCTTTTGACTTGTAGCGGTTGAACCACGCTTTCGCAGGGCTTGCCAGCACGTTCACTGGTGGCTCGCTGTTTTGCATAACAACTGGGCCGAAAACCAGATCCAGGATGTGCCAAGACTTGGTGCCAACACCCATCATTGACGCGCGACATGCAGAGCAGTAAACAACAACAAAGTCAGTTTCAAACTCATCGACGCGACGTTGAACAACGCGGGTTGCGACGCCTGGGTTAGCAGGAACAACCATGCCGCCGAAGCCACAACAACGCGTGTTTTCACGCGTGTGCTCAGGCTCAGCTGTTTTGTAGCCCAGTTCGTTCAGGATCCAACGGATACCGTCTTGCAGTTCGCGCTCGTAGCGGGTTGAGCAAGAGTCGTGAATGGTGAATACCACGTCACTGTCTTTTGCTTTGCCAACCAATTCTGGTGGAAGACCGATTTCTGGCAGCAGTTTCCACAGAGAAACAGGCTTTTGCGTACCGCCAGATTTCTTGATCATGCCGTAGCAGCTCTGACATGCCACGATCACTTCTTCAGCTTCCAGCTTGTCAAAGTCCGCTTGCAGCTGACCGTAACGCTCTTTAAATTTTTCGTATTGGCCTACTGCTGCCGTTGGTTTACCACAGCACTTTTGAACCGCACCCATTTCTGGAAATACGTTTTTCAGGTGCTGTGCAATCGCCGCTACACCCTCTGGCGAATAAGACGGCAGGCTACAGCCTGGCATAAATACTTTGCTCATTATTTGGTTACCGCGCGTTTAGCCATAGTGAAGAGTTTCGAGAAGCCCAGTTTCTGGTGCATATTGATTGCCTTGTGGCCTTTCATCGGTGATTCACCGTTGTTAGCGTTAACAAAGTCAATACGCGCACCCAGGAAGATTTCCTTCATCGGGTAATCTTTCGGACAAACGATGGTGCACTGGTCACAGGCATTACAGGAGTAAGCCAACAATGGATCCATCTCTTTCTTAGTGACGAAATCACCGAACAGAGTCTTCGGACAGTCGCCGAAGTCGTTCATCATGATGCACTCGCTCATACACAGCTTGCAGGTACACTGCAGGCAGCGCGCTGATTCTTGCTTGATTTGTTCTTGGGTAAAGCCAAGGTCTACCTGAGCGAAGTCACGCTTGCGTACTTCTGCGTCACGCAGTTCGCCGTGTAGACGAGGTACATCGGTCGTGCCTTTTGGCAATGGGATGTCTAGGCGAGACTTGTAGCTGTATTCTTCAACGAAGTCGCGACCTTCATCCAGAGGACGGCCTGCGAATTGACGTTCAATGCTCATCGCTGCTTTACGGCCAAGTGCCATTGCTTCGATAACAATGTTACCGCCTGCAGCATCACCAGCCACATAAACACCTTCCATCGATGTCGCTAGGGTATTTTTATCAACCACGTAACGACCACCACGTGCTTGCTCTAACGCGCCACCTGTGATGTCTGCCACGATCTGGCCGGTTGCGAACAGAACAGTGTCGACTTCGATAGTACGAGTTTCATCGCTGTAGCTTGGTGCGAAGTTTCCTTGCTCATCGAAAATAGACAGAACGCGCTTCAGGGTGATAGACACCACTTTGCCGTCTTGCTCTTCGATAGACACAGGGCCCCAACCCGCATTGAAAATAACGCCTTCTTCCAGCGATTCCTCAATTTCAATGTGGCTTGCTGGCAGTGCGTCCATCGCTTCCAGTGAACACTGGTAAACTTCGTCGCAACCGATACGCCAAGAAGAACGCGCACAGTCCATTGCAACGTCACCGCCGCCGATAACCATGACACGCTTACCAGAACGTGGGAATGCGCGAGTTTCAGACACTTCTTTCAGGTACTCAACCGCAGAGAAAACGCCTTCTGCTTTGTGACCTGGAAGTGGAATGATTGAACCTACGTGAGCACCGTGTGCAAGCACAACTGCATCGTGCGTGTTACGCAGTTCTTCGAAGCTAATGTCTTTGCCGATTTCAACGCCAAACTTGGTTTCAATACCCAGCAGGTTCAAGTAGCTGTATTCGAAATCGATAACATTGCGTGGCAGACGGTATTCAGGGATACCCACACGCATCATGCCGCCGTAAACGTCCAGTTTTTCGAAGATAGTGACTTCGTGGCCTTTACGACGCAATTCGATTGCTGCTTGTGCACCCGCAGGGCCAGCACCAACAATCGCAATTTTCTTACCGGTAGGGTTCAAGATAGCCAGATCCCAGTTTTCCTGGTTGTCCATCTTCTCAGCAACAAAACGTTTGATACCCGCTACGCTGATTGCTTGACCGTATTCTGTTTGACGACGACACGCCGCTTCACAAGGGTGCGCACAAATGCGGCCCAGTGTTTGAGGGAGGAAAAGTCGGCCGCGGATAACGTCCAACGCTTCCTGATATTTACCTTCACCAGCCAGACGCACGTACTGTTTAACATCAGTGTGCATTGGACAAGCTGTTTGACACGCCGGATCGGCATCGCCCATACAGCCATCGACAACGTTCTGCGCCGCGTCGTATAGCTTTTGGCTAAAAATGACATTGTTCATTATTTTTATAGTTCCAGTTTTTATAATTCTGTTGTGCGGGGCTTTATTTGCCCTCTTGAATAACCGAGCCCATTAATGTCGCAGTCATTGTTGCTGCGACATTAAATGAGGGGGTTATTAGCCTTTCGCGCCGTTCTGAACGTTTACGTCTTCGCGTTTTTGCTCGTAGTGCGCATAGCTATATTCAATCCAAGAACCGTCATAGTTGTAGACGTCTTGTGCACCCAGAACTTCTTCCAGAACCATCATGGTATGTGCAGAGCGAACGCCTGACTGACAGTAAGCAATGACTTTTTTGTCTTTGATTACATCGCCGTACAGGGCTTTAAGTTCTTCTGCTGATTTCAGCGTGGTGTCGGCGTTCAGTGCCTTCGTCCAGTTGATGTGAACGCTACCAGGAATGGTACCCGGGCCAAATGCGCCGCCCACGGTAGTGGTACCGTCAAACTCTTCCTGACCACGGGTATCGATGATGACCCAGTCTTGTGCGTTTTGCGCAGCCAGAACCATGTCCAGTGTTGCCAGAGTAGACGCTTCAACTTGCGGTGCTGGCGCATCGTAATCGGTTGCAGCAACTGTCGGATTCGCTTCACCAGTAGGGTAACCCGCGCCAATCCACGCATTCAGACCACCATCTAGGTAACGAACGTTGTCATGACCAAGGTTTTTAATTTGCCAGAACAGGCGAGCAGCATCGTGGTGCGCATTTGCAGCGTACACAACGATGGTGGTGTCGGTGTTTGCGCCAAACTTGCTCAGCAGTGCTTCCATGTCTTCCACAGAATTGCGCATACCGTCGTAAGCGTATTCGCCTTCTGCTGCAGAGTAATCACCACGCCACATAGAGAATGAACCCGAGATAGGTGCGTCTGGTTTCACTGGGTTCAGCGCACCGATCACAACCACGTTCTCGCCCTTGTCCATCAGGCTTTTCAGTTCTTGCGCAGACACAAAAGCTTCTGGGTTTGAGTATTCTGCGAATTTTTGGTCTAACGCTTCAGCACTTATTTGTACGGCTTCTGCACCAAACATTGTGTTGTAGGCAACATAGCCACTCGCCAACACAGCCGCAACCACACCGATTGCAACAGTCGATTTCTTCATTACTAACATCCAATTTTGTGTAAAATTTGCGCCATCAATAGGCAATTTGAAATCGGGGTGTGAGGTCGGCGTGTCGGCTTTATTGTTTATAGTTGGTGCCAGCGAAACATCACACTAAAACTCGCTATTAGGCTGCTCTGAGCCTGTGGCACGGATTGTGTGACAAGAGAAAAAGTGGGGATATTGTGGTTTACCACAATAAGTTCAAAAGTTTGATCTAAAGCACCATATTAATTATAGGTTTATCAGGTATTATGCGCGCCTGTCAGTTTCAGATGTTTAGCAGCCTCCTTTGTTTCAGTATTTCATGCGCCTTACCCCACTCGTTGCCATTAAAGGGGTGTTTTTATCCATCATCACGCTTTGTTGTATCTGCGTGTGCCCAGCACAAGCGGGCGCAATGCAGCACTACGATGTTGGTGTATTGGCATTACGTGGCGACGAACACGCAAAAAAAGCGTGGCAACCCACATTGGATTGGCTATCAACACAAATTCCTGATGTGTATTTTGACCTACACGCCTACGACTTTGACGAACTCGACGATGCATTCAAGCACAATCAACTCGACTTTCTGCTAACCAGTCCCGGACAGGCAACCCGCATTGCGCGCGAATATCAGCTCAATTGGCTGGCGACGCAACGGACGCCATACAGCTCTAACGCAACCCATTCCATTGCGTCCGTGGTGGTTGTGCACAAAGACTCACCGTATTTTTATTTGCGTGATATTAAACACGCGAAAATCGCCGCCGTTTCTGAAAAAGCGTTTGGCGGTTTCCTTGCCTTTCGTTACGAACTTGATAAGCGGCGCTATTTCAACGCTGATTTCTACGAGAACATCCAATTTACGGGGCCACCGACAGATAAGCTGCTTCATGATGTGGTCAGTGGCGAGCTCGATGTCGCCATTGTGCCGGCATGTACGCTAGAGAATATGACCAAAGAAGGGCTCATCAATCGCACAGATGTTCGCGTGCTAGAAAGACGAAACCCGTACGATTCTGTCTGTGATGTATCGACCGGGGTCTATCCAAACTGGACCTTTGCCAAAACAGAACGCGCCGCAAATGAGATAGGGAAAAAAGTCACACAAGCCTTACTCGCCATGCCTTCCGATTCTGCCGCTGCTTTCGCCGCGGGCAATGTGGGTTGGACGCTGCCAGCGAGCCCAGTCTCAGTTGACAAGGTATTCAAACATCTGGATATCCACCCGCTTCAAAAAAGCAAGCAAGAGATGATTTATCAGTGGTTAGAAAACAACAAGCTCATCGCATGTGCCAGCATATTGATACTGCTCTTGATGAGCATGTATCACATCTGGGTTGAGTACCATTTCAATCGAAGCAAACGTCAGCTTGAGCGCACCTTATTTGAGCTGAAAGAAAGAAACTCGATGTTGGAGCATGCCCAACGCACCATGATTGTTAGTGAACTGGGTAGCAGCATTGCACACGAAATCAATCAGCCACTTTCTACCATAAAGAACTATTCCGAAGGTGTGATTCGTCGCTTAGACCAAGGCATGAGCCCGGATGAACTCGCCCCTGTGTTAGGCAAAATTCAACATCAGGTCACCGTTGCCAGCGGCATCATTCAACGATTGCGTGGTTTGATAAAACAGACCCCGACGGACTATGTCACGTGTGACCCTGCTGATTTTGTGCGTGAGTCTATCGCGCTTATCGAATACGACTTCAAAGCGAAAAACATCAATCTAGAGTTATCTATCGACGGTGTTCCTCAGCAAGGACAGTTCGACATGATTGGCATGCAGCAGGTGATATTGAACTTACTGCGAAACGCTAAAGACGCGTGCCTCGAAAATGCGGGTCGTGACAACTCACCGACGGTGAACGTTGAACTGCTCTACGGACTCAATGAAGTGGTTATCCGCGTTCAAGACAATGGCGTGGGTTTGGCAGCAAGCGTCGCCGAAGTTAAGCGACCTTTCTATACCACGAAAGATGACGGATTAGGCTTAGGTCTGCCAATATGCCGAGAAGTCATAGAAGCCCATAAAGGGCACCTGATCATGCAGCCAATAAAACCACATGGCTGCGAAGTAACGGTTATCATACCTATTCACCGAGAAGAACAAGAATGAGCAACACGAACGGTTTGGTATACATCGTCGATGATGAAGATTCAGTGCGCGAGTCATTGGTATTTATGTTGGAAAGCTATAGCCTGAATATCAAAGATTTTGCATCAGCGACCTCCTTTCTTGAACATGTCGACACCACGCAACCCGGTTGTATTGTGCTTGATAGCCGTATGCCTGAGATGCGCGGTCAGGAACTGCAAGCGGTACTGAACGAAACGCGGAGTCCCCTTTCCATTATTTTTCTGACCGGACATGGTGATGTTCCGATGGCAGTCGATGCGCTGAAAGACGGGGCGGTCGATTTTTTTCAAAAACCCGTCGACGGTGATCAGCTGGTCAAAGCGATTGAAAAAGCGCTCACTTATTCATTTCAACGCGCAAACCATGTGGGCGTCGAAAACAAGTTTTATAGCCTGACAGAGCGTGAAAAGTCGGTTTTGAAAGAAATGCTGAAAGGCCAAACTAACCAACAAATGGCTAAAACCCTGTGCGTTTCACTGCGTACCATCGAAGTGCATCGCGCCAACATGATGAAGAAATTTGAGGCAACAAACGTAGCAGATTTAGTTTTACGTTTAAGCCATCTTATTCAACAAAATAAACTTTGAGTGTTTTCTATCCTGTAGCGCGATAGAAAACACTTTGGCCCTATAATTAATTGATTGAGTAATTTATTGATTGATAGGGCCAATGTTATTTTATGGCAAAGTATGATTAAACCGTTGTATAAGCATCTTTATTGCAGGGAGTATTATTTCCACAACTGTTTTCAGATGTTGTGTGTTTTTCGGACACGACCGCACAAATCCAACCAAGCATAAGAGGCGCAATGGCAGCGTAAAGCACAACCCAGCTAAATCCGCTAATTAAAGCGCTATGTGCTGCAGTTGATGTAATTCCGTAATACTCCCCAGACAACAAATTTCCAGCGGAAATCTCGTTAACAATTCTGCTTAATTCGAATAGTGGCACACTTTCTTTTATAACGTCAGATAATGCAATTTCCACACTTTTCGTCAACACATAGCCCATGATGGCAATATTCACAGCAAGTGAAATCATTCTCGCACTAAAATCCATACCTGAAGCCATTCCAACTCTTTCAGGAGGTAAAGATCCCGTTGCCGTATTTGTCACGGGTGTGTTTGTCAAACCTAGTCCCGTCCCCGCCAAAACACATCCTGGAATGAGCGTGATCCAACTTGCATATTCTGTTACCACGACTAACCAGATCAAAGCAAAACCTAGCGCTATTGTAAAAAGACCCGCAGGTATAACAAAACTGGGGCCGCGTTTAACAAGTAGCTTTTCTGCATGCGGTGGGACCACAATCGTTGGGAGAGTCAAAGCCAGTACGGTCAACCCAGTTGTAATGCTGTCATAACCCAGAACAGATTGCAGATATATCGGGAAATAAATAACGAATGGCCAGAAGCTAAAGTTCATTCCACATGCACCTATAAGTGCTGCAGAGAAATTTCGAATTTTAAAGGCATTGAAATCAAACATCGGGCGTTTAACGTTCTTTTCTATAAACACAAATAGACTAAAGCTCACTAAACCAACACCGATGAGTAGTAAGCCAGTTGTACTGGTCAAGCCATACTCATATCCTTGTGTGATCATATAGACCAAGATAAAGACAGATACTGATAGGGTAACCATTCCCCAAAAATCAATTTTCCCTGCATTTGGGTCTGATGACTCTTCGACACCAAATTTTGCAAGCATCACGGTGATACCTGAAATGAGCACGTGGATCAAGAATATCCACTCCCAACTCAGTACCAATAAAATTGCTCCCCCAACGATGGGCCCAAATCCTAACCCCAATCCAAAGATGACTCCCCACCAAGCGAAAGCCACTCCTCGCTCAGCACCTGACCTAAATTGCTGAGAAAGAATGGCGACTTGGCAAGAGAGCATTGCCGCTGCGCTTAAGCCTTGTAAAACACGCGCGGCAATGAGTACAGCTGCACTGGTTGCCAATCCGCAAATGAGTGAAGCGATACCAAAAACAATCACCCCAACAACAAAAACTCTCTTTCGCCCAAAGCGGTCAGCCAACGCCCCCATAGCCACTAACACTGTACACATCGCGATCGTATATGCGTTCATTATCCACTGTAGTTGTTTGAAATCTGCAGGAAGGACATTTTTAAGCGTCGGGAGTATCGATGGAACACTTGTTATTTCAAGCCCTAGCATTACTGCAGATAAACAAACAGTAGCGAGTGCTATTTTATTTTTAAATGAAATGGCCACATCCATTACGTATTAACCTCGTTTAAAGATTTTGACAGTTATATAACTAACCTAGCGCCTATAAATATCTCAATATTCACTCTCGTGAGATATCTATCCAACTTTCACATCAAGCAACGCTAACATTTCTTTAACCGAGCAAAAATATCGACTCTAATATATCTGCCATAACAAAAGGAAATAGTGACTGTGTTCGTATTGGATATTCAAACTGTAAAAGCCTTCATTTTAATCAGTGAATTAAAAAACTTTACCAAAGCAGCGGAAAAATTAGGAACGACTCAAGCAACGCTTAGCGTAAAGCTAAAACGCCTGGAGGATAGACTGGGACAGCGCTTAATCGAAAGGACGCCAAGGCAAGTCAAGCTTTCTGCACAAGGTGAACAGTTTATTCAGTCAGCGAGACATTTTGTCGAAGCTCACGATAAAGCCATCTTAAATTTGTCCGAGACAAAGCAAAAACTGAGGCTGGGAATTGCGTGTCATATCATGGGTGCTGATATCACTCGGCTTTTATACACGTTGAGCGTTAAACACAGTGATTTATCTTTGGAAGTTAGTCTGGATACATCAGAGGCATTGAAGAATTCACTGAATGACGGCTTATTGGATGCCATTATAATCCGAGGGGAGGATAAAGGTTATGCAGGAACTTTTCTTTGTGCGGAAAGAATGGGCTGGTATGCATCGAATCATTTCAAATATGATGTTGATTCTCCGCTTCCCATTGCAAATTTAAGCCCTCACTGTGGCGTACATAATTATGCCGAAGAAGCGTTACACAACTCATCAATAAAGTGGAAAGAAACCTTCATTGGTGGTGGTGTAGCCGCCGTGTCAGCAGCTATTTCAGCGGGAATAGCCATTGGCGTATACTCCGAACGCACCGCACCTCCTAACTTAGTGAACGTGGACAACGTTTTTGATCTACCACCTCTACCTGTCACCTGTCTAACGCTATATGTGTCGGATAGGAATCGTATTTTCAGCAATGAAATCAAAACCATCGAGGATAATTTCCTTGGAGTGGAAACCGATAATTGAAAGTACCCATCGGCATATGGATCAGGTTCAAACCAGATCTAAGACATCAACGTTTTCCCCTATTCGATTTTACTCCTCACCTTTTCACATACTGCATTAATGGGAGATTGTTCGCCTTTTCCGGCGATCAACTTGCCATCTATATGTGATAAGAATCACAAACCAGTAATGAAAACCCACCTACCCTTCGCAGATAAGACCTTTAACCTTTTGTAATAAAAGACATTTAAAAATAACACTGTCTATTGCCGGCTTTAATCACAATTGCGCACGATAATGATTGCGATTATCATTCGCAACTCTTGATGTAACATCCGTTTGATTACTTAACATGGATTAAAGGCGGTAAATTCAATGTGTAAAAAGTCTCTTCTCTCGGCATCCATTCTGTTAGCCCTTTCTTCGGGAGTAAACGCCGAAGAGTCAATCATTTTTGACGAAGTCGTTGTCTCAGCCACGCGCACCAACACTCAAATCCAGGACACTGCAGCGTCTGTGGCGGTGATTGGTGAACAACAAATTGAAGACGAAATGATCACGGGTTTGGAGGATCTCTTCAAATACACACCAGGGGTAACAGTTGAAACCAACTCGCGCCAAGGCGTGCAAAGTATCAACATTCGTGGCATCGAAGGTAACCGAATCAAAGTACTGGTTGATGGCGTTGCGCTGGGTAACCAGTTTGAATCTGGTAATAGTTTTATTAACTCCGCACGTGTTGACGTTGACACTGACCTGCTGAAAGCGGTCGAAGTCGTTAAAGGTGCAGCGTCTTCTTTGCACGGTTCTGACGCGATCGGCGGTATCGTTGCCTTCGAAACAAAAGACCCTGCAGATTTTCTTAAAGACGGTGATTTTGGTGGACACACCAAGTTCAACTATTCCTCTTCGGATGAGACCTTTAGCGAGTCTGTCGCCCTTGCCAATCGTACTGGTGATTTAGAATCCTTGGTGGCCTACACCCGTCGTGATGGCAAAGAGGTAGAAAATTTTGGCGAACCCGACCAGCAGGATAACAACGCAGACAATCTTCTGGTTAAATTGCAGTACCAACTTAACGATGCGCACCGCCTTGAATTTAACGGCAGCTATATCAACAAAAATAACGATATACAGTTACCCGACACCGTCATTCGTGGTCAACGATACGCCGATGTGATCGGCAGTGATGATACAAAGCAGTATCAACTCGGTATTAAGCACATCTGGGACGTGAACGTTGCTGCCGTCGACACGCTCACTTGGCAATTTGATTGGCTGAGTAAAGACGAAAACAGCATTACCAACCGAAACAACACCGCGACTGGCAACCAACAACGCAAAGACTACATCTATTCCGACGAGGGCTACCAGTTCGACCTTCAATTGGACAAATTCCTCACCATTGGCAGCGTTGAGCACTATATCGTGTACGGTGCATCCCTTACGGACAAAGACATTAAGAACACCAACAGTGAATACAACTCTGTGGGTTCTGATAAGGAGATTTTCTACATCCCATCAGCGACAGAACGCCGTTATGGCTTCTTTATTCAAGACGAAATGTCGTTTGGGAAATGGACGGTTACACCGGGCATTCGCTATGACAACTTCAAAACAAGCCCTGGCTCAACATCTGACAACCCAAGCCAGAATCCAGAAGATGAATACAGCGATTTTTCTGATTCAGCGTTTACGGCAAGGCTGGGCACAGTCTATGCGCTAAACGAAGAACACCGCCTCTTTGCGCAAGTAAGTCAGGGCTTCCGTGCGCCTGATTTCCAAGAGTTGTATTACTCTTTCGGTAATCCAACGCATGGTTACGTCAATAAGCCGAACCCGGAACTGGAAGCAGAAAAAAGTATTTCTTATGAGCTAGGCTGGCGTCACAACAACCGCACAGCAAGCAGCGAAGTGGCCATCTTCTACAGCGACTACGATAACTTCATTGAAAGACAGCAAGTATCGGGTAGCTTTATTCCTGTTGTTAACCCTGCAGTCTTCAAGTCCGTGAATATTGGTAAAGCGACAATCAAAGGTATTGAAGCGTCGAGCAGTCTGTCGTGGAATGGCTTTATGCCGGTGAAAGGCTTTAGCTCGCGCCTTGCTGCTGCTTACACCGAAGGTGAAGATGGCGAAGGTAACCCACTAAACAGTGTGAACCCATGGAACATTGTCGCTGGCGTAAGCTACGACTCTGAAAAGCACTGGGGCTCGACACTGAATGTCAGTTACACCGCCGCCAAATCAGGCAGCAAAATCAACGGTGACGACATTCTTCCCCTATCAAGCGCAACCGTGGTTGATCTAACGGCTTACTACAAGCCAATTGAAGATCTTACGCTTCGCGCTGGTATCTTTAACCTCACCGACGAAGAGTACTACCACTGGAACGATGTTCGCGGTGCCACCAGCGAGAACACTGACCTGACCCAGCCGAAGCGTAATTGGGCCGTTACGGCCAAGTACGACTTCTAAACGTAAAAGCCCAGCTTCATAGCTGGGCTTTTGGTTTTATCCGTAACAATTAAACCCAGCGGTTTTCTACAACTTCGTAATGGTTCACAAACCTGTCTGGGTCCAGTTCGTACTTGTCATCTTCCGGATATAGCTTTGCAACACCAATATCTTCCCCTGCGAACGCTTGAATACATTCAAGGGTTTTCCAATAGGAAATGAGGGTGATCTCAGCGTGACCATCAACATCTCGATTGAATATTTGCGCCCCGATAAATCCCTCTGTTTTTGAGGTTTCCTTAACGCCCGTCTTATAGAGATAGTCGATAAAACCTTGTTCATGTTGTTTGGGACAACGGGCCTTCCATTCCCTTGCAATCATGTGAATTCCTTTTCATCTAGATATAAACGTATTCAGGCCCTAATCAACCTGAATAGCGTCAATTTAACGTATCAAACTAAATATCGGATGGGTTAAGACATAAGGGAGTTGTCGCGATAAAGCACTTTCTTGCAAGAAACACAGATATGTTTAAAGCGCGGGTCTGACGCCACACCCGTCAAGGTTTGGAAGACGATCTTCTCCGAACCACAATGACGACATTTCGCCAACTGAGGGTCCTCTACCCTGCACTCTGGATTCGCCACTAAATACTCTTCCAATGTCGGGAGTTTCTTCCAGTCCTCATCCTGAGGCTTCGAATACAACACAAAGTAGTAAAACAGCGCACCACCACCGAGTAGCAATAAAGCCCAAATTTCCATATTTTCTTCGATCCCTTTGCTATTAAAACGGTGCTTGCGCGAAAAGGTAATAGCAAGCTCCCACCGTAGCAATGGAGACTCAAACAATAAAATCAAAAAGAGGAATTTGAGTTTCGCTCTGCAATTTAACGTGAACTAAATGCAAAACTATCAATTAAACATCAATCGCTTGACCCTTAACTTAGGTTCATAGAAAAAGCTCGGACATCCAGTGTCCGAGCTTTTGACGTGAAGAAGAAATTTATCCGTTAAAAAGCGTGTTAGTCCTGTTGCTCCACATGTTTACCATTCCACGCCAGTTTGGTGACTTTAGGACTCGCGGTACTGTCTGGGTTTTCGCCGCCAACCATTAGAATCCCATCATCAATGGAGAAAGACACACCATACGCCAATGGCTCTTTGAGGTTGACGTCTTGCTTCCACGCACCGTCTGCAAACACGTAGGTTTCTGCGTTAAAGGCTTTTGGTAGACCGCTATGCGCAAACATATTGCCCTTATCAAACGCAAGTTTTGCGCCATGGAAATTCGCACCGCCCGCAACAAATACAACCCCGTTACTGAAGCCAGCAAAGGCGCCTGCCACCCCTTCTTGCTGTGGCTGTGAGCTTGGCGTTGGCAATGGATGTTCGCTTAGCCAAGGTTGTGCTTCACCGAAATGATAAGATTTCACTTCCGCTGTGCGCAAACCGGGCTTAATTTCACCGCTGATCAATAACGCGTTTTCATCGTCAACGACTAATGCGGCACCGCAGTTTGGTAAGTACGGCGAAGAACCCAAATCTTGCCACTGGTTTGTTGAAGGGGTGTAACTGAGTACCTGACGGTTCCATTGGTAATCCGTCGGTTTCATACCCATGAAATCACTAACAATTTTCTGCCACTTTTCAGGCTCTGCTTTTGAGTCGGTCGTCAGTACGTCATGAAGGTATTGGTCAAACTTTCCTTTGTTGTAGCCGCCAAAAAAGAGAATTTGTTCGTTATCCGGAGAATAAGATGCCGCACCTAATAAACCTACAGGGGCTTTGGTCGCTACCTCAGACCATGAATTTGAATCTGCATCGAAGCGGTACACGCTATCAAACACGATCGGTGACTTGGCGTTACTGTCTGCTTTTCCAGACCCACCAAAAATGTAAATGTCATCGCCAATCACACTAGCGGTTGCACCATCGCGGGCTGGGCCAGAAAAGTCCGCTTGTTTTTGCCAGCCTTTATCAAGCTGTTCCAAATCAAGCATATAAAATTGTTTGCCCATTGAGCCGAGACCGACGTAAACTTTCGATTCTATTTGTGCGCCTACACCATTTTTTACGCCGTCAGGCAAGTCAGGCCACGCTTGGTTGGCGTATGCAGAAACCGAAAAAGCAGCAAGAAAAGGAAGCGTTAGAAGAGCAGAAGTTAATGGATTCACTTTATTCATTTCTATATTCCTTACTAAAAACAGATATTCCAACAAAATTAATGCCGTAATTGGCACCAGCAATAAAACGTATTACAACCACGCGCCAACAAGATTTACATTTTCTAATTATTAAAATGGTTATTTATAACGCGACTTTTCAACACCTATTCTCAACACGTATTGATGACATTGCTTTTTGACATGAAACGTACGTTCATAATTATCCCCACTCGCTGCCAAGTGGGGATAGGTGCCTAACTGTCGTTGTTATATTAATTAGGTTTGAAGAGTTGTTTTAGCTTGGTGACTGGAACCGTCAAGGTGCGAATTTCCGGACCGTTGTCTTCAACAATCACCATCGCATTTTCACTGTCTAACTGATAAATGTCAGAATAAGCAGAACCACCATTTACCAACTGAACAGGGCCTTGCCATGTAGCGCCTTCATCAAAGCTGAACCACAGACCGAGATTGTGGCGTCCGGTATTACCCGGAATTGACCCTATCGGGTTGGTGAAAAGTAGATAGCTGGTGTCATCATCTTCAACGAATCGCGTGATAGACGCATCCACGGCATCGTTACTGATATTTGAGAACTGAGATACACCGTAGTTTTCCGGCATATTCCACGTCATACCGCCGTCTTTACTGATAAATTGATGACGAGGGCCATAATTAACGCCATCGACCACGCGGTTCATATCAAGACGAGATGTCAGCAGTAGATCGCCATTAGTCAGTTCGACAATATCGGCTTCGCTCGGCTCTAGCGTTTCAAGGTAAGTTGGCATCCAGCGGTGAGGGATTGGCAAATACGCACCGGTTTCCCACGTTACGCCGTCATCATCAGAAAACACCGACGAGACGTTCAGGAAATACTTATCAAGCGTGATAGCGGGATAAATCAGGCGGTCGTTATTGTCACCCGTTTCATCGGTCTGATGCTCCAGTTGAATACCATGACCCGGGCCTGGGTTAACGCTCGCAACACCATAGAAATTGTAGGCACGTCCCGTGTGATGTTTCGCCCAGCCTATCGCCTCTGGCAAAGTGTTCTGCTCGGCGGGGTTAATCAGCGACAGTGCCTTCGCGTCAAAATCAATCACGGTTTCACCATTGCTGATGAAGGTAATATTGGAAACGTGCATACGCCCGTTAACGTCATGATCTGTTTGACCAAATAGCACCTGAGTTGTTGATGCAGCCGTGCCTGTCACTCCGGCGGTAAAGTCATCGTCGATATACAAGTTTGCATGCTTGCTTTCTGGATCGTAACGAAGCGAGACATCAATAAATCCAGAGACATTATCCGCCTTTTCACGCACAACAATCGGCGTATCGGAACCGTCTACAAAGGCGACAAGGTGGTTCTCTGCGTTGATAGCGAAAGACACCTTAAACAGTTTTTCACCGTTCGACACAGAGAGGTCATTCGCACTGCCGCCATGAATCCGTAACTGGGTGTTCAGGTCCCATTGGTCAGCCGCTGAGACGTTTACGTCCTGCGTGTAATATTCGCTACCAGACCAACCAATGATTTGGAATGTTCTCTCTTTTATTTCCTCAGTAACATCAAATGGGGCACTCCACTCACCATCTTCAACATCATACGTACTGTAGAAAACGCCACTGTCCATCCAGTACTTAATTTTGTCACCGTTTTGGGCAGCATCGGTCGGCCATCGCACGTACGAAAGAACGATTTCATCTTCATCAGGCAAATAGATAGGGCGAGGATCAGAGAAGTCATAATCATCATTTAGGTTGATTTGCTCAGTGAGGTTGAGCTCCTCACTCCACGTCTGACCATAGTCGAGGGATGTTCGCGTAATAATGTCATTCGTATTGTAAATCGAACCCGGATCGCTGCCCCCTTCGCGCTTCTCCGCGAAGATAACAACGGTTCCCGGCGTTTCTGAACTCACAACGAGAGAAGGAATGCGGTCTGGGCTTGAAAAGACGGAGTCGCCACTGATCGTGAAGTTCACAGAACGGTAGTAGGCTTCACCATCAACATGGCTCGACCCATTGCCCCACGTCACCATGTTCTGTGTAGAAGGTGTTGGTTCCCAGTTGGCCTTTATCAGCTGACCGTCAAAGAAAAAACTCGCAGTCGGATTGACCCCTGGGTGAAAGACGATGTCGTAGCTGTGGTATTTCCGCGCTTCACGGCCAGTTGCCAGTACTGTTTTCTCTTCTGAACCTTCAAACTCAACGACAAGTTGGTTACCGTCCAGCGAGACTATTGGCAGAAAACGATACTCACCGTTCGCGTAGTAGTTCGTTAAGTATCCCCCTTCTGTCACACGCATTTCGGTTGATAATGTCCAACCAAAATTCTCGGCTTGGGTGTTTATGTCCGACGTTGGCGTTATTTTCCAATTTGCTCTTCCGTCTTCGCCATTTACATACCATTCAACGCGCTTTTTCTTTTTAATTGCCTCACCATAAGCATCGCCAGTCAGGTCGTTTTCCCAACCTTGCTCTATAGGTTCATCATGATGTTTGTTTTTTGAAGGAACAAAGTCATATATTTCAGCGGTTGCTGAAAATGACAATGCAGAAAGGACACAGCAGCACAAATAACGCTTATTGAATAATCCCATTATATTTTCCTATTTTAATCTATAAACTTAACATCGGTTCAAGCACTTATTAAAACCGATGGTGATCTCAACAACCAAAAAAGCATTTTTAAAACAGATAACTAAATGGCAGTGCGAGATTGACTCTGCCAACGAGGGCATACGCACTGATACTTTATTTTTATTTTGGAATTTGATCTTCGTTCAAAACCCATAAATATACATTCTTCGCCATTACGCAAAAAATACATTTCTAGGTTCTAAAGCTGGCCGTATTCTATCGTGTTAATGAAGAATTAATTCAAACGTCTATCTCCTCTCCCCCCTGTCTATGCGATTAAATTAAACGCAGTGGAGTATTACTTCAAATGCATATTTTCACAATGGAGATCTGCGCCACGAAAAACACGCAAAAAACCGACCCGAATGTTGAGTAATCTGGTCAGCATCCGGTTTTTGCGAAAATGAGGACAAGTTAGGCAACTGCAAGAAAAGTTCGCATTCAAGCATAGAGCGCAATTCATACGGACATAGCCGTAACTTTGTAATCGTTATCACCTAACTTAAACCCAATTAAAACAAGGTTTAACCTACATTTATCACCACGAAAAACGGCAAACATTTGCGATGTTTACACACCCAGTGTTTAATGGGTCGTTCGTTTAAGGGGAGCCACATGGCCACAATCAAAGATGTCGCAAAGATAGCGGGGGTTTCCGTCGCAACGGTTTCACGCGTAATCAACAAATCACCCAAAGCCAGTCAGTCTTCCATTGATGCTGTCACTCTGGCGATGAAACAATTGGGTTACCGTCCAAATGCGGCTGCACGTGCACTGGTCAGCCAAAGCACCAACACGGTTGGTGTGTTAGTCTCAGATGTCTCTGACCCCTTTTTCGGCACCATGATTAAAGCGATTGATCAGGTTGCACGCGAAAACGGAAAGCACATTCTGATTGGTAATGGCTATCACAAAGCGGAAGACGAACGTCATGCGTTGGAACTTCTCATTAACGCCCGTTGTGAAGCTATTATTGTTCACGCTAAAGGCTTATCAGACGAAGAATTGATTGGCTATGCGCGGGAAGTCAAAGGCATGGTGATCATCAACCGCCATATCCCTGAAATATCGGAGCGATGCATTTCATTGGATAACCGTAAGGGCGCATATCTGGCCACTGATTTTTTGATTCGCCACGGACATCGAAATATCGCCTGTATCGCGTCAGCACAATACATCGAAGATACCGAGCAGCGACTCGACGGGTATCTGGCTGCGCTTGAAGATAACGGTATCTCACTCAGTAAAAGCTATATCGAATACGGCGAAGTCAGCAGTGACGGCGGCGAAATGGCAATGACCAACCTACTCAGTAAATCGTTAAACATTACCGCTGTGGTTGCGTATAACGATTACATGGCTGCAGGTGCGCTTGCTGCACTTGACCAAAATGGCATTACAGTACCGAGCCAAATGTCTATCGTGGGCTTTGATGATGGCTTGATTGCCCGATTTGTTCACCCAAGCCTGACTACTATTCGCTACCCGATTGAAATGATGGCAGAGCGTGCGGCGCGTCTGGCACTGGCCCTTTCAAAAAATCGGGATGTTGACGACAGTACGGCGATTTTCTCCCCGACGTTGGTACGCCGAAACTCCGTAGCATCACACTAATAGGCGCTTGATACACTTCTATCTGGACATAGAAAAAGCACCGCAAACTAGCGGTGCTTTTTCAACTCTGGCTCTCTACTCTTTCCGCCAACATATCACTGACGTTGGCATAACTCTTGGGTGTTGAGCCATACCGACGTAGGCACCAAAGGATGATTTCAGGCACGAAGTGTTTCCTTTTGAATTCATTGTTGGTCATTGACTACCTATCCACTAAAGAAACATGAGACTATCTTGGGTCTAGATGGATTTTTTGCAACAAGCCCGTAAAAACAGAAAAAATCCGAGTGTAGGAATACACTCGGATTCTAGCAGTTTCTATGGATTGTTCAACTGACCACTTTCGCTTAACCGATCGACATTAGGAACCAAAACCACCTTTTTGATATATTACAAACTCACACTATCAAAAGTTTTTTCGCTTGCTAAATATCTGAGGGTCTGTCTCAAAGCTTTTTCCAAACCAATATGTAGTATTAAATTGGTTTGTATTTCCAGTTTATATTATGGTGTTTTTAAAGTTTGCGACAAACCGCTCTACTCTCGCTTCTGTATATTATTTTAAGCTAATTTTGCTCCACTCACCACCAGAGTAGTAGAGTGTCAAGCTATCGTAACCTAGAGCTAATGTTTTTCCAGAAAACTGAATGGTTACTGGCTTGATAGTTGTTTTTCCGAATTCAACAAACTCACCGTTTTGCGCATCATCTGGCAGTGTCACCTGCGCCAGGTAACCATTATCACTAATCGTGATACCCAAATTTCCATATTGATCCAGCAGTGCTTTAATTTTCTCTGGGCTATCCACAGAGGAAATGTCTTCTGGTTTATACACTGAATATTGCGGGATAAGTGACCATCCATCAATAGACCCAGAGAAAAATGTTGTTTTCGTATTTTTTCTTGGCGCCAGTGTCACACCATTAGGAAACACAATATTGCTATGATATGTTGAGTTCCTGTATAAAGTGAAGGTTCTGTTTTTGCCCAAATCATTCGCAGCAGGTAAAGTAAACGTGGGTGTCCAATTACCATCTGATTCACTAACAATCAAGTTGCCATAGAGATCAATATTTTGCTTCAGTTTCGCTGGGTTGTTACCCAGTGCTCTAATCGTTCTGTTATCTGAAATGGTTTTACTGCTGTAAACCCACCAAATGCCAGAGTTGATGAAAACTGTTGTTGAACCACGTGGAGGAGTGATTTGTGCAGTTCCATATTCCACATTAACACCGTAGGTTGATTGGCGCTCCACTGTTAGCATTGAACCAAACGGCTTTTCTTTCACCGTTAAATTTCTCGCCCAGCGTCCATCCTGAAGAAGGATTTTTACGGATGTGTGCTTATCCAACAATGCAGCTAGTATAGAAGGATCTGCGGCAATTTCGCTTATCTCATGTTGAGAGCTGATAATATAATTTGGTTCAATGATCCACTTTTCACCGTCATATACGAAATCTAGTTGGTCTTGCAACTTAATCGGAGTGTACCCTGTGAGCGAACCATATTTGTAGCTGACCGTTGTACCCCAAGTGGCCTTTCTCTCCACAATGAGTCGCTGATTTTTAAATGCGTTAGAAGGTAGAGATAAAGCGGGTATCCAGTTGCCATCTGAAGTAATCAGTTTTACGGTTTTAAACTTGCTCAAAAGTCTTTCAAGAAAACTTCCATCTTGAGCTATTTTGGTAAGCGTAACTTGGTCATCAACGACATAGGTTTCTGGCACACAAAAAGAAGATCCTGCCTTGCCATGTTTTACTGCAAATCGATATCCCGACCCCATAATTACATTATCGTCGGAGATATTAGTGATTTGCCATCTGCCCATAGATCTTCGAAAGAAGTTCATATTGTCCTCTACATCTTCAAGAGGGAACAACATTCGTTCAGGACTACAACTCGCACCTTCGATGCTTATGTCATCATATACAAAGGCTCCTGCAGAGAAACTTGTCATTATTAAAATAGGTAATATAAGCTTTTTCATGGAATTTTCTTCCTTATATCGTTTCGTTATACAAATCGGGTTCTGTCGCAAAATTTTAAAGAACATTATGCAGTTTGTTTAACAAAAACTATTAACCTGCTAACACATAAACCGTTTACAGTGAATCCACTTGTTAGCGTCTACCAACACTAACTGACCTCTCCGTAAATATTCTAAAAGTTCACACCCGTAATGTCGCCTCTACCTAGGACCTAACTATGTTCGCATAAAAACAGCAGATTTTTTTGTACGATGTTTCTTACGCAATTCAAAACGGTGAATTATGGTTCAGTCGCAAAGTTTTCCTTCATAGCACTCGATAAGTAGTAAACTGCTATTTTTCCGCTCATCAAAATAATGTGATTATTCGCGCGACTGAACAAGTTCAACGCCAGTTTTAGTGCTTCCACTCGAGTAATGCGGGCTGCACCACTCTCTAACGACCTGACGTATACGATTGCGAGTTGGTAAGTTAAAAAGCAATGGAAACGAACTAAAAAAGGTAATCAAGATACAAATAGATGTAACTGCTGGCTTTAAAGTTTCAGATACATCAAAAGGAATAAGTGAAGTTGCATATACAGTGATCACACTCACCAGAACCAAAATAGCCAACTTGAAAGTAAAATCATACAAATCAGACTTAAACTGCTGCCAAACAAATTCTTTTGCTTCTTGATAATCTTTACCCTGCATTTGAATTCCCTTACTTCCTAACCAGCAGCCGAAGCAACGACAAATGGAAATTTGAGAACAAACACTTCTGCGTCCAGTTTGGACAATGATCAACCCAAACCCGTTTCTTTTTTCGTGTGATGCTCGTTTACCTCACTTGAGTTTTTGAAAACAGTAATGTCGCCATCGCCTATCGTGAAACTATCAAAATCACTGGTATCAAAAGGGCATTCGCTGAGTAATTTTTGATGCTGTTAAACCATGCTCTTTGTTGGTGTGTAAGTGTCGCCATAGCCAAAAATCCCCTTATTCCGAAAAATGCTGTGCCAGTGCATCTAACACACGCTGATCGGTCAACTGGTCTTCTGCAATAGGTTCAATGTCCAACTGGGTCAGCGTCTCTTTTACGTCTACCGCTTCTTTTGAATAGAATAGTGTCGGTAAATGCGCATAGCTGCCCGTAATGGCTTTGTTTTGAGATTTTGCAAATTGCGCAGTTAAATCGAAGATGCGGTTTTGAACGTCAGAAATCGAAGTTAATGAACTCACTTCCACCGCAAATGGCAAAAACCAGTCACAGTGCTCTCCACGATAAGACGCTAGTGGTGCTGGCAATTGCACGGCCTGACCGGTTGCTTGTGCTAACTTCGAAGCCAACACCATGGATGCGTCAATCACTTCAATATACTTAGGGATCATGCCGTTCGCTTTAAAGCGCACCACGTTTTCCGGTGTTAGCACCAATGGTAACTCTGTACAGCCGAGCACCACTTTCTTGAACGACGAACGCGATGCTTCATCGGTGATCACGTCACACAAAAGCTGCTCTGACTGTGGCGTAATTTGCGCCGTTTTCACGCCATACTCAGAGTTGTAGATAGCATCCATCACTTTCGGCTGATTGTCCGCACTTGGTGAGAAAGATGAAACACCAAAGTCTGCCAACGCCTGCTGGTACAGACCCGACGCCATCAAACTGGTCACGCCCATCACCAGAATGTCTTCCTTCTGACCTTCTTCGGTTGCTGCCGTTTCTTTCAGCATGTCGATAAACGGAACGGGGACATCAACAACAATTTTGCGGAAAAGCTCATGGGCACTGTTGCATGCCAGTCCCATTGAGGTGGCCCCGAGATGTTGCATAAAACGCAAGGTGTACAGCGCCGTATCATATTTACGTAGTTCCGGCGGATCCGTCGGTAGCCAATTTTGTGCGACTTCTTCGGGTTTGTAAGCAAGGCGTGAATTACCAAAAACCACATACTCATGGTTTTCGTGTTGTGGGAAGGTGGCGATTTTGTTCACGAGGTCGACCATGGCTTCATTACCCATGCCGCCAATAATCCCTATTCTTTGTTTCATTGTGATTCCTGACACTTTGTCTTTGCTACACAGACACACGCCGACGCCAATGATAAAAATCATTGGAGAAAATGCTGCACCGTGAGGTGCACGTCAAAAGAACGGCTGTAGATGTTAAGCATGTTGGTAAGTGATGCCGAGGACAGTCAGTGCGTTGAGGAAACGCATCTCTCTCGTACATCGTATGACGTCATATTACCTTCGATAAATCAATGTACTAAGCGGTATTGAGCCGATATTGTTGAGCAAGTTCAAAAAAATGACATTGCGAAATTCAAGGATTGAGCGAGCACTAAAAGCGCAGAATAAAAACAGGTTTCAGCCCCCACCAGCGAGCTCGCTTAGCCTTAATATTCCCCCACAAATAACCTTCAAGATGTACCTAACAAACAAAGCACCATTTAATGGTTTTATTCTTATCAAGAACCCCCCCACCATTAACACTACTTTCTCATGGCAATAGTCTTAATTAATGCTTCTTAACGCTTTGTTAAACGCAAAACAATACGCGCTTAAAGCATCAATTCATTCTTTTTTCATACCTCGATGATTCAGGGAGAAAAGGATATTTGAAAACAAATTTATATCCTTACAATTCATGTAATTAAACACATCATAAACACCCGCCGTCATCCCCATCATATATATGCGTTAATACTTATTTAGGAAAACAGATATGCAACATTTACATTTGTCTCACTAGCAACACAAGCCCCTATTTCCCGCATGGGTATCTCCTTTTATATTTCATTGAGAAAAACAAAAACAGCCAACAAAAACAATCAACAAAACTCGCTCAACAAGAGGGAAATAGTGTGACCAACATTATCAACGGGACAGAGGAAGACGATATCCTGCGCGGCACGGTAGGCGTGGATGTTATATACGGACATGGCGGCAATGATTACATTCAGGCGGACGGAGATACGGATACCGTGTACGGCGGCGACGGTGACGATACTGTTATCGGGGGCGATGACGAAGACATCGTACATGGGGATGCTGGTAATGACTGGGTTCGCGGTGGTTTTGGTGACGATATGCTCTACGGCGGTGACGGAGATGATCGCGTAGAAGGCGGACGAGGCAACGATTATCTCGAAGGTGGCGCTGGTAACGATTTACTGTTTGGCGACGACGGTGTAGACACCATTTACGGTGGAGCCGGTGACGATAAAGCACGCGGCGGCGATGGCAATGACACCGTGCACGGTGGTGATGGTAACGACATCTTATTTGGCAATGATGGCGACGACATTGTTAACGGCGACGCGGGTAACGACATTCTTTGGGGCGGTCAGGGTTCGGATACCCTTCGCGGCGGCGAAGATAACGACTCCCTTTGGGGCGAAGACGGGGCCGATTTCCTTTACGGAGACAATGGCGAGGATGCCTTACACGGTGGGGCTGGCAACGATTACCTCGACGGAGGCTATGACAATGACCGTCTTTTCGGGGGTGATGGCAATGACCATCTGATCGGCGATGACGGCACCGACCCAAACGCAGGCTCAGGTTCAAGCAGCGACGGCGGTGTGAGGCTGGAAGCCGACGGCCCTGCCGTTCATAGTGCAACAAATTCAGGCTGGACGACCACCACTGTGACCATTGACGGCGTTCCTTTTGTCGTCACCACACAATTTGGCTACAGCGGCACAACGATCATTTCGCGCGTGGAAACCGACGGCACCTTGACCGAAACAGATCGTCTAACCTACAACAACAGCACACAGACGGTTGTTTCAGCGTCGGCTGGCGACATCACCAGTCAAATTCAAGATGCTGGCCTCTCGGTCGGCGCCTTTGGTAACGGTTTACACCACTCGAACATATCCGTTGTAGATGGCACACCCACCCTGTTCCTCACTTCTCAGAACAGCGGTTCAATTACAACCCTGAACATATCGCCTGAAGGCACGCTGTCATTAGAGGGCGGTTTATCTTACTTCGGCGGATCACAGACGTGGCTACGTGATGGCATCATCCGAGAAAACGTGGTGTTTGAAGCCAACGATGGCAGCGAATACGTGTATGTGACTCGTCCTTTCCATGACCGCGTGGACATTCTGACCTACGACCCCACAACTGGCGCAATGGCAGAAACAGGGAAATCCGTCACAGCAGGCGATATTGCGTCCAGCATCGACATTATCGAGGCTCACGGTCAAACCTTCGCCGTGGCGAGCGGCAATGCCAGCGTACACCTTTATTCGGTCAATGAGGCGACGGGCGATCTTACTGCCATTGATACCGAAGCTGTCACCAACGGCTCGGGAAATTCCGTTAATTTTTACCAAACAGCGGATGGAACAACCTATGCCATTACCTCAAGCAGCGGTGGAGATTATGCGTCTGTTTTCGAGTTGAATGCCGATGGTTCGCTGACCCGTACCGATACGGTTGACGGTGGTGGCGCGTACATGTCGACAGCGGGCTATGTCGAAGGTCAACCCGTGTTTGTGATGCCAAATGCAACTGAAGGGGTTGACCTGTACACCATCGATGAAAACGGCCAACTTGTGCTTCGTACCACCATTACCGACCTGCAAAATGACTACACGCCCCCTGTGATTGTTCAGACCACTGATGGCAGCTACTTTCTCGTGGATGCCGATGGGCAATCAGCCTCTGTGAAGCTGGCGGTGGATGACTTCCTCAGTACTGCGGTGAATGACTTGCTTGTGGGTGGCAACGGGGATGATCTACTCGAAGGCGGTGCTGGCGATGACCTGCTGTTCGGCAATGCGGACAACGACAAACTGTACGGCGGAGACGGTAACGACGTCCTCAAAGGTGATGATGGTGTGGGCTCTGAAATGGGTCTATTTCAAGTCGGCGGTGCCGTCGACAATGGCACCAATTATGGTTGGACGACTACCGCCATAGAGATTGACGGTGTGCCTTATGTCCTCACGACATCCTTTGGCTATAGTGGTTCGGCAATTCTTTCTCGTGTCGAAAACGACGGCTCGCTGACGGAAACAGACCGCATGACGTTCAACAACAGCACTCAGACAGTGACGACCACGTCGAGCGGTGACATTACAGCACAAGTGCAAGATGCCGGTCTTTCTGTGGGAGCAATGGGCAACGGCCTAACGCAATCCAACATGGCGTACGTCGACGGTCAGGCAACGCTTTTTCTCACCTCCCAAAACAGTGGCTCTATCACGACCTGGCACATTTCGGACGATGGCAAGCTGTCGTTAGACGGTGGGCTGTCCTACTTTGGAGGCTCTCAAACTTGGCTTCGCGGCGGGATCGTACGCGAAAACGAGGTCTTTGAAGCCAATGACGGCACCGAGTACCTCTATGTCACACGCTCTCAAAACGACCGCATCGACATCCTGACATACGATTCCGACACCGGAAAAATCACTGAAACGGGCAAAACTGTTGCCGCAGGTGACCTTGTCTCTGGCCTTGATATTATCTCGATGGGTGCGCAGACCTTCCTCGCATCAAGTGCCAATGGCAGCCTGAACCTGTATGCCGTCAGTCGTGTGACTGGCGACCTAACGCTGGTCGACACGCAAACGGTCACCGCTGGCGGAGGGAACTCGGTAAACTTCTACCAAACTGCTGATGGCGCGGCGTACGCCATCACCTCTGGTAACGGCGCGGACTATGCCTCCATTTTTAAGGTAGGCGAAAATGGCACACTCACGCTCACAGACACCATTTCAGGTGGCGGTGCTTACATGTCTTCGGCAGGTTATGTTGACGGAGAGCCTGTGTTCGTGATGCCAAATGCCACCGAAGGTGTCGATCTCTATACCATCGACAATGACGGAAAGTTCGAGCATCAACTCCATGTTACAGGTATCGAAAATGATAAAACGCCACCTGTTATCGTGCAGACAAAAGACGGCAGTTACTTCCTTGTGGATGCTGATGGCAACGCGGCATCCGTTGAATTGGGCTTTGGTTACGACACAATGTCGATCGAAGGCTATACCAATGACGACGAACTCTATGGCGGTGCGGGTAACGATCAATTGGAAGGTAACCACGGTAACGACAAGCTGGATGGTGGTGAAGGCAATGACATCTTGCAGGGTAATGACGGTGCTGACTTCCTGACGGGCGGATCGGGTTTCGATACGCTCACTGGCGGCAAGCATGCGGACGTGTTCTTTTTCGACAGCGAATCCGGCTCTGACACCATTACGGATTTCAACCTGCGTGAAGACAGCATCCAAATTGACAGCTCACTGGCCAACAGTGCCGATGCACTAACCTACTGGCAAAGCGGTGCGAATACAGTCGTTTCTGTCAATGATGGTGCCGCGACCATTACGCTGGAAAACTTCGATGTTGACCGTGTAACCACTGACATGTTCGATTTTGTCTAAACCTCGCTCAATCACAGTGAACAAGTAGAAACAAAACGGCTCATCATGAGCCGTTTTTTCTGATTGCTTGGCAGGAAGGCGACAGCAGAAAACTGTCGTTGGATGCGTATTTACGCCATTGCTATATCTTCAGTGAGAGCTATTTGGTGTCGCATTTCAATAAGTTGATGCCCGCCAACAACTTCAACATCTTGAATAAACGTGAAACCAAACCGTTCGTAATAGTTTCTTAGATAACTATGAGCATGAATTTCAATCGAATCCACTCCGATACGCTTGGCGTGATCCATTAATGCTTGCACGACTTTGGATGCCACACCCAAACCTCGATAGGCCTTAGTGACGGCAACCCTCGCGATAATTGACGTTCCATCCTCGTTGACCGTTAAGCGGGCCGTCGCCACGGGTTCGCCCTGTTTTGTAACAAGCACATGAAAAGCGTTTTCGTCGAGGCCATCGACCGGCTTTGTTGCTTAATTCGGTTGGAAGACATGGCAGCCTAAAGTTGTTCGGTTCTTAAGCAATATACTGAGTTTCAGGCATACCCAGTCCTGTAAGCTTGTTCAGCGCTTTGATCATAGCGTAAGTCTCGCCAACCTGAGCATTGTAATTTCTTAGGCTTAATTTCCCACCTAGCAGCTGTTTTACTCGGTACATTGCTGTCTCTGATAGTGAGCGCTTGTGATAGCCATACCGCTTTTTCCACTTCTTGTTGGAGCCGTAGAGCTTTTGACAACCTACTGCTAAATTGCGAGGGTGTCCTTGTTCCCAGAATGCAGCCCCTTCTCGTGGTGGGA
>NZ_FUXU01000140.1 GCF_900167155.1 Enterovibrio nigricans DSM 22720 | reverse complement strand
GCCTGAAACTCAGTATATTGCTTAAGAACCGAACAACTTTAGGCTGCCATGTCTTCCAACCGAATTAAGCAACAAAGCCTCTTGCATGTACCCATTGTTGTATTCTAAGGACGCACCAGACGGGGCTTCAGAGATAACAAATAACGTGCTCTGATCTTCTACTGGAGCAAGTTCTTTCTGTGAAAATAAGTAAAAAGGAACCATGAGAAGCGACAGTACAAATGCGCCAACCAATATGGCTTGGCGATGGGAGAACACACAATAAAGGGCCCGTTCATAACGTGTTGAGATGCGTTCAAATAGACCATTTACTTTTTTCGTAAAGCGCCCTTCTTGACCTTTTTCAGGAGAAACATACGCACTCATAATCGGTGATAACGTAATCGCCACGACGCCGGAAAACAGTACCGCTATCGCTAATGTAAAGGCGAATTCTTTAAATAAAGCACCAGACAGGCCACTCACAAAACCGATGGGTGCGAATACCAGAGCCAAGGTAATTGTCATTGCGAATATTGGACGCAGGAGTTCACGCGAGCTGAGCAGCGCAGCTTCAATCCTGCCTTTTCCTTCTCGCATATGACGCGCCACATTTTCCACAACGACGATCGCATCATCCACAACCAACCCTACCGACAAAACAATCGCCAAGATAGTGAGTAAGTTAAGAGAGAAACCGGCCAGTAACATGGCTGCCACACTACCTAAGATGGAGATTGGAATAGTAATTAGCGGTACAAGTGCCGTCCGGAACGATCCCATCAGCAGCAAAATGACAACGCCGACGAGCAGTACCGTTTCAATCAACGTCGTAAATATTTCCTTTAAGGCATCACGCATATACTGCGTGCCGTCGTAGCCAATGGTAATCGTCGTACCTTCTGGTAAGCGCTCGTTCATCGACGCGAGTAATGTATAGAGTTCATCACCAATGGCGATTTCGTTCGAACCCGGTGAAGTGACAATCCCGATAAAAACCGACTCGTTGAGGTCGAGGCGAGCCGAATCTGAGCCGCGATCTTCCCCTAACTCTATTCGCGCAATATCCCCTAGATGGACAAAGACATTGTCACTTTTTCTTATGATTAGCTGCCGAAAATCATCCGCAGTTTGCAGTAAGGCATTACTCATAATGCTAATGTTCTGGGTGGTGTTCTCTACACTGCCCAACGAAGCGATAATATTATTATCAATAAGTGCCTGCCGAACTTCATGTGCACCGATGTTCAAACTCGCCATTTTTAAAGGGTCTAACCACACGCGAATCGCAGGTTTTCTACCACCGAGTACATCGGCACTGTGTACGCCTTCAATTGAAGAGAACCAAGGCGTTACGTCTCGCTCCAAATAGTCCGTCAGCGCTGCTCTATCCATTGTTGAACTAGAAACGGTTAGATAAAACGTCGCACTAGGCCTGTCAACACGGTTAACTGACACGCTTGGATCTTGTGCACCTGTGGGCAATTCATAAGAAATTTGACTCAATCTTGAATTAAGCTCAGCTAACGCGTCCGTGCTGTTTTCGTTTAGCTTAAGCCACACTGTGACCTTGCTCATTCCCGCAGTCGTCGAAGAGTCAACATAGTCGACACCTGGCACGCTCATTGCCGCTTTTTCAATGGGTTCGGTAATAAATCCCTTCACTACATCGGCAGAAACCCCGACATACTCAGTAGTGATAACAAGGGAAGAACTTTCTATTTGGGGAAACTGTGAAATGGCTAATCGAGAAGCGGCCAATAACCCGGAAATCATAATGATCAAGGAGATAACGATCGCTAAAATAGGCTTCTTTACAAAAATATCCATTATTCCCCTCCTGCCAGCGCGATTTCCGCCTCTTCAGGGACCAATCTGTTTTCTCTCACTCGAACCAATATGCCTTCATAGAGTTTAAACGCCCCCGCTGCAGCAATGGCTTCTCCTTGGTACACGCCGTGGGAAATAAACTTCACGTTTTCTTTTTCAGCTATCACCGCGACAGAAAGTCGCTCAGCACGAAATGAGCCTGAATCATCATCTTGCTCGACAAGCTTCACCACGTATGCGCCGTACAAATCTTGGTTAACGGATGTGCTTGGCACTTTAAATACGTGTTTATTCGCACTGATGGGTATCAATACTTCTAGTGGTGTATTGGATGTGTAATTAGCGATATGCTGGCTAAGCGCAGCACGGTATTTGAGACTGCGAGTGGAACTGGATATCTGCGTGTCTTTGGCAATAACGTTCGCCAATTGAAATGTTGAACGTCCCAGTGCATCGATATTTCTTACCCGCACCTGAGATCCTACCTCTAGCTGAGGATAAAACTGCGGCACACTGAACTCTACCCAGATATCCGTCGTTTCCCCTACAAAGTTGGACAGCATTTGGTTTGCAGAGACATAGTCTCCTCGCTTCACGCTGTGCATTCCCAATACTCCGGAAAACGGTGCGATGACTGTTTTTTGGTCAATCGTTGTTTTTAGCACGTCAATTTCAGATTGAATCACAATGAGATCGGCATAAGCTTGTTCATATTGTTCTTGGCTAATGGCCTTTTTCGCTAATAACGTTTTATAACGCTGAAATACCGACTTAGCATGTCGCTCACGCGCTTCTGCTGATTTTATACGCGCGAGTTCTTCGGTGATGTTTAGCTGAAACAGCACTTCGCCTTTGGCTACTTCTTCTCCTGACCTAAAACCGACAAATGCTACCTTACCCGAACGCTCTGTAAACAACGCCGTCTGTAACGGGGCTACCGCATTCCCTAGAACACTGACAGTAGGTGTATGTTCGGCCACTTCTACGTAAGCGACATCAACCACTTCATAATGCTCAGGAAAGGACTCAGCCATCGCGATAGCCGATTTGATTTCACTGAATTTGTAGAAAGCCAATCCTCCAATGACAGCAATTAAGCCTGAACCCACCACAAGCCAAGCAGCATAAGCAGTCTTTTTCTTTCCCATAGCCTCACCGTTAACGTCTTAAACTGTAATAAACAACATCATTCGAATTATATTCGAATGATGTTCACACCAAGGGAATACTAAGTCCCATGGCTTTTTTGTCAAGTTAACAGGATTGATGCAAGGATAACTAAATAAATAAATATTTCTTTTATAACAAAAGGATAATGTATTAAATCAGGGTGAAAACTATATTCATTGACAATATTTCGGAACTCGTAGCAGCGAAATGGTTAGGATTGACTCAGGTGAACAGATTCATTAGCATTTGCTCGAATATAATTCGAATAAAGATATCCTATGCCTGCACCTAAACACTCTTTCGCTGAGCAAGAACAGTTGATTCTTGATGCTGCCGCACAGTGCATTCTCGACAGTTCATTGATTGATTTTAAAATGTCTGCAATTGCCAAACATGCAGGCCTATCTATGGGCTCTGTCTATAAGCATATCCAGTCTAAAGAAGATGTGTTGGTCGCACTGTCTGTAAGGCTCGACAAACAAGCGTCGAAGGTGATTCGTGACGTTCTTACTTTGCCTTACTCATTACCTGCGAAGATAGTGGCAATAAACCTCGTATCTCAAGAAGCGATGTACCGCTATCCCTTTGGTTATCAATTGGTTTCAATGATAAAAAATAGGGATTTACTCGCCAAAGCATCCGAGAAGTGGCTCGACAAAATGTTCCATGCCTCAGACGAGATAAGGCTGCACTTTATGAATGCCCTCAACGATGCAGTCCAAGCAGAAGAGTTATTGTGTCATGACGGCGAGAAAGAAAGGCTTATTGAAGAGTTCATGCTTTTGCAATGGGCTGTAAATATGGGTTTTCCTCTGATACTCAATCATCCGCACGACACTTATATTACTGAAGAAAAGAATAACGTGAATGTTCCACTCAGTCTCACCCATCCATTACTACGAGCATCCGTACGAATGACCAACAGTTACCCGTGGAGACATCCGGTATCACTGGAAGAGCTTGGAAAAATTGAGCAGATACTTATCGAAAGGGGCTTACGGTAAGCACTGTGAATGCCGCTTGTCGTTGACAGGTATGTGCACAGGTAATACTTGATTTACCAATTGAAAAAGCGAGCCATTCGGCTCGCTTTTGTCATTTATCGCTCGTTACACTGCGGGTTGCATCTCATCAGTCACTTTGGGGTTTTCTTGCTCACTGCTTGTCACGTCAGGATAATGCTCAGCCAACGGGTAAGGGCTATCAGCAAGATACTCAGACACAAATTGATTGATCTGCGCCCTTTCGTGCGCTTGAACTTCTTTGTGACGGTTAGATTTACCACCGTTAAAGAAGTGCGTTTTTGACATCACCGTATTCACTGAAGGCTGTGTCATTTCGAAATACTCTTCCCGTTCGCGCATGTAGCTAAAATCGGCTTTGGCGAGGACTTTCTGGAACTCGTCCTCTGTGAGTGTCACATTCAGAAAATCCGCAATCATTCTGATCACGCTTTTTGGATCCGCTTTAAGATCTTCAAAATGTACAAAGGTAATATTGTCCCGCTCACTGGCCCATTTCCACCAACCATCAACATGGTGAGGCCAGCTCGTCCAGTAAAATTCATCCGAACAATACCAATCCAGAAACTTATCTTGAGCTGGCGCAAATGGCCCTGCTACTGTCGATACGAAATCGTGTACAGAGGCATAACAGCTAACAGGATGTCGTGTCACATAGATATATTTGGCGCTTTCACTATAAGGACAAAGTGAAGTCGGAAAGTGGGTTTTCAGTACACGCTTTTGCGCCTCACCAAGTTTTGGTGAATCCGCCAATGGCACGCCACTATGTTGACTACATTCAATCCATGCACTGGCAGAATTAATATGTTTATACCCAGTGTCAGTTAAATTCCCTTCCCCTTTGTGAAGGATTTCAAAAACGATTTGTTGCATCCACGTTGTGCCACAACGCATTTGCGTCGCGACGATAATGTCATCTTCCGTCGGCAAATATTCGCTGCCCGCTTTAAATGATTCATTACTGGACGTCATCATTGGTCCGGTGACATTTTTATAATTCGTTTTTGGTATTTTGTTTGAGTTGTACGCGACCAACGCCACTGCTCGCAAAAAAGGGCTGACAAAAGGTGCATGCTTTATCACCTTACGTTTAATTTCACGCCGCTCCTGAAGTGTTTTACCAAAGTAAGCATTACCTTGAGTGTTTTCTGTGTGCCACCGCATAAAATGCCCAACATACAAGACATACAACGCTAAGACGGTTAGTACAAAAACCAATGTTGCTACGAGCATAGACCTCACCTTCTAAACTGACGCGTTTAATGCTTAATACAAACCTAGCCAATCAGGACGTTAAGCACATATTGAGTAGTAGTGTGATATCCCGAAGCGCATTATTGCACAAAATAACAGACACTTTTTGTGAGCCAGTCACTCCCACGTTTAGAACTTGAATAGCTCATTTCAATGATTGTGTTAACTCAATCCCAGCAGGGATTTAATGCGCCCATTTGAATGAAAAAGGAAACGATCATTTTTGATGTTTTTGAGTAATACAAAAAGTAACGGCATATTAATGATGTGGACTTTATTGCGTCCGGATTTATTTACATCACCAAACTAGTGTTAATAAAATACAATTCCTCTTTTTCATGGCTTTGTTGCTTAATTCGGTTGGAAGACATGGCAGCCTAAAGTTGTTCGGTTCTTAAGCAATATACTGAGTTTCAGGC
>NZ_FUXU01000199.1 GCF_900167155.1 Enterovibrio nigricans DSM 22720 | reverse complement strand
AGTCATACTTCAGCTGAGGCTCTTTCAGTGCCCAAAGTTTCAGATATACAGAAGGGGTGATCGGGAGGTCGCAGGCAGAATTGTTGAGAAGTTCCCACACTGAATTTATAAAGTACAGCAGGGTTTCTCTGAATTCACCGACACGCTCTGCATCTACACCTGCGAAATTAATGCTGTTCAGGTGTTGGCGCGTGATTTCTCTATCGGCAGAATGGCAGTATGCTTCTATTCCCGAAAGAATCATGCTGCATACGCGGATAGGTGGCACACCGAATAAATCTGGGCTGCCTTTTAGTATCTTATCGCACAATATCGATGCATTAAGGAATTGCTTCATACGGCCAGCCCTGGCATACTTCACACCAACATCTCTGTATGCAAGCGAGTGAATAGTTCTACACTCAACGCTCTCAGGAAATGCAGTTGTAGCATCGTCAACAATCTTTCTGTTGAAAGCGAGATAAAGACCTTTCTTATCAGATAACGGCTTGGATGCCAGTGCGCGTAGCGTGAAAGTTTTCCCGGTTCCGGCAAACGCATTTATTATAAGGCTTTGGCCTGATGATGCTTTCTCCAGGATGTTGCACTGTTCCTCAGTGAGTGTCTTTCCATCAAACGAAGGAAGAGGTTGTTGAGACATAATGCTCCTTGCATGGGTGATAAAGTGAGTTAATAGCTCTATCGAGTGGTTTAGCGCTTCTCTCGGGTATGCCAGATACGAAGCACATACAGGGTATACTCCTGTATTTCATATCGCATTTCATAGCTGCCAACCAAGAGCCTGCGAACTTCCCTGGGCTCAAAAGCATCAAGCCGCTCCCCCAGTCTTGGCTGATCTGACAATATGTCAGGCGCACTGGTCAATGAACGAACTGTCTTTGCCGCAGCAATGGCATCTGCGGGGGCAAGGAATTCATAGAGTCGGCTTAAATCGGAAAGGGCTTTACTGGTCCATTTTATTTCCATTACCTGGGCTCGTCCTTGGGAGACTCACTCCCCAAACTTTCTGCCCAGGCCTTAACAGACTGGTGATCAGTAACCCGGTCATTGTCAACATCAGCCAACGCTTCCAGTGTCAGTTTATGACGCTCTTCTTCCATGACGACCCAATCCGCCAGAGCCTGTTTGACAACCCAGGCTTTAGAGCGTTCGAGACGTTGCGCTAACTCATCAACTTTATCAGCTAGCTGTAAAGGAACATGTGCAGTGACAACCTTGGTATTCATGATGTACTCCTAATCACTGTGATTCAAAGTTAATCATAGTGAATCTTGTTGTGCTTCACAATACCTAGTCAATATAAGGTATACCCTAGATTGACGTCAGGCCAGTTACGGTAAAGATGTCTAAATAGGGTTATTATTCATAAATGTTGACATAAAGGATTGGATATCTAGGATCCTATCCTGACATTTAATGGAGGAAAGTTAATGGAGGAAAGCAGTGAAAGGACAGAGAATTGGATATATCCGGGTAAGCTCATTTGACCAAAACCCAAACCGTCAGCTTGATGGTATTGCCACAGACAGAGCTTTTATCGACAAGGCATCGGGAAAGAGTATCGACAGGCCGCAACTTGAAGAAATGCTCAGGTTTGCGCGAGAAGGCGATATCATTATCGTCCATAGCATGGATCGCCTCGCCAGAAATCTCGATGACCTCCGTACTCTCGTAAGAAACCTGACATCGAAAGGAATCGATATCCAATTTTGCAAAGAGCAGCTTACGTTCACCAATAATGACTCCCCTATGTCCCAGCTTCTGCTCTCGGTGATGGGGGCGTTTGCGGAATTTGAACGCGCTCTTCTCGGGGTTGTTGCAAAAAATTCAATCGGGCGGATTTCACCCCGCCGCTTCCTGAAATTACGTGTAAATTACCTCGACATTAAAGAGTCGATTCAT
>NZ_FUXU01000137.1 GCF_900167155.1 Enterovibrio nigricans DSM 22720 | reverse complement strand
TACTGGGTATATAAAATTAAGGCTAGCTATCGAAACGTTCCAATAATAACACTCAAAAAATGCATATTTGGTTATTTTTGCCCAGCCCCTGATATGGGGTATTGCGCCCATTTCTACGAAAAGTTCCGTCATTCGCCATAAGTGATTGTATTTAATGTGTTAATTTGCATATTTAACCAACTCCTGCCCCTCTTTTCTTACTTTAGCTATTGTTGATCTGCTACACCCAAGCAGTCCCTGTATCTGTGACCAGCTCTTTCCCTCACCTAGAAGAAGAGCGATATTTGATCTTAGCTGTTCATCGGGCTTTCGTCCCTGGTACTTACCAAGTGCTTTTGCCTTTTCGATGCCCTGAGTTTGGCGCTTACGGCGGGTCTCATAATCATCTCGAGCCATGGCTGCAGCTAAATCGATCATAAACTCAGTCAGTACTTTGGAGATCATGGAGCTATCAGAGTTATCGTGAAGAACTGCATGGGTCATAGGTTGATCGATAACCACGATATGTATGCTCGCATCAACTAATCGCTGCTTTAGCAACTTCCACTGCTCATAAGGCAATCTTGATAGCCTGTCGACCTTTTCGAGAAGCAATATATCATTTTGGTGTGAGTCATCTATCAGCCTTGCCAGTTCAGCTCTTTCCAGCTTTGAGCCTGATTGGTTCTCAACATAGTAACTAGCAATTTGAATGCCTTTTTGAGTAGCGAACTGCTTTAACTCTTCTTTGGCTCTTTTCGCATCTTGCTCAGCAGTTGATGCTCTTAGGTAGGCTGTCATTTTCAGAAGCAGACTGCACCATTTTACTGGCTTGGAGGCCATAGTGAAGACTACTTTTGACAAGTAAAAAGTCAGGAGTTGCCTGCACCGAACTGAACTATGATCAATACTCGTGTGCACCAAAACGAGAATCTGGGATGGAGCCTGATACACAGAAGATACCCGAAAACGGGGTAACAACCCTGTCTGATGAGGCATGGGAACTGGCCAGGACACGGGCAGAAATCATATCTCCCCTGGCTAGGCTTGATGCAGTCGGCCACCATGCTGCAGATGATGCCGCCCGAGCACTCGGCATATCTCGGCGGCAAGTATACACCTTAATCCGAAAAGCACGGCAGGGGACTGGTCTGGTAACCGATCTCGCGCCGAGTCGCTCCAACGGCGGAAAGGGCAAGGGACGTTTACCCGAACAGGTCGAATCTATTATCCGTGACCTGCTGTATAAACGTTACCTGACCAAACAGAAACGTAGCTTGGCCGCGTTCCACCGGGAAGTAGTACAGGCCTGCAAGGCGCAGAATCTTAGAGTGCCTTCACGCAATACTATCGCTCTGAGAATCGCAAACCTTGATCCGGTTAAAGTGGCACGCAGCCGTGGTGGTTCGGATGCAGCCCTAAACTTGCAGGGGGTCGGTGGCACCCCGCCCCAAATTACTGCGCCTCTGGAGCAGGTGCAGATTGATCATACTGTCATCGACCTGATTGTGGTCGATGAGAGAGATCGGCAGCCCATTGGCCGTCCTTACCTGACACTTGCAATCGACGTGTTTACACGCTGTGTACTTGGCATGGTGGTGACACTGGAATCCCCCTCGGCTGTGTCAGCAGGGTTGTGTATCGCGCATACCGTCTGTGACAAGCGTCCCTGGCTGGAGGGGCTAGGTGTAGAGATGGACTGGCCGATGAGTGGCAAACCCAGACAGCTTTATCTGGATAACGCCGCCGAATTCAAAAGCGAAGCACTTCGCCGGGGGTGCGAGCAGCACGGTATTCGCCTGGCGTATCGACCTCCCGGACAACCGCACTATGGCGGGATCGTGGAACGGATCATTGGAACATCCATGCAAATGATCCATAACGAATTGCCGGGTACAACATTCTCCAATCCGGGACAACGTGGAAAGTATCCCTCTGAGGCTCGGGCCGCCCTGACCCTTCGAGAGCTGGAAAAGTGGTTTACCTTAGCCGTGGGGGCTTATCATGGCACAGTACACAGTGGCCTACTCCAGCCTCCTGCTACTTACTGGGCCGAGGCTGTGGCACATAAGGGCGTACCGTCTGTCATCACCCGCTCCAAGGCTTTTCTGGTCGATTTCCTGCCTGTCATTCGCCGGATCCTGACGCGCACCGGCTTTGTCATCGATCATATTCATTACTATGCTGATGCGCTCAAGCCCTGGATTGCCAAACGCGCGTCCCTGCCAACCTTTATACTCCGTCGTGACCCTCGTGATATCAGCCGTATCTGGGTGCTGGAACCGGAGGGACAGTATTACTTAGAAGTACCTTACCGGACTTTGTCACACCCTTCTATTACCCTGTGGGAGCAGCGGCAGGCCTTGGCGAAGTTACGTCAGCTAGGGCGGGATAAAGTCGATGAATCATCGCTGTTTCGCATGATTAAACAGATGCGCGAAATAGTAGCCACCGCCCGGAAGAGCACCCGCAAGACCCGTCGGGATGCAGACCGTCGCCAACACCTCCAGACGGCAAAGACTTCAACCCTCAAGCCAGAGCCAGAGCCACCGAAGGTGGGCATGGCTGAACAATCAGGTGAAAGCCAGCCTGCCGTTCATCCATTCGATCAGATCGAGGAGTGGTAAACATGGATAATTATCCTGTCATGGATCTGTCCCATCTGCTTCCTGCGGCTCGTAAAATCGCCTTACTACCGGATGCCGAGCGTATACAGCGTATTCGCTCAGACCGCTGGATTGGCTATCCGCGTGCAATATATGCATTGAAGCGATTGGAAACCCTCTATGAATGGCCGCAAAGACAACGCATGCCCAACCTGCTTCTGGTTGGCCCGACCAACAATGGCAAGTCGATGATCATAGAGAAGTTCCGGCGTACTCATCCCAGCCGCTTTGATGCGGATAAAGAACATATTCCGGTACTGTGTGTACAGATGCCGTCTGAGCCATCGGTGATCCGTTTCTATGTTGCGCTACTCACCGCTATGGGGGCACCGTTTAAACCACGATCACGGCTTGCGGAATTGGAGCAGCTGGCGCTTTCATTACTGGAAAAAGTCGGTGTACGCATCCTGGTGATCGATGAACTGCACAATATCCTGGCAGGAAACAGCGTTACCCGCCGTGAATTCCTAAACCTGCTTCGCTTTCTAGGCAACAAGCTGCGCATTCCACTTGTCGGTGTAGGTACACGCGATGCCTATCTGGCGATCCGTTCTGACGACCAGTTGGAAAACAGGTTCGAACCCATGACGCTGCCGCTATGGGAGGTGAACGAGCATATTTGTTCGCTGCTGGCCAGCTTTGCTGCGTCATTTCCACTCCGCCGCCCTTCACCCATTGCCAATCTGGATATGGTGCGTTACCTGCTCACCCGCAGTGAAGGGACCATCGGAGAGATGGCGCACCTTCTGATGGCAGCAGCAGTCGCTGCCGTTGAGAGCGGGGAGGAAGCGATCAACCATCAAACGCTCAGCATGGCCGATTATATCGGCCCCAGCGAGCGACGCCGCCAGTTCGAGCGGGAGCTGATGTGAAAGCTGCGCCTCGCTGGCCGCTGCATCCCGCCCCATGGGAAGGCGAAGCACTGTCGTCATGGCTACACCGCATCGCTACCTGTTACCAGATGGAAGTACATGAGCTGATGGAGTATGACCTTGGCCATACCCAGATTGATACCCTGGATTCCTCTCCGCCCATGTCATTGCTGGCGACCCTGTCTGAACGCAGTGGAATAGGTCTTGGCCAGCTGCGATGCATGAGCCTTTCCGGCTGGGTTCCCTGGTTGCTGGATAGTCTTGATGATGTACATCCGTCTTCCCTGGAGACCTACGTGTTCCAGTTCTCGGTATTGCTGCCAAGAGGAAAACGCAAGGCAAGGAAGGTCACCGGCTGGCGGGCATGGATACCGAGCAAGCCAAACCAGCTGGCATGTCCCGTCTGCATGGAGAGTGTGGCGAGCCGTCCTCTCCTGCTCGCATGGCAGTTACCTTTGATGCTGAGCTGTCCGCTCCACGGCTGCTGGCTGGAGCCTTGTCACTGTATCCCAGGGTACTTTCTCGGCTGGGATAGGAAAGATATATCACCCGTCATGGCCAGCACTGCGGTTGCAGCTATGGATCAGCGTTCTTGGCAGGCAATGACAACAGGGTTCGTGGAACTGCCGCGCAGGCGAATACATGCCGGAGTCTGGTTCAGGCTTCTGCGTACACTGCTGGATGAGATAAACACCCCCGTATCCCAATGTGGCTCCTATGGCGGGATGGTCCGCAACATCTGGGAACAATGTGACTATAAGCTGCGGGCTGGGCAGAGTCATTGGTTCCCCTATGAGAACCTTCCCTTAAGGGTACAGCGGAAGATGATGGAGGCAGCGGCTACTGCGATAGTCCTTATAGAGTCGAAAGCGATTACCCCCTCCGGGGAGCATGCAGATTTGTTCTATCCCATTCCCCATAATGGTTTTACCAACGGCCTGATTCCAGAAAAGCGGCAGATGGAACTTCACAGTATTTGGCAGGGTACTGTGGAGGCAATCAAGGAAGCACTTGTCGAGGCAAAGCATAATCCTGAAATCGCCTGCTTTCTGTTCGCGCTTGCATCTTACGGTCGACACAACCCAGAGCATTTGAGTTCCTTGCGGGAGATCTTTGCCAGCGAGGGAATTCCTCCTGAATTTTTGTCACATTATGTTCCTGATGGACCTTTTACATGTCGTAGAATAAGTGACGGGATTAATGACAACTTTTGACAATCATCCCTTCCTGATGCATCTTGTCACTTAATCGAACGTTAATGTGACAATTTGAGCTACCACATGAAGATAGGATACGCAAGGGTTTCCAAACAGGACGGATCTCAGTCCACTCAATTGCAGGTTGACGCACTGACCGAATTTGGTGTAGGCCATGATCACATCTATGAAGACCATGCATCGGGAAGGAAAGATGACCGTCCAGGTCTTAGTGCCTGCCTCAAGGCACTCCGTGAAGGCGACACACTGGTCGTCTGGAAGCTCGATCGCCTTGGGCGGAGTTTACGCCACTTGGTCAATACGGTTCACGACCTGGATAGCCGGGGAGTCGGCCTCAAGGTTCTTACCGGTGAGGGCGCAGCCATTGATACGACAACCCCAGCGGGCAAGCTGGTCTTCAGCATTTTTGCCGCACTGTCAGAATTCGAACGTGAGCTCATTTCAGAGCGAACCATCGCTGGACTTGCGTCAGCAAGGGCCAGGGGGAAAAAAGGCGGCAGGCCTTTCAAGATGACCGCGGCCAAGGTACGCCTTGCCATGGCGGCCATGGGGGAACCGGAAACCAATGTCGGTGAACTCTGCAAGGAGATGGGAATTACCCGGCAGACGCTCTACAGGCATGTGTCTCCCAAAGGTGAGCTCCGGGAAGATGGCCGTAGGCTTTTGAACAGAGGCAGTAATGCAGTCGGAGGTAAGAGAGAGTGATATATAGTTATCCCTGCTCAGTTTGAGAAAAATTTTTCCAAACGATATTATTTTCAGTCAATTAAAATCCCGGTTCCATCCTAATAACTAGGAGTAGTTAAGCCAAATGGAAAACAAAAAAAGCGTCAATGTAAGGTATGCAAACCGTCCAGTTAAAGTTGCATTTATTGTTCCTTTAAATGATGAAAAAACCAGTCAGTGGATTTTAGATGGAATTTTTTACGAAGCATACTCCCGTTGGGGCGGAACTAAATCTCTAATAATCCCATTTAGTAATGACAAGATAATATCTGATATATATTTGGATTGGCTAACGCTATATGAGGCTCCGTTGCAAAGTTAGTAGAAGGCCGCTGAGACCCTAGGTTATCCTGAGTTAAAAAGTGAACTGATTTTCAATCAG
>NZ_FUXU01000135.1 GCF_900167155.1 Enterovibrio nigricans DSM 22720 | reverse complement strand
TATTTCTGCACCCAACGATAGAGAGTGGTGTGGTCGACATCGACACCTCGTTCCTCAAGCATTTCAGCCAGTTCGCGGTAACTCACCCCATACTTGCAGTACCAACGGACGGCCCAGAGGATAACCTGGCCAGAAAAGTGACGCCCTTTGAAATCAGTCATGCTTAATAAACGACGAGGAAGGTGACACTAGATTGCCTGAAACTTAAAACTTTGCAACGGAGCCGTGTTTTTAGGTGTGAGAAAGCGCGGTTGGTTAATACCCTTTAGGGCTGAAGATGGAAATCAAAAAAGCCAGCCTTGAAGGCTGGCTTTCTAACGTTAGCACGTATTATCAAGCAATCTGCTTGGTAACGGCTTCTCTGGCAAAGAAGGCTTCGTGCAATGCGCGAATCGCGTTTTCATACATGTCGTCTTTAACGACAAACTGTACATTGACATTCCGCATGGAAGAATGCACCGCGATGGGGGCAATATCGTGACTCATCAATGCCAGCATGCCTTTGCTCAGCGCGGTATTGGTATTAATTTCTGCACCAATGGCTGAAATCAACGCTACCATGTGTTTAGCGATTGTCGATTTCGGGAAGCGTTTCTCGGCACGATAAAGCAGCTGATTGAGGTTCTTCGTCGCGCCACTGAGGTAGTAAGTGATCGAGTTTGCGTTCATCTCTTTCCCAATGAGACTCACGCGTTCCTCGTAAATGATTTCCATCATTTCGTAGCCGACGTTGTCCACTTGGCCGACCATAGCTTGGTCGAAGATTTGCAAGGCAAAGACTTTGCTTTTGCCAGCAATGATTTCGATTTTTTCTCGCGTCGGTGCGTATTGCTGAGAGATCAGTGTGCCTTTGTGCTCGGGTTCAAAGGTATTTTTTATTTGAAGCGGAATATTCGCCTGACGCAGCCCGGATGCGGCATTAGGGTGAATAGCTTCCATACCCAAGTTTGCCAACTGATCAGCAACATCGAAGTTAGTCTGGCCGATTGGTAGCACGTTTTCGGGGCCGGCAATGCGCGGGTCGGCACTGCTCAAATGATATTCTTTGTGGATGATGGCGACATCAGCGGAGGTGATGCTGGCGATGCGGCTAAACGTCATTTCGCTGTAGCCGCGATCATACGTTTTCATCAAGCCTTCGTCGCAGTACGAGTAACCTGTGACGATAGGTAACTCGCTTTTCACATCGATATTAGCAAACGCACTTGCAATCACTTCATCGAGGTTTCCAGAGAGCCCGTCATCCCAGCTGGACAGGTCAACAAATCGCGCGTTGATACCTAGCGATTTAAGCTTTAGTGCCGTGTTGAACGCACTGTGTGCTTCACCAATTGAAGAAAGAAACTCTCGAATCTGTGGCAAATACTGGCGCAGCGTGAATTGGCCATATTGGCAGGTCGCCAGAATATTCTCGATACAGCTTTGAGCATCGTCTAATCGCGTCTCGATATACTTGTCTGCACGCGTGCGATTTATCGTATCTTCAAATATCTCGGCATTGATGCCCTTCATACGTTGCTTTAGATCAGAAAAGGCACTCACCCAACGGTCTTCACGTTTAGCGACAAGCTGATAAATACCGGGATCGCCCGTATGCTTGCTTTCCAGTAATGCATCCGTGATACCACCATACGCGGAGACGACAAACACGCGGTTATAGGGTGATTCGGGACGAAGAAAAATATTGTTCAGTACGGCTTCATACGCCGTCATTGACGTACCACCGATTTTTTCAACGGTATAAGTCATTTGTAAATCCTTTACATGTGCGAAAGCGGATAACAGATGGGGAGCATAGCGGCTCCCCATGAGGTGGGATTAGTCGACCAGCGGATAAACGCCGTTTTCGTCGTGCACCTCTTGGCCCGTGATTGGCGGATTGAATACACACGCCATGACCATCTCTTTACCTTCGTAGGCACGCAGAAAATGCTCGTCGTGTTTATCCAAGATATAGAGTGTACCGGGTTTAATTGGGTAGGTTTTGTCACCGATGACCTCAATTTCACCTTCGCCAGACATGCAATACACAGATTCAAGATGGTTTTGGTAGTGGATGTGTGTTTCCGTGCCACCAAAGATCGTCGTGATGTGAAAAGAAAAGCCCATCTTGTCGTCTTTCAACAACATACGAACACTTTCCCATGTTTCTGATACAACACGACGCTCGCTGTTTTTACACTCTTCAAGAGTTCTAACTATCATGAATCTATCCCTTAAGATGCTTTCTTGGTTGCTTTTTCAGCAACGTTTTCTACGGCCTTTTCGAAAATTTGCAGGCCTTTTTCGAGTTCGGTTTCTGTGATCGTGAGCGGGCAGAAGAATTTAACCACTTCATCGTTAGGGCCTGCTGTCTCAATAATCATACCCAGTTCAAAACAACGCTGAGAAATGGCAGATGCTAAATCACCGTCGTTGCATTCGATGCCTTGCATCATGCCGCGGCCTTTTGCTTTCACAAACAATGAAGGGAATTTCTTCAACGTTTTGTCGATAGTCTTTTTCACTTGCTGACTTCTGTCTGCAATTTGGACTTCGAAATCACCATTGTGCCAGTACGTTTCGATGGCTTTTGTGGCAGTGATAAAGGCATGATTGTTGCCTCGGAATGTACCGTTGTGCTCACCTGGGGTCCATATATCCAGTTCTGGTTTCAGGAGAACCAGCGCCATAGGAAGGCCGTAACCCCCAATGGACTTAGACAGTGTCACAATATCGGGCTTGATCCCTGCTGACTCGAAGCTAAAGAAAGTGCCTGTACGGCCGCAACCAGCTTGAATATCATCGACAATCATCAAGATGTCATTGTCTTTACAGATCTTAGCGAGCTTTTGAAGCCATTCGTTTGATGCGACGTTAAGACCACCTTCACCCTGTACAACTTCAAGAAGGACAGCAGCAGGTTTGTCAAAACCGCTTGAGTTGTCGTGTAGCATGGTTTCGAACAGAGCGAGTCCATCGACACCGGCATAGCCTTCATAGGGAATTCGAGCTGTGCCTGACAGAGGCATACCTGCACCACCACGATGATGTTGATTACCCGTTGCAGCGAGGGCGCCCATCGTGCAGCCGTGGAAGCCATTTGTGAACGTTACAATGTTCGTTTTGCCCGTAATCTTGCGTGCAAGTTTCATAGCGGCTTCAACTGCATTGGTGCCAGTAGGGCCGGTAAACTGCACTTTGTAATCAAGATTTCTGGGGGCGAAGATGTGATTACGGAGTGCGGTCAGAAAGTTGGCTTTGGCTTCTGTGTACATATCAAGGCCGTGAGTAATGCCATCTTTCTCGATGTACTCAATAAGGGATTTTTTCAATTCGTCGTTGTTGTGCCCGTAATTGAGTGATCCTGCGCCGGCAAGAAAGTCGATGTATTTATTGCCATCTTCCGTATGTAGCCATACACCTTTTGCAGCAGTAAATACCACCGGAAAGCTATTACAGTATGATTTTACGTTCGACTCTTGCTTATTAAAAATGTCCATGTCTGGTCCGTTTTTAGTATTAATGTGTTTTGTTCAAAGGGATACGGTACAAGTACTCAGTATCGTGATGTCCTTTGAAGTGCTGTTCTTGGTCTAAAAAAACTGATACGGAACCGCGTTTTCCATGTGCGGCATCGAGCTTTTTAAACAAATTCCAAGACCCATCGTTCGATTTAGTGATTGTGGTTTCTACGGCACTTACATTGCTGAGGTTGTCGCGCGTTAATAGCTGCTGCAGCATGCGATACGCCAACCCTTTTCCACGGCTTGCAGCGGAGACAGCGACTTGCCAGACGAAAAGCTCTGTAGGAGCATCGGGTTTTAAGTACCCGGAAATAAATCCAGCAATTTCACCGTTGTTTTCTGCCACGATGCAGGTCTTATGGAAATGGGAGGATTGAAGAAAGTTGCAGTAGGAGGAGTTTTCATCGAGGGGGGGGCAGTTAGCGATCAAGCTGTTAATCTTGATTCCATCGCCTTTGTTAGGAACACGAAACACTAATGCATCCAGTTCCTTCTTCAAACGCGCCGTTACTACACTGAGGTCGATCGTTTCGGTACTCATCAAGCTTCCAAATCATTTAGATGTCTAAGTATTTAAACCCTTTAAAGGATACATTGATATGTTCTTTTTTCAAGCTTCCGTCACAGCGGTGAGATTGTTTGGGGCTAACTTTATGTTTTATAATGAGCATTAAATTTTGATGAATAAATGTGATCGTTTAGTGATATAACTAAATTTTCGGGATTCGTCCTTTTTACTGTGCGTTTTACGGCTATCCCTTTCAGTTACCAAGATCCGACGGTTTTGATACGTCAGTTTTTTGTCGCGAAGTGAGAGAAGAAAAGTGTGTTTTGCTATTTAAAGCTAAGCGGGTAGGGAAGGCATCGAGTAAAATTTACACACAGTGTGCTTAACTCAATGTTTTAAATGATAAATGATTTTCTTTTCCAAAAGAAAACCAATTAAAAATCTTTGTTTTACTGAGATGAATCCTCGCTTTTAGGGGGCTTCGTCCTCTATCTGTGGATTTTTCAATCAAAATCACATGACATCGATTCGCACCTTTTTGGTGAGCGGAGCACATTATTGATGCAAAATAATTGTAATAAAAAATAATTATTACATATAAGTGAGATGCAGGTCTTGGTCTGTTTGCGTATACAAAATGGCATTTGGTAACGTGCCACAATACGATGCGACTAAGCACTTTATTGTGGCGTCGAAAGTTACCTATTTTAGTTTCTTAACGAGCATCAGGTTCTCTTTAAGATGCTTAACGTTACTTGTCATACACAGTGGAAATATACCTTGATTGGCAATGTTTCTAAGCACTATCGCAGAAGGGCTCATTAGCAACATATCGGACTATGCCCTTAACTCTGCCACAAATCGCTCATTTTCAGGGGTGTCATACGCTTCTGGCAGCTTACCTTTATGTTCAAACGCCCCTTCGAGTAACGGAGAGTATGCCACGATGGTGATGTCAGAGTTGGCATCAAGGAGCAATGCTTTAATGTCATGTGTCAGGCAAAGTTGCACGCCAAAATCCAGATTGGCCTTTGGTTGGATCACCGTATGGCGATACTGCGCGTAGCTGATGGGTGCCAAAGCCTCCCGTTCGACAATGACGCAGAGTTCACTCAAACGATCCAAGGTATAGTTGGAGATGCCCAGCGATTTGATGATGCCTTGGTTGACATAATGGGTCAGCGTTTCCCATGTTTCTTCCAATGGCGTATTTAAATCATCGATGTGTGTATACAGTACATCAATGTAATCCGTACCCAGGCGGGACAGGGAAGCACTGATAGCACTGTCTATCGCTGCCTTGCTCAACCCTTCTGCCGTTGAAAGGTCCTGCCCATCTAAAGGAAGGGCTCCGATTTTGGTGTGGATCTCTACGGAGGATCTATCAACTGTTTTAAGCCACTCACCAATCGTCTGCTCACTTTCTCCACCTTTACCAGCCCTGAAGGCATAGTTGTTGGCGGTATCAATCACCCTGCCGCCCATGTGAACGAATGCATTTAATACGTCAAAAGCGTCTGAAGAAGAGATGGTAGTACCAAAGGCCGCTGTACCTAAACCTGCTTTCATAGGAGATCCTTATTGGTGATGCAGAAGTGTTGTTGCGTGCTTTTCTTCTGAGTGTGGAGTACTTTCAAAAGGATAGAGAGCTTGTATTGTCGGCAAAAGCACTCGTTTCGGGTATAAGAACAAACTTATTTTACCGAAATGATTTCTCGGCAATGTATCAAACAAGAGCAATACTGAAATCATTACTTCTTCCGCGAAATAGGGTCAGTCATTGTCTCAATTACTCGAAGATATTTACCGACAGGAATCGTCTCAGATCCTCGCTGCACTGATTCGTATTTTCGGTGTTGAGAATGTTGCGTTAGCTGAAGACACGGCTCCGTTGCAAAGTTTTAAGTTTCAGGCAATCTAGTGTCACCTTCCTCGTCGTTTATTAAGCAT
>NZ_FUXU01000128.1 GCF_900167155.1 Enterovibrio nigricans DSM 22720 | reverse complement strand
ACGACGAGGAAGGTGACACTAGATTGCCTGAAACTTAAAACTTTGCAACGGAGCCCCAAATTCTCCTATTCGGTTCAACGACTCGCATCAGGCATTTGTACAGTATTTGCACACCGTGCCATCGCGTTGGTCAAAAGAGTATCAAATATCGCCGAAACGCGATTTTCAAAGGGATTTTCTATTTTAAAAATAGGTAAAACCAATCAATCGCCATGGCAAATGCTGATATTTTATGGGCTAATTTAAACGGCTTGACGATGTTGTACACTTTTTGTCTCTTCAAGCCTGAATAATCGCCCATCGCGGGGAAATCCATATGGCGAAAGATAATAACAATATCGTAATTTTTGGTGCGTCAGGCGACCTTACCAAACGTAAGTTGATCCCTGCTTTTTATCACCTTTATGCAAATGGCATGATGCCTGAGAACTTTACGATTCTCGGCGTCAGTCGAACGGAATACACCGACGAAGCATTCCGCGAAAAACTTGCTGCGTTTTTAATTGCAAACGAGAAAGTAAATGAAGAAACGCTGGCGCGTTTTTGCCAACACATTTACTACTTGTCAATCGACCCTGCAGACGCGTCAAAATACGATCAATTGGCGACACGTCTAGACGTACTGAGTGTGCAGCACGATACCGGACACAACAACCTCTACTATCTGGCAACGCCCCCGAGCTTGTATGGCGTTATTCCCGAGTGTCTGGCAAACCATAATCTGCATGATCAGTCGAACGGTTGGAAGCGTCTCATCGTTGAAAAGCCGTTTGGGTATGACACGGCAACGGCGGAGTCTCTGGATAAAAAAATCCACGATCAGTTTGACGAACACCAGTTGTACCGTATCGACCACTATTTGGGTAAAGAGACGGTGCAGAATCTGTTGGTGTTCCGTTTCTCCAACGGTATGTTTGAACCTCTCTGGAACCGCAACTTTATCGATTACGTCGAGATCACCGGCGCTGAGTTTTTGGGCGTTGAAGGTCGCGGTGGATACTATGACGGTTCTGGTGCGGTGCGTGATATGTTCCAAAACCATCTGCTTCAGGTGTTGGGCATGGTGGCGATGGAGCCGCCAGCAGCGATCCGTTCTGATTCCATTCGTGACGAAGTCACCAAGGTCATGCAGAGTTTCCGTCCACTCAGTGAAGCGGATTTGAGAAACAATCTGGTCCTGGGTCAATACACGGGGTCGAATGTACGTGGTGAGCAGCTGTTAGGCTACCGAGAAGAGCCGGGTGTAGCGGATGACTCGCGTACTGAAACCTACATCGGTTTGAAAATGTTTGTTGATACCTGGCGTTGGAATGGTGTGCCATTCTATGTGCGTACGGGTAAGCGCTTGCCAACGCGTGTGACGGAAGTGGTGATTCACTTTAAGAAAACGCCTCACCCTGTCTTTGGTGCAAATGCGCCGGAGAATAAGCTGGTCATCCGTATTCAGCCAGATGAAGGCATTCTGATGAGCTTTGGCTTGAAAAAGCCGGGCGCGGGTTTCGAAGCCAAAGAAGTGTCGATGGAGTTCCATTATCAGGACTTGAAAGAGTCGCAACTTCTTACCGCCTATGAGCGTCTGCTGTTGGATGCTATCAAGGGAGACTCAACCCTGTTCGCGCGTTCAGATGCGGTGAAAGCGTGCTGGGAGTTTGTTGAACCGATTCTTCAATACAAAGAAGATCCTGATGCGCTGTTCGGTTACGCAGCAGGTACTTGGGGACCTGAGCAAGCAGATGAATTGCTGAAGCGTGATGGAAGAGAATGGCGCTATCCGTGCAAAAACCTGACAAATACAGAATATTGTGAGTTATGAGATGACGGAATTTCGCGTACGAGAAAATGCTGATGCTGTGGTGAATGAACTGGCGGCGTCGATGAAAAGTTTGAGTGAACAAGGTCGTCCAGTTCATATTTCGTTGTCTGGAGGCAGTACACCTAAACTGCTGTTCACTTTGCTGTCTGAGCCTGAATGGGCAAACAGTATCCAATGGCAAAATCTTCACTTCTGGTGGGGAGACGAACGGTGCGTGGCAGCGGACGATGCTGAAAGCAATTACGGCGAAGCGAATGCACTGCTGTTCAGCAAGATTGAGATCCCTGCTGAAAACATCCACCGTATTCGTGGTGAAGATGATGCCGAGCTGGAAGCAAAGCGTCTCGCTGAGGAAATCAAAGCAGACGTGCCAGAGAAAAATGGCCTGCCAGCCTTTGATTGGATTTTGTTAGGTATGGGCGATGACGGGCATACGGCGTCTCTTTTCCCTGGACAAACCCATTACGATGAACCCGCGTTGACATTGGTGGCGGCACATCCGCAGTCCGGTCAATTGCGTGTTTCGAAAAGTGCGCGTCTTCTGAACAATGCCGACCGCATCAGCTATTTGGTATTGGGTACAGGTAAAGCCGAAATGATTGAAGCGATCCACGGTGAGAATGCACAAGCGAATTTGCCGTATCCAGCAGCGCACATTCAATCAACGCACGGTACCACTGAATGGTATTTAGATGCTGCTGCCGCAAAAGCATTGGCATAACAACATTTGACGGGCGAATTCTATGGAGTTTGCAAAGAACGAAATACTCAGGTGGCGGTGACGTTAACCCGCGTCATTTGAGCATAAGGAGCTAAAGATGAAAGGCGATATCGGTGTAATTGGTCTGGCGGTAATGGGCCAGAACCTTATTCTGAACATGAACGACAACGGTTTTCGCGTAGTCGCGTATAACCGTACTACGTCAAAAGTTGACGAGTTCTTGGAAGGCGCAGCGAAAGGCACCAACATCATCGGTGCTTACTCACTGGAAGATCTGGTTGAGAAACTGGAAAAGCCACGCAAAGTGATGCTGATGGTTCGCGCGGGCGATGTTGTTGATCAGTTTATTGATGCACTGACACCGCTGCTGGATGAAGGTGACATCATCATTGATGGTGGTAACTCCAACTACCCAGACAGCACACGTCGTATGAAAGACCTTGAAGAAAAGGGTCTGGTCTTTATCGGTGCGGGTGTTTCTGGTGGTGAAGAGGGTGCGCGTTTCGGACCATCAATCATGCCAGGCGGTAACCCTGCGGGCTGGTCAGCCGTTAAGCCTATTTTCCAAGCCATCTCTGCCAAGACAGACAATGGTGAAGCGTGTTGTGATTGGGTGGGCCGTGAAGGTGCTGGCCATTTTGTGAAAATGGTACACAACGGCATTGAATACGGTGACATGCAGCTGATCAGTGAAGCGTACCACTTCATGAAAGAAGGCCTTGGCATGAATCACGATGAAATGCAGGCGACCATGACCGAGTGGAACAAAACCGAACTCGACAGCTACCTGATGGAAATCAGTGCCGAAATCGTCGGATACCGTGATGATAATGGTGAGGTAGTGCTGGAGAAAATCCTAGATACCGCAGGCCAGAAAGGCACCGGTAAGTGGACGGGCATCAATGCGCTGGACTTTGGTATTCCACTGACGCTGATCACCGAATCTGTGTTTGCACGCGCGTTGTCAGCACGTAAAGATGAACGTGTTGAAGCAGGAGCGTTATTCCAACACAAAATAGGCACTATAGAAGGTGATCGTGACGTGTGGCTAGAAGCACTGCGTCAGGCTCTTCTTGCCGCGAAGATCATCTCTTACGCGCAAGGTTTCATGTTGATCCGTGAAGCATCAGAGCAGTTCAACTGGGATCTGAATTACGGCAACGTAGCCTTGTTGTGGCGCGGTGGTTGTATCATCCGTAGTGCATTCCTTGGCAACATTCGTGATGCTTACGAAAGCAACCCAGACCTGAAATTCCTGGGCTCTGACGCGTACTTCAAGAACATTCTGGAAGATTGCATGGGTTCTTGGCGTAAAGTTGTGGCGAAAACATTCGAAATCGGTCTGCCATCACCAGGTCTGTCTTCAGCACTGACGTTCCTTGATGGTTATACCACTGCGCGTCTGCCAGCAAACATGCTTCAGGCACAGCGCGATTACTTTGGTGCACACACTTACGAGCGCACTGATCGTCCACGTGGTGAGTTCTTCCACACTAACTGGACGGGTAAAGGCGGCGATACCGTATCGACGACTTACAACAGCTAATCGTCGGTTGTCGCGAGAGATTAAAAAGCCAGTCAGTTTCCTGACTGGCTTTTTTTGCAATGAGTTCAATGCGTTTGTAAAACCACGCTATTCGTTTCACCACACCTACGTTTCGCAGGTTACCAAAAAACGACTTTCGCCGTTTTTTGGTTGATCAACAAATAGCGGTGATAAAAAAAGGAGGCTTTCGCCTCCTTTCAGAATTCATAAGAAAGCTTATTTTTTGCCTTCTTTATCCAGACGGGTCAATTCTTTGATTTGACGGCTGATTTCGCGACGCTCTTTTGAAATTTCAGCACTCTTGATGATGTGATCGTCAACGCGGTCTTCATAGTCCGCTTTCATGTTCTTAACGATTTCTACGATTTCATCGTGAGACATTTCTGGTTGAATGTAGTCAAGCAGGTTCTCAAGCAGGGTAACGCGCTTTTGGTTGTCGCGGATTTTTTTCTCGTTATCCTGAATTTCCCGCTTCAGTTTGTTTTTGCGACGAGAGAACTTAACGATCTCGAATACATTGTTCATAGGTCTTTAACCTTCTATGTGTGATCCTGGTGAAATTAAACCACAATGAGGCACTGGGAAACAGTCTTTTGATCAATGAAAAGTCACTTAAAACAAACTACTGATCAGACTAGAGCGTAGGAAAAATGGGTGGAATGCGGTGGTAGGATGGCATGCCATTGACATGCCGTTCTTTAAAAAATTGAAAGTAATTTACTCAATGGCACCTTCAAGACGCACGTGTTCACCTGCGGTCTTGAGATTTGAGCCTCTGAGCATGGCATTCACCAGTTCTGTCGCGTCAAATTTTGTCAGTGCTTCATGAGCACCCACTTGGTGCGCGCGGTCGACACTGATCTCGCTGGACAAGGATGTATGCAGGATGAGATAGGCTTCGGATAACGCGCTGTTGTTGCGAATTTCAAACGCCAGTTCATACCCGTCAATGCCGGGCATCTCGATATCGCTGACGACAATGTCAAACGGACGGCCTTCACTCGCGGTATTCTTCATTTTTTCAAGAGCATCAAGGCCATTGTTGCTGACCTCATACGGGATATTGATGCTGTCGAGCGCCTCTGATAACTGTCGGCGTGCAAGGCTACTGTCATCGATAAGGAGGATGTGCATGGGCTTGAGTTTTTCTCTGTCCACATCAGCAAGGATGGGATGAAGCTTGTCCTCTTGGGATGGAAATATTTTGTGCAGAATGAGTTCCACATCCAACAGCTGCACCAGCTTATTATCGACATCCATCACGCCAGTGAGAAAAGCACGTGAGCCCAGTGTATCTGGCGGTGACGTGATATTTCGCCAATCACATTCGCTGATTTTCTCAATGGCACGGACGAGAAATCCCACCACGCGACGTTGACAGTCGGTAATGATGATAAAACAGCGCTTGTACTCTTCTTTGGGGATCGGTTTATAGCCGATTGCTTTTGCCATATCGATGACGGGGGTGGTGACACCGCGGATATTAGCAGTGCCAACAACCGTGGAGTGAGATCCAGGCAGCGCAGTAAGTGGGCAAAATGGGACTATCTCTCGTACTTTGAGAGTGCCGATTGCAAAGGATTGTGTTGCTGTTAGCCGGAAGAGCAACATTCCTTGTGATTCGTTGGCTTTACTTTTCATTTCGTCGCCTGTTATGGACGTATATACCATTCTTTTTGTCCTTTGATTGTAGCCTGTCGTATTGGCGATAACACCTACGTTGTATCAATTTATTGGCTTAAGTCGGCAAGATACTGAGGGAACAAGGTTAGTCCGCTGGGAATGGAACGAAAATTCAGAACATTTGTGATAGCGACGTTTCGCTTTCTTCAAAGAGATTTTCTACTATTAAAGTGGAAATGATAGTTAGCGCGCTAAAAAATGAACGCAACATGAGCGTTATTGATATTTGTGTTTAACTTGAGTAGTAAAGTAGACGTTGCGTTGTTAAACAGTGTAAGAGCTTGTACGTGTCTTTTTGTTTTAGTGACGAGGGCTGTAGGGCTTTGATGCGTACATATGGAATGTTAATAGCTGCTTTGCAGTAAATATAGTATTCGATACGGCATAACGATAATGACAAGTATTTTAGATTCTGTAGATTCCCGCACCAAATTAGTCGGGGAAAACCGATTAGAGCTGCTTATTTTTCAACTCGGCACACGGCAGCTATTCGCGATAAACGTATTTAAAGTGCGTGAAGTGCTAAAAGTACCCCATCTCAATAAGATGCCGGGATCCCATCCGAAAGTGAGTGGTGTAGCGACTATCCGTGGTCATTCCATTCCTGTTATCGACATGCGTCAGTCGATCGGTATGCGTGCACTTGAAAGCGATCCGGACACCAACCTTATCGTTACCGAGTATAACCGTACGATACAAGCCTTCCTGGTTGGTCAGGTGATTTATATCAAAAATATGGGGTGGGATGAAATTATGGAACCCCCCGCGACGGGACGTGGCAACTATCTCACTGCCATTACTAAGCTCGAACATGAGGGTGACAATAAACTTGTCGAAATCATTGATGTCGAGAAAGTACTCGCTGAAATTGTTTCGTACGACATTGGTATTTCTGAAGAGGTGTTGGACAAAGACTTGTCGCAGCATCTGGTAAACAAACGCGTTCTCGTTGTCGATGACTCTTCCACCGCGAGACTGCAGGTGACAGAGACACTTGGTCAATTGGGTATTGAGTGTATCGAGAGGCTTTGTTGCTTAAATCGATGGAACTAAATCTAGAAGCTACGATCTGATCGGCTACACCCATCAATCGTCGTAGTCTCATG
>NZ_FUXU01000111.1 GCF_900167155.1 Enterovibrio nigricans DSM 22720 | reverse complement strand
CTTACAGGACTGGGTATGCCTGAAACTCAGTATATTGCTTAAGAACCGAACAACTTTAGGCTGCCATGTCTTCCAACCGAATTAAGCAACAAAGCCTTCCACACTGATAATAATTGTCGAATTAATATCTATCCTTTACGTATTCATAATTATCACACCGAAACTTGTTCGATAATTAACTTGCTCGAATAACCGAGCATAGAATATTAAATAACGAGGTTAATAATGATTGGAATATCTTCCATACTTGAGTACGGAATTAAAGCAAAAGACTATTTCGACTCTGGCGTACCATTAACGGTTTCAGTTACTAATGATACCGAGGATCAAGTACTTCATCCTAACGGTTTCTACGCAAAAAAAGTAAACGACAATGAAAAGTACGACCTGACAGCATTTCAAAGCATCACCGCCACCACAGCAGCATCATATTTCGATCCTGTCATTAACCCTCTTAAAACCTCGCTGGCAGCGTTCAACACATCTAAATTTAGCTCTGCTAGTGCCGTTTGCTTTGAGCTAGAAGTGCGTAACAAACATAGCCTTGAAACGCCCTACACAATTCGCGCTTTCTATAATTGGGCAAAAGAAGATGAAGCCTACGCAAATGTATTTGCGTATCCGACGGGTAATTCTGACCCTGCATTCTTTAGTGATATTGGTCAGAAGCCGATTTACACGTTAGGTAAGCAATCACAAACCTATGAAAACGACAAATTGGTTTACCTGCCATTTGTTGTTCGGTTTATCGGCGCAGGAAACTCTTTGAAAATCGTGGTTTCAGACAATCCGAAATATAAAAAACCGCTCGTGGAAAAATGAAGAAGGAGAAGAGTAAATAGTAACACCAACAACTACGACTTTATTCACAACAACATCAATTAGGGAAATGCAATGACAACTCAACGTACAATCAAAGTTAACATCCCAAACAAATCTTTGCTGGCGCTAAAGAAAGGCGGCTACAAAATGGTTATTTTCCGAGGCGTAGCCTCGTTGTCAGAAGATACCAAAAGTACGGTTTTCATGAGTGTAGATGCGTCTAACTTACAAGAGCAAAATGAAATCTCTTGGAACAATCAGTATTATGGCTTTACCTCAAAATCCTCACTCGTGTGTGGTGGACGTGTCCATGCTTCTTCATCTCGTAAAATGGACTTGGGAGACGTATTGACTATCGGCGAAGACAGCACAACATTGTCAGTAACAACCCCAAATGATTCAAACCTTGTTGAGCAGTACTTGCTCAAAGTACATAACGACGGTGAATCTACTGTGTGCGGCTTTTCCATGACTCATCCACATACGTCTCAACCTGCCCAAATTTGTGCAGCAAGCATCCCAGGTAAAAGTAAGGCAAGTATCATGCCCCTTGACCGTTACATGGTGATGTTTACATCGAACCAAGGGTTTGATGAAAATGTTGCTGTGTCACATATCACCTCCAACTCTGCAATTATTGATTTTAATCAGCATGTTGAGAGTCGAGAAGTGACCTACAACTATGATTCAGGTTTGTTTGCCCAAGGTTGCGACATGGATAGCATGTTTTTCGATCCAACCGAAACCAATGGTTGGCTAAGTAATACATGGAACACCATCAAAAAAGCAGGGAAAGTGGTACTGAATGACACCCTCAACATTGTGGGTAAGCAAGCAGTGAACGTGATCAAAGAAGTGATGAAATAACACCTCTTAATTCTCAATAAGCATCTTCCACCCGTTCGCGGGTGGTTTTTTTATAAGGAGTTCCCGTGGAAAAATACGCCATTTTGTATGCTGGCCACGCCAACTATCGCCACCTTAATGAGCTGGAGTTTATGTACCGCACTCTCGTCACAGAATGTGGATTTAAACCCCGAAATATCAACATCCTTTATTATAACGGCATGCTCGATTGTAGCGGTGTACCTAAACCCTCTTCAGGCTCACCTACTGGGGAACCGTACTTACTTCCCATCAAAGGAAGGGGAACGAGATTGGAACTGCTAGACGCCATCGCCACACTGAAAAATAAACTCGCTCGCGACGACGTATTGCTGCTGCATACATCGGGACACGGCGACGGCCCATCCACCTACGATAAGGACACACCGTGCTCCCTCCGTGATTTTGCTGTGTATCCACCGGTGACCGTCGATGATATTGAAGTCGCTTTAGCAGACTTACCCCGCTTTGCCCAACTGGTGACAATCATGACCCAATGCCATAGCGGGGGGTTTATCTCCGGTATAAGTAGAGCGAGTCCAGCAGACAGCACCTATCTGTGCGCGGCCTGTCCTGAAAGTGGGGAGTCTATAGCGTCAGAGGATTACAATCCGTTCGGGTTCCATTGGATAGCGGCTTGGCATCATTTAAAGGTTAAGACGCCACGGCAAGCCATGGAATACGCAGAGCATCGAAATTATCATGATGAGCAACTTCAGTATCACGAGTTTCATAACAAATCGATGCGAACCGTCTCATTTAAATAGAGTGTTGTTTGGTTTCCGGAAACGATATGCGCGAGGGGAACACCCCGTGCATTGTTTAAAGGCCACCGAAAAATTCGTCGATTGCGAATACCCCAGATCCAACGCAATATCTAAAACACTTTTCTGTGTATCGAGCAACCAGCAACGAGCCAGTTTCATGCAATACCCTCTTCGCCACTCATGCACACTCATCCCAACCTCGGATTTGAATGCCCTTGTGAGATAAGTACGGTTTGTGCCCACCTTGCTGGCCAACTCATCTAGGCTATGATTCACGCTTGGGTTTTGAATAATTAAAGATTGGGTTTTGCTCGCTATGAGCGAGTTTTTAGATTTAAGAGGGTCTGTCAGAGCGCTAATTTGGTCAAAATACCAAAGGAGTTGACGGATGCGAGTTAACAAAGCGACATGAGCCAGAGAGCGAGGAATGCACTCAAATCTTACAGACTGCATAAAACAATCGAAGTTAGTTTCGCCATCGTCAACGATAAAAAGTACCGGAACCTCCAGTGCAAGGTAAGTCGGTTGATACTGGTGGATTGGGTGATTGTTCTCATTGACGAGCACTAACCCTTTTTTTTTTTGCTCTTTGAACTGTTCGGTTATGGTGCTAGCCAGCGACGTGACTCGAACTACGTCACAACCATGCTCCCTTAGCACTAACAATTGTTGCTCAATTTTATAGTCAAAATAGCCAACTGCAATAATCAGATAGTTATCCTTCACTCTATACCCCCAGCCAATTATTTAAATAAACCATTGATTTATTTATTGATTTAATTGGGAGGATATTAGGAAGTGTGGTTGATTTCGTATGGATGAGTAAATTTCCCAGTTGATTTAGGAAAATTTTCACAGTTTTTCATACACCTCGAAAAACCTCATAACACCGTTTGTAGTCGAACCGACGCCGATCTACTACCCCATTAAACTAATTGGACAGGCACTTTAAGAACTGAAATAGTTCAGCCTCATTTTCTGCTGGATTTTGAGGTGGGAGTGTAAGACTTACTTTTCTTAAACCGCCCCTACTGCTGATAACAAGGAAAGAATGATGGAGAAACTTTTTTCGCATCTATCAACTAAAAGAAGCAGGCCTGATCAACACAGCCCTGCTCCTTTTTATGACCACTTACAGACTTAGTTTCTGTCTATAGCCTCCATTCAGCGTGAAGCATGATCGAATTCCGCATGACGCGTGCTTTGAGAGTGCTGGCGTTGAGAGGCTTCCCATTCAGCTTTAACAATTTTTTTGAACTCGATGAAACGCATATCTGAATTGGGGAAAAACTGCTCAATTTTATCGTCTTGATCATTAATAAAGTCGAAGTACTCATAGTGAAGCGTATTGCTGTCGCTGTATTGATAACACTGAATCGTAATACAAGCTTGATCAGTTTGCGCATTAGTAAGCTGGTGGATTTGGTTAATGCCCGGGCTTAGCCAAGTCACATCCTCTTGGGTGAAGGTGGCGGTCTTAAAGGGGGTTTGGTTGGTCTTAACAGTGGATAACATGCTGTATAAATTAACCGTGATAGCACCAGACAAGACGCGGATAATCGCATTGGCATCGCCGTGGTTATGGATAGGCGATTGGTGACCAATCGGCCATATCTCCATGACAAAAGGAATGCCGGGCGAATTGCCATAGTTTTCCCCCAGAGTGATGCGTAAGTAAGTTTCTTTTTCCCCGCCGCCAAATTCATCTGCTTTTGCTTTTTCTATCAACTTATCATGGCACCAGCAGCCTTCAGTATTAATGCTATGGTTGATCGCTTCGGCAAAATCTGGGAAATCTTGCGTATCGAGCTGAAAGCTTTGTCCTGCGACATTGGCATAAAGCTGCTGACAAGCGCCGGGCAAGTTATTGATGATGGTTACTTTGGCTTTTTCATAATTTGGCCCAGCCAATTGGTCAGGATCCGAGACATCAGCGACATCCATCATTGTGAGCTTATTGGCCGGAATAATCGCCAGAGGCAACTGGATGGTGACAGGAAAACGGAAGGAACTGGCATCAAACGCCTCTTCATCAAAAGATACCGCGATGCTCTCAATGCTATGAAACATATCGTGAATAATCTTCTCGTCTTCATCACTGTCGGCTTTGAAACGGTAGGAGAGCGTCTCGGTCTCTTTCCGAATTTCACCTACGCCCGTGCTGATCGATCTATTGTTGGTATCCAGACTGACCCAATACTGGCAGCCAGGGTCTGGATTGATCCCAATATTTGTTTGCGTAAACCGTTGAACAACCTGCCATGTGATCGTATTGAACATCACAATTTGCGTTTCATCCTGCCAGACGAAGACACGTAGTTCCACGCCCAGAGCCTTTACCGGACAAGCAAACTGAATAAACTCTGCTGAGCTTTTCCCTCGACCGGCTGCACTAACCCCACCTTGCCCGGCAACCTGTAGTTGAACGACTTGAGTTTGTCTTATTTGCTCCGGGATCTGCCGAATATTTCGAGCATTTGTCATCACTTCACTTCCTTTTGTGGCTGTCGTTATTGTTATGCATTCTTGCCACAAAAAGACTAGTCAATATGACACTTTATGCACAATAAATTAGATACAAATGCTAGTGGTTAAAACTATAACAGTCAGGACACAGACGTTTTATTAAATGCACCACCCTCGTAAGAACCCATTTATTCAGTTTATTACAATCACTTACCTAGCAAAAATGCTAACCCTGTTTATTGGGGGTAATGATAATTAAGTTATTAAAGTGCCAACTTGAACCCCACACCTCAGTGTCTATATTAATAGCCATGCAAAGTATAAGTTGATAGTGACTGCGGTTCTTAGTCGATAGTAGCAACATTACATTCAACGACATCGAGGAGACACAATGACCTTACGGGTTCGTACAAATATAACCGGCCAATCAGCCACCGATCCGGCAACCTCCCTCTACTGGTATGAAAAAGCAGTCAGCCTGATGCGAGGACGTGAAGTCACTGATCCAACAAGCTGGGGTTGGTGGGCTGCTGTACACAGGTACAACTTCCAATCCCCGTTTTGGCACAAGACTTACGATGGCGACAAACCTTGGGTAACCGGATTAGACAACGAGATCACCCCTGGCGATCACGAGTTCCTTGCCAAATGTCCACATGGGTCTTTCTATTTTCTTGCGTGGCATCGTCAATATCTATTGGCATTTGAAAACGCAATTCGGGCTGTCTTGAGTGAGATTCCAGGTGCTCCCGAAAATTGGGCTTTGCCATACTGGGATTACACAACGTCAGGAACCGGGAATATGGTGATCCCAGAGACATTCAGGAATGAGGGAAATGCGCTGTACTTTCCTGACCGGAATTACACCAATAATCTCGATTTTTACGACCAAACGGTAGAAAGTGTCAGCGACGAGCCCTTTTTTGAATTTGGCGGAACACAAGCTCACAGAGGTGGCTCACTTGAGAATTATCCGCACAATGTAGTGCATGGCGCCGTGAGTGGTGCAATGGCCGACATTTCTACTGCCGGACTGGATCCGTTGTTCTATCTACACCATGCCAATATCGATCGACTCTGGTCAATCTGGACAGGTTTAGGCGGTGTGGTGGAGCTAAATGGCAGCGCACCCTACCCTGGTAAAGAGTATGCCTTCAAATGGTTTCATGACGGGCAAGTCACAGACGTTAGCCTCGCACTGACCGATTTCTCGCAGACGAAAGAAATCGTTATTAAAGCACCGAATCAATCGGTGATTGAAACCGTTAACTATGAGTATGACGGTGCGTCCGGCCTACAAAAATTCATTGAAGACGTCAATGCGGTAAGACACCCGGATGCGGTGCCAGCAGCATTTATTAACGTTGCGGAGGCAGGAGCGATGTCGGTACAAGGACCGAGTGATATCGATACATTGATAGTGGGGGATGCCGCTCAGCCCGTCGTCATTCGTGACGAGGCCCAAACGGTAAATCTGCAATTACTTGAAAAATCGTTGTTTAGCAACACGCTGATTCAGTGTAAAACCGCCAATCATGCGAAACATATCCGAGGCGTGAAACTCAACATTGAAGGGGTAGAAACGGCCGGTACGCCAGCAAACTATAAAGTGGCTGTGATTGAGCACGATGAAAATCAACAACCTAGCGGACAGCGATGGGATTTGGGTGTGGTCTCGTTCTTTGGTTCAACGGTAGAGAATGGCAAAACTCAGCTATTCGACGGCGCACCAATGGCAACGTCTGTGCGGATACCGAAAAAGTTTGTGATGGATGTGTGCCAACACATGCTGGACCGAGGCTCTCTCAGTGTCGAATTGACGCCGGACGGTGAAACAACCGGCTGTGGTGAAGTGACCATCCGAAAAGTTACGCTATCTTTTGATACGGCGTCTTAACGCCACTGGCGCAGTCAATAGCCTGTGGCTGCGCCTGCTTCCCCCGGAATAATTATGAATTCGACGACAAAGCGAGCACGTTATCAGCAGCGAACCCAAGACGTACTTCGCGTGCTTGGCATCGACGTGGCGTACATACGCAAGTTCAGGTTTAGTGCGGGTGTGTTTGTGGCGCTTTTTTCACTCGCCTGGATTGCCCTCATCGTTCCCATGTCTTCGGGAGATCCTCACAGTGCCCATCATCATGTTTCAGGAATAAACAGTGATCCGTGGTTACTGACATTGATGATCATTGGAATGATGTTACCGATGATTTCCGCACACCTATTGCATATTGCCAACTCCTTGAACCCAAGGCACAGATTGCCAGCCATGAGCCTTTTTACAGCAATCTATACAATATGTTGGTTGCTTCTCCTTATGGGCATCGCCACCGCCGTAGAACTCCCGGTCCGCGCATTCGCTATCCCACATGAAATATATAATGGGCTTGCTGTTACCTTTCTGCTGTTGGCATGGTGGTGGGGCCAGAACCCAATCAACAAATCCATCAAAAACCGATGTGGCGGATTAGGCGTCGTACAAGCTTCTGGCTTCAGGCTTTATAAGAGTATTGTCAGTTACGCATTGGTTACATGGGTGCGGTGCGCTGTAGAGTGCAGTTTGGTCATGATAGCTATGGTGTTTATGTCCAAGCATTCCGTGGTATTGATGTTATTAATGACCATTGTTTTATTGGTTGAACGTTACTTGGTAACCAACAAGTTTAGGAGTGTCAGTGCCATTTGGGCGCTATTGGCCGTTTGGACATTAATATAATTGCGCCGCCACTATTATCCAATTTGAGCGATGTTGGAAACTTGACCAAACGATTCTGGTGCGTTGGTGCCCCTTTTCCATTTACAGACGCTCTTCACTTATCTCGCAGACCACATACTTTCCCTTACTAAAACTAATCACTTATCCCTTACTCATTCCCCCCTAAGAATGCTATTCATTGATGATCGACCAATCAATAACCAAGCAGATTTCCATGCGATCCAAATCAAATCTGGCTTTATGCACTTTATGGTACATTCCCGCAAAAAGTTTTAGACAATGATGGCGTGTTGCGTGCCGAGAAGCGAAGGGCGGTAGCGTAAGAATACTCTGCCTCAAAGTAAGTTGATACAAGTGTACATTGACTAATCAGGCATCTCGGTTTTGTACTAAATGAGGAAGCTGCTCGCTAATAATTTGTTAGCGCTCCTTAGTAATGGCTCAGTATGGTGTAAATTTTGATCTTTAAAAACACAGTTGATGTGCTGAGTTCAGTAGCATCGCTTATTGCAATTGTGTCTGTACTATTAGCTTGGTATCACAGCAAACGAAGGCCTTTAAAACTTAAAAGAGTGTTAGTTCATCAAAAGAAAATGTCGACAAGAATTTTTCTTTACTTCACTAATAGGAATGCTTATCCAGTAAGGATTAAAAACGTAAAGTGCTTCAAGAAAGTAACCTTTCAAGTTTTACAAAAAAACGATTATCGCCCTGAAAAAACACAGCGACTAGATTACGATGACCTTGTCTTTCAAACCCCGCAAGAATATGAAATTGAGGCATTCGCTGACTGTTCTGTAGTAGTCAACCTGGATTATCCAGTACAAATGGATTTAGAACAATTAGTCTGCTCGACACAGACTTCTCACGGATATCATCTACTGAAAGTAAAGAACATCGATGTTGTTCGTATGGGTACTCCCTGTGCTTCTTATCTGGTACCGTTTGAAAAAACGTTTGAAAGTAGTTTTCGCGCAATGATATATCATATTCTTACGGTTACGAGATATTACATTCTAAAGTCCTTCAAGAAATAGAGCTAAAAATCTTTTCAAAGGGGATTCGCAACGCGTGGTATTTTGAGAGTATATATGGCATTTGTTTACCTGATTACTGAAGAAGCATTCGAAGGAGAGGTCGTAAGACCGTGGGTTAAAATTGGCTACAGTAAAAATCCTCCTGAGTGGAGAGTGAATGCGAATCTTAAACGTGGCAATCCAAGATGTTTGGTTCTTTCAGCCGTATTTGAGTTTGAATCAATCGTCCAAGCAAGACGAGCTGAAAAGGCTGCTCACGAACAGTTTAGTCAGCACTTGTTTCAAAAGGAGTGGTTTCAGGTCTGTTGGAAGACCGTAGCCGCTTGGTATGAAGAGCAAGGCGCTATCTATAGGAAAAACACCTAACAAACGACTATGGCTCATTGGCTAATCAACACATACTTCTGATTTGCCCAAATCAAACTTATCCAAACTGCATGGCTTAGGCACCAACTCTAACCCACTTCTGTCGAGTAGACGACACCTGTTACCAAGTGTCGTCCCTCTAAGAACCCAGCGTGCAACTTTCACCGCACTAGGCTCAAGCCTTCACGAAGGCACCGATTGGCACCCAGCAACTTATAAAGCAGCGAGAGCAGGCTCATGCCAAGAGTTACGGCATTGCTTCTTTGATTTTCTCTTAGCCAAGTATTCTTGGTATTGAGGATCAAAAGGCGTAGCGGCACTCCTGATTTTTACATGTCTCTCTATTGGCACCTTAGCTATTTGAAACAGATTGAACTGACAATCCATATCCATGATCTTCTGCCAACCGTGAAATTGCCATTGACCTTGACGGTTGATGAAGTATTTAAGAG
>NZ_FUXU01000127.1 GCF_900167155.1 Enterovibrio nigricans DSM 22720 | reverse complement strand
CTGGGTATGCCTGAAACTCAGTATATTGCTTAAGAACCGAACAACTTTAGGCTGCCATGTCTTCCAACCGAATTAAGCAACAAAGCCAATGCGATGAAAAGTGCGGCGGGCGCTGCGGCATCTAAACGCCTGAATAATGAAAATACCCGTCGAGATTCGTTGCAGAAAAAAGCGCAGAGCTTGAATGAAAAAGCGGAGCAAGTGAAAACTCAGACGTTTAACGTGACAACGATGGAAGCCAAAGGAGGGCGACTTTTTTCTATACTAAACGGCAAGTTACCTTTTGGAACCGAAAGTCCGGTAACGATGTTTATGAAACCCAATCAACGCATGCACCTACAGGGATCTAATGGCAGCGGGAAGTCTACGTTACTTAAAGTGTTGAAAGGGGAGATATCGCTGCTTGGCGGTGAACTTCACCTAAATATGCCAATTTTCTATCTGGATCAGCATGTCAGCTTGCTGAATAACGTGCTACCCATGTTGGAATGTTTACGGCACTTCTGTCCCCATATGAAGGAAATGGACGCACGGACTTTGCTGGCGGGCATTGGTTTTCGTCGAGATAGCGTATTCCGACAAGTAGGCGCATTAAGCGGCGGAGAGAAAATGAAGCTGGCGATTTTGATCATTAGCCATCAAGACAAAATGCCTTTGCTCTTGCTCGATGAGCCTGATAATCACCTCGATATATCATCAAAAATCTTACTTGCTGAGACACTCAAACACTATCAGGGAGCGATGATCCTCGTGAGCCATGATCAGAGCTTTGTGGAAGATTGTGGCGAGTTGGACACTTTTCTTATGGCGTAATGTCAGAGACGCAAAAAGTTACCTAATAGTGAAAACCACAACCATAAAGGCCCCAAGGGGCCTTTTATGGTTTAGAGTCGTCTGTTGGCTTTTTCATTAACACAGTGCCGATTAGGCCACCCAGAATGAGTAGCGGAGCTAGCCATAAAAATGCTGTTCCTGGTTTGAATGGCGGCTTGTAGTGCACCATGTCCCCGAAACGCTGCGTCATGTGCTTTATCACTTGCTCTTCATTGGCACCTTGTTCTACGAATTGATAAACCTTTAGACGCAAGTGCATTGCCACGGGGGAATTTGACTCAATTAAATTTTGGTTCTGGCATTGTGGGCATCGCAACTCTTTGGCCAACTTCAATGCTAATGATTGGTTTTCCTTACTCGAAAACTGAAATGTTTCTGCATGGTTCTGTGGATCATCCGGCATTGCAATCCCTAAAAAAGGCAAAAGGGAAAACGACAGTAAAAACCAGTGAAGGTGCATCTTCATCTCTTTATTCCTCTTTTGATTGATGACGGTGCTGCGCGGGTTGGATGCGCGGTAAAAATTCGGTTTCCCATACCTCATTGTTAAGTTCACCCGTGTGGCGGTGTATAAGCGTTCCGTGCTCATCGATAAGGTAAGTATCTGGGGTGACCAAGCTTCCAAATTCAATGGCTAATGCACCGCTTGGGTCAAAGATAACCGCGCGATAAGGGTTGCCAGTGTGCTTTAGCGTGTTGAGTGCGGCTTCTTTTCTATCACGATAGTTCAGACCAATAATAGGGACGCCTTGTCGAGATAGTGTCATAAGGAAATCGTGCTCTTTTTTACAGACGACACACCAAGAAGCCCAAACATTTAGCAACGTCCATTTGCCTTTCAATACCGTTTCGTCAACGAGTTCGTTTTCTAGAGTGGCGTAGGAAAACGTGGGAACGGTTTGGCCTTTCATTGCAAATTGCGTTGGTGCTTCGTCGTTGTCGGTATTAACGAGCATCCATGACAACGCAACAATAAAGGCAATGGCTCCGGCTAATGGGATAGAAAAACGCAGATTTATCATTGAGGCAGACCTTGATAACGAGGTTTTCTCTCGTGCTTTCTGAGGTAAACCACTTTGGCTGTGGCGATCAATCCGGCTATCGCCATCAAACATGCGCCGAGCCAAAGTAAGTGAATGCCTGGTTTAATTTGAATGCGTACGGCATAGGCGTTGGCATTGAACTTTGTACCAAGGGTGATGTATATGTCAGTGACACCGTCTCGATAAATTCCAGCTTCTGACATATTCATGGAGCGAACAGTGTAAAGCCGCTTTTCTGCAGAGACTGCTATCGGGTGATCTGATTGGTCATTAACAACAAATGTTATCTTCTCCGCCGTGAAATTTGGGCCAATATGCCAGCTGCTGCCTGAATGCAGGAAGGAATACTGCCCCACGATTACCTTCTCACCTGATTGCATCCTAAGACTAAGTTCATCACTGAATGTGGAGAGCATAGTCGCGCCAATAATGCTCAATGCAACACCGATATGACCGAGAGAAAAAGCAAGTACATTGCGTTTTTTTTTCTGTGAAAGCGCAGCATAGCTGGTGGAATACAAGAGGCAAAAGGCGACAGAGAATGCGAGCGTGGCGAGCGCAGAAAATGGCACAGCGTAGATATTTGCGAAATAAACAGTACAAAGGATACCTGATGTGATCGAGAGCGTGATACATCCCGCGATATGCCAGCGCTTTTGTTTTAATAACAACGCAATACTTGCAAGGAATGCACAAGCGAAAACCAGTGGAACAAACAGGCTATTGAAATAGGGGGCACCGACAGACAAGGTCCCTAGGCCTAATGCACTGTAGATTAGAGGGTAGAAGGTCCCTAGCATGACGATAAGCATCATTGAGAACAATATTCCTGCGCCACAGAGCATCAGCAGCGACAATTTGTCAGCGTGTACGTTGACGTTGGATCGAACGATCAACCTAGAAGCATTCAGTGCATAGAGATAGACAGCTGGTAAAAGTATCAAGGTCAGTATGATCAACAATCCGCTGCCTCGCATCGGATCGGTCGCAAAGGCGTGTACGGATGTGAGTACGCCAGAACGAACGATAAATGTACCCAGAATACTCAATGCGAAGGTAATGATGGCCAACAGAAGTGACCATGCCAAAAGCGTTTTCTTTCGCTCTGTCATGATCAAACAATGTATTAACGCAGTGGCTGTTAGCCAAGGAAGCAGCGATGCGTTTTCGACGGGGTCCCAAAACCACCAACCTCCCCAGCCTAGTTCGTTATATGCCCACCACGCGCCTACGGCGATCCCCGCAGTTAGAAAGGCCCACGATGGCAAAGCCCAGTTTCGGCAAACGTGTGCCCATTCTTTGATATTGACTGGCGTGGTCATTGCGGCAATTGCCAGAGAAAATGGAATAGCAAACCCGATATAACCCAGATAGAGCAATGGTGGATGAACAATGAGACCGACATCTTGCAGCATTGGATTGAGATCCCGTCCTTCAAGGGGAAAAGAGGGGTCTCTTAAAAAAGGATTGGAAAGGTACAAGCAATAAATACCAAGCAGGGAAATAAGCCAACACAGTACCGCGATATTCGTGAGCCGGAATGTCTGACTAACGTCGCGAAGACGCGTACTGATAAGCGCAGTCCATCCTGATAACGTGAGAACCATGAAAAGAAACGAACCTTCGTGGCCGCCCCAAACCGCAGCCAATTTGAAGGGTAGAGGTAATGCCGAATTTGAATGCTGGGCGACATAGCGAACCGAAAAGTCATTGGTATAAAAGCTGTAGGCGAGCAAGCCTGTCGATGCAAGAATCGAAATAAAGGCCAAAACGCAAAGTGCGGGAGGAAAACCTTCGAGCAGTGGGTCTTTCGTCTTGGAGAAGCGAAGACAGAAAAGTGCAAGCGTTCCTGCAACGAAAACGGAAGTAATTCCGAGAATAAAGAGATAATGGGCAAGTTCTGCAAACATTAAAACGGGTGAATCCTAACGAAAGCCGCCTCACTAATCTAACAAGATCAGTAAGGCGGGTAGCTATTACACAGTGGTCATTTGGCCTGCGTAAAGAATAAACGTACGTAACATAAGTACGCCCAGTAAACTGAGTGTCGTAACGACCGCGAGGTAGCGCGTCCGGTGACGGACTTCGGCTGATGCGACGGTATTCATGGCTAAAGGCAAAACCATTCCCAGCCCGACAACGCCAATCCAAAACCAGTTTGACCAAAATCCACCACCTATTGCGGCGATGACCGCGGCTTCTTTCTGCCCACCTCCGAAGTAGAGACCAGAAAAAAAGGCAAACAAGACGAAGAGCTCAAACAGCACAACCGGACGTTCGAAGCGATGAATCCAGTGCACTGAGGGGCTTTTTATCGATTCTTTAAAAGCCAGTACGCCAACTAACAAACAAGCGGCTGCGCCAGAAGACAAGCTTGAAAACAGGAACAGGATGGGTAAGACAGGGTTATTCAGCAGCGGGTACGTTTTCAACGCAGACAATAGGAATCCGGTATAGGCCGCCAGAATAAACGCCAAGACAGCAAGGGTGATCTCTAATCCCTTGTCAAAACGCTTCGTTAGCTGAAGTGCAGCGTTTGCGCCGGGGATTTTGTTGAGTAATCCGCCAAAAACACGTTGGATATCTTCAAGGAAGATACCGGCGAGCCACGCAAACAAGACCATCATGTATACCTGAAACAAAACCACGCCCATAGACATCACGGAGCTGGGGTTGAAATAGATCATGATCTTCCAGAATTCCCACGGTTTCGTGAGGTGGAAAACCAATATCAACAGACCCAAAATAATGCCCAATGGTGCGATTATTGCCGTCGCTCGAATAATGCCGTTTTTGGATACATCGCCTTCTATGACGTTGCGTTTCAGGTAGACGGCAATCATGACGGCTCCAGCGGAGACGCCGGCCAGGAAGAGATAAACAGCAATAATCCAATCCCAAACCAAAGAGTCAAAATGGAAAGCTTGGTCAATCATACTCATCCTTTAATCTCCCTGATCGAATGCGGCACTTTATAAAGTTGCGGTTCGGTACCAAGGTGTGATTTATCCCTGTATACGGTTTTTTCGGTGATCAGTATCGAAATACCACTGTTTGGGTCATTTAAATCACCAAAAGTCAGGGCTTTAGTCGGGCAAGATTCCACACAGGCAGGTTCTTTACCTTGTGCTAGTTGGGTGCTTTTACAAAAATCACACTTATCAGCAGCCTTGGTTTCTGGATTGAAAAAGCGCACTTGATACGGGCAGGCGGCGAGGCAATATCCGCACCCGACACATTTATCAGCTTCAACATCAACGATACCTGTGGCGGGGTCTTTGTAAGCGGCTCCCGTCGGGCAAACGTAGACGCAAGGGGCGTTCTCGCAATGTTGACAGGACACGCGCGTGAAACCGTATTTTACATTTGGATAGGTACCAACGGGCTCATCGCGGACAATGTTGAGACGGGATACGCCTTCAGGCACATTGTTGACTTCACGACATGCTTCAGTGCAGGCAGTACAGCCTATACACAAACTTTCGTCATGCACCATTCCATAACGTTTTGCTTTCTCTTCTGGCTCGGCTGCGAAAGCGGAAGGGCTGACAATCTGTGTGCCAGCTAGCCCGGATGTCACAATCATGGCGCCAGTGCCAGAAAGGAATTGTCGTCTTGAGCAACTCATTGTTTTTCCTCCTGCGCCAGTCTTTGGTCGGTATGACAATCGACACACGTTTCGATTGCAGCCTTACTGGTCAGGCCTTTCATCGGATCAGTGGCAGGGTGGACGGTGTGACACGATGAGCACGTTAGGTCTCTAGCATGAACATCATGTGTCCAATTCGCCTCTTGCAATTGGGTGGGTTCGTGGCAGGTTTCACATGCTTCGTTTTGTTTGGTTATCCATTCCACGGAAGATGCAGCAAGCGTGGTACCACTAACACTCTGAGAATGGTCAAATTTCACAACGTCGGTTGCGCCGTCGCGATGAGAAGGGGTAATAGAGGTGTGGCAGTCGACACAGGTCACGCTGCGGTTGTTATTTGGGTTGATTACGTCGTTGTGGGCACCTGCGAGTTTGTTTTCTTCGTCTTTATGACATTGAACGCAGGCGTAGTCAGGGTTTCGCTGAAACGTTACCTCATGCTGCAAGGCGGGTGTCGACACGCTATCGACAGTGCTGTCCTTGCTTTCCGAAGCAACGTGCAAAGATATTCCCCAAAGGCAGAGCACCGTAAAGAGGGTGGCTAGCCAAGAGAGATTGACTTTGATATTGCTCATTTCTCACCTTTTACAGCTCGACAGACATCGCTATATATCTGACATGGCTGTGTTCTAAAATATACGACTCGCCAAAGTGTTATAGAAACATCTTCAGCACTCTCACATTTCCCCGTCGATATTTTTCACTTAGCCACAACGCCGAGCATGTCTATTTGAATTAAAATCAGGTTGAAACGGAAGGCATGGAGATCTTGGTTTTTGGAAAGAAACAGTTTAAATGCATCTTTAATGATGTAGGTCAAACTTCATGCAAATCAAGGTTCTGAAACGCAAAGCAAATACAAATTTGGTGCGTATTTAAATGTGATACGCAGCATGTTGTTAACTATTTCAGAACAATTGAAGGGGGGTATTTGGTAAGATTGTTTGGCTCCTGTTGATATTATTTTACTGATCGTATTCACAACGCCGATTAGACAATAAATCAAACATTGGAGATATTTGCTGTGAGCATTCAATCGGCAATTAAGACTGCTTCTGTCAGCGTAATATGGGCGACACTGGGAATATCAATACTGGGATATTCGCTTGGCTTTGTTGCTTAATTCGGTTGGAAGACATGGCAGCCTAAAGTTGTTCGGTTCTTAAGCAATATACTGAGTTTCAGGCATACCCAGTCCTGTAAGCTTGTTCAGCGCTTTGATCATAGCGTATGTCTCGCCAACCTGAGCATTGTAATTTTTTAGGCTTAATTTCCTACCTAGCAGCTGTTTTACTCGCTACATTGCTGTCTCTGATAGTGAGCGCTTGTGATAGCCATACCGCTTTTTCCACTTCTTGTTGGAGCCGTAGAGCTTTTGACAACCTACTGCTAAATTGCGAGGGTGTCCTTGTTCCCAGAATGCAGCCCCTTCTCGTGGTGGGATAAGCGC
>NZ_FUXU01000024.1 GCF_900167155.1 Enterovibrio nigricans DSM 22720 | reverse complement strand
AAAGTACACCGCGGCTTCCTTTAAAATGTCCCTTTCCATCGTAACCCGCTTTAAATCAGCCCTCAGCTGGCGTATCTCTGCACTTTGATCGTCTTCTTGTTTACGCTGCTTCTCGGGCTTATCGTACTTTTTAACCCAATCACACAAAGATTTGTAACTGACACCCAACCGCTCAGCTACAGAGCTGAGTGTATGACCTTGTTTTGTGACTTGCTGGACGGCTTGAATTTTGAATTCTTCTGGATAGCGTTTTCCGCTCATAGCAACACCTCATAGTTTGTTCAATTATATAGCTATTGAGTGTCTAGAGAAGCGGGGTCTTACCAGGTGGTTGTCTCCTATTTCTTCCTTTGGTGGTATTCATCTGAGTTTCCAGTGCTGGGTATTGGAATTTCACAAAAGTATCAAGGACAAGGATTGGGTGGGAAACTTATTGAGATTCTGATTGAAAATGCCAGAAGTAATAACTGCCGAGCGATCGAGCTTACAACGGTTTTGAATAATAATAGGGCGTTTGCGTTGTATCAAAAGCTTGGTTTTTTGTACTTAGGTAAAGTTAACAATTTGGTTGGGGATGGAAGCGTTGTTGAAGAGTCGCACATGTATTTTCCAATCGAGCCCGGAGTAAAAATCCCTCAAAGGAATCATGTAACACCGTTTTTATAATACTCACACCAACTGTTGAGAGTGACTCTGGGGTTTCGTGAACACGCTTTTCAGTCCAAAGAAGGTCGGTATGTCAGCCTGCAAATCGTAGAGGAAAGGCAGCCTAGTATTCACTTTACGTTAAACGTCGAACGCTTAGGGGCTTTCCATGAATCGGGTCGTATTCCACATTAACTAGAACAATGGGTCTACCACGTTTTACGTACGGTATAAAGATACGCTAGGACGAGAAGATAAGACAGGGGCTTATCTTGCATTACTAGCATCATTTCCCGCGTATTATCGGTTGTTCTCTAGCCCAATCGCCGTCTCAAACTTCACCTGACGCATCGCCACTGATGTGTGGAACTTACGTATGTTTAAGTCAGTATGAAGTACCCGCTCTACAAACGCTTCATAGGCTTTTATATCTGGTACACCGACGATCAGTACGAAGTCATAGCTGCCTGAAGTTTGGTAGCATTGCGTGACTTCGGGTGCTTTCAGGATGGAGGAACGAAAGACCTGATAAATCTCACGGCGGTCGCGTTCCATCTCCACCGAAACGATCATAGTCAATCTTACGCCTGCCAGCTCTGGATTAAGGATGGACACGTCCTTGGCAATGATTCCTTCATCACGTAATCGTTTTACCCGCTTTAAACACGCAGGTGGAGACAGGCCCACCTGTTCTGCGAGTGCCACATTCGCGATGCGATTATCTGTTTGAAGCACCATCAAAATACGCCTATCGATGCGATCTATTTCCATATTTCCCCACCTTCAAATTTTCGACTGCCAAATTTCTTATAGCGCCAGTTAAAAGAAATTGGAAACCTATTAATCCTAGCAATTAGAAATTCTGTTAACCCAAAGCGGTTTATCATGAAGTTTCTCAGGCGAACAAGGAGGTAGGGTATGCAAAAGGTTGTTCAGTTTTTCCGGCGAACGTTGTCTGATAGTGTCAATGTGGCTATCACGCTGTACAAAGTCATGATCCCAACCATCATCGTGGTGAAGGTTTTCGACGAACTTGGTGGTGTCGTCTGGTTTTCCCACTTCATTGCGCCGTTGATGAATGCGATTGGCCTTCCCAGTGAAATGGGGCTGGTGTGGGCTACTGCTATCTTTGTGAACATCTACTCTGCTCTTGTCGTCCTGATTAATACTGATGTGACCATGTCAGTGGCTCAAGCTTCTATTCTCAGTTGCATGATCCTACTTGCTCACTCCATGCCTATTGAAGTTGGGCTGGCGAAAAAGTCCGGCGTTTCAGTCTGGTGGAGCATTCTTACGCGCGTGGGTGGGGCTTTACTCTTGGGCTGGATTCTTCATTTAACCTACAGCGCGACAGGCTCGCTTCAAGAGCAGGCACACATCATTTGGCAACCAGCGGCGGTAGGGGATGCGACGCTGGCCGCTTGGGGTATCAGTCAGATTCAGAATCTCATTTTGGTTTTCGTTATGATCGTTACTCTAATTCTGGTGCTGAATATTCTTAAAGTCTTAGGCATTGAAAGGCTCCTCGCAAAAGCACTTAACCCCTTTCTCCGTTTACTGGGTATTAGTCAAGAAGCGACGAACCTAACGTTAATCGGCATTACGTTGGGTCTCTCGTACGGCGGTGGTCTGCTTATCAACGAGGCGAAAAAGGGACATATCCCTCCTAGAGATATATTCACCGCCATTACCTTGCTTGGGCTGCTTCATAGTCTGATTGAAGATACGCTTTTGATGCTGGTGATAGGTGCGGATTTCACCGCTATTTTCTGGGGAAGATTGGTTTTCGCGTTGGCGATGGTTGGTGTGATATCTCGGTTGATGCGACGGGTGGATGGTAAGTGGTACGAGCGATGGTTCTATCGCTCTGTCGTGACGGCATAAGCTGGATTCCAGAGGGGATAGCTCTTTGCTTGACTCCGCACCGATCAGCATCATATTGCCTACGCTTTTCTGAATAAATGGGACGCACTTTACGGCAAATCAGATAGCCCTCTCTACCATGCTTTAGCAAACGTAACTGTCCTTGTATCCTGTGTGTTCAAGTGCTTGTGGGGCTAGCTATAAGTTTTTACATTGTGAATTCAAATGGCTCATATTAGGTGGTGGCTATTATCGCTTTGGGGATCTAAATCGATTTGCTTCGTAGTATTTACACTCGCAATAAGTTCAAGGAGGAACGATGCTTAAAAGTAACCATATTTACTATCGGATTAATAAGGGTAAAGTCCAAGCGACTCATGTGGAAAGTGGCAAAGTCGTCACTAAGATCTGCGCAGCATTAGCTCATCCTCGAACGCTCATGGGGGATTTTTTTGAGATTGAAAAGTGCCTAAAAGAGATATCAACGGAGCTTTTGCCTAAAACACTTTTTTCGCTTGCTCCAATAGCGGTAGTTCAATTGCTTGAAACTTCGGAAGGCGGATACACCAATGTGGAAGTTCGGGCCTTTCGTGAGGCTGCTTTGGGGGCTGGGGCTAGGCGTGTATTTTTCCCTGAATCAACGTCCATGCTGTCACCTAGCGAAATAACGAACCTTGGATTTGAAGAGTTACCCAAGATATAAATGCCACCAACATCGATGCGTTTTTATTCAGGCAATAGCCGATTAGTTTTTTGGCGCTAAAGTGCGCAAAGAATGAGCTCCAGATAGAGCTCATTTTGCAGTTTACTTATGAATGATGATCTGCTCGTCGTCGTTCTTTACAAGGCTGGCTTTGTTTTGTTCGATTAATTGCGCGGCATAGGAAGGCGTGACTGCCTGAATTTCACCTTTGGCTCGCATCGAAAATCCACTCCATGCCTGATCTCGATATTTACCCGATTGCGTGTATTGAACGAGTACTTTCATTTCATCTCTCCGTGGCGGTTTACGTGCTACTCACCGTAATGGGTTTGATGGTTTGACGCATCATCTAAAAATGAAATGTAAGTTTGATAAATTGAAATAGAACGTTTTTACTCAGAGAGTATCTGTGCGGTTTTTCATTTCAGAAAGGTAAAAATGGACGAAGAGTCATCGGCTTAAGCAGACTACAAACGGCAGAAGGTCATCAATTTGCTAAGTCAGCCACGTTTTTTTGTGGGTACGAACTAACGTTTCTCGTTATGATTCAGCCGTGTTTTATTCCAGAGTTTGAATCAATGATTCGTTTGATCCGTGAAGATGATATTCCTGCGACTGCACTTGTTCATAAAGCCGCTTTTGTCCGGCAAGGACACTCGCAAGAGTGGATTCAATGTAACGCGAATGCGTTTCCTCGCTATTTAATTTATGTGGCTGAACTTGATGGGAACGTGGTCGGCTATATTATCTGGAATCAGAAAAGTGGTTTTCGCCCTGAAGCCGTACTGGAGCTTGAACAACTCGCAGTTTTACCCGATTTTCATGGCCAGGGTATTGGTCGCAAACTGGTTGTTGATTCGCTTCCTTTAGTGAAGCAGCAACTGGCAAAAAGACAGGCTGTGATAAAGCATGTCATGGTTACCACTCGCGCTGATAATTTCGCTCAGGACCTATATAAAAGCACACTGGGCGCGGAGATCGAAGCGACAATCACCAACCTTTACTCTGCTGATGAAGTATTGATGATTGCCCGTAACGTGACCGTTTAAACGTTATTGTTTTTGTTATTGCTACGTGATGAACGGTAGATAATGGAGTAAGAGCGGCATGAGTAATCGTGAGTATTTGATAAGAGAAGCAACACGCGAGGATGTACCCACGCTTTTGGCGTTGGAGCAATTTCTCATTGAAGCGGAAAGGGCGTGCAATGCAACCATGAAGCCTGAAAACATTAAATACTACGATTTCGACAGTTTAATTTCGAACGACGATGTTTGTCTTCTCGTTATCGAAAAAGACGGTGCGATTATTGGCGCGGGGTTTGGGCAGATAAGATCGTCGAATCCCGCTCTAAATCATGACGTTGATTGCTACCTAGACTTCATGTATGTAGACCCTCGCTATCGAGGGCAGGGGATCAATCGATTGGTGATCGAACACCTATTTGCTTGGAGCCAAGCACGGTCGGTAACCGACTTCTACTTGCGCGTCTATGCGGAAAATACGGCTGCAATACGTGCCTACGAGAAGTTGGGTTTTACACCGAACGTGCTAGAAATGAAGTTGAACCTAGGGGATGGCGACAAGGAAGTTGGGGATTAACGGCATGCTATGGGAATACCTCCCCAATCTCTGCCGGAGCCGACCTTTCGGATAAATAGTACAACTGAAACATCGTCACGTCATGGCACTTAAGGCGCGTATCCGCTAGAAATTGAGGATAGTCACTGTAGATTTGAGGTATCATGCGTGATTGACCAAGATGTAGCTACTCATGAATATACCCATTAACACTGTTTCCTCCTCAAATGTGTCCTGCTCAAACTGCAAAGCGTGTTGTTGCCGTCTTGAAGTTATGATTATTTCTGACACTGGCGTTCCAGAAGAATTTATCTTACGTGACCAGTACGGCGGTGAGACAATGGAACGATTAAGCGATGGTTGGTGTGCAGCCTTAGATAGAGACACCTACATGTGTACGATCTACGAAAACAGACCTTGGATATGCCGTGAGTTCGAAATGGGCTCTTATGAGTGCTTAGATAAACGCGTCGAACTCATAAATTGGACATACCCCGAATAAAAGAATCAAAAGGTTATTGGTGTTAAAGCCATGATCCCGTGTCTGCGGTAACCCTTTCCGGAGGGTTACGATTCTAAGTCTATCGTTTTACAACGTATCGAGAGCGTGCTTACTGCCGCACTTGGAGATAGGCTGCGTATGAAGTTAAGCGCTTTCGTTAAGTCTTGAGTTTCAATCTTTAGGTCGTTTTGAATTCGGCCGTCATTAGTCATATCTGTATCCACCACGCTCGGGCACAAACAACAAACTTTAATACCAAAGGGTAGGAGTTCAGAATAAAGAGATTGGCTATAGCTAACAATTGCAGCTTTAGTCGCAGAGTAAGCGGCTATCTTAGGAACGGGCTCTAAGCCAGCGGTTGAGCCAATAGTGTATATTTCCCCAAATCCTTGCTGCTTCATTTTTTCGGCAATTAAGTTACAGGCAATAATCGTAGACAGTACATTTACGTTTATGAGTTCAAAAAGCTTGCTTAAAGAAATATTGGTATGACCAAATGCCAGTACCCCCGCGCTATTCACCATGATATCTATTTTGTCATTGGTACTGATGAGCGAAGTGATGGTTGCTTCAACGTCGGATGGATTATTGAAATCTACCGAGACCGATTTTATGTCGCATGATGCATATTTTGAACGCAGTTCCGTTTCCGCTTTTTGAGGTTTTCCCTATTGAGGGATAGAAGAATGAGGGAGTAGCCTTGTTGCGCAAAGTAATGAGAAATAGCGTTGCCTATTCCGCGGCTAGCACCAGTGATCAATGCAACTTTAGACATAAAATATTCCTGAAAGACGCGCGAGTGTAAACGTTTAACACTACTAAATGTTGTCTAATACCTAAACTGTTTTTGCATTGAGGCGTTCTGTCGCTTGATGAGCGTAGGAGATAAACCCAGCAACCCTATTGAATGTGACTTTTCTTATTGATAGCCGGTGAGGCTGCCAACGATAGATTTCTCTCGCAAAAATGCAGTGCAACCTATAAAACCTCTTTTTGTCTCTCCCTATGCGTCTGTCTTGTAGGGATACTTTTACTCGTCGCTGCCATATGGAAGTACATTCGAAAGCGAAACCGTTTTTTACCGTGAGGTACCTGCCAGTGAAATGTCTCCTTGTGTTATCACACCCGCTCGAAAATAGCCTGTGTCATTATTTGTGCACTGAAACTGTTGATCACTTAATAGCAAAGGGGCATGAGGTCGAGGTACTGGATCTATACCGGCACCAGTTTGACCCGGTATTAACGCAGAGTGAAAGGCAAACCTACTATGCGCCGGAGTTTGATAAGAAAAACGTAGAGACAGAGATCCAGCAGTTGAAAGAAGCCGAGTTACTGGTGCTGGTGTTTCCCACCTGGTGGTTCGGTTTTCCGGCGATCTTAAAAGGTTGGTTTGACCGCGTTTGGGCACCTGGACATGCTTACGACCATGCGAGTGACCTTGGCGCGATAAAGCCTCGGCTGGAAAAGTTAAAAGAGGTGAAAGTCATTACAACAATGGGTTCTCCATGGTGGGTGGATACGTTTGTGTTATGGCAGCCAGTCAAGCGCATACTTCGTATTGCTTTGTTGGGCGCATGTGCCAAGCAGTGTCGGTTTTCCATGTTTACGTTATACCGAAGTGAAAACGTATCGAAAGCGCGGGTGGATGCATTTTTGGGGAAAATCAAAAGAAGGATCTGATTAAGGTATCTTTTAATAGCCTGAAGATTGAATAGAGGAGGATAGGATGAAATCTCAATTTGTGTTGCTGGCAAGGTACAACCAATGGATGAATGACGCCCTGTATGAAAAAGCGAAAAGCATGACGAAAGACAACCTCTATACGGATAAGGGTGCTTTCTTTGGCAGTGCATTTCATACATTAAGTCATATTTTTACGGGTGACCTGCTTTGGCTTAACCGCTTAACGACGGTAAAAGGAAGCGTTGATTTATCCAGCGAGCTAGCAAGTTTTCCGATGGTCTCATCGAACAAAGTCCACATCTATCACTGTGTAGAGGAGTTATCACACGCCCGCACACGGTTAGATGCCCTCATTATGAGATGGGTGGATGGCATTGATGTTAATGAGTATGAAAACACGGTTCAGTATAAAAATTTAGCGGGTTTGGTGATTTCAGATCCGTTGTCGTCTGTGTTGCTTCATTTTTTCAACCACCAGACACACCATCGTGGCCAATTTACGACATTGTTGAGCCAAAGTGGTGACAGCGAATATGTGACGGATCTCATTGCGTTATTGCGTCAATAATTGCCGATATTATCAACGTGCAAAGTGTGTTTCTTAACAACAGATTCATAATTAGAAGGTAAGGCGATGGGCAGCGATATCGACGTTGGTGAAAAGCATTATTTGGGTAGCTGCCATTGTGGCTTTGTAAAATTTAGCGTGAATGCTGAAATTGACCACGTTAGGGTCTGTAATTGCTCGGTATGTTCGAAACGCGGGACGCTGAACTTTCGGGTCTCCCCAGAACAATTTACCTTGCTGACTCCTATCTCATCTTTAGTGCTGTACCAGTGGGGCTCTAAAACGGCTGAAGATTACTTCTGTCCGCATTGTGGTGTTCTCGGGTTTCGCAAACCTAGCCAGCCAACGCCAAAAGAACGCGAGGAGGGGAGGTTGCCTTTTCTTGGTTGGGCAATCAACGTCCGATGCCTTGAAGGCATTGACATTGAAACCCTTCCCATCGTGAAAATTGATGGTGCAGCATTATAACATCTCGTTCATTCTATTCATCTCTCAGTGAACCCGACTGATATCAAAGCGTTGAGATATACCAAACCTTGTTTGAATTTGCGTGTATTTACTATGGTTAGAGTATGCGGTTCCGTCGTTGATGATGTGATTCACACTGCCGTAACGCGTAACCTCCGTTCTTGAGCAACGATCCTCATCGCATCAACTTTTGCTTAGAGAGAAAAGCTGATCGTGATTGACCCCATGTGAAGGAGAACGATATGGAAATCAAACAGAGACATAAAGCAACATGTCATTGCGGTTCAGTTGAACTTGAATTGAAAATGCCAAATGGGCTCGTCGATGCTAATCGTTGTTCTTGCTCAATGTGCAAAAAGCGTGGCACTGTCATGACCTCTGTAGCGGTTGAAAACCTGATGGTCACTCGGGGGGAGGAATTTCTCACGCTGTACCAATTTAACTCGCTGGCCGGTAAACACTATTTTTGCAAACGTTGTGGGATCTATACGCATCACCAACGCAGCTCTGATCCTTATTTCTATGGGGTTAACGTGGCCTGTCTTGAAGGCATTGACCCTTATAAACTGAGCCATGTTGCATTAACGAGTGAGATGCAGGATGCCTAAATAGCTGTGACGCTGTGTTCTTCATCCGAAAAAAGGGCATCGATTGATGCCCTCTTCGCTATTGGATTTTGCTGATTAAACGGTAAATCGGTGTACCAAGTTGTTCTGTGTTACTGCTTGCTCGTCTAATCGGTCACTAGCGCTCGCCACATCCTGCATCGCATTGTAACTGCTGTCAGCGATAAAGCTGATGTGTTCAACGTTTCGTGCAATATCCGCTGATGTGGTTCTCTGTTCCGCTGCCGCCTGTGCAATCTGGCTGCTCATGTCGCTGATCATCATGATGATGGCTTCAATCTCTTCCATGGCAGAGTTCGCATCAGACGCTTGTGTGACGCTGTTACTCATTTCGTCAACGCACTCTTGCATAACGGTCACTGCTTCACGAGATTGCGTTTGTAGCTTGCTGATCATGTCTTCAATTTCTGACGTGGAGTCAGAGGTACGCTTAGCCAGTACGCGAACTTCGTCGGCGACGACTGCAAATCCACGACCTTGTTCGCCTGCACGAGCTGCTTCTATCGCGGCATTCAGGGCCAGCAAGTTTGTTTGGTCAGCAATATTGCTGATAACGTCGAGTATTGTTTCAATGCTCGATGTCATCTCTTGAAGCGACGAAACAACCGCAACAGATTCATCAAGGCGCGTAGACAGTTGATGCGTTGTGCTGATACTGCGCGTCATGATTTCGCGACCTTTGGCCGCAGCATCGCCCACTTCCATGACTTTATCCATGGTTTGCTGTGCGCTGTTTGCGACATCTTGGACTGAGTGCTCCATCTCTGTCATTGCTGCGGCAACGGCTGTCGTTTGTTGACGCTGTTCGTTAAGCTGAGATTTTGCTGTTTGTGTTGTTGATTGGTTCTGAGCTGCAATTTGGGCCTGATCTTCGGCGGCATCTCTTAGCTGACGAAGAATATCTTGCAGATTGGCGGCGAGCGTATTGATGTGGTCAGCAAGTTGTCCGAATTCGTTATGCTCTTTTACGTCAATGCGCTTCGTCATGTCGCCTTCAGTAATCGCCTCAAGCACAGCAAGCGTATTGCTAAGTGGTTTACGCACGCTACGTGCGATGTTCCAACCAATAAATACAGTGATGGCCAGAATCAAAATACCAATAACGATGGTTTGCTGCACACCGGTTTTGAATACATGGTTTGCGTTCTCAATAGACTCCGCCATGACGACTTCGGCCTGCGTGCGGTACGAGGTCAGTATCGACATCGCGTTATCCACTTCGTCAGCAAGAACACCGATGTTGTCGTACAGTTCGTTTGTCGCGACCAGATAGGCATAGTGCTGATCAAGCACACCACCTTCACGGCTCACGTCTTTGGTGAACAGGTCTAAGTCTTTCTGGAATTTCTCGGTGAGCTCTGGCAGTTGAGATGTCAAAGAGCGGAAAGAGTAGTTCAATTGACGAATACTACGTTTGTTTTCCGTAATCGCTTTGTTGACATCGTCTAAGCTCATGCTCGCAAGTGCATCTGACGTATGTGTCTCTGTCTCGTTAAGCTTTTTAAAATAGGTTTTAGAAATGATCTTGATGGTGTTGTTGCCATTGTTTGCGATGAAGTCCTGCATGCCAAGGGCGAGCTGTGTGTTCATCCGCTGGAATTGGCGTGCGGATTTGACGCCTTCATCTTGTGCAGCTTGTTGACGCTGATAATTATCGATAGCGGTAGCGGCTTCAGCGAAGTAGCGTGACTGAATCTCACGAAGCTGCGTCAGTTGGTTTTCGAGTTCTGGTTGATCCGAAGATGCTTCATCCAGTTTTGCCAAAGCGCGATCGAATCTTGCACGCGCGGCCTCAAAGCTTTCCAATACTTCTGTGCTTTGAGAAACATTGTTCGTGGTCAGATAATCTTTAAAGATTTTGTCCGCAGCAAGCAGGCTAACACTTGCATCGTTAGACATTGATACTAAGGGCAGGGCTTCGGAGGTCACAACCTCTAATTGGTCATGAATATTTTGAGAACTGTTTATGTTAAGCGTATTGGTCGCCACAAGGCTGACGGCCAGCACTGCAAAACCAGCATACATTCTGCGGATTACAGAACTTTGTCGTTTCTTTGCCATTTTTATTCCTCCCACCAGTTTATGGCTGGTGCTCCCCACTTTCGCTTCCGTACTACAACAAACGGTCGGTTGCTTGGTTTTACAATCGAGAGCAAATCTAGACTGTCAAACTTGCTTGATGTTAAAAAAAGCGTCGCGGCGTTACACGCTCTGTGTAATGCAACACTTTGCTTTTCTTATCATCTGCAAGTATTTCAGAATCTTTACGGTAAAAAATGGCTGTGCTTCCTAGTATTTGAAGTAGGACGCAAAAATGCTGAGACTTTGATTAATAAACGTCTAGTTGGTGATACTTCCGTTGTGTTTACTTTTTCGCATTGTTTAATTAATAAACAATGCTGAGTGCGTAACCGCAAATAGCGAATTTTATCTAAAAACAGTGTTCATTATTGCTCAATTTATCGGGGTAAAGCATACTTACAGCTCCTTGAAATCATTAATTTGGAGCTGCTCGTGGCTGAAGAAACCATATTCAGTAAAATCATTCGCAAGGAAATTCCGGCTGACGTGGTTTACCAAGATGATCTTGTCACGGCTTTTCGCGATATTAACCCTCGTGCCCCAAGCCATCTTTTGATCATTCCAAATAAACTTATCCCGACAGTTAACGACATAGAGGTTGAAGATGAGGCCGCAATGGGTCGCATGTTCACCGTTGCGCGTAAACTTGCTGCAGAAGAAGGTATTGCCGAAGACGGTTATCGCTTGATCATGAACTGTAACGTTCACGGTGGTCAGGAGGTGTACCATATTCATATGCATTTGGTTGGTGGACGTCCACTCGGACCATTGCTTCTCAACTAATGAAATCAAAATTAAATAAAGCCCTCGCTTCATATAGCAGGGCTTCTTTTTCGCCTGTCAAAAAACTCATCCTGACCAGTGTTCTTATGGTCGGGCTAGTGGGCTGTGCCAATATGTCAGTTCAGGGCTTGTTCAGCCACTATTCGGCAGGAATGTCTGAATCACGTTCTCTGGCGCAACAAGGTGCATTTTCTGAGGCGATCGACGCGCTGCCTTTAGGGGCTGGTGGAAACGTTCTTGACGAAATGGAACGATCTAGGCTGGCACTGATGGCCGGAGATCAAGCTCAAATGCACGACGCCTTGAACTTGGCTGATTTGGCCGCGAAAGAGCAGGCTAGCCAAGCTGTTATTCAGGTATCAGAAGGCTTTAATCAGGTGGGTGCGCTCGCAACAAACGACAATGCACTGACTTACGTAGCGCCTTCTTATGAGCTCGGATTTTTGCATTTATATCGAGTAAGAAGTTATTTGGAGAAAGGCGATTTGCAAGGCGCACTGGTTGAAGTCAGACGTGCCAAGCAAATTCAGGAAGACGCGAAAAAACTACGTGAAAAAGAACTGACGTTAGCCGAAGAAAGTGCAAGTGAACACGGTATTTCAGATAACGTTGGTGCAATATTGTCTCGATACCCTCAATCCAGTGATTTACTTGGCGCAGTTCAAAATGCGTACCTGTTTTATTTGTCGGCACTGCTCTACGAGGCAGAAGGCAATGAAAATAGTGCCTTTATTGATTACAATCGAGCACTTGCTGTCGTGCCAAACAATCACTATGTTGCAGACGCAGCCATGCGAGTTGCGGCGAAGCAGGGGCGCAAGAGTGAACTCAAGCTGCTAGAAAGGAAATATGGGGATTATGCGGCACCCGCCAAAGGCAGTGCGAAGCTGGTGGTACTAGTCGAAGACGGATTTGTTGACGCGAGACTCGGTTGGCGTCTCCCTTTTTGGGTAACAGACAGCAACGGAAATGTCGAATCTCATACTCTGGCATTGCCATACTATGCGCAGAGCCGTGGGACACAGCCAGAATCTTTCAGCCTTGATGGCAAAAGAGTTCGCTTAGACGCACTGGCCGACGTGAATGCCATGGCTAGACACGCGCTGAATGAGGCGATGCCTGGTATGGTAGTGCGCCAAATTTTAAGGGTTTTGGCGAAAAATGAATTACATAAGTCCATTTCTAAAAACGATGAGTCGGGTTTAGGGAGTTTACTCACCAGTGTTTACAATGCCGTGAGTGAGCAGCCAGATACACGAAGCTGGCAAACCTTACCTGCGCGAGCCAGCTTGTATAGTGTGTATATACGGCCTGGTAAGCATGAACTTTCGATAGACGGTAAAACGATAACAGTGAATTTAACCCCTGAAAGGACAACACTTCTTTGGCTGTCGATGGCAAGTGGGGAAGTGGTGGACTGGCAAGGAACTTTAGGAGGAGTCTGATGCGATATGCAGTTGTATTGTTGTCAGCAGTGCTTTTTGTAGCAGGTTGTGCAACGAATTCTTCTACTGGCATTAGCATTGACAGTAGAAACCAAAATGTTGTGCTCGGAAACAGCATGCTTGGAAAAGCGCTAGAGTTTGGCAATGCGCAAACCAGTATTGTGAATGACCGATTGCTTGCTCAAGTCAAAGTGACAAACAAGAGCAGTGACGTACAAAATCTTCAGTACCGATTTAACTGGTATGACGCCCAAGGTTTGGAGGTGGATAACGGGAACTCCCCTTGGAAGCCATTTATTGTTTATGGTGGCGACTCGGTAACATTGCAGGGCGTCGCGTTGAATTCAAATGCGACAAACTTCCGCGTGTCATTGCGGAATGTTCAGTGAAACGTGAAAGATAAAACAGGAATTCAGAATGAATAAAAGCGTTATTGCGCTCGTGGGTGTAGCTCTGGTACTTGGCGGTTGTTCGCAAAAAGTCAGTTACGGGGATGCGCAGGAAGTAGAAACGACAACCATCGAGTTTGGTTCGACCGATCTTCAAACTATTGCGGTAGAAATGACCGACAGCATGTTGTCTTCAGGTGCGGTGACTGCGATTACACGAGATAATCGACCTATTGTTTTCGTGGAATCTATCAAGAATAAAACCGCTGAGCATATTGATACCGAATCGATCACTGACAGCATCAGCACGCGTATGTTGAAATCGGGTAAGTTCCGCTTCGTTGATATGACCCGTGTTGAACAGGTTCGTGAACAACTGGATTTCCAGAACAATGACGCATTGGTTAATCCGGGCACCGCTATCCAGTTTGGTAAAATGGTAGGCGCACAGTACATGCTATACGGCAACCTAGCGAGCATCGTGAAACGCGATGGTAGCGACGAAGACGTTTACTACAAAATGACCATGCGTCTGATGGATTTGGAAACGGGCCTTATTGAATGGGCTGACGAAACTGAAATCCGCAAGAAGCAATCGAAGTCTCTGCTCGGATGGTAATTCGTGCCAAACATTGAAAATGAAAAGGCTGCTCTGGTTTCTCTGTTGCAGCCTTATTTAATTGTGGACAACGTGGAAGCGCTCGTCGGCGGTTTAAGTAATCTCTGTATGAAAGTCACTGATGATTCAGGAAAATCATATGTGTGGCGGCCAAATGGCCATTCGACAGACGCTTTTGGTTTAAACCGTGCCACAGAATATGAAGCGCTGACGTTTGCCAGCAAGGTAGGTATAGCCTCTGCGCCCGCTTACCTTCTTGATGAAGGGCTTCTAAACCCTTGGGTTGACGGGGAAATGCTGCAATCGGCGGAGTTTGACCTCACAGCACGTTTGCTTGCCGATGTGCATGCTTTGCCACCCATGTCGCTTCATTTTGATCCGTTTGTAAAAGGTGCATATTACTATTCGCAACTGACGCCGTCTTCCGTTGATAGGTCGATATCTCAGATACATACGTATTTTCAAAATCATGTATTCGTGAGTGGTTTACCGCTGACGACCTGCCATTATGATCTCGGCTATTACAATGTGATTCGGACGCCCGAAGGTAGCGTGTCATTAATCGATTGGGAATATGCAGCGCTGGGCGATCCGGCGATGGACATCGTCATGACATCGTTGGCGAATGGCTTTGAACTTGAAACCTTAGTGGACAGATACTGTCAAATTAAAGGCATTGCAGATAAAGAAAGGTGGTTGATGCATTGCCAGCGTTGGCTACCTGTCGCTGACTATCTGGGAGTCCTTTGGTATGCATTGGGCTACGAGCTGTATGGCTTAGATATATACAAGGAAAGAAAACACTTCTTCCAACGAAAGGTGGAAGACTATATACAAAATCATCCTTAGTTTTCAGGAGGAGAAATGATGCGGATACTTAGGCTAAGAACATGGAAAACTTTGCCTTTTATCGTGCTGATGTTTCTCCTCTCTGCATGCACCAACCAACTTGCCTATAACACCTTGCCTTTTTGGGTTGATTATTACCTGTCTGATTATGTTGATTTGACTTCAGCACAACAAAAGCAGTGGGACAGCGATTTAGAAGCATTCCATGCGTGGCATCGTCAGCATGAACTCCCAAAGATTCATGCGTTGATTACCCAGCTTGAAAGAGACATGGCTCAACCGCTGAGTTATTCGAAAGTGGGGGCGTATCACAGCGATGTCAATACACGGATTTTGGCTTCTCTGGAAGGGTTGACACCCGCGCTGACCAATTTGGTTCGATCACTGGATAACGATCAAGCTGATCAATGGCTCGCTGTATTGTCTCAGAACATTGATAAAGCCATTAAGAAAGCGAATGAAGGTAATTTGCAATTACAACAGAAAAAGCGTCAGGAGAAGCTTATAAAGCATGCGATGTTTTGGGTTGAATCGGTAAACACCGCGCAATCGCGACAGTTTCTTGAAATGGCGAGTTATCAAATCGAGATGCGTCCTGTTTTCTATGCTATTCGTGATGAACTGATGGCAGATTTGACGAAGATACTTACAGAGCGCGATGCCCCTGATCTCCACAATCGAATCAATGCGTACTTTGCGAAGATCGTATCTTTTCAAAGTGAGGCATATGAGAAAGAGATAGCGTTGCATCAGGCAAGGAGATACGAACTGCTTCAACGCATAGACAAGCACTTGTCTGAGAAACAGCGGAATGCAATGCGGGAAAAGCTGACGTCTATTTCTCGGGACATCAATGCATTGCTGGATTGATTAAACTTTCACCAATTCAAGTGGATTTTATTGAAGGACACCATTTTTCCCCATTTAACCATAACGAAAGTATGTGAATTTGTATTTATATGTGTTATCAACTTGATAATGAGAATGACCAATCATGCTGTGTTTGCGGGTAACACGGAAGCAGCAAGCTGCCTCGGCACAGTGTAATTGGGGTAAGAGAGACTGGCGGTCAAATACGCCAGCACGGTTTAAGAGGGAATTTTTGTGATTATCTATCTTCATGGCTTTGACTCTACAAGCCCTGGAAACCATGAAAAGGTCATGCAATTGCAGTTCATTGACCCAGACATTCGTTTTATCAACTACAGCACATTACACCCCAAACATGATATGCAACATTTACTGAAGGAAGTGAATAAGCATATGGCGCTATCCGACGACAAATATCCCTTGATTTGTGGTGTTGGACTGGGAGGATTTTGGTCTGAGCGTATCGGTTTTCTGTCGGGGATCAAGCAAGTGATCTTCAACCCCAATCTATTCCCAGAGGACAATATGGAAGGACGCATTGACCGTCCTGAGGAGTATGCGGATATCTCGACCAAATGTGTTGCTGACTTTCGTCAGAAAAATGCAGGGCGATGCCTTGTTGTCCTTTCCCAAAATGACGATGTACTCGATAATGAGCGTTCAGCGCGGTTACTGAGTGAACATTACGACGTCATTTGGGACGATCAGCAACCACACAAATTTACCAGTATTTCTAGCCACCTTCAGGCAATGAAAGCCTTTAAAGACGTAAATTAATCACGTCCAGACCATTCATTAACAGTGGGTACGCAATGCAACATTGTGTGCCCATGCTGGTTTCATTCCATATTTAATCCACTCAAACTAATAACAACACGCGCGTTTTTACTGCAATCGATGTTGATGATTAGATTAAAAAATTGATTGAGATCAAACTGGCTGTATAATGAAACGGTCTGAAAAAGCGTTATTTAGAAAACGATACAGATACGTTGCGTGTAATAGACAAACAAAAAATCGCAGCTTGTCACTCAAAATGAGTGAATTTTACCTCACTACCTACAACACATTTTTTGTATGCCGCGATCACAAGGCGGGGTACTACACAGTTTTTCGTTTTAAATTCATGGTGAGGAAGTAGTCGTGACCAATATTATCGTAGTAGGTGGCGGTGCCGGTGGCTTGGAACTAGCAACTAAGTTAGGTCGCACGCTTGGACGCAAGGGACGCGCCAAGGTCACTTTGGTGGATCGCAAAACAAGTCATCTTTGGAAGCCTTTGTTGCATGAAGTGGCAACAGGTTCACTGGATGAAGGTGTTGATGCGATCAGCTATCGTGCGCATGCTAGAAATCATTTTTTCGATTTCCAATTGGGCAGTTTGGCGGACATCAACCGCGAGAATAAGACCATTAAACTTGCAGCTCTGCATGATAAAGCAGATGGTGAATTGTTGATGCCAGAGCGTGAGCTGAGCTATGACATTCTAGTGATGGCGATAGGTTCAACCTCTAACGATTTCAACACCGCGGGTGTGCGAGATAACTGTATTTTCCTTGATAGTCCAGAACAAGCGCGTCGTTTCCGTAATGAAATGAACAACGAGTTTTTGAAGCTTCACGCGAATTCAGGGAATGGTACTGTTGATATCGCAATTGTTGGTGGTGGTGCAACAGGCGTAGAATTGTCGGCTGAACTACACAATGCCATCAAAGAGCTGCATAACTACGGCTTCAAGGATTTGGATAGCTCTAAGCTTAACGTGACCTTGGTGGAAGCGGGTGCGCGTATTCTCCCTGCATTGCCTCCACGTATTTCTGGTGCCGCGCAGCAAGAGCTAATCAAGCTGGGTGTTAACGTACGCACTGGCACTATGGTGGTAAAAGCAGAAGAAGATGGTCTGAACACGAAAGATGGCGATAAGATTTCTGCGCAAATCATGGTTTGGGCTGCAGGTATTAAAGCACCTGACTTTTTGAAAGATATCGCCGGGCTGGAAACAAATCGCATCAACCAATTGGTAGTAAAACCAACGTTGCAAACCACGCGCGATGAAGACATTTTCGTTATTGGTGATTGCGCAGCATGTGAGCAAGCTGACGGTACGATGGTTCCACCACGTGCGCAGTCTGCGCATCAAATGGCAAGCCGCTGTTTTTCTAATATCGTTGCGAAACTGACAGACCGTGAGCTGAAAGAGTATGTCTACAAAGACCATGGCTCTTTGGTTTCACTGAGCCGTTTTTCAACGGTTGGTAGTTTGATGGGGAACTTGACGCGTGGCTCAATGATGGTCGAAGGCCGTCTGGCACGTATCGTTTATATATCTCTGTATCGCATGCACCAAATTGCGCTACATGGTTTCGTTAAAACCGGTTTGATGATGTTGGTAAGCCGAATCAACCGTGTGTTGCGACCTTCGTTGAAACTGCACTAAAATGCGCTGAAACAACATGAATAGAGAAAGCTGCCAGATGGCAGCTTTTTTTATGGCTGATATTGTGCAATGTGCAGATAATGGGGAAGGCTAGGAGAAAATGTCTTCCGGTATTAGGCTGTAAACTAATCCTTCTTTTGCTTCACCATCATACATATATCGGTTTCTTGCACGGCACTCATAGGTAGCACGGAGCTTTTCTGCAATACGAATACTCGATGCATTCTCAGGATCCATCACTAACTCAAGTCGGGTTAACAATAGGTGACTAAATGCAAGCGTAGCTGCCATTTCAGCGGCTTCCAGAGCATACCCCTGCCCTTGATACTGCGTTGCCGTCCAATAGCCTAAATTCGCCATGTTGGCGACAGTATCAATGCTGGAAATGTACACGCAACCTACAAACTCTCCGCTTTCCAATTCAAACGCCGCTAATTCGTAGCTGCTACCCGTCAACCAGCCTTGGTGGCTTCTACTAATCCAAGCATCGGCATCCATATCATCAAAGCCTTCGTGGCACCAGTCGAGCCATGGGGCGATGGTGTCAGCAGATTGGCTTATTGCGTCTCTGAGTGTGGCAATGTCGACACGTTTTAACGCGCGAAGTAAAAGGCGATCAGTTTGAAATTCTATATTTGACTGCATAAAGGGGGACAATGAAATTAGGTATTAAACAATAATAAGAAAAATCGCCCTCAGTTGAGGGCGATTTGTTTAGGCTTTTTCGTCTTTTTCGACGCGGGTAACTTGAATTATCAATCCCATCAGCGGGTGATCAAGATAGTGGACTTCGCCACTGCGCATACGACGTTTCTGTTTGAAAGCGTAAGGTTCTAAGTACTTTTCAATCTCATATTCGCGTTCAAGCTTCTGCAAGCCAGTGACAGTCGTGCCTTCGTCTGTGGCAGTAACTTGTGTGTTGTCACTCATGAGACTATCGGTTTCTGTGTCGGCTTGGTTGTCGAGTGGCACAGGAACGGCGTTCACGTCTTTCAGCACTTTACGTTCGCCAGGTTCACGAAGTACTAAATCTGTTTCGATAAACAGATAGTGCTGAACATAGACACGAATGAAGCCATCCAGCTCGTACATTGGGCCACTTTCTTTGACAGGTTCTGGTGCCACAATGGGGGCAGTGGCCGTATTTGCATTCGAACCTGCATTGAAATCTGTTGAAACGGCAGCCGCATCACCTGACACATTTGCGTTACCAAAATCTGGCGTGGTAGCAACAGACGGCGCGTTCTTCGGGGTACCATCGAGGTAATAGTCTTTACCGTAGTCTTGGCCCGCCGTAAAACGCAGTTTTGGCATGACACCACGACCGCCGTCATTTTGTCTCCACGCAACGTGAACCAATGGCTTGAAACCCGCATGGTTTGCAAGCTTTTGATATTCAGCGTTCAGTTTCCAATCACTTTGTGGAAGCAATTGTAAGCCTTGTTTTTGTAGAGACACTGAGTCAAACACTGACACTGCATTAGACACATTGATATTGGGTTGAGTTTCTGGCCATTTCTCTTGTACCGATGTTGGGTCTTGATTGCGTTTAAATACAATCACTTCAACATCAAACCAACGCTCAGCTTTGGTTGGTAAACTAAGAGTACACAGCAACAGGAAAATCAGCTTTTTCAAAGCATTACTCCATTTAAAGCTTGGTTGCGACGTGATTAGGCAACCAATGAATTATTAGCAAAGTCACTTAATAACGTTTCGATAAAGGCCACTCTGTCTCGACGATCCGTAAGAGATTCGACAATTTTTAGTTTGGTTGGGCCTTCAAAACGGTATCGACTTGGGTGGGATTGTAACAGACCCACCAAGAAGCCGGGATCAATTTGGGCATTTTGATTAAATTCGATTACACCGCCTCGATCATGCGCATCGATCTTTCTCACGCCTAATTTCGCGGCATCGAGCTTGATTTGTTGCACTTTGAGCAAATTCGATGCGGCATCTGGCAGTAAACCAAATCGATCGATTAACTCAACGCGTAACTCTTCAATATCGTCTTGTGTTTTGCATCCGGCCACACGTTTGTAAAGAGACAGGCGCGTATTGATGTCTGGAATATAGCTATCTGGCAGTAGGGCTGGTAAGCGTAATTCCACATCAGTTTGTTGATTGAGCATGTCTTCTAGTGAAGGCTCTCTGCCTTCCTTCAGCGCTTCTACAGCCTGCTCCAACATCTCCATGTAGAGCGTGAAACCGACAGATTGAATTTGACCGCTTTGATCTTCACCCAGTAACTCACCAGCGCCTCGAATCTCAAGGTCATGGGTAGCCAAGGTGAAACCAGCTCCTAAATCTTCTAACGACGCAATCGCTTCAAGGCGCTTAATGGCGTCTTTGGTCATGCGCTTCGGATGTGGTGTCAGCAGATAGGCGTAGGCTTGGTGGTGAGAACGTCCTACACGTCCACGAAGCTGATGCAACTGCGCAAGGCCCAAGTGATCGGCTCGGTCCATGATAATGGTATTGGCGGTAGGGACATCGATGCCAGTTTCAATGATTGTCGTACACACCAACACATTGAAGCGCTGGTGGTAGAAATCGGACATGATGCGTTCTAGTTCACGTTCGCGCATCTGACCGTGAGCGACGGTAACACGTGCCTCAGGTACTAATTCTGCAAGTTCGTCGGCGGTTTTTTCAATGCTATCGATGTCGTTGTGAAGGAAATAAACTTGCCCGCCGCGCATAATTTCACGCAGCATCGCTTCACGGATAAGGTTCTTTTCGCGCTCTCGTACAAAGGTTTTAATTGCTAATCGACGAGAAGGCGGCGTGGCAATAATCGACAAGTCACGCATGCCACTCATGGCCATATTCAACGTTCGCGGAATAGGTGTTGCAGTGAGCGTAAGAATATCGACATCAGCACGCATGGATTTGACTTTTTCTTTTTGGCGAACGCCAAATCGGTGTTCTTCGTCGACAATGAGTAGGCCAAGATCGCTGAATTTAACATCGCTTTGTAGCAGCTTGTGCGTACCAATCAGAATGTCGACTTTACCTTCCGCACAATCAGCGAGAATTTGTTTCTGCTCTTTGGCTGATTTAAAGCGCGAGAGGACTTCTACACGTACCGGCTGGTTGGCAAAACGATCACGGAAGTTTTCAAAGTGCTGTTGGGCCAGCAAGGTTGTGGGTACGAGTACAGCGACCTGTTTGCTGTTGTTTGCAGCAAGGAAAGTCGCGCGCATCGCCACTTCCGTTTTACCAAAGCCCACGTCACCACAGACAAGTCGATCCATCGCGATAGGTTGGCACATATCGGACAGCACTGCGTTGATGCTCTGTGTTTGGTCGGGTGTTTCTTCGAACGGGAATCCGGCACAGAAGTCCTGATAGGCTTCTTTATCGTGTTTGAACGCAAATCCTGGTTTCGTGGCACGCTTGGCATAGACATCGAGAAGCTCTGCCGCCACGTCACGGACTTTTTCAGCCGCTTTCTTGCGTGCTTTTTCCCAGACTTCTCCGCCTAGGCGATGCAGTGGTGCGGATTCTTCTGCGCCGCCGCTATAACGGCTGATGAGATGCAGAGAAGCAACCGGAACATAAAGTTTTGCGCCTTGTTGGTACTCCAGCGTTACATATTCCGTTTCAATCCCGCCTGCTTCTAAGGTCTGTAAGCCTAAATAGCGACCAACACCATGCTCCAAATGCACAACGGGTTGCCCTGTTTGCAGCTCTGCCAAGTTTCGAATCAGCGTATCGCTGTTTGACGTGGCTTTTTTGTTGTCTCTACGACGCTGTTGTACGACTCGCTCACCTAAGAGGTTGGATTCACAAACCAATGCAAAGTGTGGTGACGTACAAATAAAACCGACTTCAGCGGGGCCCACGATTAAGGTATGAGACATTGGGGCATTTAATGCTTCGTCTAAGGTGTCGCATACCATTGGACGGATCTTAATCCGTGCCAACAAGTCGAGCATCGCTTCACGCCGACCTTCTGTTTCAACGGAGAAGACGACGTTACCTTTGAATCCTTCCACAAACTGACGCAACGCCCCGAGCGGCTCTTTGAGCTGTTGGTTGATGGTCAGTTCTGGTAACAACGAAACGGGTGCGTTTTGGCGTCCTGCTTTTTCATCGCTCGGTTGGAAAGACAATTTAACACGCGGGTACGCTTTGAATCGTCCAAACAACTCATCGATGTTCTGCCAAAGCTCAGCGGGTGGCAAAAGAGGGCGGAGCGGGTCAACGCGACGTTGGTCATAACGATAATCAGCATCGGCCAGAAATTGATTTGCTGCTGCTTCGATATCGCCTTTGACAACTAATAACGTGTTGTCGGGCAGGTAATCGAACAGGGTTTCTGTTTCGGTAAAGAACAGGGGTTGCCAGTACTCGATACCCGAAGGCCACGTTTTTTTGGATACTTGCTGGTAAATCGATTCGGGTTCGCGTCGGGCTTCAAATTTCTCGCGCCATCTTCCACGGAACGCTTCTACAGCGTCGTCATCCGTTGGAAATTCATGTGCGGGTAACAAGTTAATTTGATCCAGTTCTTGGACCGAGCGTTGGTTTTCTGGGTCAAACTCACGAATGGTATCGATCTCATCATCGAAGAAATCAATGCGATAGGGTTGGTTTGAACCCATCGGGAACAAGTCGAGAATGGAGCCTCGACTTGCGTACTCGCCGTGTTCGATCACTTGATCTACGTGCCGATAGCCGGATACTTCAAGTTGATGGCGTAATTTTTCCAAAGACAGCCTGTCACCCTTTTTCACGATTAGTGCGTGTTGAAGTAAGAATGAGCGTGGCATGACGCGTTGCATCAAGGTGCTCGCAGGCACAATCAACACCCCTGATTTCTGCTGAGGGAGTTGATATAGGCGTGCGATACGATTGGAGATTATGTCCTGATGCGGTGAAAAGTTGTCATAGGGTAAGGTTTCCCAATCAGGGAACACATGACATTCACGTTGAGTAAACTGCTGAATTTCGGGTTTAAGTTTTAGCGCAGTCTGGTTATCTGGAACGACCAACAATATGAAGCGTTGTTGTTGATTGGCAAGGCTGGCTATAGTGAGGGACAGCGATGCGCCAAGAAGGTTGGCTACGATGCGTGTGTCGCCCGCCTTTTCGGGAGCGGGCAAATTAAAAAGAAGGTTGTCTGTCATTTCATTGAGGCTTAGTTATTTCTTTCCAGTGCGCGTTGGCGCAATAGTTTTTGCTGTTGGTGCAACGCTGCACGTATAAGTACATCTCGGTCTTCTTCTTGCAAGCGAGTATATTTTACGCCGACTGCATACTTCCCATTCTTCTCTTTACAGCCGTATACGCTACCGTAGCAGTAAATTGCTGAGGGCGGGTTCTCAAGAAAGAGCTTTAGGCGAACATGCTGACCCTTTTCAAAAGCCTGTTTTGCAATGAAGGTGAGGCTGCTGGCGCCAAACGTTTCCGTTTGATAGCGAAGGTTAGGATCGTCTAACTGGGAAAGCATAAAGCCAAGCAATAGGTTGATTTTCTCGTTTTGAGCTTGGAGAAACTTCATCAATGCATGGCCGTCTTCGTGGCTGATGGCTTGGATCTCTTTTTCAACTGAGTTATCCAAATCACCGCATTGACTTGCTATACGAAACGCTATGGGAATTTCACGCCCAAACTCAACGTCAGAAGGTACATGCTCGCCATTGTTCAGCACTTCAACGTTGATTTTTATGTGCGCATGTACGGAAAAATATTCGTCCTGAGTCATTCTCATGCCTATAGCTTTGTAATCTGTTGATTATCACGCACTACTAACGATTCCTCAACCTCACTTTCGTCTGGGCATGCTATACGGTCTGACAATGTGCTATTGGTCTTGCTTGGTAAACAGGACGAAGAAGGATAAAACTTCACCGATCGCGCAAGAAATTGAAAAGAAAAGGAACAAATCTAAGTAAAAGCCACCTAAGACAGGGAGAAAAAGAGGCCTTTCGTGGCAATCATCTGACCTTAAAGGTATTCTGACTGCAACCCACGCTGTGGCATGGATTTGACCTTTTTACGCAGCCTAACGAGTTTTTGAGAACCACATTTATGTTTCACCCTTTACCGGTGTTTATTGGATTGCGCTATTTAAAAGGGCGCTCTGGCGACAAGTTCGGCCGATTTGTGTCCTACATGTCTACCGCAGGCATTACGATTGGTGTCATGTCACTGATTACTGTTTTGTCTGTGATGAACGGTTTTGAAGGTCAGCTTAAACACCGCATTCTCGGTGTAATACCTCAAGCGATTGTTTCTGGCTCTGCGACTCATTCCCCCGATGTTAACACCTTGGGTCACTTGGACGGGGTTGAAGCAACTGCGCCCCTAGTAAGTACAGATGCGATTGTGCAAAGTCCTGTGGCCATTGGTGCGGGTAAACTTTTAGGTATTAGCCCTGATAGCCATGAACCTATTAAGCAGTACATGGTGAGAGGTGCAATCAGTCAACTGACACCGGGCAGCTATAAACTGATCATTGGTAGAAAAACAGCGAGAGATTTGGATGTGTCTGTGGGTGATAAAGTCCGAGTGATGATCACCAGTGCCAGCCAGTATACGCCGATTGGCCGTATTCCCTCCCAACGAAACTTTACGGTTGCTGGAATTTATGACACCGCAACAGACGTAGACGGACAATTGCTCTACGCCAACCTCAATGATGTGTCCCGTTTGATGCGGTTACCGCGATCGCAACCCGCCGATTTACGTCTGTTCGTCGATGAACCTTTCGACGTGCCAAAGCTTGAAAAAATGGCCGAATCCATGGGGTATGAATGGTCGGACTGGCGGGCATTGCGTGGCGAGCTTTTCCAAGCAGTGAAAATGGAAAAAAACATGATGGGTTTGATGTTGGGGCTGATCATTTTGGTTGCGGCATTCAATATTATTTCTGCGCTCATCATGGTTGTAATGGAGAAGCAATCTGAGGTCGCCATCCTAAAAACGCAGGGAATGACGCACAGCAGCATTGTGATGGTGTTCGTTGTTCAAGGTGCAAGCAGCGGTATTATTGGTGCGCTGCTGGGAGGTGTTGCAGGTAGTCTGTTGGCACTTAACATCAATGAGATTATGCGGTTATTTAATATAAGTTTACTGGGTGGGGGGCTTTCGCTGCCCGTGTCACTCGGTCTTGATCAAGTTGTTACTGTGGTTGTCGGCGCGGTTGTACTGAGTCTTCTTGCCACGCTTTTCCCATCGTTAAAGGCGGTAACTGTTCGCCCTGCAGAGGCCCTTCGTTATGAATAATGCATTGCTATCTTGTTCACATGTTAAAAAGACATACCAAGAGGGCGAACTGACGACTGACGTACTTAGAGGGGTATCCTTTTCAATCGCGTCGGGAGAATTAGTGGCTATTGTTGGTGCGTCTGGCTCGGGTAAGAGCACGCTACTTCATATCCTCGGTGCATTAGATACGTTGACTGACGGTGAGGTATTTTTCGAAGGAAAAGACGTGGTCAAGATGCGCGCGTCTGAGCAGGCGACACTGCGCAATCAACAGATTGGTTTTATTTATCAGTTCCACCATTTGCTTGCAGATTTTACCGCGGTGGAAAACGTGGCAATGCCATTGTTAATTGGCGGAGAAAAACCCGCAGAGGCAAAAGCGCGAGCACTCAAGATGCTTGAGGCGGTTGGGATGGGACACCGTGCGGAGCATCGACCTTCTGAACTTTCAGGTGGTGAGAGGCAGCGTGTGGCCATTGCTCGTGCCGTCGTTAATCGACCCGCTTTGGTACTTGCGGATGAGCCTACCGGCAATCTTGACCACAAAACCGCGTTGGATATTTACGATTTGATGCGAACGTTGAACCGAGAATTCAATACCGCTTTTCTGGTTGTGACGCACGACAAAGAGCTTGCTTCAAAGATGGATCGCCAGCTTTCCATGCTGGATGGCCAGTTTGTGGGGAGTGAAACCCAAGAGGCGATGCCATCATGATGTCATCGCTATCGCTATTTATAGGGCGACGATTCAGTAAAGCGAAACACAGAAATAAGCTGATATCCTTTATTTCGATGTCCTCCATGATGGGTATTTCGGTTGGCGTGATGGTTATTATCATCGGCTTATCGGCGATGAACGGTTTTGAGCGAGAGCTTCAAAATCGCGTGCTTTCTGTTATTCCTCATGCTCAGTTAGAAGGGGTGGAAGCACCGATTAAAACTTGGCGTCAAATGAAAGAGACGGCTGAGCTTAATCCCAATGTTGTTGCGGGTGCGCCTTACGTCACTTTTACGGGGTTATTGGAAAAAGGGGCAAACCTAAAACCGGTACAAATTCGTGGCATTGATCCTGACGCGGAAAAAAGGGTCAGTAGCATCAGTGATTACGTGCTTGGTGATGGTTGGAAATCGCTGGAACCGGGCAAGAGTGCGGTCGTTTTAGGCAAAGGTATTGCGGATTCACTTGGCGTAAAAGTTGGGGACTGGTTAACCGTGATGGTGCCTTCTCCAGATCCTGAATTAAAATTGCGTGCGCCACAGCGTATTCGTCTTCAGGTGACGGGTATTTTGAGCCTGGCAGGACAAGTTGATCATGGGTTGGCACTGGTACCTCTCGCCGATGCGCAGGCATACCAAAAAATGGGGGATGCGGTGTCAGGTGTGGCATTGAAGTTGAACGATCCCTTGAATGCCAGAGCGGTGGTGCGCGAAGTGGGGTACACGCTTAAAGAATATGTGTACCTAAACAACTGGACGCAGGAATACGGTTTTCTCTATCGCGATATTCAAATGGTTCGCGCCATCATATATATCGTTATGGTACTGGTTATCGGCGTTGCCACGTTCAATATTGTTTCTACGTTGATGATGGCGGTAAAAGACCGAGCCGGTGATATTGCGGTATTGCGGACAATGGGTGCGAAAGACGGTTTGATACGTGCGATTTTCATTTGGCATGGTTTGCTTTCCGGTTTACTGGGCAGTGTTATTGGGTCGGTCGCGGGGGCTTTGGTGTCTTTGAATCTGACGGAAATTGTTCGCGCTATTGAAAAAATGACGGGGCACCATTTTCTCTCAGGTGATATTTACTTTGTTGATTTTTTGCCTACCGCCCTACATCTGTCTGACGTACTGATGGTGTCGGTTACCGCCGTTCTATTGAGCTTGCTGGCAACCTGGTATCCGTCTCAGCGCGCGTGCAAACTTCAACCTGCGACGGTATTAAGTGCGAAGTGATTGAGCACCAGAGAGTGATGCAGTATACCGGTGATAAATCGGTGAATTACATTCGAGATAACTAGGCTGTCACTTTCCTCGCAACCTACCAAGAAATAAAAAAATACCCCGCAATTGCGGGGTATTTTTTTAATCTTCGGATTTTTTCTTCTTCAATACTTTGATTTTCGGTAAGCGAAGACGGCGTTTTTGCCAGCTTCTTACGACGGAATATCGCCAGACACCGCGACAACCGAAGTAACCAATGAGAGAAAAAATGATACTACAAACGAAACAGCCTAACAGGAACGGAGGGCCAATTTGGCTCATTTGATTGAACAAGAACTCCCAAGTCAGCTCAAAATGGAAGTGATGTTCAGGCGTCCTCATCAAAAAGGCACCCAGCTTATACGCGCCGTAGAAAATGACTGGCATCGTAATGGGGTTGGTAATCCAAACCAGCGCTACGGACAGTGGCAAGTTAACGCCAAACATGATTGCCAAGCCGGCAGCCATGATCATTTGGCTTGGAAGTGGCACAAAAGCCATGAACAGGCCAACTGCAAACGCGCCCGACGCCGAACGGCGGTTCAGGCACCAGAGGTTCGGGTCATAAAGCAAGTTGCCAAACACTGCCAGTGCTTTGTGCTTGCGAATGACGTCATGCTTCGGCAAGTATTTTTTAATTATTTTTTTTGGCATAAGTCTTCGTTTCTTTCGGGTTCAATACCAGCATGAAGATACTGCTGGGTATCGTTGTTGCTATTGTATCGCTTAAATGGTGGCCGGAAATACCATCGCTGAGCGTGATTGCTCCGGTTGTTGTCATCCTTTTCTTGCTGCGTAAATGCCTTCCAGCATTAGCAATGGGTCTCACCTTGGGCGGCCTTATTGCATACAGTGCAGCGGGTTTATTTCTTTTCAAAACAAACACCGCTTTAACAGTGGCACACGATACTACCATAGAGGGAAAAGTTGGCAGCCTTTTTACAGCGCAAAAACAGCAAACAAACGTAATCTTTGATGTGGATACGGTTGGTGGACAAAAACTGAACGCTTTTGAGCGTTTTCGCACACGAATTTATTGGCGTTTTGATGAGCAGCCAAAGCAAGGCGAACGTTGGCGAATAACCGTCAGGTTAAGAGAGCCGTATGGTCGGGTTAACGAGGCTGGGTTTGACGCTGAAGTCTATTTCCTTTCAAAACATATACATGCCAAAGGGTCTTTGAAGTCAGCAGAGCGTGTCAATGAAGCATATTCCTTTCGCCAACACCTTGTCGATAATGTTATTCGCCAAACCGAGGGGTTACCGTCGGCCCGTTTTTTGGTCGCGTTGACCTTCGGAGAGAGGGGGTTGCTTTCAAGTGAGGATTGGCAAGGACTAAGGAACACAGGACTCGGCCACTTACTTGCGATCTCAGGGTTGCATATCGGTTTAGCCTTTCTGTTTGGTTGCACTGTCACTAAATTGTGTGCGCCGTTTGTGTTTCGACACGATCAACACCTTTGGTTTCCGCTGTTGGTCGGAATGATGCTCGCTATCTTTTATGCTTGGATGGCGGGTTTTTCTTTGACATCTCAGCGCGCACTGCTTGCTTTGTTGGTTGCGTCAGTGATTCGATTGCTTTGCGCTCGCTTCCAAGTGTTTGAAGCCTTGTTGATTGTTTTAGCTGTGGTGTTAGTGATAGACCCACTGTCTGTATTTTCTGTGAGTTTTTGGCTTTCTTTCAGTGCCGTTACCATTCTTTGCGTCGCGGTTTTCTTTGCAAAAGGAAGCGCGATTTCTGACGATAGCGCTGTGCATCAAATCAACGCAGTACATCGAAGTAACACTGCAATCAAAGAAAACAAGCTTTTCGACAGCGAAAAAAGTAAACGCCGTTTTTATGCGGTAAAACAATTAGTCCGCATGCAAGCATATTTAGTGGTGGGAATGTTGCCTATCACATGGCTATGGTTTGGCGGTATCAGTTTTCCAGCCTTTGCGTTGAATCTGGTTGCTGTACCTTTGGTGAGCTTTGTGACTGTTCCGGCAATATTGGCTGCGCTGTTTTTCTCCCTATTTGGTCTTGCGTCTGTATTTTGGTATATCGCCGATGCTTCGCTTTGGCCTGTCATGGCATTTTTAGCATCATTTGAGTCTGGTTGGTATGCGCCTTCAGAAATGCCGGTGTTGGTACCCGTATATATTTGGACTTTGGCGTTGATCATGCTGATGACACGGTTAAGGTCACTCCTTGTTTTGAAGTTGTCTTTGTTCGCCGGCTTGGTGTTTTGTTTTGGGCAAGAAAATGATAACCAAACGTGGCGTGTTGATGTGCTTGATGTGGGGCATGGACTTTCTGTGTTAATTGAAAAACAGGGGCAGGCCATCGTCTATGACACAGGCAGTGCATGGACAAATGGCAGTATGGCACAATGGGTATTGGCCCCGATTTTAGAAAAACGCGGCTTATCATTATCGGGTTTCATTGTTAGTCACAGCGACAATGATCATGCGGGCGGAGAAGAGTGGATTATCGAGCAACTTTCACCTGTTTGGGTACGAAGCCCTGAGCGGAAAAACGGATATTTTCCGTGTCGAGAGGGGGAACAGTGGTACTGGCAAGGGTTGTCGTTTTCCGCTTTAAGCCCAACGCAATTGGTTTCTCAAGCGGAAAATGAAGATTCCTGTGTAGTAAGGGTGTCTGATGGAACACATTCTGTGTTACTGACGGGGGATGTCCCTTTAAAGGAAGAGTTGCTGATGTTAAAACGCAACGCGACATTGGCTTCGACCGTATTGCTTGTCCCTCATCATGGAAGTAAATCGTCATCTTCAGTTGCCTTTTTAGACGCTGTAAAGCCTGAGGTAGCTATCGCTTCTGCCGGGCGATACACACCTTGGAACTTGCCGCATCCTAGCGTGGTAGAACGCTACCGCAACTTGGGTATTTCATGGGTCGACACCATCGAATACGGTCAGATTTCTGTTTATTTCTCCGATAAGGGTTGGCGATTAAGTAGTCAGAGAATGCACGAGGAGCCTTTTTGGTACAGGAAGATGTTTGGAGCGCCTACAAGAAAAGAGTAGAATGCCCGCTAATTGCAGAAATATAAGCAAATAAAATGTCATCAAACTATCAAGATCGTACCACGTGGGAAACCTTCAAAAAGCTTTGGCCGTATATCACGGATTACAAGTTGGGTTTGGGGGTTGCTATTATCGCGCTGGTTATTAATGCTGCCAGCGATACGCTCATGCTTTCCATGATTAAGCCTTTGCTCGATGAAGGTTTCACTTATGACAGTGTCGACAGTGATTTTCTGAAATGGATGCCTCTCTACCTTGTGGCACTAATGACGGTGCGTGGTATTTCCAGTTTTGTGTCTGCTTACGGTCTGTCTTGGGTTTCCGGCAAGGTGGTCATGGTCATGCGTCGCCGTATGTTCAACCACTTTATGCAGATGCCAGTAAGCTTCTTCGACAAAGAGTCATCAGGTGCACTGCTTTCTCGCATTACGTATGACTCAGAGCAAGTTGCAAATGCGACCAGTGGTGCATTGGTCAGCTTGGTGCGTGAAGGGGCATCGATCATTGGTTTGATGGCGCTGATGTTTTATTACAGCTGGGAGCTTTCCGCTATCCTGCTGGTCATTGCACCGATCGTCGCGGTCGCAATTCGTATCGTTTCAAAACGCTTTCGTAAGATCTCGTCCAACATGCAAGAAGCGATGGGCTCGGTGACCACATCGGCTGAACAAATGTTAAAGGGCCACAAAGTCGTCCTTAGTTTTGGCGGTCAGGACGTTGAAAAAGCGCGCTTCGAAAACGTCAGCAACAGTATGCGTCAACAAACCATGAAGCTGGTTTCGGCGCAGGCGATTGCGAACCCTGTGATTCAATTGATAGCGTCATTCGCGCTGGTCGTGGTGTTGATGCTAGCCAATACCGATGCCATCCGCAGTGAACTGACTGCAGGTACCTTCGCGGTGGTCTTTGGTGCAATGTTTGGTTTGATGCGTCCATTAAAAGCCCTGACCAATGTGACCTCTCAATTTCAACGCGGTATGGCCGCGTGTAACAGCTTGTTTGAGCTGATGGAAATGGAAACCGAGAAGGACAACGGACAAAAATCGGTCGAGCGAGTGAAAGGCAATGTCCACGTTAATGACGTTGTGTTTACTTATCCAACGAAGGACACGCCAGCCCTGAACAAGGTGAGTTTCGATTTGTCAGCAGGCCAAACCTTGGCGTTGGTGGGACGTTCGGGCTCGGGTAAGAGCACGATTGCGAACTTGCTTACACGTTTCTATGACATTGATAGTGGTGCTATCACGATCGATGACACCAATATTGCAGACTACACGCTAAGCAATTTACGCACGCATGTCGCAATCGTTTCTCAGAACGTTCACCTATTCAATGACACCATTGCGAATAACATTGCTTATGCAGCGACAGAAGATTATACCCGTGAACAAATTGAACGTGCTGCCGAGTTGGCATTTGCGTCAGACTTTATCCGTGAAATGGATAAAGGTTTCGATACTGTCATTGGTGAGAATGGTGTCAGCCTGTCCGGTGGCCAACGTCAGCGCATTGCCATTGCGCGAGCATTGCTGCGCGACGCGCCAGTATTGATACTCGACGAAGCAACGTCTGCGCTGGATACCGAATCAGAACGTGCTATTCAGGCTGCGCTAGATGAGTTGCAGAAAGATCGTACGGTGCTGGTGATTGCACACAGGCTGTCTACCATCGAAAAAGCGGATCAAATTTTGGTTGTCGATGAGGGAGAAATTGTCGAGCGTGGCGATCACGATACCCTGATGGCGAAAGACGGTGCTTACGCCCAACTCTATCGTATACAGTTCGGAGAGTAAGCATTGGCGGGTTTGATTGAAAAGATCTGGTTTGATGGTCACCCGCTAGGTTTGATTGGCGCACCCCTGCTGTGGCCGCTAAGTAAGGTGTTTGGCGCCATCGCGCGTCATCGTCGTCAGGCATTTCTTGATGGCAAAAGCGACACGTATCGCGCACCAGTTCCTGTCATCGTTGTTGGCAACATAACGGTTGGCGGGAACGGTAAAACACCTGTGGTGATCTGGCTGGTTGAGCAACTTAAAGCATTGGGAATGAACCCTGGTGTCGTCTCTCGCGGTTATGGTGGTAACGCAGCGTCTTACCCTTTTGTGTTGGATGAGACGACCAGCACGGAAGCCGCCGGGGATGAACCCGTACTGATTTTTCAACGAACAGGTGCACCGGTGGCCATTTCACCCACCCGAAACGATGCAGTGAAAGCGTTGCTTCCCTTAGGCGTTGATATTGTCATCACTGATGATGGCTTGCAGCACTATAAGCTCGATCGTGATATTGAGTTTGTTATTGTGGATGGCGAACGTCGCTTTGGTAACGAACATTACATGCCGTTTGGACCGCTACGCGAACAAACAGATCGGTTAGAGAGTGTGGATTTTGTTGTCTGTAACGGTGGCAAAGCCCAACGCGGTGAATTGGCTATGAGCCTGAGGCCCAGTAAGCTAGTGAATATCAAAACCGGACAGAAAGTCGCCGCAGAATCACTGTGCAACACCGTAGCAATGGCAGGTATTGGCAACCCTCAGCGTTTCTTCAATACATTGAGTGGCATGGGTGTAACCCCTGTACACTGTGAACCGTTTGCGGATCATAAAGCCTTTGAGTTGCCGCAGTTAGAAGGACTAGCCAAGAAAGGCGATCACTTGTTGATGACAGAAAAAGATGCAGTGAAATGCCGAGGCTTTGTTCAACAAAACCCGAATATCGAGAATTGGTGGTATCTGCCTGTAGATGCACATTTTAGCAATGAGGCGGCTACCCAAATAATGAATACAATTTTGAAAGTGAAGGATGGATATGGATCACCGACTGCTTGAAATCGTTGCTTGCCCTGCGTGTAAGGGAAAACTGAACTACAACAAAGAAAACAACGAACTAGTCTGTAAATTCGACCGCTTAGCTTATCCGATTCATGACGGCATTCCAGTGATGCTGGCTACGGAAGCGCGCGAGATGTCATCTGACGAGGTTAATCAATAATGAAATTCACGGTAGTGATCCCGGCGCGTTATGCGTCGAGTCGATTGCCTGCAAAACCTTTGGTTGATATTGGTGGCAAGCCAATGATCCAATGGGTTTACGAACAATCTCTTAAGTCTGGCGCGGAAAAAGTCATTATCGCGACCGATGATCAGCGTATCGTTGATGCCGTCAAAGCCTTTGGTGGTGAAGTGTGTTTGACAAGCCCAGATCATCAATCGGGCACGGAACGTTTGGCTGAAGTGGTTGCAAAGTACAATCTTGCAGCGGACGAGATCATCGTAAATGTTCAAGGCGATGAGCCATTGATCCCACCCAGCGTTATTCATCAGGTGGCCGAAAATTTAGCAAAATCTCAGGCTCCGATGTCCACGCTTGCCGTGAATATCGACCATGCTGATGAAGTGTTTAACCCAAACGCCGTAAAGGTTGTTACCGATAAAGACGGTTACGCGTTGTATTTCAGTCGCGCTACCATTCCTTGGGATCGTGACAACTTTGCAAAGGCTCCCGCTGAAATTCATCACAACCTGAAACGTCATATTGGCATCTATGGTTACCGCGCAGGCTTTATTAATACCTACATCAATTGGGCACCAAGCCCAATTGAGCATATCGAATGCTTAGAGCAACTTCGTGTGCTTTGGTACGGTGAAAAGATTCACGTAGACGTCGCGATTGAGGCGCCGCCAGCTGGTGTTGATACACCTGAAGACTTGGAAGTCGTTCGCCGGATTGTGGCAAAGCAGTAATCATCCGATGAAAGAAAACGGCCTGCTTAAATTAAGCAGGCCGTTTTTTGTTTGTCATTTGCTGTGTTGATGAAGCGTTGGCTATCAGTTGGTACTGATAGCTTCTCCCTCTGGAGAGGTAACAGGATCACCTTGGAACTGCGCTTCTTGCTGCGCAACTTTATCACGCATGCGTTGCCACAATTGCCCCAGACGCTCATGCCAATATTTTTCAAACTGCTCCAGATATTGCGCACGAGGCGAATATTTGATCCAAGGCTGTTTTATCTCTTTCTGGGCGATGAAGTTGGTTGGGGCAGGAACTGGGTCCAAACCTGCCGATTCAAACTCATACAACGCGCGGTCCATATGGCTTGCAGACGTCACTAATACCAGGTTGCTATTACCAACCACAGAAGCCGCTTGGTAGGCTTCTTCCCATGTGTCCTTGGCCGTTTCAAGCAGCAATATGTTGTTCTGATTTACCCCCATTGCCATCGCGATGCGTGCAAGCATGCGTGCGTGACTGACTTCAAAACCGCCATCGTAACCAGACAGGATCAGTTTGGAGGTAGGGTACATAAAGTGAATCCGAATACCTTCCACCAAACGCATCAATGCCGTGCGGGAGAGCTCAGACGTTGGCGGTATTTCATCATCCACTACGTGGCCATGACCAAGCACCATGACGTAATCAACGGGCTCATCGGTTGGCAGGAAGCGGGTATGATTGCGTTCAAGAGGCATCAATAGCGAAGACGTGAACGGCTGAAAAGACACCAAAGTTATTAACAGAAGCGAAACAAACACAAAGAAGGAACCGACACCTTTTCGCTGCGTGAACCAGATAAGGAACAGGCCGAAAAATCCAATGAGCAGTAGCGCAGGAAGGGGCATCAGTAAAGTTGATATAAGTTTTTTTAGTTCAAACATGAAATGTCGCCCGAAATATAGTCAAACAGGGGCCAATACGTGCATCAAGCCTTTATTAACGGCGGGCTTATGCCAAAATGTATCCCTCAGCAGATTATGATAACGAAGGCACCGTGACTGGGGATAGAAATTTCGACGACATTGCCCACAAATTTGTTAAAAACATTTACGGTTCAAGCAAAGGAGAAATCCGCCAAGCCGTTGTTTGGCAAGATCTCGAATCAATATTGAAACAATTGGGTGAAGCTAGTCCGCTAGACATTTTGGATGCTGGTGGTGGTTTAGCACAGCTATCTCAACAGATAGCACGCCGTGGCCACAACGTCACCTTGTGTGATCTTTCTTCACAGATGCTGGCATTGGCAGAAAAAGATATCGATGCCGCAGGGCTTCTGGCGCAATATCGCTTCGTCCACGCTCCCGTGCAGGAAATCGCACAGCATATGGAAAAACAGACTGACCTTGTTTTGTTCCATGCCGTGATGGAATGGCTTGCTGACCCGCGTGAAGCACTGGATGTTGTATTGTCACAAGTCAAGCCGGGTGGGATCGCGTCAGTGATGTTCTATAACCAAAATGGTCTGTTATTCAAGAATCTGATTTGTGGCAACTTGACGCACGTCGAAGAAGGCATGCCACACAGAAAACGTTTTAAGCTTCAACCACAAAAAGGTCTTCAGCCTGAAGACGTCTATCAGTGGATTGAAGATGCTGGATTTAACATTTTAGGGAAAAGTGGTGTCCGCACGTTTCATGACTATATGAAAGACACGAGAACGGGTGAGTACACTTTTGAACAGGTTGTGGCGATGGAGCAGAAGCTATGTCGCCAGGAGCCTTTTATTTCGTTAGGCCGTTATATCCACGTATACGCGCAAAAGCCTTTCGAACATAACGATAAATAAACCACAAGGAAAACAGATGAGCGAATTCTCTCAGACTGTTCCTGAGTTGGTAGGTTGGGTGAAACAAAACGACTTTTCTCTCAATTTGCCACCGGAGCGGCTGGCATTTCTTCTCGCCGTCGCTGTATTGAGTAGCGAACGTTTTGAGGAGGAGCTTGGAGAAGGAGAGCTGATCGATGCATTTCGCATTGTCAGTGACCAGTTCGGGCAAGCCAGCGAAACCATCGCATTCCGAGCAAACAACGCAATCAACGAATTAGTGCGCAGTCGCCTCATGAGTCGTTTCACCAGTGAAATGACCGATGGTGCCAGCATCTATCGTCTAACGCCTTTAGCGTTGGGAATCAGTGACTATTACGCGCGTCACCGTGAATACAGCTCATTAAAGTTGTCTATTCAGCTGTCTATGGTTGCGGATGAAATCGATAAAGCCTTGTCAGCAGCATCAGAAGATGGTGATGCGGATTTTTGGCGCAAAAACGTTTACGGCGTTCTGAAATATTCAGCGGCCGAAATTTTCGATCGTATCGATTTGAACCAGCGTACGATGGACGAGCAACAGCAGAAAGTGAAAGAAGACATCGCTGCGCTGTTGAATCAGGATTGGCAGGCCGCTATTGCGAACTGTGAACACCTGCTGAATGAAACATCGAGCACACTGCGTGAGCTGCAAGATACGTTGCAGTCAGCCGGTGACCAACTTCAGACGCAGCTTTTGAACATTCAAGAGCAAGTACTTGGACGCGACGATTTAGAATTCGTTGATGCCATGATTTACAACCTGCAAATGAAGCTCGACCGCATTGTGAACTGGGGACAACAAGCGATTGATCTTTGGATCGGTTATGACCGCCACGTTCATAAATTTATTCGTAATGCCATCGACATGGACAAGAATCGCGCGTTCAGCCAGCGTCTTCGCGTGTCGGTGACAGAATACTTCGATAACCCATGGTTCCTGACTTTTGCTGATGCTGAGCGTTTGCGCGATTTGCGTGATGAAGCATTGGTACTTCGTGACGATGAAGTGACTGGTGAAATGCCAGCGGAAGTCGAGTTTGAAGAACTGACACTGGTTAACGATCAATTGAGCGACCAAATTGGTGACATGCTATCTCGCCATCGAGCAACAGGCGAGGGCATCGATTTGGGCGTCGTACTGAAAAACTATTTGGCTCAACATCCACACGCCCGTCACTTCGATCTGGCACGCATTGTCATTAACCAAGCGGTTCGCCTTGGTTATTCGCAATCTGATATGCAGGCAATACAACCAGATTGGCAGGCAATTAACGAATATGGAGCCAAGGTACAGGCAAATGTCATCGATAAATATTGAAGAATTTATGCCGGAGGAATTGGCAAAAGCGATTGCTAATCCGCTTTTCCCGGCTTTGGATAGTACGCTGCGTGCTGGCCGTCATATTGCCAGTGAAGATTTGGATAACCATGCGTATCTGATTGAATTTGAAACCCCGCTGCAGCACTTCTATCAGCGTTATCACGCTGAGTTGGTGCGCGCACCGGAAGGCTTTTTCTATTTGCGTCCCCGTTCAACATCGTTGATTGGTCGTAGCGTGCTGTCAGAGCTGGACATGCTGGTGGGCAAAGTATTGTGTTTCCTTTACTTGAGTCCAGAGCGTCTTGCTCAGGAAGGTATTTTCACCACTCAAGAGCTATTTGATGAACTACTGTCTTTGGCGGATGAAAAGAAACTCATGAAGTTGGTGACGCTACGTGCTAGCGGTTCTGACCTTGATCGCGAAAAGCTTTACGACAAAGTGAAAACATCACTGCGTCGTCTTCGTCGTTTGGGCATGATTGTGCCAATCGGTGAGAATGGAAAGTTCCGTGTGAGTGAATCGACTTTCCGCTTTGGTGCGGATGTTCGTGCGGGAGATGATATGCGTGAAGCGCAATTGCGTCTGATCCGTGATGGTGAAGCCGTGATCCACACGCAAGAGCACGCGCAATCAAGCTTGCTTCGTGAAGAACAAGACGAAGCGCGTGATGAAGATGATCAGGAGGTTCAGGCATGAGCATGATCCAACGCGGTAAATACCAATCGCTTACGATGGTTAACTGGAACGGCTTCTTCGCACGTACATTTGACATCGACAATTTAGTGACGACGCTGTCAGGCGGTAACGGTGCGGGTAAATCTACCACCATGGCGGCATTTATTACCGCTCTGATCCCTGACCAAAGCCTGCTGCATTTCCGTAATACCACCGAAGCGGGGAGTTCAACCGCATCACGTGATAAAGGCCTGCACGGTAAGTTGAAACCGGGTGCGTGTTATGCGGCTCTGGATGTTATCAACTCACGTAACCAACGCATTTTATTTGGTGTGCGCCTTCAGCAAGTAGCGGGTCGCGACAAGAAAGTCGATATCAAGCCGTTTATCATTCAAGGTTTGCCTTCGGGTGCAAAAGTTACGGATATTCTGATTGAAAACGTGTCTGAAAATCAGGTGCGTGTTCGTCAATTGAATGAAGTGAAAGATTCTCTAGGTCAGTACGAAACTGCGCATTTCAAAGCGTTCACTTCGGTGACGGATTATCATGCGCAAATGTTTGAATTCGGTGCTCTGCCGAAGAAGCTGCGTAACTCGACCGATCGCTCGAAGTTCTACCGCCTGATCGAAGCATCATTGTACGGCGGTATTTCAAGTGCGATTACTAAGTCGCTTCGCGATTACCTGCTGCCGCAAAATGGTGGCGTGAAGAAAGCCTTCCAAGATATGGAAGTGGCACTTCGCGAAAACCGCATGACGCTGGAAGCGATCAAACTGACGCAACGTGACCGAGATCTGTTCAAACACTTGATCACTGAATCGACCAACTATGTTGCGTCGGATTATATGCGTCACGCCAATGAGCGTCGCAACAAGCTTGAGCTGGCGATAAAACGCCGAGGTGAATTGCTGAGTGCGCGTCGTCAGCTTGATGATTTCCAAGGCACGTTTGGTCGCATGACCGACGAGTTGGATGCATTGACGGAAAGTCAGTCGCATTTAGAGTTGGATCATCAAGCGGCGTCTGATCACCTGCAACTGGTGCAGACCGCTGTTCGCCAACAAGAGAAAGTTGAGCGTTACCAGGAAGATTTGGAAGAGTTGGCTGTTCGCCTTGAAGAGCAGATGATGGTTGTTGAAGAAGCAACCGAGCAGCTCGCCATCGCTGAAGAGCAAGCGCATTTCAGTGAAGAAGAAGTTGATAGCCTGAAAACCCAGTTGGCAGATTATCAACAAGCACTGGATATGCAGCAAACCCGTGCGTTGCAATATCAACAAGCGGTGAAGGCATTAGAAAAAGCGCAATCACTTTCTGAAAATGACGATCTAACTCAAGACAACGCGGCAGAACTACTGACTTCGCTGAAAGCAGATGAAGACCGTCAGACTTCTGAGCTTCTGAGCCTGAAACACAAGCTGGATCTTTCTTCTGCGGCAGCGAAACAGTTTGATCGCGGTTTGGAACTGGTTCGCAGCGTTGTCGGTCAGGTTGAACGTGGCGATGCAGCATCAAAAGCACGAGACGTCATTGCGAAAGGCCGAGAATTTTCGTCTTTGGCTGCAAACGCTGACCAATTGGCGGCGCAACATCGCGACCTCGAACGTCAGATGCGCAGCTTCCAACAAGCCAAAACACTGTCAGAGCAATACCTGCGCCAATTCTCGACATCTGTTGTGACAGAAGAAGCCGTAGAGATTGAATCTGCGCGTCAACAAGAGCGTTTAGAGTTTGCTGAAGAATCAGTGGGCGAGCAATCAGAGAAAACGCGTGAACTGCAACGTAACGAGAATGAGTTTGTAGACAAAATCGCGGAATTTGAAAAGGTTGCGCCGGCATGGATCGCAGCTCAAGAATCGCTAGAGAAACTCTCAGAGCAATCGGGTGAAGAGCTTTACGATAACCAAGCTGTTCTCGATACTATGCAGAAAGTCATGGCCAAAGAGCGTGAAACGCTGGATACCCGTGACAAACTGGCGGTAGAGAAACAGGCGTTGGAAGCGGAAATTGAATGTCTCGCACAACCGGGTGGTAGCGATGATGCGCGTTTGCAATCTCTGGCGGATACGCTTGGTGGTACGTTGCTTTCAGAAATCTACGATGACATCACAATGCATGATGCGCCGTATTTCTCTGCGTTGTATGGTCCAGCACGTCACGCGATTGTTGTCCCCGATCTAAAAGGCATCAAAGAAAAACTGGTTGATATCGAAGATTGCCCAGAGGACCTTTATGTCATTGAAGGTGAAGCCGAAGGCTTCGATGACAGTGTTTTCGACGCTGATGAAATGGAAGGCGCGGTCTGTGTTCATTTGAATGACCGTCAGCTACGTTATTCTCGTTTCCCGAAAGTACCGTTGTTTGGCCGCGCGGCACGTGAGCACCGTCTAGAGGTGCTGCGTGAAAAACGCGAAGAGCTGGTAGAAAACTACGCGAAAGCATCGTTTGACGCACAGAAATTGCAACGTTTGAGCCAAAGCTTCAACCACTTTGTGTCTAACCACATGAGTGTGGCATTCAATGAAGATCCTGAAGCGGCATTGAAAGACTTGCGTGAAAAACGCGGCAGTGTTCAGCGTCAGCTTACTCAACTTCGTGAAAACGAACAGCAAATCCGTAGTCAATTGGCTGGCGCGAAAGAAGCGATATCACTGCTAAACAAACTTCAGCACGTTGTCAGCGCACTGGAAGATGAAACGCTGGAAGCGCGTTTAGAAGAAGTAGAAAGCCGTTTGTCTCAAGCGGACGAAGCACGTCACTTCACGCGCGAGCACGGTAAAGCTCTGACAGAGCTAGAAAACCTAGTTTCTACTTTGGATGCTGACCCAGAGCAATTCGATGCACTGAATGATGCTTACCAGCAAGCAGATCTGTCACTGCAATCACTGAAGAAGACACTGTTCGCACTGTCTGATCTGGTTGAGCGACGACACCACTTCGGTTATGAAGATGCTCTGGCTCTGCTGGATAAAAGCAGCGAGCTGAACGAACAGCTGAAAGCCAAGCTCGTGGATGCCGAGCGCGCGCGTACGCGTTCTCGTGAACATGTGAAGCAGGTTCGTGACCAAGTAAACCAGTACAACCAGCTATTGGCATCACTGAAAAGCTCACATCAGGCAAAACAAGAAACTGTTGCGGAATTTAAACGTGAACTGGTTGAGCTGGGTGTTCGTGCTGACGTTGAAGCGGAACAGCGAGCACGCATTCGTCGTGATGAACTGAATGCACAGTTGTCTCAGTCTCGCAGTCGTAAGAGTGAACTTGAGAAAGGCCTGACATCGATTGAACTGGAGATGAAATCTCTGGTCAAGACGCTGAAGAAAGCGGGCAAAGAATACACCGACCTACGTACTTTCGTAGTGAATGCGAAAGCGGGTTGGGTTGGCGTTCTGAAAATTGCGCGTACCAGCAACGTTGAGAAGCAATTGAACCGCCGTGAAATGGCGTACATGTCCGCTGACGAACTGCGTTCGTTGTCAGATAAATCGTTGGGTGCGCTGCGTCTTGCGGTGGCAGACAATGAAACACTGCGCGATGCCCTGCGTGCGTCGGAAGATATGGCGCGTCCAGAGCGTAAGGTACTGTTCTATGTCGCGGTTTATCAACACCTGCGTGAGCGTATCCGCCATGACATCATTCGTACTGACGACCCTGTCGAAGCGATTGAAGAGATGGAGGTGGAACTAGGCCGCCTGACCGAAGAACTGACTCAGCGTGAGAAACGTCTGGCAATCAGTTCTGAGTCTGTGGCAAACATCATCCGCAAAACGATTCAGCGTGAGCAAAACCGTATTCGTTTGCTGAACCAAGGATTGTCGAACATTGGTTTTGGTCAGGTAAAAGGTGTGCGTCTGAACGTGTCTATCCGTGATACGCACGCGCAATTGCTGGCTGGGCTTGCAGAAAATGCAGAGCAGCACCAAGATCTCTTCGGCAACAACCGACTGACGTTTTCGGAAGCAATGGCGAAATTGTTCCAGCGTTTGAATCCGCATATTGATATGGGTCAGCGTTCTCCGCAAGTTCTGGGTGAAGAGCTTTTGGATTATCGAAACTACCTTGAACTGGGTATCGAAGTGAACCGTGGTACTGATGGTTGGCTGCGTGCTGAGTCTGGTGCGCTGTCTACGGGTGAGGCCATTGGTACGGGTCAAGCTATTCTATTGATGGTCGTTCAGAGTTGGGAAGAAGAGTCTCGTCGCCTGCGTGGTAAAGATGTGATTCCTTGTCGTTTACTGTTCCTTGATGAGGCAGCGCGTCTGGATGCGAAATCGATCTCTACGCTGTTTGAGCTTTGTCATCGCCTCGATATGCAGCTTTTGATTGCAGCACCTGAAAATATCAGTCCTGAGCAGGGAACGACCTACAAACTTGTTCGTAAGATCTTTAATGATAAAGAACATGTTCACGTGGTCGGTCTTCGCGGGTTTGGCGAGGTTGCAAAGGTAACGACGCCTCACCAAGAAGCATTAGAAATTGCAGATTAACGGATAATATAAAGAAGAGAAGGCCAGCGTATTGCTGGCCTTTTTATTACATATCATTCGGTATATTAAAATTAACGTTAATTATAAATGAATGTATTATTTTTAGTTTATTCAATCTTCGTGTTGCAATATAAATCCCAAATTGTTATGGCTATGAAATATCAGAATCATTAGTTACATTTCCGCGTTACCTGCGTCAGGTTATGGTGGCTGTCATAAACTTTAACTTGAACATTAATTGCCTGTCGCATTTAATTTGCGAAATTAAATAAAAAAGGAACTCAGTAAATGGATGTTTCAATTAAAGGCAGTGGACAGTCAATCATTCTATTACCAGGCCTTTTCGCCGGGGGATGGATTTGGGATGATGTAGCAAACACGCTTTGCGACAATGGATATAAAGTTATATCGTTCAATCAGCCTATTCCAATTAGTCTAAAAGGCAGTATGGAATACGCTATAAAGAAAATTGATGAGGTTGTGTCGCACTGCAATGACAAGCCAATTATTGCAGGAAACTCGATGGGTGCGTTAATTTCGTTAGAGTACACGCGTCTTAACCCGAGCAAAGTTTGCGGTTTGATTGTTAGCGGTTCGCCAGGCTTGGCAGAGCTCGAAACAGGGGTCACATTGGCAGATTTAAAAACCGGTGACGTCAAGGTAGCGCGAGAACTTGCTGCCCGCGTGTTTTTCGATAAAACTAAAATCCCTCAAAATGGTGTCGAAGAAATTGCCTCTTTGTTTGGTGATAAAAGGGCATTCATTAATATCGCAAAGTGGCTGGGTGTTAGTCGTGATTATAATGTTCCTCAGGCAGTGAAAAATGTACCGCATGACATCCAATTAATTTGGGGCGACCATGATGAAATTACACCAATTTCACATTGGGAAAACCTTGCAGAATCTGAGGTGAATTTAAAAGTTAGAAAGGTTATTAATTGCGGTCATAGTCCAATGTTAGAAATGCCTATTGAATTTTCAAAGTGTATTATTGAATATTTTCCCGCTCAAGAAGATGTATTTGCATAAAAAAAGAGCCCATATTTGTATGGGCTCTTTTTTCTAACTTATTATGCTATTTTAAACATTCCAATTTGCTTTGTAAGCTGCATGGTTTGGGTGTTGATTTCTTTCGCTGTATTGTCAGTGCTGTGTGTTTTGTCGGAAAGGTGTTTTGATGAACTCGCAATATTATTGACATTCAACGAAATTTCTTGAGTGACGGAAGATTGCTCACCTGCTGCGGTGGCGATCTGCGTGTTCATGTCATTAATCTCAGTCATCATATTGGCAATTTGATCAAGCATCTCATTGTTCCGATTGCAGTTTTCAACGCTGCTGGCTACAAACTTGTTTGCGCCTGAAATGCCATTGACCACCTTATTTGTTTCAGATTGTAGTGATTCGACTTTCGCGCGAATTTCTTCCGTTGAGGTTTGCGTTCTAATCGCAAGTGAGCGAACTTCATCGGCAACAACTGCAAAGCCTCTACCTTGCTCTCCTGCACGAGCAGCCTCAATGGCGGCATTCAACGCGAGTAGGTTAGTTTGCTCAGCGATACCTTGAATAACGTCCAATACTGAACCTATCGAGTTACTCTCAGTTGATAGCTGTTGCATTGAGTCAGTAGCATCACCCATTTTGGTTGAGAGTTCTGAAATTTCAGAAACCAAACGTTGGCCAACATCCGCACTCTGTTTAACCGAAACCACAACATTCTCTGACGAATCGGATGCGCTGTTTGCAAACTGTGCGACCTCAGAGATGGATGCGTTCATTTCTGTTGCGGCTGTCGCAACCTGACTAGAGTTGGACGCTTGCATATCAACTTCGTTACGCATTGATTCTATGTTGTTTCGTATCTCTACTGAAGCTACGCCTAATGTTTTTACAGTGGTATCAGCACCCCTGATAACATTCAGAAAATCTTCAAGCATTGCGTTCATTGATGACGAAAGTTCTGTGATTTCATCTTTTCCCTTCACATCTAACCGAACCGTTAAATCGTGGTTATTGGCGATATGGGTGATTTTATTGGTTAATACAGAAATCGGTTTGCTTATACTGCCCGCAATGAGCCACGCCATCAGGATCGATATCGCAATCAATGTTGCACCGATTAGCATTGCGATGGTCGAAAGCGTATTTTCAAGATGGTTTACAGCAGCCATTGCTTCACTTTTATGAATCTCAGTCACCAATGCCCACTGCTTACCAAGGATATTGACGTACTTATAAGCGGCAAAGACTTCATCTTGGGCATGGTTGATGACGGTCTCAAAACCTGCTTTCCCATTAAGGGCTGCGTTTACATGTGCGGTGTTGACAGGTTGTTGCCCAGCGGAGGATTCGGTCATATCGATACGATTGATCAATTCCGTGCTAACGCCAGTTTCACGTAGTGTTTTGAGGTAATCAGACTTATTTTCGACCAGTTGACGGCTTTGTGAACGCATCAGGTTGTCAGGGCCGACTAGAAATGATTCACCCGTGTCACCGAGTCCATCTTCGTGCCACATCCCGCCATACGTCATGATCGCATTGATGTTATCGATGGGCATCTGGAAAACAAGCACACCAATATTTTTGCCATTTCTCACAATCGGTGAGGCAACAAAGGATGCAGGACTGTCATAGGAAGGGTAGTAGGGAGCGAAGTCTACAAAAGAAAATTCACCTTTACTTAGGTTCTTTGCGCCATTGAATGCTTCTGCAAGTCCACTTTCTCGGTAAGGTCCGTTAACCAAGTTGGTTGCATAGTCCAATTCCTTAAATACGGAATAAACTATGTTGCCTGATGTATCCACCAAAAATATGTCGTAATAGCCAAAAGACTCAAGGAAGGTGCGGTAGTTGGGATGAAACACCTCATGAATCTCACTGTATGTAGTGCCATCGTCCGCTTTATCTAAAAGGTGTTTATTTCCTAGCGGATTTTCGTTCACCCCAATGTAGGCTTGCTGTAAGAGTTTTCCATTTATACCAATGTTTTTTAGTGTCGCTAGAGAATTCGAATCTTTCGCATTGGTTTCTTGGAAAGTCTTTCCAAACTCGTTGGTGTAGTAATCGCGCAATTTCTGCGCTTGATCTTGTTCGGGGAATGTTTCCGTATTGACACTTTTAAAGCTCTTTGAGAACTGCAACATTGCGTCTTCCGTCATCGTGGAATTCGCGAGGTTAGTTAGCTGTTTGCTAATCCCGTCAAAGTAATGCTCAATCTCGGATTTTTTTACTTCTCTGACCGAGAGTAATTGATTTTGAACTTGTTGCTCTAGGGCTTTACTCGATGTGTCAGTTGCTGTGATCGTTAATAATGCTGCGGTGGCAATGACTGCAAATACACTCATACCCACAAAGGCGGCTTTAATTTTGGTGGAAATTTTCATGTTAGTCCGCTCCAAATATGTTACATCAGTTGCACATATAACAATGTAAGTGTAGGTAATATTCTGCTGTTTAAGCCTAGATAACTTTATTTTCGAGGCATTGCCATTTAAGGCTTTGAAAAGTAGAGCTATTAATTTTCACGCTGTGATTAATCGATGGAAGTTGACGGAAAAACAAGAACGCGTGGAATGCATGCTTAATGGAGATACTTCTGTTTGATGCTGCTAAAAAGAGAAAGTGGTTGTATGTGACACTAGACATGGCTTGGTAGACTTTCACGTCTAGTGACACGAAGGCTTATTGCAGGCTTATAAAATTAAAAGCTTTTTTCAAGTATTGCAACAGAATGATATTGTTCAAATTTGTAGCCAGATTCTGACAGTATACCTACCTGTTTAAACCCAAACTTTTCATGCAGTCGAAGTGACGCAGGGTTGGGTAGTGTGATGACAGAGTAAACACGGTGGACTTCAGATGTTGAAATCCTGTTCAATAGCGACTGCATCAACTGTGAGCCTGCACCTTTAGATGCATAGTCAGGGTGAAGGTAAATGGTCAGCTCACTGCTGACCCTATAGGCCAACTTTTCGCGAAATTCGTTGTTGTAAGCAAAACCAATTACACTGCCTTGTTCGTCTTCTTTAACAATGACGTGGTATATATCGCTATTGTGACTGATTTTTTCGAACCAATTTCGTCTTTGATCAAGAGACCAAACATCATAATCAAACGTGATAGATGTATTGAGGATGTAGTGATTATAAATGGTATTGATTGTCTCTAAATCTGCAGGCGTTGCTTTTCGTATCGTCATCCTTGGTGTTCTCTATTACTTATCTTCCAATGCCAATTTAACTGCGGCGAGTGCGTGTAGGTCTGTGGTGTCATACAAAGGAACGTCGGTGTGATTTTGCTGGACCAGTAGACCAATTTCAGTACAGCCTAGAATAACGGCTTGTGCACCTAAGCCTTGTAGCTCTTCAATAACTGACAAGTATTGCTGGCGGGAGTGTGATTTAATTTCACCTTGGCAGAGCTCCTGGTAAATAATTTCGTGAATAACGTCTTGTTGCCAATCGGGTGGAACTGAGACGGTGATACCATGAGCTTCTAAACGTTCTTTGTAAAACGGTTGTGACATCGTGAATCTTGTCCCTAACAGACCAACATGGTGGATACCGTTTTCTTTTAGTGTAAGGGCTGTTGCGTCGGCGATATGAAGAAGCGGAATTGAGATTGCGCTTTGTACCTCTGTTGCGACTTTATGCATTGTGTTAGTTGCAATGAGAATAAAGTCAGCACCTGCGGCTTCCAGCTTTCTGGCTTCATCTGCGAGCGAGTGTGCCGATTTATCCCAATCACCCGAGCGTTGGTATGCCTCTATCTCAGCAAAATTGACACTGCTCATCAAAATTTTTGCTGAGTTGTGTCCTCCTAATTCACGCTTTGTATATTGATTGAGTAAGCGGTAATAGGTCATTGTCGATTCCCAACTCATACCACCAATTACGCCGATAGATTTCATTTACGCTTATTCCTTTAGCAAACGAGTAAACTTGCGCTGAATGGGCAAGCATTTCTGACGAATAGAGGTATCACAAAATTTTGAATAGAACTAACAAAATTTACAGTTAGATCTGCTGGGTAGGACAGAGGAAAGCCAAACAGACAGTCGTTGTTGTTGTGTGGCATAACCTCTTTGCACAGAAGTGAAATCAGGAATGAAAAACAAGATTAATGATCGGAGATTCTTAGCTGTATGTTGTTTCGACGCTTTTCAGCCATTGTTGATACCAACTAGACAGGGTTTCGAGAGGTCTAGGGCGACTGATTAGAAACCCTTGCAGCAAGATGCCAGGATAACGAGAGGTGAGGTAGTCCAAATCTTCAAAGTGTTCGATACCTTCAGCGACAAGGTCTACTTTAAATCTATCAGCAATATCCGTGAGTGAACTGACAATAACTTGGCTAAATTGATCGCAGTGGATTTGGTTGATTAAAGTGCGATCAATTTTCACTTCGGTAAAAGGCAAACTTCGAAGTTGCTGAATGTTAGTGAAACCGGTACCGAAATCATCAAGCGACAAGCCGTATCCCCGGATCCTCAAGCGATTTAGCGACTCCATTTGTTCTGTCGACTTGAGTTCATATTCTTCCGTTATTTCCAATACAATGCGAGACTTAGCAATGTGTTTTGCGTCAAATAAAGACTCTAAACGGTTTGGAATGTCTAGGTTGGCTAATTGTTGGGGAGCAAGATTAATACTCACTTTTACCTGATTGCCAAAAATGCTGGAGAGTGCGCTCATATCAAGCGCTGTTTTTTCTGCGAGCTGCATGGTGAGGAGATCCATGAGATCATTCTCGATGGCTGTCGGTATGAACCTGCCGGGCAACACTGCATCCATTTCGCTGGGCAAATTGATTCTTGCCAGCACTTCCAAACTTTCAACCAAATTGTTTTCAGGATTCAATTTAGGTTGGTAATACGGAATGATTTGGTGGCGAATAATGCAATCGAGCAGCTCGTCTTTTGTCATTTTTTTAAAATTAACAAATTTTCGTTCTTCCATGTGCGTCATGCGGTTGAAGATTAACCGCAGTCCATCCGACGTGATGGGTTTAGCGATATTGCCTAACAAGCAAACATGCTGTTGTCTTGCTACTTCAGCTGCTAACTCAATGATACGAACATCAAGGTCAGAAATAATACAGATTCCACCTTGATACTTGATTTCCCCTAATTCTCGAATCACAGCCATACCATCAATTTCTGGCATGTTGAGATCGGTGAAAACTATGTCGAAAAGTTGTGGCGAACGCTTGAGTTGTTTAAGTGCTTCTTGAGGTGATGAGTGCGTACAGACCTCGTTGTAACCGAGTTCGTTTAGCATTAATACCATCAGGGCTAAGATTGATTCCGAATCATCAATAACCATAACGCGTCTTGAACGTTTCATTAGACACTCACTTTCAATACATCCGTCTCAAGTTAAAGTTAGATTCTTATCGATAGAATTCAATATTAAGTGCATGGCTATTTCTTCAGATTGCCTAAGAATACGGCAGTGTTCCGTTGTTTTTTATGCGGTTAGTGAATGAATATTTATTTTCATTTGCTTGCTATGTCGTAATGGCGTGCCTGTAGATTTACGCGATGTGTGCAAACCGAAAGAGGTGATGATTTTGAGAGAGGTAAGACAGGAATAAAGCCCGCGAGGGGCTTTAAACTCAGTGTTCTGAGGATGTAAGTGGTGCAACTTCCAGCAGGGGTGCGGCATCAATGCTATCGGCGTTCATCATAGATGAGATACGTTGAACAGAGGAAATTAGAAGTGATTGTTCCCACTCGTCGAGCGCCTGAAAACGTGAAATGAAGCTTTCTTGCAGCGGCTTCGGTGCTTGCTCTAACGCTTGCTCCCCTTCAGGGGTCAGATGTGCGTGCACTTTACGCTTATCGAGGTTGCTTCTAACACGGACAATGAGATTTCTGGAAGCTAGGCGATCAAGAATGGTCGTCGCGGTAGCTTGACTCATATTGGTGTGATTTGAAAGCTGTCGAATGGTGACTTCATCAAGATCGTGAATCGCCCTCATTAATACAAGTTGCGGGCCTGTTAATCCTGCTTCCTTGTTCAACTTTCTAGAATGCAGGTCAATGGCACGGATGATTTGCCTCAATGCAACCAATACCTCTTCGTGCTTCTCCATAGAAGCGTCTCCTTAAAAACTGCAATTTGTAAAATCGGCGAAATTATCAGTGCAAAACCTTTTTTTTAAAAGGCCTTTCGCACGTTTCTTACCAAACCTTACACATTTGGAAAAGAGTTAGCGAAAGCAATTTACTCACAATACTCCTCCCTATCTTTAATTCTAAAACTTTTCACTTGTTTCAAGAGGGTGTTGTGATCCGAGTAGAGTGCAGATGATAGTAATTCACATTTGCATTTGAATGTAAGTGTAAATAAATGTAATAATCGTTATCAATCAGGGTATTTGTTATGAAACCACACTCAAGGAAGGACTATGAAACGCTCATCTCTTGCAATCGCTTACTCAGCGTTGATTTTTGTAGGGGGAACGACCCTAGCATCTGCATCAACGCGTACTGACGTTGTTGAACATTATGCTGATCTCGCGCATGCCGTTTTCAGTGACGCTCACTCTACTGCCAATCAACTTGGTGAGGCTATTGATACACTGAATAGCAATCCATCAGCCAGCACGCTCGAAGCGGCCAAAAAAGCATGGTTGGCTGCGCGTGTTCCCTATCAACAAACGGAAGTATTTCGTTTTGGGAATGGCGTTGTCGATGATTGGGAAGGCCAACTAAACGCATGGCCTTTAGATGAGGGGCTTATAGACTACGTCGCAGATGATTATCAATACGAGTTGGGTAATCCCGGCGCGGTAGCCAATATTGTGGCAAGTGAATCATTGCAAATGGGCAGTGAAACTCTGGATGTGTCAACGATTACGCCGGAACTTCTTGCTTCACTCAATGAGCTCGCTGGGTCAGAAGCGAATGTTGCGACGGGTTATCATGCGATTGAATTTCTTCTGTGGGGACAAGATTTAAACGGCACAAAAGCAGGCGCTGGTGAGCGTGCATACAGTGATTTCGCGTATGGAGAATCATGTACTAACGGTAACTGTGATCGTCGTAGAGATTACTTAAAAGCGGCTGCCGAATTGTTAATTTCTGATTTGGATTGGATGAAAAATCAATGGGCGGCTGACCAAAAAGGTAACTATCGCGCCTCGCTATTATCTGACAATGCTGATAATGGATTGCGGAAAATGCTATTTGGCATGGGATCGTTGTCACTGGGTGAACTCGCGGGAGAGCGGATGAAAGTGGCGCTTGAAGCAAACTCGACGGAAGATGAGCACGATTGCTTTTCGGATAATACGCACAATTCACACTACTACAACGAACTGGGCATCTATAACGTATTTACGGGTTCATATAAAAAGGTAGATGGCTCAACACTGACCGGCCCATCACTTTACGACATGGTGAAAGCGTCTGATCCGAAAGCGGCTAAATCCATCATGGCCGATTTCGAGAATGCCAAGAAAGAAGTTTATCAATTGGTCGAGTCTGCAGAAAAACAGAACGTGTATTTCGACCAGCTGATTGCTTCTGACAATGCGTCGGGCAATAAGCTAGTTAACCGTGCGATTAGTGCTTTGGTCCAGCAGACGCAAGGCATCGAACAAGTGGCTGGTGTTGTGGGTATTACCAACTTGAATCCAGACACCGCTGATCACCAATTCTAGAAAATGTCACTCTATCGCAAGCCTCCGATCTTTGGAGGCTTTTGTCGTTATACCGTAACTGTTAATTACGTGCTGGATGTATGAAGTATTCTCTTTTTTTATTACTCATGTTTGTATCTTCCACTCTCTTTGCGTCAGTAAAATCTGGCGGTGATACAACAACGGCTCAACAAGGCGCAAATGCATTTTCGCAAGCCGCCTCAAACCTTCCCCTGTCAGAACAAATCGATTTTAGTGTTGGAAACAGTTTTTTCCGTAACCCCTGGGTGAGCGCACCCGCATCAACTGGTGCAAGAGACGGGTTAGGGCCTTTGTTCAATACGAATGGTTGCCAGAATTGTCATATTAAAGATGGCAGAGGACACCTTCCTTCGGAAAGTGATTCAAATGCTGTATCCATTCTCATCCGCCTCAGTATCCCAGCAATATCGGAAGCACAAAAGGCATGGGTAAAGAGACATGGAAATGTACCAGAGCCTACGTATGGTGGTCAGTTGCAAGACTTTGCTTTACCCGGTTCAAAGGAAGAAGGGCACATAAAAGTTGAATTTGAAACCCACACAGAAACGTTTAGTGATGGCTTCAAAGTTGAACTTCGAAAACCCGTGTTGACGATAGAAGCGCTGAACTACGGCAAACTTCACCCTTCGACTGAAATGTCGTTGAGAGTCGCTCCCCCAATGATTGGTTTAGGCTTATTGGAAGCCATTCCTAACCAAACTATCGAGCGATTCGCAGACGAACAAGCTTCAGAAGGTAAAGGGATCTCAGGCCGTCCGAACAAGGTGTGGGACATTGCCTCTGGCACGACGCAGATTGGACGATTTGGATGGAAAGCGGGCCAACCGAATTTGATGCAGCAAAATGCGGCGGCGTTTAATGGCGATTTAGGGCTGACAACGACACATTTCCCAAAAGAAAATTGCTCTCCATCCCAGGCTATTTGTGACGTTTTTCCGAATGGGGGAGCCCCTGAAGTGAGTGAGAAAATTCTTAATTTTATAGAGTTTTATACGCAACACTTAGCAGTTCCAAAGCGTCGAAATGTGAAGGACCCACTGGTTATAGAAGGTGAGGCTCTGTTTGTTGATTCAGGGTGCCAAAGCTGTCACCAACGTGACATTAAAACGGGCACTGTAGAAGGCCGAAAAGCAATCAGCAATCAATTGATTCACCCGTATACCGATCTTCTTCTCCATGATATGGGGGAGGGCTTAGCTGACAACCGTGGCGAGTTTTTAGCGAATGGGCAAGAGTGGAGAACTGCGCCGTTATGGGGCTTGGGTTATACCGAAGAGGTGAACGGTCATACTGAATTCCTGCACGATGGTCGTGCACGAAACGCCTTGGAGGCGGTGCTTTGGCATGGCGGTGAGGCTGAAGCGACTAAGCAAACAGTTTTGGGCTTTGATCAGAAGCAGCGTGAAGCGCTGATTGCCTTTCTTCATTCTTTGTAGGCATGAAAATGAACCGAATAGAAAAGAAGACGACCATGAGAATCTCGATGTTAGTTGGGGCTCTGGTTGCGCTATCTGGGTGTGGGTTGGACGCGGAAACTGAAACGGTGGATATCCCTGATCCGCTATGGGCAAGTCAGCATCTGGCATCACAGAGATTTCTTCAAGATGCTTCTCTCCTTGCGAAGTCAACCAACCGCTTTTGCGATACCGACAGTGAACCGTCTCAGATAGAAAGCACAAAACAGGCGTGGGTCGAAGCAATGAAGGCTTGGGCTCCGCTTCAAGGTACAAATGTTGGCAATGAAAAAGCCACATCGTTAAGTTGGCAAATACAATTTTATCCAGACAAAAAAAATACGACAGGTCGACAATTATCACGGTTGATTAAAAAGGGCGGTCCCTACTCTGTGGACTCTCTTTCAACAGAAAGTGTGGCGGTTCAGGGGTTAGGGGCGATGGAGTGGCTGCTGTTTGATTCCGCAAATACAATCCATGTGAAGGAAAACTGCAGGCTTATGACTGTAGTTGCGGGAAAAATTGTTTCGTCTGCTGAGGCGTTGACGGCGTCTTGGGCTGTTAACCCGTGGCGTGATGCCGAGGAAAAACAGCGTGATACCGATGCACTTAGGCTTATTGCAGCGAAACTGGCCACAACGATGAAAGCCATTGAATTGCCGATGGGCAAGCCTGGATATCCAAAACCCTATCAGGCACAAGCTTGGCGTTCGCAACAGTCGCTCACGGTTTTACGTGCAAGTGTCGTGCATCTTCAACGTCTCTATGCGCAAACCCTTGAGCCTATTCTTATTGCAAACGCACATACGGAACTCGCTAACTGTCTCACGCAACACTGGGAGGCAGCAGTAGAAAGTATTCCTGATGGTGAGGGCTTAAAAGCGTTACTCGAATCGAAAGAAGGTTACCGTTCATTGATCATGGTATTGAACAACCTCGAATACATTAATATAGCGCTGGATGATGAGGCGGGACCCGCGCTGGGAATGATAGTCGGCTTTAATTCTACAGACGGTGATTGAATCGATGGCTATCAGTCAAAAACGAAGACGTCTTTTGTTGTCTGCGCTCGGTGTGTCTGTCGTAGGTGGCACACTCGCCGGACTGGGAATTAAAACGAGATATTCAGACAACGTGAAACCGGCGTTTTTGGGGTGTGCAAGAAGCGATGATGGAGGATATGAGGTCACCGGGGTTTCACGCGAAGGCATTCGGTGTTTTAGTTCTTCTCTTCAAGCTCGTGGCCACGGCATCGCGTTAATGAGGGAACGGTCAATGGGCTTTGTTTTTGCCCGCCGTCCAGGAAGGTTTATTCAAACCATCAATACACAAAACGGAACCACGCTTGGTGTTTATTACCCGCCGGATGATCGCATCTTTTATGGGCATGGTGATGTCTACGAACATTTTCTATATACCAGTGAAGGTGTTACAGAAACCAGTGATGGCATTATTGGTGTTTATGACATATTGCCTTCAGGGTGTTTACATAAAACACGGGAATTTTCGGGTTTTGGTACCGGTCCTCATGAAGTGAGAGTGGTTAATGACGAAACATTAGCGGTGGCGGTAGGCGGTATAAAAACGCGAGGCCGAGAAAAGCTCAATATTGACAATATGGCGCCAGCTCTGGTGTTGCTTGATCGTAAGAGTGGCATGTTGAAAGGACGGTACGAGTTGGAAAATCACCAACTGAGCATTAGGCATATTGCGATTAGTAGGAATGGTGATGTTGTGGTTGCCCAGCAATACAAGGGCGAAGACGGTGCAGCCTTGCCATTGTTAGCGATATTGAGAAAAAGTGGTGAGTTTCTAGCGTTAGAGGCAAGGCCAGAACAGTGGCAGCGGTTCAATCAATATATTGGCAGTGTTGCGTGTACAGATTCACAGATTGTCGCCACCTCTCCGAGAGGAAACTGTTTTGGTGTGTGGGATCTCGGCTCTGGAAAACTCATGGAAATGGGCACTTTGCTTGACGCATCAGGTGCTTCGGCAAATCAATTTGGCTTTGCAATCAGTTCAGGTAGTGGACGATTAGTTGTGAAAAGTGCAAAAGAAATCCCGATATATCAAGGGACTGACGTAGTATGGGACAACCATTGGGTCATGCTTTCAGATCATGCTTTTCTAACTCTCTGATTTGTAATATTCATAAAAATTCCGCCAACGAAAATTGTGTCATTTGCCATACTAAGATCTCTATTTGGAGGTGATGCATGGGATTTGTCCGTACGATTATTAAGGCACTGGTTGTTTTTGCCCTATTCCCGTTCGCGGCAATGGCTGTGGAGGCGTCCAATGAGCGTCGCATCTCTGAAGAAGCACTACTTTGGGTTCAGCAGGCTGAGCCGGAAGTTGGCATCGTTACGTACACGGATGAAGTTGCCCGTATCTACGAAAGCTTCTCGTTTTCCCCTATTTGGCATGATTATCGAGCCAAAGACGAGTTAGAAACCCAAATCAACATTATTTCTTTGGCGGGTATTAGCCAGGATTTTGAATGGCGAGCGGTAATATTGAGAGAATTGCGTGCAAGTGGTGGTTGGCGCGCGTATGACGTGTTTGCCACTGATAGCCTTCTTGCTTTGATAAGCTACATCGAATCCATCCCTAATAATGGCAAAAGCTGGTTTTTCGGCACTGACATTGATGCCGTTTTGCCTTCCCCAACGCTGACACAGATGAACCGCTTTCTGGTCTCAGCAATGAAGAACAAACTCTATGGCTTCGTCCACAATTTGAGACCCGCCACGATGCAATATCGTGAAATGGCGAAAGCGATCGTAGCGTTACAAGATTTGGAACCCTCATATTGGCCAAAATTTCTTCAGCGCGGGCTGATTAAGCATGGTGAAAAGCTGGATAATCCTGACAGCCTGATCACTAACCTCGAAAGACAAGGTGTGTTGAGTACACCTGAAGCGCAAAGGCTGAAAATTGACAAGGTTGGCTTTTACAACGCAACGTTGGTGCAAGCTGTGAAGCGATTTCAGCAACAGCATGGCTTGAAAGTGGATGGCGTCATTGGACACAAGACGCGTCGCTGGCTCAATAAATCAGCCGATAATCGCATCCAAATCCTCGCTTTAAATATGGAACGGCTTCGCTTATGGCCGACAGGTCGAGAGAAGATCATCTTGGTGAACATCCCAAATTACGAAATGGAATTGTGGTTGGATAGCCAGCTTATTCTGGACAGTAAAGTGGTTGTCGGACGACCAAGTAGAAGAACACCGTTGTTTGAATCTCGTTTGGACTCCGTCGTCTTTAACCCGAGTTGGAATGTCCCGGTGAAGATCATGCGAGAGGATATTCTTCCAAAGGTGAGAGAGGACAATGAATACCTTTCGAAACACTCCTATACCGTGCTCAGTAGTTGGGTCAATGGCAATGTAATACCCCATGAAGAAATTGACTGGGAAACGGTGACACCGAGAAACTTCCCATACCGTCTCCAACAGTCTCCCGGTAACTTCAATGCACTGGGACGCTATAAGTTCAACACGCCCAATGGGAACGCGATTTACCTACATGATACGCCTGCAAAGAGTCTCTTTAACAAAGAACGCCGAGCATACAGTTCAGGTTGTATTCGTGTACAAAAAGCCGAAACACTGGCGCAGATCTTGTTGAGTAAATCGGGGTTAAAGTTTGGCGATTACGATTACTATCGCAAATTCCAGAAACAAAATGGGTATCGCTTCGTAAGCAAATTGAAGTGCATACCATTTATCAAACCGCATGGGTAAATGAAGAAGGAGGCGTGGAGTTTCGAGATGATGTATATCACTATGATACGCGCCCAAAGCGAAATAACGCCACAGTATCTTCTCTCGCCGCGAGTCGTCTGCCCATTTAGCCTACCTAGGGTTTAAACCAGGGCAATGACGGTGTTGTGGCCCCATAGTCATAATTTCATTAATTTACATTTCTCTGACAATGACGAAATTGTGTGAAATATCAGCACGAAGGTGGTGTTTTTACATGTTTATGCTCATTTTAGAGACAGCAACCCGTTTGATTGTTAATTAATAAATCTATAGATTCCCCTTTGTTTAGTGTGCGCACTCGTTTTTTGTGTCAAAAAACGGGGCCTTGCCGCTACTTGTTGTGATTTACAGTTGTGGGAACTTGTTGGTTTATGGACGGTTTGGATCTTCAACGTCGTCGCTTTATGGTGGGCGGAGTCGCCTGTCTGGCTGCGGCGGTGCTACCTAATGCGGCTTTTGCGCTCCCGATTGCTCAGGGGAAGCCTCGAAATTTGGCGATGACCAGCATTAATACGGGTGAACACCTTGATGTTTGTTATTTCGATGGCAAACAATATCTCATGGATGGTCTCGGTGAGTTAAACCACTTATGCCGCGATCATCGGAGAAATTTGTCAACGGAGATGGACCCGAAACTCTATGATCAGCTGGTAGCGATTTGTGGCTTGGTAAAGGCACCGAACCCCATCACTATGGTGTCAGGTTATCGTTCGCCAGCAACCAATGAAATGTTGAGAAATGGTGGTGGCGGTCAAGCTAAAAAGAGCTACCACATGACGGGACAGGCTATCGATTTCTTTGTGGAAGGCGTTCCGCTTGCTTCCTTACGAAAAGCAGCGTTGTCGTTAAATGCTGGCGGCGTCGGGTATTACCCGAAAAGTGGCTTTATCCATGTGGATACAGGGCCAGTGAGAGCTTGGTAAGCACTGTTTCTAGATTGAATATACGAAAAAGGCGCGATGAATTCGCGCCTTTTTTTCATGTGCGGTTTAAACGCTAAGCTTCGCTCAACGCTTTTTCTCTATGAGGTGTGATGTAGCGTAACCGCTTTTTTTCCTTCAGCTTGGTAAGGTCTACCATGACCAAACCATCAATGCAGTCAGCAAAATCTGGGTCAACACTGAAATCTAAAAACTGAACGCCGCCATCTTCGCAGAGTTCACTGTATTGTTTATAGAGTGTTGGAATGGCTGTTCCCAAATTATCGAGCAGGGATTTAAGCGTTTTAAGATCTTTCTGATAATTGTCACCGCAAAATTGCCCGAGCAACTCATGCTGCTTCTGATTATTGAGGTTGAAAGGGCGTTTGGATGTTGCCAACATGGCCGATGATCCAAAATACATAGAGTAGAAAAAAATAAGGAGTTCCTTCGCTGCCAGCGGCATCGCGTTGCTGATTGTGACAGGGCCGAACAGGTAGCGATAGTGTGGGTGCTTTGATAAGAATGCACCAATCCCGAGCCATAAGTAGTCCAAACTCCGTTTCCCCCAATATTTAGGCTGCACAAAGCTTCTGCCAAGTTCCAATCCTTGATCCAAGACCTGCCTCATACCGCCGTTAAAATTGAACAATGTATTGGTGTAGATGGCATCGACCCCGTGATTTGCCATGATTGCTTGTGTATCGCAAAAACGGTAGGCACCAACGATATCGAGCGCCTCTGGATCCCAAAGCACAAGGTGAAAATAGTGAGGGTCATATTTGTCGATGTCTCGGCGCTGTCCTGTGCCTTCTCCAACGGCGCGAAATGCCACTTCTCTTAATCGTCCTATCTCGCGCATGACAGGGGATTCATCGTGATAGCGATAAAGGTAAATCATTTTGCCGTCAGGGGTAGTGCCCAAGCGCTCGCTGTTTTCCAATTCTTCTTTAACCGCGAGTCGAGGCTCTGGTGATGCAATGGCAGATTCTGTCGGGAATACGCCAGCTTTTCCTCGGGAGAGATTGTATAAGTGCTTTTTAAAAAGTTTCACACGTGTTTTTGCAGGTAGATTTGCACTGGTGTTATAGCTTGAGAACGGAATAGATTCACCGATCGTAAGCGCAATACTGTTGTCTTCCTGCGCAAACATCTCATTCACCAATAACAGTGTTGATAACGGGCTTTGTTGCTTAAATCGATGGAACTAAATCTAGAAGCTACGATCTGATCGGCTACACCCATCAATCGTCGTAGTCTCATGTCTAAACCTCGT